>NZ_JBQFVT010000001.1:0-977759 GCF_056539905.1 Ruegeria sp. AP7 | reverse complement strand
CGCCGGCGCTGCCGCCTTGGATGCATTCAGGTTACGCAGCTTATCCGAGCCATCGGGATCGGTGATCGCCGCGACAAGCTGATCGCGGTAATAGCGGTAGCGGTCCTTCTTGCGATCGGAATATGGCTTGTCGTAGCGCAGTCGATAGTCGGTTTCATCATAGAACGTATTATCATCCGAATAGCTGTAGTCATCAGGATCGTAAGGCACCGGCTGGATCGTTGCCCAGTCCTTGTGCCGGTAACCTGGCTGTGGCAGGTCGAGATAACCATGGAACTCGCCCAGCGTCGCCTTGGTCAATGTCCGCCCTTTCGAAGCGTCATAAAAGGCAGCCTCCGCATCTTGCAACGCGTCGCGGGTTTCGTATCTCAGATCCCTCACATCCGCGCGCAGATCGTCGCGCGCCTCTTCATAGGCCTCAGCATCGCGCAGTTCATCCTCAAGCGCACTGAGATCGTCCTCGTAATTCGGGTCTGCAGGATCAAGCGCGGCGATGTCATCAGCGATGTCTTCGCTGCTGCGGCCATCATAGCTCTCGTTCAGGTCACGCAGTTCACGGCGCGCCTCATAGAGGTCATCGCGCAGGTCGTAATAGGTTTCCGCCGCAGTCTGATAAGTCGCGATCTTGCCCACATTGCTGTTGGCTGAGGCATTGCGGAACGCCGGCGCTGCCGCCTTGGATGCATTCAGGTTACGCAGCTTATCCGAGCCATCGGGATCGGTGATCGCCGCGACAAGCTGATCGCGGTAACGACGCGTGCCGGGTTTTTTGTCGACATGGCGCTTGGAATAATAATCCGTACGGGCAACAGGGCGCGGGGAATGCTCGAGCGGAGCTACAGAAGCTTGACGGTGACTTTTCTTTACGCGGTTGGCACTTTTATTGGATTTTGATCGCGTACGTTTTCCAAAAAGTTGCTCAACATCGCGTTTGAACTCTCGTCCAAAGCCCGCCAGTGTAGTTTCCCGGACTTTGCTGTTCTGTCCCTTATTCTTGTTCTTGGCCGACCGTTGGGATTTTGCATTCTGATTTTTATTAAATTTAAAAGCTTTGCCTGAGCGTCGAGTATTGAACTTGGCACCACCTGCATCTTTATCCGTACTTTTGGCCCCATGGCCTTTACCGGATTTTCCTTTGCCGCCCTTGGTGCTGTCATTGCCTTTGCCGGATTTTCCTTTTCCGCCACTGCGGCCTGGTCCCCTCCCGTTACCATTGCTCTTGTCGTTCTTGGCATAAGCCGCATCGGGACCCAGCATAATGGTAGCGACAGCTCCCGATGCAAGAACCAGCGAAGTAACCGTCAAAACAGACGTCAGAATATTGCGAAATTTGGAGTTGGTCATCTCAGCCCCCCAGCCTCAAACCCTGCTCTGTGTATCATGGATTTGAGAGAGGCGGGGAACTTAGCTTAGATTGTTTCCGGAGTGCTCATTTTGGAGCGTGAATCATTAGATTTCAGCTTGATTGTTTCCAGCTTTCGACCAATCAGAATTCCAAGCGCCCTAACGTGTCAGCTCCCGCATACCCTGTTCCAGACCCGCCAAAGTCATCGGCACCATGCGATCTTCAAAAATCTCGCGGATCATGCTGATCGAATGGGTGTATTCCCAATACTTCTCGGGCACCGGGTTGATCCATAGGTTCGATGTCCACTGTTCGCGCGCGCGCTGCAACCAGACCTGTCCGGCCTCCTGGTTCCAGTGCTCATTTGCGCCGCCGGGGTAGGCGATCTCATAGGGGCTCATAGAGGCGTCGCCAACGAAGATGCATCTGTAGTCCGGCCCGTAGGTGCGCAGCACCTCGTGCGTTGGCGTCTGCTGGTCCCAGCGGCGGCGGTTGTCACGCCAGACACCTTCATAGAGACAATTGTGGAAGTAGTAGTATTCCAGATGCTTGAACTCGGTCCGCGCGGCCGAGAACAGCTCTTCGACCACCTTGATATGCGGGTCCATTGAACCACCCACATCGAGAAACAAAAGCACTTTGACGGCGTTGTGCCGTTCAGAACGTGTTTTGACATCCAGATAGCCATGCTCGGCGGTGGCACGGATTGTGCCATCCAGATCCAGCTCTTCCGCAGCACCCTCACGCGCCCAGCGGCGCAGGCGTTTCAGGGCGACCTTGATGTTGCGGGTGCCGAGTTCAACCGTGTCATCCATGTTCTTGAATTCACGCTTGTCCCAGACTTTAACCGCGCGTTGATGGCGGCTTTCTTTCTGTCCGATGCGCACGCCTTCGGGATTGTAGCCATAGGCCCCGAATGGCGAGGTACCTGCTGTCCCGATCCATTTGTTGCCGCCTTGATGTCGGCCTTGCTGATCTTTCAGGCGTTCGCGCAGTGTCTCCATCAGCTTGTCAAAACCACCCAGCGCCTCGATCTCGGCCTTTTCTTCGGCGCTCAGATGTTTTTCTGCCATCTTTGCAAGCCATTCGGCGGGAATATCGACGGCCTCGAGCACCTGCTCAAAACTGATTGCGTCCAGGCCTTCGAAACTTGCGGCAAAGGCGCGGTCGAACTTGTCGATATTGCGTTCGTCCTTCACCATCGATACGCGGGCGAGGTAGTAGAAGGCTTCGACATCGTAGGTGGCGAGGCCCTTTTTCATTCCCTCCAGAAAAGTCAGGTATTCGCGTAAGGAAACGGGAATACCGGCGTTTCGGAGATTCTCGAAAAAAGGCAGGAACATATCTTTAGACCAATCGCACCAGAACCAGCGAGATCACCAGTCCGATTAGCGCAAAAGCTATCCCGTATCCGGCAGCATACTGGGCCATATCTGCACCGCTGCCATTGCGTTTCCGCGCAGTTCGAACGCCCAGCAAAGCCCCTAAAAGTGCCATGCCCAAAACCACTACCATATGCCGTTAACCACCCGTACCTGCGGCGGCCGCTTGCGCAATGTCTTGCGATACCGAGCGTGCCACCAATTCCGAGCCGAAGCCGTAGCGCGCCCACCCGATACTGTCCAGCCGAACGCTGCGTGCCTGATCAATTTGCCCAGACTGGCGCAAAGCTTCGGATTTCAGCAGCAACAAAGTCGCAAGCAGCGCGGCGTTTTCGGATCGCGTCATGACATCAATCGCATTGTTCAATTCGGGCAGCGCCTGCGCTCCCTGACCCTGCGCCAAGGCAAATGCCGCAGTCTGGGCTGTGATATGGGCGCGCTGGACCTCTGTTCCGGGTGTGGAGCGCAGGTACCTCTTCGCGATGTCATATTGCCTCTGCGCGGCTTCGGGGTCGTCGAACTGCCCCATGCGCCCCAGCAGGTAATGCGGGTAGGCGCGGCGGTGGTCTGTCCAGCCTTGTTGTTGCCCGATCTGTGCCGCTTCTTTCGCGGCATTGACCCGCTTGGCGGTGCCCGCGCCGGCCCCCAATGCGCGCTGTACTGCGTTTATCCAGGCGCGGGGTGTCTCGGTTACCGGTTGCGGTGCAACGCGATCCCCGCGCGGGTTCAGGCGGCTTAGGACACCGGGCAAAACCGCCGCGACCTGTTCGCTTGTCATACCGTTCTGCAACTCGGGCGAGTAGGCCGTTCGCAGGATCAACATGTCGAACCCGGTCAGAACAGTGTGGAAGTTATCGTCGTTGAACACAGAATCCGGCAGGCGGTAGAGATCGTTCAACGGCCCAAGGGCCTGAGCCAACTCTTCATGCAGGCAATCGCGAATTTCCTGAGGGCTGGCATCATAGGGGATGAAAATTCCGATCCTCTCGCGGCTGCGAAGTTCGGTCCAGTTGCTTTTCTTTTTCCGCCGGTCGCGGCGGTATTCTTCCAGGCTTGAAGAGTTTGGAACGACGAAACACGCAGCCTGCGGAAGGATGCGGCGGATTTGTTTTTGGCTTACAGCCTCGATGGTGATATTCGCCTGACCTTCTGGAATCTGTCGGATGTCGATCTTCGCCTCCCGTCGCAGCCGTGTCAGTAGCCGGCTCAGGTCGGTCTGCATCGTTGGAGGGGGCGTCCCAGTCAGGCGCACCGTGATCGGCTCGTCGAACCGAGTAAAGACCGGAAGTTCCGCGCCGCTTTCAAGCGCGAAATGCAGCGAGAGGAAATCGGCGGCGATATTCTTGTTTGAACGGGCAGGCGGGCTGGGACGGGCCGCACCGAAGGATTTAGACGGCGGCAGCGATGCTTCGATCACCTGGGTACGGGTCGGCGTCTCAATCCGGTCGACCGTGGTGCAGGCGGAAAGCGCCGCCAGAAGGAGGGTTGCGCCCAAAAGCCTCATGGTCGCTGATACTTCAGGAACGGCGACAACCTGCCGATGCGGTCATAGAGTTTGCGCGCGGTATGGTTGTTTTCCTGTGTCAGCCAATAGACTGAGGGGGCTTTCTGCTTGTCCGCTTCGTCGTAGACGGCTTGAATCAAGGCGCGTCCAACACCGGTTCCACGCGCTTCGGGGCGGGCATAGAGATCCTGCAGATAGCAGACACTTTCCTCTTTCCAGGCGTGGCGATGAAAAAGGTAGTGAGTCAGCCCGAGCAGCTGCCCATCCAGATCGGCGACAAAACAGGAAAAGTCATTCGGATCATCACCTAAGAGCCTTGCAAAGGTGCTTTTGTAAGTCGTATCCGGCACCTCGGTTTCGTAAAATGCAAGGTAGTCACGCCACATCTCCGCCCATTGATCCCGATCCTCTGGTCGCAAAGGGCGGATTGTGGGGGTGGTCGACATTGTCATGTTTCCTGCTCTGGAGGCCCGATTGTCGCGGGGTTTTTCGTTAACGCAATGCTGACATCCGAGCGTACCGATGACAAGCCGTGATCACCGCTTGCTGCGCGCCATAAAGGCCAGCCGTTCAAACAGATGTACGTCCTGCTCATTTTTTAGAAGCGCACCATGCAGTTTTGGCAGCGCGTTAACGCCGTCGCGCTTCAGATCCTCGGCACTTAAATCCTCAGCTAAGAGCAACTTCAGCCAGTCCAGCACCTCCGAAGTCGAGGGCTTTTTCTTCAACCCTTGTGTCTCGCGGATTTCGTAGAACTGGGTTAGTGCAGTGGTCAGCAGAGCGTCTTTGATACCGGGGTGATGTACCTCGACGATCCGGCGCATCGTGGCCTCATCCGGGAAGCGAATGTAGTGGAAGAAGCAGCGGCGCAGGAAGGCGTCCGGCAGTTCCTTTTCGTTATTTGAGGTGATGATCACGATTGGGCGGTTCTTGGCCCTGATCGTCTCGCCGGTCTCGTAGACGTGGAACTCCATCTTATCGAGTTCCTGAAGCAGATCGTTGGGAAATTCGATGTCGGCCTTGTCGATCTCATCGATCAGCAGAACCACCTTTTCATCGGCGTCAAAAGCCTGCCACAGCTTGCCCTTGCGGATGTAGTTCGACACCTCATGCACCCGTTCATCGCCAAGCTGGCTGTCACGCAGACGGCTGACGGCGTCGTATTCATACAGGCCCTGTTGTGCGCGGGTAGTGGATTTCACGTTCCACTCGATCATCGTCAGCCCCAAAGCACCCGCAACCTGTTTCGCCAGCTCAGTCTTGCCGGTACCGGGTTCACCCTTGACCAGCAAAGGGCGTTCCAGGGTGACGGCAGCATTCACAGCAATGTTCAAATCGTCGGTGGCAACATATTCTGCGGTGCCTTGGAAACGTGCGGTCATGGGACCCCTCATATGGTGTTAGGGCGGTGTTTGCTTTGCAGGGGTTACAGAGGAGCAGGTGTTTTTACAAGCCGGGTCGCTGCGTCGCGCTGAGATGAATTCTACCGTGAGTTCAATCCCTCTCGGGCGATTCGCCTGCATCAAATTAGCTTGGTGGCTGAGGTGCCCGAAAAACGCCATGTGATAACCACAGAAAAACAAGGTTTTGTTGTTACAAGTCTCATTATTAGAGCAGGCGGAGTGACGCGGCGACGAGCGACACGTTTGTGTAGTGACAATCTCAGCGCCGTCGGATACACGCTCCGCAGAAGGGGGTGCCGAATGTCAGCTAATACAACAGCAACAGACGTTTCAGGCCATACCGAGGGAGCAAATATGAAGCAGGAAGTTTTTCTGCCGGACGATTATCGACCGGCTGAAGATGAGCCTTTCATGAATGATCGACAGCTTGAGTATTTTCGCCGCAAGCTGATGGATTGGAAGACAGAACTACTCGCAGGCAGCCGCGATACGATCGAAGGGTTGCAGGACAACACCCGTAACATTCCTGATGTCGCCGATCGCGCAAGCGAAGAAACCGACCGCGCGCTGGAACTGCGCACGCGAGACCGTCAGCGTAAGCTGGTTGCCAAGATCGATTCGGCCTTGCGTCGGATTGACGAGGGTGAATACGGGTATTGCGAGAAAACCGGTGATCCGATCTCGTTGAAGCGTCTGGATGCACGTCCAATCGCAACGATGACCTTGGAAGCGCAAGAGCGCCACGAACGCCGCGAAAAGGTCCACCGCGACGATTGATCGCTGGATAATCAAGATAAAACATCAACGCCGGGGCCTGTCGCCCCGGCGTTTTTGCGTTATGGCAGAGCCATGAACATAAACGGTCTGAATTTCTGCGTCATAGGTGGCGGCATTGGTGGCATGGCCACTGCGCTGGCTTTGCGCAATCAGGGGGCCCGGGTAACCTTGCTGGAACAAGCCTCTGAACTGATCGAAGTCGGTGCGGGGCTGCAGATCAGCGCCAATGGCATGGCAGTTCTGCGCGCTTTGGGCGTAGCGGGGGAGACACCAAAGGCAGGGCAGGTCTCTGGCGGGACCATTCTGCGTGACTACCGGAAGGGACGGGTAATCAGTCGGGTTCCGGCTCCGGCTGCCGGACCGACTTACTATTATCATCGTGCTGATCTGTTGGGCCTGTTGCACAAGGCTGCAATACACGCCGGGGTCGATATTCGGTTGGGCGCGGGTGTGAGCAAAGCATGCAAACACCCGGGAGAGGCCGAGATAGTCTTGGAGAGTGGCGAACGGCTGCATGCCGAATGCGCGATCGTCGCTGACGGCGGTCGCAGTGAAATCCGCCCGCTTTTGAACGGGCCCGAAGCCCCCAAATTTACCCATCAGGTCGCTTGGCGCGCAACGATCCCTTGGAACCAACGCGAAGACGTGCCGCGAGCGTCTCTCACTATGGGGCCGGGCCGGCATGTTGTGACTTACCCACTGCGCAACCAACACCTTATGAACATCGTGGCCATCGAAGAGCGTTCCGATTGGCAGGAGGAAGGTTGGCGGCGCCAGGGTGATCCAGATGACCTACGCCGTCAGTTTGCCGATTTTGGAGGACCGGTGCGCGATATCCTGTCAGAAGTTGATGATGTTCATTTGTGGGCGTTGTTCCTGCGTCCGGTGGCACAAAGCTGGCAGAACGGGCGGTTGGCCTTGCTTGGTGATGCGGCGCATCCGACGTTGCCTTTTATGGCTCAAGGAGCGTGCCTTGCTTTGGAAGACGCCTGGGTTCTGATCCGGTCGTTTCAGGACCAATCAGGCGTTACCCGCGCTTTGGCTGCCTATGAGGCGACCAGACGACCTCGGGCCCGGCAAGTGGTCGCCGCCGCCGGAGCTAATGCCCGCAATTTCCACCTTCGCGGCCCCATGAGGATGGCGGCTCAGGCCGCTTTGATGGCTATCGGTCCACGCTTGGCGCGGCGCTATGAATGGATCTACAGCTACGACGCGACGGCGTAATCCATCAGAGATCGAGATCGACCCAAACCGGCACATGGTCCGAAGGTTTTTCGTGCCCACGAATCTCGAAATCGATCCGACAATCGCGCATCAGATCTGCTGCCTGCGGAGTCAGAAGGAAGTGATCGATCCGAATCCCGTCGTTTCTGTTCCACGCACCGGCCTGATAGTCCCAGAACGAATAATGACCCGGACCATGCGAGCGAGCGCGGAAGGCTTCGGTAAAGCCTAAGTTCAAGATTTTTCGAAATGCAGCGCGGCTTTCGGGCCGAAAAAGAGCGTCCTCGCGCCAGGCGTCGGGTCGTTTTGCGTCCTCGGCTTGCGGAATGATATTGTAGTCCCCGGCCATCAGCGCGGGCTCTTCGGTGGCCAGCAAATCGCGCGCGCGATCATAGAGGCGCTCCATCCATGCAAGCTTGTAGTCATATTTCGACCCCGGCACCGGATTGCCGTTAGGCAGATACAGCCCACAGATGCGAAGAGCTTTTTTCCCGATGACAGTCGCTTCGATCCAACGGGCCTGTTCATCGTCGTCATCACCGGGAAGGCCTCGGGAGACATCCTCCAACGGCAGTTTCGAAAGGATTGCGACGCCGTTGAAACTCTTTTGCCCGTGTGTTTCCACGTTGTATCCGCGTTCTTCGAATATCTCGCTTGGGAAATTCTCATCGATCGATTTGATTTCCTGCAGCAAAACGACATCCGGCTGCGCCTCATCCAGCCAGCGCGGTAGCGCCTCGGCCCGAGCTTTTATCCCGTTGATGTTGAACGTGGCGATTTTCATGCGCGATCCTCCGGTGCCATCGGCAACCTATCGCGCAGATTGCACCTGACGGCAAGGAACAGAACGGGCTAGCGAGGCTCTGCCTCGCGCTCCGAGGTATTTTGGGCCAGATGAAGAAACGGATTCTTAACCAAACTTGTAAAAAATGATTATGCGGTACAGGCGGAGGCGCCGATGACCGTGCCAGGTGAAGCTCTCTGACCTTGACAGTCAGAGAGCGGATCCCTCTTCATCTGGCTAGAAATACCTTGGGGGTGTGGGGGCAAAGCCCCTACTTTGGCTACATTGAGAAAGATGTACCGCATCCGCAGGAAGACGTGGCATTGGGGTTTTCGATAACAAAGCGCGCACCGATCAGTTCCTGTGTGAAATCGATCACCGCATTTTCCAGAAATGGCAGAGAGATCGAGTCGACGATAACCTTCTGGCCTTTGCCCTCTAAAACTAAATCGTCTTCCTTAGGCTTATCCAGCGCAATTTCGTATTGAAATCCTGAACATCCACCGCCCTCTACTGCGACGCGCAGGGCCTGGCCCTGATCTGCGGCACCAATCTCGGCCAAGCGATCAAAGGCGCGTTCTGTAACTGTTGGGGGCAGATTCATGCCAGTCTCCAAAGGTTTATTTCCTTAGTATCGTACAATATATGAAACCTGAAGACAGGCGACAAGGACAACACCATTGGACAGAGCGGGTTTTGCCTCGGATCCGGGCCGCGCGCGGGGGCGATTGGTGCCGGAAGAAGAGAGCAGCTTTCGTTCATGCTTTCAGCGTGACCGCGACAGGATTATTCATGCCAGTGCCTTTCGGAGGCTCAAGCACAAGACACAGGTCTTTGTTGAGCACGAAGGTGACAGCTATCGTACCCGTTTGACCCACTCAATCGAAGTTGCGCAGGTGGCGCGGACGATTGCTGGCGCTTTGGGATTGAACCCGGAGCTGACCGAAGCGGTCGCTCTGGCGCATGATCTTGGGCACACGCCTTTTGGTCATACGGGAGAGGATGCATTGCACGAGTTGATGAAGCCCTATGGCGGTTTTGACCACAACGCACAGGCCATTCGGATCGTAACCAAACTTGAGCGTCACTATGCCGAGTTCGACGGCTGCAATCTGACCTGGGAATGTCTGGAGGGCATCGCCAAGCATAACGGTCCCGTCGTAGGCGAATTGCCATGGGCGCTGGCCGAGTGCAATCAGGGCTATGACCTCGAACTCAACACACACGCGAGCGCCGAGGCGCAGGTGGCCGCGCTTTCTGATGACATAGCCTATAACAATCACGATCTGTTCGATGGGTTGCGCGCTGGTCTGTTCAGCGATGACGACATTCAGCAACTTCCCATCATCGATGCCTGTTTTGCAAAAGTCGATCGCAGATATCCGGGTCTGGACCCATACCGGCGTCGCCATGAAGCGCTGCGGCGGGTTTTTGGCGTGATGGTCTCGGATGTTATTGACACGTCACGCGAGTTGATCGCTTCTTCAAGGGCGCAATCGGTCGAGGATATTCGGAACCTGGGCTATCCGGTCATTCAGTTCTCAGATGGGTTATGGGCTCAGCTCAAGCAAATCCGGGCGTTTCTGTTTTCGCGTATGTATCGCGCACCAAGCGTGATGCAAGTGCGAACCAAGGTCAGCAAGGTCGTCGAAGAGCTCTTTCCGATTTATCTTGCCGACCCGAAGCAGATGCCTGGGCACTGGCACGGCGATATCGAGGCGGCGGCTGACGAAACGGCGTTGGCGCGGATCGTCTCGGATTATATCGCGGGTATGACGGACAGGTTTGCGCTGCAGGACCATGCCCGCCTGACCGGAGATCATTCAATCGCGATATAGGCAATGGCCCAGACTTGTTGGCTGGCCTGCATCTGAGCCAATTCTGCATCATCGGTTGGAGGGAAGACGATCATTGTGGGGCCATAGCCGCCGATTCCCATGGGCACGCCGTCCGCATGGGTGGCTACAATCGGTTGATGTGTTTTGATGCTCTGCCAAGGGATTTCCGCTTGATAACCGTCCATTGCCATGGGCAGGGCGGATTTACCCTCTGCTCCGGCTAACTTCATTATTTCGGACAGCAGTGGGCCTGAAAAGATATAGTCGCGCTGGCTCTCTGGCGGGCCATAGGGGATAGCGATCTCGATCTGCTCCAATCCCTCCAGCATGGTTGCGTCGAACCCGGCCGCTCCTGCGTGCGTGACTTCGAGGTAACCGAACAGGCCACCGTCATTCTCTGTTCGTGCGGGCAGGTTGGTCTCATCGACGGCGCCACCCAGTGTCAGAATGACGTGACCTTCGGGCGTCGATAGTTCGGCCCATGCGGGTATGGCGGCAGATAGAAGCAGGACTAAGGGCAGAGCGCGGTACATGGGGATCTCCGAGGCGTGTGTGGCGTCAGGCCCGAAACTACCCGGCCTGTGCGTTATGCCAAGTACAAACTAAGGGCGTCCATTGACCTTGCCGCGATGCGTGTTAAACCCCGCGACAAGTAAAAGGACATCCGAAATGAACCTGTTTTCCGAGATCCGCGGCCTTGTACTGGACGCGTTGGCGCAGATGCAGTCCGAAGGCGCGCTGCCAGAGGGATTGAGCTTTGACAACGTGGCGGTTGAGCCTCCGCGCGATGCAGCGCATGGCGACATGGCGACCAATGCGGCGATGGTACTGGCGAAACCGGCGAAGATGAAGCCGCGGGATATTGCGGATGTACTGGCAGGCAAGCTGTCTGCAGACGACCGGATCACCAGCGCCGAGGTGGCGGGCCCGGGCTTTCTAAACCTGCGGCTTGCGCCTTCGGTCTGGCAGGGTGTGCTGGCTGCGGTGCTGGAAAAAGGCGCCGCTTATGGCCGTTCGACCATGGGGCATGGTCAGAAGGTCAACGTGGAGTATGTCTCGGCCAACCCGACCGGCCCGCTGCATGTGGGCCACACGCGAGGGGCTGTGTTCGGTGATGCGCTGGCAAGCCTGCTGGCCTATTCGGGCCATGATGTGACACGCGAATACTACATCAACGATGGCGGCGCGCAGGTGGATGTGTTGGCGCGTTCAGCCTATGAGCGGTATCGCGAGGCGAATGGTCTAAGCCCAGAAATTGCCGAAGGTCTGTACCCTGGCGACTACCTGATCCCGATTGGCGAGGCGCTGAAAGAGAAATATGGTGACAGCCTGATCGACAAGCCGGAAAGCGAATGGCTGGAAGAGCTGCGCAACTTTGCCACCGACGCGATGATGGACCTGATCCGCGCCGACCTGAAGGCGCTGGGCGTCGAGATGGACGTGTTCTTCTCAGAGAAGTCGCTCTACGGCACAGGTCGGATCGAGGCAGCGCTGCAGTCTTTGACCGACAAGGGCTTGATCTATGAAGGTGTGCTTGAGCCGCCCAAGGGCAAAAAGCCGGAGGATTGGGAGCCGCGCGAACAGACCTTGTTCAAGTCGACCGAACACGGGGATGATGTCGATCGCCCGGTCAAGAAGTCGGATGGCAGCTGGACCTATTTTGCCCCCGATATCGCCTATCACTACGACAAGGTGAGCCGCGGGTTTGACGCGTTGATCGATGTGTTCGGTGCGGACCACGGCGGCTATGTCAAACGGATGAAGGCAGCAGTGTCGGCTCTGTCCGATGGCAAGGTGCCGCTGGATATCAAGCTGACCCAATTGGTGAAGCTGTGGAAGAACGGCGAGCCGTTCAAGATGTCCAAACGGGCAGGGAACTTTGTCACTCTGCGCGATGTGGTCGATCAGGTCGGGCCGGATGTGACCCGTTTCGTGATGCTGACTCGCAAGAACGACGCGCCGCTGGATTTCGATTTCGACAAGGTGCTGGAACAAAGCCGCGAGAACCCGGTGTTCTACGTGCAATACGCCCATGCCCGCGTCATGAGTGTACTGCGCCGCGCGGCCGAAGCCGGGATCGCGGCCGATGATGCGACCCTTAAAGGGGCCGATCTGGGCAAGATTGATCACGCCTCTGAGCTGACTGTTGCCAAGAAGCTAGCGGAGTGGCCACGGCTGGTGGAAATCGCTGCGCGTACCAACGAGCCACACCGGGTCGCATTCTATCTCTATGAATTGGCAGGGGATTTTCATGCGCTGTGGAACAAAGGCAATGACGAAACTCAGCTGCGCTTTATCCAGGATGGCGATGTTGCCACAAGCCAATCGAAAATCGCATTGGCACGCGCTGTTTCTGTTGTGATTTCAGCGGGCTTGGGTATTCTTGGCGTTACCCCGGCGCAGGAGATGCGGTAAACAATATCGCCCGAACCGCCGGTACGAGGTAGGCAAGAAATGACCCGCGCGCCATCTTTTTAAGGCGCGAAACGGGCGGTGAGGCGGATATGGCACGTTACGATTACTCGGGGCAGAACAGCTCCGAGCAGATGCATTACTCGAATCAAACGCACTCTGCAGATGCGTATGACTATCCTGACGAAAGCTATGGCTATGACGATGCGCCGCGCGCAGGGGCTGGGCTTGGTCGAATTGTGAACGTGCTTGGCGCGGTTGCGTCCCTGGCGCTGGTCGCGGGTGTTGGCGTCTGGGGCTACCAGTTGATCATGCGCGACGTTAGCGGTGTGCCGGTTGTGCGCGCCGCCGACGGGCCGATGCGGGTGCAACCCGAAAACCCCGGCGGTACGCCTGCGGATCACCAGGGGCTGGCGGTGAATGCGGTCGCCGCAGTTGGAACCGCTGCACCTCCGGCAGATCGGCTCATTCTGGCGCCACGCCCTGTGTCGCTGACGGATGAAGACACACCGATGGCGACGCTTGAGGCGACGAATGCCGTACAGGTGGTTGAAGAGCCCGCCACAGATCAGGCAGTCATGCAGGCTTTGGCCCAAGGGCTCGCCGCACCTGCGCCCGCGCAGGAGCAAGAGCAGGGTGTGCAGCTGGCCTCGCTGGTTACCCCGGAGGAAGAGCCCGCGATTGATCCGGCGGACTATGCCGCGCTACAGCCTGACCCGAAGATTGCAGCACTGCCCGGAGTGCGCCGTTCGCTACGTCCGCATGTGCGCCCAGCTCGTGCAACTCCCAGCACAATCTCGTCCAGCAGTGCAACCGAGGCTGCAATAAACGCGGCCGTAAAGGCTGCCGTTGGTTTGGATGTTGACCCGGATACGCTGGCCAAAGGCACGCGTCTGGCTCAGCTTGGGGCCTACGAAAGCGCCGATGTGGCGCAAGCGGAATGGGCGCGGTTGAACGGTCAGTTCGGTGATTATATGGATGGAAAACAGCGCGTTATCCAGAAAACCTCAAGCGGGGGCCGCACTTTTTATCGCTTGCGGGTCATGGGGTTTGATGATCTGAGCGACTCGCGTCAGTTTTGTGCCGCCTTGGTCGCGCAGGGTGCAGACTGTATCCCGGTCGCCGTCCGGTGAGATTCGGCGCTGTCATCACCGATGCCGAAGGGCTGCGCCTGACGCCGGATGAGAAAGCATTGTTCAAAGAGATGAACCCATTCGGGTTCATTCTGTTTGCCCGCAACATCGAATCCGCCGACCAGACCCGCGCTCTGTGCGAGGACTTTCGCGACGCTGCTGGTCGAAATTGCCTGATCACCGTGGATCAGGAAGGGGGCCGCGTGCAACGTCTGCGCGCACCCTTAGCCCGTGAATGGATGCCGCCGCTGGATGATGTCGCGCGTGCCGGAGATCAAGCCGAGCGTGCGATGTATCTGCGCTATCGCCTGATCGCGCATGAATTGCTGGAGCTGGGCATCGACAGCAACTGCGCACCAATGGTTGACTTGGCTCGCGACAACACACACGCGTTTCTAAAGAACCGCTGCTATGGATCTGATCCCGAACAAGTTTCTGCGATTGGCCGTGCTGTCGCTAACGGGCATTTGGACGGCGGAGTGCTGCCGGTTGTGAAGCACATGCCGGGTCATGGCTTATCAACGCTCGACAGTCATCACGACCTGCCTCATGTGAACCTTTCGCTGGAAGCACTGGAAGACGCAGATTTTTCGCCGTTCCGAGCGCTCAACGACCTGCCAATGGGAATGACGGCGCATTTGGTCTATGGCCAGATTGATCCCAGACCTGCGACCATTTCTGCCGGAATGATGACATTGATCAGGGAACACATTGGGTTCGATGGTCTGATTATGACTGACGATATCACGATGAAAGCGCTCAACGGCACGCCCGCTGACCTGGCCCGCCAGGCGCTGGACGCTGGATGCGATGTGGCCTTGCACTGCAACGGAGCGTTTGAAGAACGCGCGCAGGTGCTCGAAGCCGCTGGAGAAATGACCGATGCGGCACAGGTCCGCGCAGATCGGGCGTTGGCCCGACGCCAGCCGCCACGGGAACTTGACATCCAAGCCGCCGAAGCGGAACTATCTGCCCTAATGGGCGGGCAGGTATATGCAGGATAACCTTTTCAGCGAAGACCCGGTCTCGGTCGCGGATCGGCTGGCCGCCGAGGCCTTGATTGTTGACGTCGACGGGTTTGAAGGCCCGTTGGACGTGCTGCTGACCCTGTCACGCACGCAAAAGGTGGATCTGCGCAAAATCTCGGTTCTGGCGCTGGCGCAGCAGTATCTGACCTTTGTCGAAAAGGCGCGGCAGCTGCGGATTGAGTTGGCGGCGGATTATCTGGTGATGGCGGCATGGCTGGCTTTTCTGAAATCCCGCCTGTTGCTACCGCCCGACCCGGATGACGAAGGCCCCTCGGGTGAAGAATTGGCCGCACACCTCGCATTCCAGTTGGAACGCTTGCAGGCCATGCGCGATGCAGCCGCGCGTCTGATGGCACGTGATCAGCTGGATCGTGACTTCTTCAAACGCGGGCAGGGCGAGGATGTCACCCGTATCCGCACCGTGACCTATTCTGCCACGCTGCTAGACCTTATGCAGGGCTATGCGCGCATCCGCACCCGAGACGAATTCCGACCCTTTGTGATGGACCGCGATGCCGTCTTCACGATGGAACAAGCACTGGAGCGTATGCGCCCGCTGATTGGTTTTGCCGGTGCTTGGACGGATATGGAGACCTATCTGCCCGAAGGTTGGGACGCCGATCCGGTGCGCCGCCGCTCGGCCACGGCTGCGACCTTTGCGGCCTCGCTGGAGCTGGTGAAAGAAGGACATATGGAGATGAAGCAAAGCGAGACATTTGCACCGATCCATTTGCGTAAGAGGACCGAAACACGTGACTGACGCCCCAGAAGAGACCGGCACTCTGTTTGAAGCGCCGCCATTGGCCGAACAGGAACGTATGGTCGAGGCCGTGTTGTTTGCCAGCGCCGAGCCGGTGACGATTGGTGATCTCGAAGCGCGGATGCCCCATGGCAGCAATGCTGCACAAGCAGTTGAATCGCTGCAAAAACGATACGAAGGGCGCGGTGTGCGCGTGGTGCGCGTGGGTGAGGCATGGGCAATCCGTACCGCACCCGACCTGGGTTTCCTGATGCAGAAAGAAACGGTTGAGACGCGCAAGCTGAGCCGGGCAGCCATCGAAACGCTGGCGATTGTTGCCTATCACCAACCCTGCACAAGGGCTGAGATTGAAGAAATCCGCGGCGTTTCCGTCTCGCGTGGCACCATCGATCAGCTTCTGGAGATGGAGTGGATTCGGCTGGGGCGCCGCCGCATGACGCCGGGCCGTCCAGTTACATTTGTGGTAACGCCCGAGTTTCTGGATCATTTCGGTCTGGAAAACGCCCGTGACCTTCCGGGTTTGAAAGAACTGCGCGCGGCGGGGCTGTTGGAAAACCGGCCGCCTCCAGGCACAGTGCCGTTGGGTGAAGGGCAGGATCAGGATGAAGACGAAGATCAGACCGAGCTGTTCGAGGAAGAGTAATCAAACACCTCTTTTGTTGGCGTAAAACATTCCTATTGTAGTGCGCAGGAAACGGAGTTGAACCAATGAATGCCAATCGGATCATTGACATGATCGTGCGTCAGGTTTTGCGCCGCCTTGTGAACCGCGGGGTCGACAAGGGTATTGATATGGCGAGCCGGGCCGGTCGCAAACCAGGTCCGTCAGAGACCCAAAGTGATCCCGAAGCAAATCGTCAAATGCGCGATGTGGCTGGGCGCCAGAAGCAGAGCGCCAAGCAGATGAAACAGGTAACTCGGCAGATGCGCCGCTTCATGAAATTTTGATTGTTAGCCTACGGCCTTAAAATGCTTAGACAGCTTGAGGCCTTGCCCCTGATAGTTTGAGGCAATGCCCGCGCCATACAGCTGCGTCGGCATCTCAGCCATTTTCTCATATACCAAACGCCCGACGACCTGTCCGTGCTCCAACACAAAGGGCGCCTCGTGGCAGCGCACTTCCAACACGCCGCGCGATCCTGCGCCGCCCGCTTCGGCATGACCAAAGCCCGGGTCGAAGAAACCGGCGTAGTGCACCCGGAACTCGCCGACCATGGCCAGATAGGGGGCCATTTCGGCGGCATACATCGGTGGGATATGCACTGCTTCGCGGCTGACGAGAATGTAGAACGCGCCGGGGTCAAGGATGATGCGTCCGTCTTTGGTGCGTACCTCTTCCCAGTATTCCTGCGGGTCGTATTCGCCGATCCGGTCCAGATCGATCACCCCGGTGTGGGGTTTGGCGCGATAGCCAACTAGGTCGGTATCGGGTAGCTGCAGATCGACCGAAAAGCCCAACCCGTCCTGAATAACCGCTGGACCGTCGACCAGGGGTGAATCATTATGGAGCGCGGCCAGTTCTGCATCGCTCAGCACGGCTTGACCCTTGCGGAAACGGATTTGATTCAGCCGCATGCCGGGGCGCACCAGAACCGAGAAAGAGCGCGGGCATATTTCAGCATATAGCGGCCCGGAATAGCCTGATGGCACCCGGTCGAACTCGGTGCCGCCATCGGTGATGGTACGGGTCAGTAGGTCCAGTCGCCCGGTCGAGCTTTTGGCATTGGCCACCGCACTGACGTCATCGGGCAGGGCGAGCGATTCCATAAGCGGCACCAGATAGACGCAGCCTTTTTCCAGAACCGCACCTTCGGTGATGTCGATGCGGTGCATTTCAAACTCGGCCAGACGATCTGCAACAGACCGTCCTTCGCCTGCCAAAAATGAGGCGCGCACCCGGTAAGCTACTGTTCCCAAACGTAGATCAAGGCTGGCCGGTTGTACCTGCGCAGGGATGATGTCCGGGCTTGCAGTAATCTCACCACGCGCGATCATCGCCTCAAGCTGCTGATTTGGGCAAACACCTGTCATCTCGATCCCCTCTGCTGCCAGAGCGGGATCTGGCCTATGTGCCATAAACGTCGGTGTGATTTGGTCGGGCTAGCAGGACTCGAACCTGCGACCTTCCGTCCCCCAGACGGACGCGCTACCAGGCTGCGCCATAGCCCGACGTTGAGGTGTTCATAAAGACTTTCCCGGCAGGGGCAAGAGGAAATCATCGCCTTTTTTGCTATCCCGCCGCCCGGTTTTCAACGCGATCCAGCCAACGGCGCAGGTCTTTCGCAATCGGTGCAATTTGGTGCAGAAGCTTGTCGTCATACTCTGCCCGGTTCCATGCCAATGATGCTATTCCGCCCATAAGCGGAGCGGCGTCCATTGCATCAGGTTGCGGCTTGGGTTGGTCGCTAATGTCGGGCTTTACTGGTGCCGGAGCTTGGCCGGGTTCGCCGAGATCCATGTTAATCTGGTTCGCAGGCTGCGCCGAGGATGCTGCGGTAAACGGAACAACTGTGTCATTCGAGGGCGAAACGGGCGGGCTGTCATCCAGGCTCGGTGAAAGTGAAGCAACGTGTGCAACGCCTTGTTCCCGCAGGATTCTCTGTGCGCCTTTGATGGTGGTGCCATCCTCGTGCAGCAGTTTCTTGATGCCACCCAGTAATCGCATATCATTCGGGCGGTAATATCGCCGCCCACCGGCACGCTTTACCGGCTTTACCTGCGTAAACTTGCTTTCCCAAAAGCGCAGAACATGAGCCTGAACTCCTAGCCAGTCCGCAACTTCACTAATGGTGCGAAAGGCGTCGGGGGACTTACTCATAACCAAACTGTCCTGAACTTACTTGCGGTTCCCTGCAGCGACGCGATCCTTCATCAGGTGCGACGGGCGGAAGGTCAGCACGCGGCGCGGCTGGATCGGAACCTCTTCTCCGGTCTTGGGATTACGTCCGATGCGGGCAGTTTTGTCCCGAACGCTGAATGTACCGAAAGACGAAATCTTGACCTGCTCGCCACGCACCAACGCGTCGGACATGTGGTTCAAAACGCTTTCGACAAGCTGCGCACTTTCATTGCGTGACAGGCCGACCTCACGAAAGACGGCCTCGCTCAGATCCATTCGGGTCAGTGTTTTATCGCCCATACTTTTTCCCCTGTTGATGAGCGAGCATATGGCGATGCGAAATTCACTGTCAATATCAATGAATTGCAGGCGGCTTCGTAAGCTGGATTGCGCCCATCACCAGCGTAGGGCAACCGCACCCCATGCCAGACCGCCGCCGATGGCTTCAGTTACAATCAGATCACCGGTTTTGATCTGGCCGTTCTTCTTGCCCACCGACAAGGCCAAGGGAATCGACGCAGCGGAGGTGTTTCCATGATCCTGCACGGTGACAACGACATTTTCCATCGGCAAGCCCATCTTCTTGGCAGTGCCTTGAATAATGCGGATATTGGCCTGGTGTGGCACAATCCAGTCGACATCGTCACTTGTCAGGCCTGCTCGCTCCAGCGCCACTTCGGCGGTATTGGCTAGCTTTTCAACGGCATGGCGGAAGACCTGATTACCTTGCATCCTGAGATGGCCGGTTGATTGGGTCGAAACCCCGCCATCAACATAAAGCAGGTCTTTGTATCGCCCGTCTGAGTTCAGGTCGGTGGAAAGAATGCCGCGATCATCAGAAGTGCCTTGCCCATCTTGTAATTCCAGCACAAGTGCGCCTGCGCCATCGCCGAACAGCACACAGGTGGACCGGTCGGTCCAGTCCATGATTCGCGAAAATGTCTCGGCTCCGATCACCAGCACGCGCTTCGCTTGTCCAGACAGGATCAGAGCGTTGGCATTGCAAAGTGCAAAGACGAACCCGGCGCAAACGGCCTGCACATCAAAAGCAAAGCCTTTGGTCATACCCAGCCGCGCCTGCACCATAGTCGCGGCTGACGGGAAGGTCAGATCAGCCGTCGAGGTTGCCAGCACAATCGCGTCGATATCATCTGCCGTCAGTCCGGCATCGGCCAGCGCAGCCTCGGCTGCTTTGGTGGCAAGATCGGATGTGGTCTCGTCCTCGGCTGCGAAATGCCGCCGCTCGATACCGGACCGGGTGCGAATCCATTCGTCCGTCGTATCCAAAGTTTTTTCGAATTCGGCGTTTGGTACAACGCGCTCCGGCAAATAATGTCCGACACCTACAACAACTGAGCGGCCTGCCATGCTGGGGTACTGCCTTTTTTGTTATTATTCCGATTGAGACACGGAATGGGCCGCATCTTGTGCAAGTGCGGCAGTTGATGCAACCCGTGCCGCCAATTTTTCGGCAAAGCCGGATTCTGCCAAAGTGAAAGCAAGTTTGACCGCAGCCGAAACACCTGTCGCGTCTGCTCCGCCGTGGGATTTCACAACGGTTCCGTTCAGCCCGAGGAACACGCCGCCGTTTACGCGACGCGGATCGATCCGCTTTTTAAGGCGGTTTAGCGATGTGATCGCCAGAATCGATGCCAAGCGGGACAGGGGCGAATATTTGAATGCCTCGCGCAGCAGATCACCGATTAGGTTCGCGGTGCCTTCGCCGGTTTTGATCGCAACGTTGCCGGTGAAACCGTCTGTGACGATCACGTCGGCCTTATCGCCGGGGATATCACTACCTTCGACAAAGCCCACGAACTCAAAATTCGCCTGATCGGCAAAGTCCGAGATCATGGCGTGCGCCTCTTTCAATTCGGCGCGGCCTTTGTGCTCTTCAGTTCCGACGTTCAGCAGACCGATACGGGGGCGGCTGAGCGCCATACCGTTGCGCGCGTATGAAGCACCCATCAGAGCATATTGCAGCAAATCCTTGGCATCAGCACGTACATCCGCGCCCACGTCCAGCATCACATTGAACCCGTGTGGATTACGCGAGGGCCACAGGATCGCGATGGCAGGGCGGTTTACACCCGGCAGCTTGCGCAGCCGCAGCATCGACATTGCCATTAATGCGCCAGTGTTGCCGCAGGACACCGCGCCATGCGCTTCGCCTGCGCGCACCGCTTCCAGTGCCGACCACATCGATGTGTTCTTGCCGCTACGGACAACCTGGCTGGGCTTGTCTTCCATCGTGACGACGTCGGGGCAATCACGAAAAACGACGCGCCCATCAAGGACACGTCGTTTGGCAACCAGCCTGCGCAATTCCTGTTCCTGGCCGTGCAGGATGAACCCGATCTTCGGGTTCTTGTCCGCAGACTTGGCAATACCCGCCACAACGACGGCAGGGCCCGAATCTCCGCCCATAGCGTCAACCGAGATGATGATCCGTCCGGTTTGCGTGGGCTGATCCGTCATGCCTTGGCCTGCGTCCAATCAGGCTTAGGCCGCGTCTTCGTCCAGGTCGATTTCGTCGGCCTGAGCGACGACTTCACGATCGTCATAGTGGCCGCAAGAGGCACAAACATGGTGCGGGCGCTTCAGCTCGCCGCAGTTCGGGCACTCGTTCGGGTTTGCAGCAACCAGAGCGTCGTGTGCGCGGCGGTTGTTGCGACGCGACTTGGAAACTTTGTTCTGTTGGACGGCCATGGTCTCAACCTTTGTCTGATATGGGCTGAAAGATTCGCTGTCAGCCGGGTTACGTACTTTGTTTTCTCGTGGTTTGACGCGCGTTTAAGGGGCTTGCCCCGCAATGTCCAACCCAAATTCCAATGAGCGCGCGAAAATACTGCGATTCTCGTCATGTTCAAGCGGTTTTTCTGGCCGCCTGCTATGACAGGAAATCCCTTGCCTGTCACTCGTCTTTTTTCAACGCATCCCGCAGGTCAGCCAGCCCCGCAAAGGGTTTGACATCCTCGTCGGTCATCGCTTGTTTTCCGGGCTCAGTATAGTCGGCTTGCTCAAGTTCGGCACCGTCCTTGCGGGGATATTGCGGCAACGCAAGTGATAACGCTTCGATCATAACCTGCGCCGGATCAATTTCAGCGCCCAATGGTTCGGTCTCGTCATCTTCTGGGATTTCGAATTCGGGCTCGTCCGGATCGGTCCAATCCGCCAGAAACACGCGAGTGACTGGCGTGTCGATCCGGGTTGTCACGGGTTCAAGCGTTACGACGCAGGGTTGGATCACCGTCGCACCAAGTTTACCTTTCAGAAGCCAGTCACGTTTGCCCTGGGCGCTTAGCTGCCCGACAAAGCTCAACTTGCGCAGCCCCAGCAGGCCGAGTTCCCGTTTGATCGGTTCAAGCGTGTCGTTATCTGGGCGCAGTTCAAACGGGGTTGCGGCGTTCTGAGGCAGGTCTGCCACCCGTAATGATGTTTGGTTGCTCATAGTTGAGTCTTTCCTGTGTTGAACCGGAGCGCCGGTTTCTGTAATCGGATAGGGTCCGCAAGGGGCCATGGCAAGAGGGTGTCAATGTTGAAGGGTGTGAACAGGCTGAAACCAGCATCGAAAACGCTTGTCTTTGCTGTCTGTTTGGCAGTCGCGGGCGCGTGTTCGCCAATCTTCAAGAATCACGGCTATGTGCCGCCGCCGGAGGATCTGGCCAAGATCAAGGTCGGCGTCGACACACGCGAAAGTGTCGAAGAAACGATCGGTGCGCCAACGGCATCTGGTGTTGTACGGGATTCGGGTTATTACTACGTCGCGTCTCGAATTCGTCACTATGGACCGAAAAAGCCCGAGGTCGTTTCGCGCCAGTTGGTCGCAATCAGCTTCGACCAACGCGGTGTCGTCCGCAATATCGAGCGGTTTGGTCTGGAAGATGGCTATGTCATTGTCCTTGACCGCCGCGTGACCGATTCCAATGTCGAAGACAAAGGATTCCTGCGTCAGCTGTTGGGTAATATCGGCAACTTCAATCCGGCGAACATTCCGGGGGTCAGTCAGTAACTGAGCTGTGTAGGGGCGATGTGGCGGTCATATGGCGGTCACATGCACTATATAAGTGTTCCAGATGATTGACCGGTCAGCCACGGCAGGAGGATGCGACCATGGCTGTTTTGTTGGAGAAGGGCCGTTATCAAGCGCGCTTAGCACAAACCGCGTGTGATGTGGCCGAGGCACAGAAGCTGCGGACGCTGGCCTTCGCGACCGAGGATCAGGATTGCGATGTTTTTGATGAGCACTGCAGCCACGTGCTGATCGAGGACATGCGTACCAATGGAGAGTTGGTATGCTGCTTCCGCATGCTGACGATGCAGGACGGTGACGAAGTAGGGCGCAGTTATTCAGCTCAGTTCTATGACCTGTCAGCGCTGCGTGGCTTTACGGGGCCAATGGTCGAGATGGGTCGTTTCTGTATTCATCCTGACCGGCACGATCCGGATATCTTGCGTGTCGCCTGGGGGGCAATGACGGCATATGTCGACCAGAACGGGGTCGAGATGCTTTTTGGCTGCTCGTCCTTTGCGGGGACTGAGACGGTTGAGTATCTGGATGCTTTTGCCATGCTCAAAGACAAGCATTTGGCCCCAAAACGGTGGTTGCCAAGGGTCAAGGCGCCCGATGTTTTTCGGTTTGCCACACGGTTGCGTCGCAGACCAAATGCAAAACTGGCGATGCTGCGCATGCCGCCATTGCTGCGCACTTATCTGATAATGGGGGGGTGGGTCAGTGATCATGCGGTCGTGGATCGCCAGATGAACACGCTGCATGTGTTCACAGGACTTGAAATCAGCGCAATTCCAGCTGCGCGTAAACGCCTTCTGCGGGCCGTGGCCGGGTGAGATGGGTATTATTCAAAAGGTGAAACAGGGGCGTTGACGCCTTGCCCCAGCCAGTTTAGCTGGCGGGCATGGCGAGAATTCCTTTGTTGCAGATGTCCGGTATCTCTCTGACCTTCGGTGGGGATCCGGTGTTTTCCTGTCTGGACCTTGTGGTTCAGCCCGGTGATCGCGTTGCGCTGGTCGGACGTAATGGATCAGGTAAATCTACCTTGATGAAAGTAATGGCCGGATTGGTTGAGGCCGATCAGGGCGATATTGTCATCCCTCCGGGTAAATCCGTGGGTTACATGGAGCAGGATCCCGATATGCAGGGGTTCTCGACGCTTGGTGACTATGCCTCAAGCGGGTTGGAGCCCGGCGAGCTCTATAAGGTCGAACGCGCTGGCGAAGGCTTAAAATTCGATCCCGCCCGTCCGGTTGAAACTGCGTCTGGCGGGGAAAGACGGCGGGCGTCATTGGCAAAGCTAATGGCCGAGGCACCAGACCTGATGCTGCTGGACGAGCCAACGAACCATTTGGATATTGAGGCGATTGCCTGGCTGGAACGCGAGTTGGGATCGACCCGTGCGGCTTACGTTCTGATTTCGCATGACCGGGCCTTCCTGCGTGCATTGACCCGCGCGACTCTGTGGATTGATCGCGGGGTTGTACGGCGGCAGGAGCAGGGGTTTGAGGCTTTTGAAAGCTGGCGCGACAAGGTCTGGGAAGAAGAAGATCAACAGCGCCACAAGTTGAACCGCTTGATCAAGTCCGAGGCGCGATGGGCTGTTGAAGGTATCAGCGCGCGCCGTAAGCGCAATCAGGGCCGGGTACGGGCGCTGCAGGCATTGCGAGCCGAGCGGGCAGCGCAGATCAAACGTCAGGGTTCTGCCGCTATGGCTTTGGAATCTGGTCCAAAATCCGGGCGTAAGGTCATCGAAACCACTGGCGTTTCAAAGGCATTTGGATCTCAGCAGATCGTGCGCAACTTTGATCTTCTGGTGCAGCGCGGTGACCGTGTGGCCTTTGTCGGCCCCAACGGTGTGGGCAAGACAACGCTGCTGAAAATGCTACTGGGTCAGGTCGATCCTGATGAAGGATCGGTGGTTCTGGGCACCAATCTGGAGATCGCAGTGTTCGATCAAGCCCGTGCGCAGTTGGATCCGGAAGTGAGCCTGTGGGACAGTCTGACCGGCGATCCCGAGATGCGGGTGTCTGGCAAGGCTGATCAAGTGATGGTGGGTGGGCAGCCCAAGCATGTGGTGGGCTATCTCAAAGAGTTTCTGTTCGATGACGCACAGGCAAGAGCGGCTGTTAAGTCCTTGTCTGGTGGGGAAAAAGCGCGTTTGCTGTTGGCCAAGCTGATGGCAAAAACCTCGAACCTACTAGTGCTGGATGAACCGACAAACGATCTGGATGTTGAAACCCTGGATTTGTTGCAGGAACTGCTGGACGACTATGATGGCACGGTGCTGCTGGTCAGCCATGACCGGGATTTTCTGGATCGAGTTGCGACCACAACGATCGCGATGGAGGGCAATGGGCGCGCAACCGTTTACGCCGGAGGGTGGTCCGACTATATCGCGCAGCGCGGCGACGTGGTTGAGAAAAAGGAAGAAAAAGAAAGGGCTTCAAAGCCTAAGATAAAGCAAGAGGCGAAGCCGAAGGCGGGGCTGTCATTTTCGGAGAAACACCGACTTGAGAAGCTGCCTGCCGAGATCGCGCGCCTTGAGGCTGAGATTGCCAAGCTTGAAGAACTGATGTCCGACCCCGAGCTGTTCACCCGCGAACCGGTCAAGTTTCAGAAAGCGACAGACGCCTTGGTCGAACGACAGGAAAAACTATCAGCAGCCGAGGAAGAGTGGCTGATGCTGGAAGAAAAGGCTGAATCCGGTTGAGTCCGAGTTGAACACCGTCAAATGGGTAAATCCTCCGAGTTGTACAAAACCCGAGCTTCTGGATTGAACACGATTTATTAACCGGTTTGAGCCCCTTGCGGTCGATGTCAGTTTGGTCCCGTGTGTCAGGTTTAGCACATTTCTCTAACTCGTAACAGAAACGCTAATTTGCGGGCTCCCGTTTCAAAAATGAAGTTCAGGCAGGCGCACCTTGTGGCGACAAAATTGTCATACCTGTCTTTTCGGCCACCGCCATAATGGCCGGAATGTCGGGTGGTCCGTCAGGAGCGGGAATGTCTGTGGTGCCGTCTGGCATTGCTTCACCCGCTTCGGTGAAGAATGTATCGTGCATTACTCCTGGAGCATTGACGCATAACAGGCGACCTGGGCTTTGTCCAATACAGGTAAACGCATGCACGGCGCCGTCCGGGACTTTCACGAAATCACCGATGCTTACCTTACTCGTTTCGCCGTTCAGGAAAAATTCAAACTCTCCTTCGAGCACATAGAAACTCTCGTCTTCGCCAGCATGATGATTGGGAGGCGCACCCGCTCCCGGGGCGGTCTTTATTTCGACGATAGTACAGCGATCTCCGGTTTCAGCAGGAAACGCGTGAAACGTCAGAAGATTACCAAGTAGGTGATATGTGCGTGGACGAGACTCTGTCATTTCAACGGCTCCCTTTACTTCGATGAATGCATCATTATGATACATATATCTACTAATGAGACAAGTGTATCATTAAGGAACGCGCGATTTGGCTCCTCGCACCAATCAAAAGAACAGAACAAGAGAGGCCTTGCTGTCGGCAGCACGTGAGCTTATGTCCGAAGGAGAAAACGTGACGCTTGCCAGAGTCGCAGAGCGAGCGAAAACTGGCCGCGCGACAGTGTACCGGTACTTCTCAGACCCCAATGTTTTGGCCTTGGATGCGACCCTCGACATAGAGGTGACTCCAACTGCAGGATTGCTGGAAGGACTTGAGGATGTGCGAAGCCGTGTGCATGCGGTGGCGCGCTACTATTTGGATTTCTCGCGCGAACATGAGGCTTACTTCCGTCAGTTTTTGGCTGAATCGCTAAAGGCATCACTTCAGGACGGTACCGTCAAAATGCGCGGCGCCAGAAGAGTGATAGCATTTGGCGAGGCCCTTGAACCCGTCCGCCGTTCGATGAAACGGAGTGATTACGAAGACTTGACTCTACGTTTGGCCATGACAACAGGCATGGAACAGTTTGTGATATTGGAAGACATTCTGCGAGTAGACCAGCAGAAAGGATACCGCTTGCAAGAAGGTCTCGTGGACGCTCTGCTTGATCAATACCTGCCGAATGTGTGAAACATACCAGCAAAGCAATCTTGGCTAAACGGACGCTTTGTCCGCAAAGGTGACACCTCTAAAGAAAGCAAAACAGCTACAATCAGGCGTAGAAGTGTTTGACACGGCACATTGTTTTTCTGTGGTCCGGGCCTACGAAAAAGAAGAAGTGCAAGGTATTCGGCATATGGCTTGCGGCCATGCGTGAGGTCAGATTGCGCGGGCTGGGTTGCCGACAACGGTTGCCCTTGGTGGGACGTCTTTCGTGACGATACTGCCGGCGCCGATTATGGCGCGGTCTCCGATTGTGACGCCGGGCATGATGATCGCACCACCGCCGATCCAGACATTCTCGCCAATTGTCACAGGGTGAGCGATTTCCAGACCCTGTGCGCGCAAGGCGGGGTCTTTAGCGTGTTCGGCGCAGTAGATCTGTACCGTGGGACCAAGCATCGTATCATTGCCGATGTGAACGGGCGCGGTGTCGAGAACGACACAGCCTGCGTTCAGATAAACCCGATTACCCAGAGACAGGTTTATTCCGTAGGCGCAATGGAATGGTGCCTCGACAAAGCAATCCTGACCGATATGGGCAAATAGCGCCGCAAGTTCCGGAGCCGAATAGCCCCTTTCATCTGGCGGGCAAGTGTTATGGGCATGGACAGCACGGCGCGCGGTGGCACGCAACGCATCGAGTTCCGGATCAAGGCAGCGATACCAGTCGCCTGCCTCCATTTTCTGCCGCTCGGTCATGGCATTGATTTACCTCATCCGGAGGGCACCGTCGATGCGGATAACCTCTCCGTTAAGGTAGCCCATCTCGACGATAAACCCGGCCAACCGCCCGTATTCAAGGGGATCGCCAAGGCGGGCAGGGTTGGGGACGTCCGCTGCAAGTTGCTGCTGCACCTCCTCGGGCAGGCCAGCCAGCATGGGCGTCATGAAAATACCCGGTGCGATGGCCATCACGCGGATGCCAGTGGATGCCAGATCGCGGGCCATGGGCAGGGTCATGCCGACCACTCCGCCTTTCGAGGCCGCATAAGCGGCCTGACCCTTTTGCCCGTCAAAGGCGGCGATAGAGGCGGTGTTGATGATTACCCCGCGCGAGCCGTCCGGTTCGGGATCGTTCTTTGCCATTTCGGCGGCGGCAAGGCGTGAGACGTTGAAAGTGCCGACCAGATTGATGTCGATGGTTCGCTGGAAGGCGTCCAGGGGGTGGGGGCCGTCTTTGCCGACGGTTTTGGCTCCGATCGCGATACCGGCGCAGTTCACCGCCGCGGTGATGCGACCCATCTTGTCCTTCGCCTGCGCAATGGCCGCAGCGACCGAGGCCTCGTCCGTCACATCGGTCTGTGCAAAATACCCACCAATCTCAGCCGCGACCTGAGGGCCGCGCTCGGCATCACGATCAAGGATGGTGACCTGTGCGCCGCTCTCGGCAAAATGACGGGCTGTGGCTTCACCCAGGCCGGACGCACCTCCGGTGATGACTGCAGCTGTGGTTGAGAGTTGCATGAAGGGCCTCTTCTTGATCTGAACACTCGTTCAGATAATCGCAAGCAGGGGGTGCTGTCCAGTCACAGTGTTGATCAATCCAGCCTGCTACGCTGTTGCATGGGCGTGATCCCAAAGGTCGCACGATAGACGCGCGAGAAGTGACCGGCGCTTTCGAACCCGCAGGCAAAGGCGACCTCGGTCACTGAGGACTCGGTCTGCAAAAGCAGGTTACGCGCCCGTTCTAGGCGCAATTCCATGAAATATTTCTTGGGCGAAGTGTTCAGGAATTTTCCGAACAAGCGTTCGAGTTGCCGGGTCGAAATGCCGATATCGGCGGCAATGACTGATGGCGATAGCGGGCTTTGGATGTTTTCGGTCATGATGTTGATCGCCTTGGCCAAATGCGCATTGCGCATCCCGTTGCGTGATTGCAGTGATACGCGCTGATCAGCGGTGGCGTTACGCACGGCGTTATAGACCATCTGATCGGCAACGGCGACGGACATGTCGTGGCCGTGATCCCGTTCGATCAGGTGCAGCATCAGATCGGCAGTGGCCGTGCCGCCCGATGCGGTCATGTGTTTTTCGTCAGCGACAAAAACGCTGCGAACCAGGTTGATTTCGGGAAAAGCCTCCATAAAAGAATCGTGGTATTCCCAATGAATTGCAGCCTGCATACCGTCCAGAAACCCGGCTTCGGCCAGCAACCAAGCACCAGAACACAGCGCGCCGATATTGGTCCCACGCGCGCGTTCACGGCGCAATGTGGCCAGCAGTGGCTTCGTGACATGATTTCGCATGTGAATGCCCGACAAAACAAACAACTGGTCGCATTTGGGCACGGACTGCAGCCCGCCATGTACCAGAGTTATTGATCCGTTGGAGCAAACCGCCTGCTCTCCGTGCTCTGACCGAAAGGACCATTGGTAGAGCTCTTCACCCGCCACCCAATTGGCAATGCGCAACGGTTCGACCGCGCATGAGAAGGCGAGGTGCGAGAATTCCTCGACCAGTATGAAAGTGAATTTTTGCGGTTTGTGCATGGGGTGGACCGGAATCAGGGCGTTTCTGAATGTACCGGCATGCTGCACGAAAACTAACTGTATACAACATGTATTTTCTTGAGATACCACTATGCGCATACGCGATTCGAAAACGGCAATAGAAGGCTTGGGATGAAGGGCGAGGACAGATCACCGAAAGAGGCGTTGGCCGAACATCTCAAGATGTCGGTTCTGACCTTGCGCCTGAGCCCCGGAGAGGATCTGGACGAGGCGCAGCTGTCGCAGGCCTTTGGCCTGTCGCGCACGCCGTTGCGCGAGGTGTTCCGGCAGTTGGCCGGTGAGGGCTATCTGGACCTGCGCACCCATCGCGGGGCGCGGGTGTCTGAGATGTCTCATACCACGTTGCGCGATTTCTTTCTGGTTGCGCCGATGATCTATGGCGCGGTGCTGCGTCTGGCCGCGGCCAATGCGACGCCTGATCAGATTGATCAGTTGAAAGAGGCGCAACAGACGTTTCGGCAGGCCTTGTGTAAAGGCTCGGCTGAGGAGCGGACGCTGGCCAATACCCGGTTTCACGAGGCGACCGGAGAGATGGCGGGGAATGTCTATTTATCCCCATCGTTCAATCGGCTGCTGATCGACCATGCGCGGATCGGGATGACATTTTATCGCCCGCAGACCGCGCAGATGACCGAAAACCTGTCGCAAGCCAGTCATCAGCACGACGCCATCATCGCTGCCATCGAGGCGGGCGATGAGGCGGCTGCTGCGCAGCTTGCCGACGACCATTGGACCCTGTCACGCGATCAGATCGAGCTGTTCGTGATGCCTGAGGGTTTGGATTTTCCGCTGGGGCAAGTCCCCGGCAAGACATCTGCATGAGGGACACATGACTCCGATCTTCAGATTTGAGGGTATCTATACGCCGGTGGTGACACCCTACGCGGCGGATGGCAGCGTGAATTGGGACGCGCTGGCCGTGGTGATCGACTATCTGGTCGAACAGGGCGTACACGGTTTGATCTCGGGTGGATCGACCGGTGAGAATTATGCCCAGACCGTCGATGAACGGCTGCAACTTGCGCGCTTTACCCACGAACGTTTGAAAGGGCGAGTGCCTCTGGTTGTGGGAACCGGAGCGATGCTGACTGGCGATTCCATTGCATTGGCTTCAGGCGCGCGCGAACTGGGCGCGGATGCGATCCTGTTGGCCAGCCCTCCGTATTCGGTGCCGACAGACCGTGAGAATGCGCTGAACGCTCTGGCGATCGACAAGGCGGCTGATCTGCCGGTGATGCTTTACAATTATCCGCACCGGACCGGCACGATGATGGGGGAAGAGTTCCTGGATCGTGTGGGCCGCAGCCGGAATTTCTGCGGCATCAAGGAAAGCTCGGGCGATATCAACCGGGTACACCTGCTGGCGCGGGATTATCCGCATATTCAGCTGGGCTGCGGCATGGATGATCAGGCGCTGGAGTTTTTCGCCTGGGGAGCGCCGTTCTGGGTCTGCGGCGGATCGAACTTTCTGCCCGCCGAGCACGTGGCGCTGTATCAGGCCTGCGTGATCGAGGGCAACTTTGCCAAAGGCCGCCGCATCATGAGCGCGCTGATGCCGCTGATGCGGGTGCTGGAGCAGGGCGGCAAGTTCATCCAGACGATCAAGCATGGCGTCACCATGAACGGGATCGATGCGGGGATGGTCAGGTCGCCCCTTAAAGGCCTGAACAAAGATGACAAACGCGCGCTGGAACAGGTGACGCGCGTTCTGAAACGCAAAATCGCAGATATCGTGGCGGAGGATTGAGGCATGAGCTTGCTGACGAAAGATGAATACGAATCCATCGCTGCGCATCTGGATTTGCCGACGGGCGCGTTCATTGATGGCGGCTATCGCCCGGCAATCTCGGGACAGGTGTTCGAGACCGTGAACCCCGCCACTGGCGCGGTGCTGACCAGTATTGCAGCCTGCGGTGTCGAGGATGTGGATTTTGCCGTTGAAAAGGCGCGTGAAGCGTTTGAGGACGGGCGTTGGTCAAAGATGCACCCATCGGATCGCAAGGACGTTCTGATCCGCCTGTGCAAGCTGATCACCCGCAACGCGCGGGAACTGGCGGTGATGGAGAGCATCGATAGCGGCAAGACCATCTATGACTGCGAAACCGTGGATGTGCCCGAGACGATCCACTGTCTGAAGTGGCATGCCGAGGCGATCGACAAGATTTATGATCAGGTTTCACCGGCCAGCGACGACCACATTGCCATGGTGGTGCGCGAACCCATCGGTGTGGTCGGGCTGGTATTGCCGTGGAACTTCCCCTTGTTGATGCTGGCATGGAAGATCGGGCCAGCATTGGCGGCGGGCTGTTCCGTTGTGGTGAAGCCTGCGACCGAGACTTCTCTGACCTCGCTAAAGGTGGCGGAGCTGGCGTCTGAAGCCGGGTTGCCGCGCGGTGTGCTGAATGTGGTGCCCGGCGGCGGCGGCGAGGTGGGTGAACCCATCGGGCGACATATGGGTATCGACATGGTGTCCTTCACCGGCTCGACCGTGACGGGCAAGAAGTTCCTGAGCTATTCCGCCGAAAGCAACGCCAAGGAAGTGGTGCTTGAGATGGGCGGCAAGAACCCGGCTATCGTGATGGACGATGCGGAAAATCTGGATCGGGTGGCGGCGCATGTCGTTAATGGCGCGTTCTGGAACATGGGCGAGAATTGCTCGGCCTCGTCGCGGTTGATCGTGCATAAGGACGTGAAGGCAGAACTGCTGGAACGGATCGCGCATCATGCCAAGCACTGGAATGTCGGCGACCCGCTGGACCCTGAAACTCGGTTGGGCGCGCTTGTCAGTGAAGGGCATTATTCCAAGGTGTGCGGCTATCTGGATCAGGCCGAAACCGTGCTGATTGGTGGCAAGGCGGAGAATGGGTTCGTCGAGGCCACGGTGATCGAAGTGCCCGGAAACGATGCCACGCTGGCGCGCGAGGAAATCTTTGGCCCGGTCTTGTCGGTGATCGAAGTCTCTGGCTTTGACGAGGCGATTAGCATTGCTAATGACACTGAGTATGGCCTGTGTGCGTCGATCTTCACGGCCAACGCCAAACGCGCCATCCGGGGCGCCAGGGCAATCCGTGCGGGAACCGTCACGGTCAACAGCTTTGGTGAAGGGGATATCAGCACACCCTTTGGTGGTTACAAGCAATCGGGGTTTGGTGGTCGGGACAATTCGGTCCATGCGCATGATCAATACACTCAGTTGAAGACTATCTGGATCGATCTTGCTGACGATGAAGATGAGGCGATGGATTGACGGCCTACACAGCCAAACGGTTGCCCCGGCAGACCGGCGCGGCGGGATGGAATGCGATCCTGCCGCCGCAGCAATCGCTGCCCCGGCTTGAGCAAGACCAGACCGCAGATGTGACCATCATCGGCGGTGGTTTTGCCGGGCTGACGGCGGCCCGGCGACTGCATCAGCTTGATCCGGGTCTGAAGGTTTTCGTGCTGGAGGCCGGGCGCTTTGCCGAAGGTTCGGCCGGGCGAAACTCGGGTTTCATGATCGATCTTCCGCATGATCTGGCTTCGGACAACTATGCAAGCGATGGGTTGGAGGCGGACCGAGCCACGATCGCGCTGAACCGTCAGGCCATATCCTTTGCAACGGAGGTGGCAGAAGAGTGTGATCTGTCGCTTGAGTCGTTCGACCCCTGTGGCAAGATCAATGCTGCTGCGACGGTGGCCGGAGATCGGCACAACGCCGATTACGCCGCGCATCTGGCGCGCTTGGGTGAGCCTTGCGAGCTGTATGATGCGCATCAGATGCAGGCGCTGACGGGCAGTCCGCATTACACTTCGGGTCTGTTTGCGCCGGGAACCGTGATGATTCAGCCCGCTGCTTACATCCGTGCCCTGTCCGCGTACCTTACAGGACAGATTGGGGTGTTTGAGAATTCACCCGTGACTGGTTTCAGTAAAAAGGGCAGTGGCTGGGAAGTCGAAACCGAAAAGGCGCATGTGTCGACCGGCCGCATTATTCTGGCCAATAATGGACACATCGAGAGCTTTGGTTTCCACCAGCGGCGTCTGATGCATATCTGCCTCTATGCTTCGATGACCGAACCGTTGAGCGAGGCGCAGATTGCCAAGTTGGGCGGGAAGCCGCGCTGGTCGGTGACGCCTGCGGATCCGATGGGCACTTCGGTCCGGCGGGTTTCGGGCAGCTATGGGGATCGTATTCTGATCCGGACCTGTTCCAGCTTTCATCCTGAAATTCACAGTAACGAGAGCCATTTGAAGCGGGCAGGCAAAGTGCATGACCGTAAGTTTCAGGAGCGGTTTCCGAATTTGTCCGATGTGGGGATGGAACATCGCTGGGCCGGGATGCTGTGCCTCAGCCGCAATGGCTCGGCGGCCTTTGGCGAAGTCGATCAGGGGGTTTTTGCCGCGTGTTGTCAGAACGGTCTGGGCATTGCGCGCGGCACTTTGCAGGGAATGGGTGCGGCAGAGCTTGTGCTGCAGAAAGAATCCGAGATTGCCGATCATTTTCTGGCGCAGCCGATGCCACCACGGTTGCCGCCCGAGCCCTTCGCCTCCATCGGTGCCAATGCGTATATGCGCTGGAAAGAGTGGCGATCCGGGGCTGAATAGCTCTGGGACCAATTATGGCAGGCTGAGTTTCGCCATCCGCCCACCATCGACTGTATAGACTTGGCCGGTGACAAAACCGGCCTCATCTGCGGCCAAGAAGGCTGCCAGTGCGGCCACTTCTTGGGGATCACCTGTCCGGCCGACCGGGTGAATGCGCGCGATATCCCGGCGGAACGCGGCGGGGTCGTCCATGCTGTCGATGAAATCGAGGTTGAGATCGGTGTCTATCCAGCCCGGTGCCACCGCATTACAGCGGATGCCCTCTGCGCCATGGTCGACGGCAACCGCGCGGGTCAGCCCGTGCAGCCCGGCTTTTGAGGCGCAATAGGCAGCATGACCGGGATTGCTGCCCAACCCTTCGACCGAGCCGATGTTGACGATGCTTCCCTTAGTTTTGCGCAGATGCGGCAGAGCGGCCTGGATCAGCAAGAAAGGGGCGGTCAGGTTGACCATGATGTTGCGTTGCCAATCAGCCAGAGACAGGTCGTCGACCGATGCTTCCTGCATCATGCCCGCGTTGTTGACCAGCACATCCAGCCGACCCGCTTGAGCAATGACCTGCTCGATGATCTGTGCGGGGCTATCGGGGTCTGAATAATCCGCATGGAAGGAGGGGAAGTCGTTGTCTTGCCCACGTTGAGCGGTGTAGACATCGGCCCCTTCGTCGCGCAAACGCTGGGCGATGGCGCGCCCGATGCCGCTGCGTCCGCCAGTAACCAGCGCAGTTTTTCCGACAAATCTGTTCATTGCACCGGCTTGCCTCCGTTCACTTCAACCAACGCACCGCACATATACCGCGCGGCGTCCGTGGCCAGAAACAGGATCACATCCGCAATATCCTCGGGTTCTGCGATCCGGCCCAACGGCACTGATTTTCCCAGCTCGGCAACAGCACTATCGGGATCGAACCCCCGTTTGGCAAAGCCCGAGCGCAGCATCGGTGTGTTCACCTCGTTGGGGCAAACGGCGTTTATGCGGATGCCTTGATGCGCGTGATCCTGCCCCATGCATTGTGTGAGACTGGCGATGGCCGCTTTGGTCATGCAGTAGACCGCATGATCCGGGCCGGGTCGGAGACCCCAGCAGGACGCGGTGTTCACGATTGCTCCGCCACCTGCCGCGGCCATGATTGGAATGGCGGCCCGGCAGATGCGGAACGGCGCCTCTACATTCACGCCCAACGAGAGGGCCCAATCCTCATCCGAAGTCTCGGTCACAGCCCCACGCGTAATGACGCCTGCATTGTTGACCACGATATCAAGACTGCCCAGGGCCTGTACGGCTTTGGCGGGTAGTCCGTCGGCATAGGCCGTGTCCAACAGATCGCCGGGCAGATGCGCCTCGGCTTCGATCCCGTCGACCGAGCGGTCTGCAACTGCCACTTGCGCACCTGCTGCGCGCAGGCGCTGCACGAGAGAGGTTCCGATACCCCCGGCGGCACCGGTCACCAGGGCTGTTTTTCCATTGAAATCCATGTTTGCCCCCAATCAGAACGATGCGACTGGCGCGCCAAATCGGCTTTCGTCAGGTGATACGCCAAGCCCCGGTGCGGTCGGAACGCGAATATGGCCGCCCTCAATCCGGATGCCGTTTTCGGGATCATAGTTGCCTTCGATATAGGGTGCAGCGAGCCATGCACCTTCGAGCAATTCGGTCTTCACCGTAGCACCGATATGGGTGCAGGCCGCCGCGATTATGTCGCCGCCCCAGCTATCGTCACAGGTATGGGGCAGGTTGCGGGCCTCACACAGGTCGCGGAAGGCACGCATAGGGTGCAGGCCACCTATACGGGTGACCTTCATGCCGAACCCATCGACCAGCCCGGTGCCCGCCGCCGTAATGACGGTGTTCAGACTGGTGCTGTTTTCATCCATGTAGATCGCGTGAGTTACCTGTGGCCGGATTTTCTGCAGATCTTCGATTGTGTTGCAGGGCTGCTCCATGATGAAGGGAATGTCGGGACATTCGCGGCTGACACGCAGCGCATCTCGGGTGGTCCAGCCACGGTTGCCATCCACGGCAAGGCGCATGCCAGAGCCACCGATCACCTCCCAAACTTTGCGGATGGTTTCGATATCCAGCTCTACCGGGCGACCGCCGACCTTGATCTGCAGGCGAGGATAGCCTTCGGACTGCTTATCCGCAGACAACCGGGCGATGTCATCCGGTGCGCCGACGCCTGTTGCGTAATACGAGGGCACTTTGTCGGTTACAGCACCTCCCAGCAGGGTCGATACACTTACACCATAGTGTTTGCCCAACAGATCGTGCGCCGCGATATCAATTGCCGCTTTGGCGTAGTTATGACCGTTCAAAAGGCCGTCCATTTGGCGATGCAAGCCAAGCGGCGAGACCTCAGCGCCCAGCAGATCTGGTGCCATCTGTGCTAGCGCGGCCCGTGCGCCTGCCGCATGTGCTTCGGCATAGGTAGGACCGACCGGACAGGTCTCGCCCCATCCGACTAGACCGTTGTCAGCAACCAGTTTGACCAGCGTAGTATCCAGCGCCCAGACTTGGGCGCGGGCCATGGTGTATGGGCCATTTTTCACCGGTAGATCATGGCCGTAGATGTGGATTTCAGCAATTCTCACGTTTTGTGTTTCCCGATGTCTCTGAATGGAAAAGACCCGCCCAATAATTCGGGCGGGTGAGTTTCAGGGGAGTTTATCTCAGTATGTTTGATTCAACTCATCGGCTGCTGGAATTTCTCGTTCACGCCGTGCGATGTAGTCCAGCAGCTCTTCGTTCTTTGCGATATCGAGCGTCGGTTCTTGGTATTCAGCCAACAGCTTGCGGGCTTGTTTGAGGGCGCGTTCGGTGATCTCGACGCAACCCTCGGCCTGCCACTGCTCGATCGAATTATTGTCGAACATGTCGGGCATGAAGAACGCGCTTTGGAAATTGTCCTGCGTGTGGGGGTGCCCCAGATAGTGCCCGCCGGGGCCGATATCACCAACGGCGGAAACCGCCTGATCGAAATCGTGCCATTTTGGACCCTCGGCCATGCGATAGGCCATGGCGCATTGTTCCGCGTCTACGATGAACTTCGCGGTCGAGCAGTGCATCCCGGCCTCGTTCCAACCGGCCGAATGCCAAATGTAGTTGGCGCCGGAATGGATCACCGCCTGCAGAGTGGTTGCAGATTCATAGCCTGCCTGCGCGTCAAAGGTTTTTGCCCCGCCCAGCGTGTTCGAGGTGCGCCATGGTACGTCATAGTACCGGGCCATCTGTCCGATCATGAAGTTCATCAGGCTGATCTCGGGCGTACCGGCCATCGGTGCACCAGATTTCATCGATACAGTCGACAGGTAGTGCCCGTAAATCGCAGGCGCGCCTTTGCGGATCACCTGCGTATAGGCCAACGCGCTGAGTGCTTCGGCGTTCAACTGCGCCACGGTGGCGGGTACACTGGCAGGCGTGTTGGCCCCGCCTAGTACGAAGGGCGAGCACAGCACAGGCTGCTTACGGCTACAGAAGGCCCGCATTGCCCCTAACATGGTTTCATCCCAGACCAGCGGGGAGTTGCCGTTGCAGTTGCCGGTGGTGACAGGGTGATCCTCAAGGAACTCCTCGCCAAACAGGATCGCGCACATCTCCATGACATCTTCGGCATTCTTGGGACTGGTGGTCATGCCCATGAAGGTCTTGTCCGAGTGTTTCATAGACGAATAGGTGATCCGCAGATGTCGCTGGCTGATCGGGTGGTCATAGGGTTCGACTATATGATGGGCCGACGAATGAAGCGCGGGTAACATGTGGCTGAGCTTGTGGAACATCGCCAGATCGTCCAGCGTCGGGTTGCGGCGCACATCGTCCAGATCGCGCAGGAACGGCGCGCCGGTCATCGGTACAAAAATCGAGTGTTTGCCACCAAGTCGAACGTTCTTTTTCGGATCGCGCGCGTGGTAGGTGAAGTCTGACGGGATGGTCGCGATCAACTCGCGCACCAGACCGCGATCCAGATAGACCAGTTCACCTACAACTTTGGCACCGGCCTTTTTCCAGTCTTCCAGCGCGATGAGGTCGCGGAACTGGACACCCACGTTTTCCAGAATTTCCATCGATGCCGCATCGATGCGTTCAACCTGAGTTCCGTCCATCACTTCGCAGAGCGGTAAGCCATGGGTCAGCCCGGGTAGCATCTCGAAATTTGGAGCGGTGCGGATGGCGCGACGGGCAGAGCGCCCTCCGGTACGTGTGGCAGTGGCAGTTCTGGTCATATGGTGCCTCCTTCCGGTTCAGAGTGGAACGGAAAGGGTGGGGCTCACATGCAGGAATGCGAAAGTCTGTTGCGAAATACGACGCCGGGAGTCGTCAATAATGCGGCAATCCGAAGAAGGTTATTGATGTTGGTATTGTTGTCTCAGGTTTGACAATCTCATGACCAATTGAGCATTGGCATTTTCCGACGCTTGGGCTGCATTATCCAAATTCGTTTCGCAGGTTGACGTTCATCGATTTCAGATGATTTCTCTTTTGAGGGCTTGCATACTTAAAAGTGTTGTTGGCCGAGTGGATTATGCATGTTGCGCAAACTTCTAAAGATATTGATAATTTCATTTGCCGCAGTGTTGATGGCTTTGGTTGTGTTTGTCCTGGTCGTCGTCGAGGACGCTCCACTAGTTGAAACTGGAGCACCACCTTCTCCTAAAGATGTGACAGAAGCGCGTGAATTCGTACGAGGCCTGAGGTCCGCTATTCAGCCAAAGTTATCAGAAACGGCTTCATTCACTACGAGCGAGGATCAGCTCAATAGTGTCTTAAAGCTAGGAGGGCGCTTCATTCCAGGATTTCGCGGCGAACTCAGTGTTGATGGGAAGAGCGTTTATGGAATTGCCTCAGTCCCAGTTCCATACACTAACAAATGGATGAACCTGCGCGCATCTGTACCCGAATTTGAAGGCCCCTTTGCGCTTTCTGGCGTTCAACTAGGGCCCGTCACAGTCCCTCCAAGTCTCGCAATTAGCGTCCTGCGAATAGGCGGTAATGTAATTGTGGGAGAGCAGTTCGGTGATATCGTTCTGAACGTCGCGGATAGCATGCATATTCATGATGGCGACGTGGCCTTCCGTCTGACGATGAACGAAATGGGTAGTAACGGATTAATGCGAGGGATTTTTGGGAGCTTGCGTGGTTCCGACATGACCGACTCAGGAGACATTGACCGCTATTATTTGAAGTTTCGTTCAGCAATGGATCTCGGCGAACTGCCGACAAGCGGAAGTTACCTGCCCTACTTGCTGTTTATGCTAGAGGCCGCTCAAGAAGGAAGCCAATCCGAGGGTGTGGCGAACGCTTACACGTCCGCGATTATTGCCCTTACACTGCTTTGTGGCGCGAAAGATTTTACCTTGATTGTTGGTGGTATGGTTGGAAGTGAATTTGCTGAGGACAATAACTGGAAAGCTGATTGTGGTGAATTGACTCTGAATGGACGCATTGACAGTCGCCGACACTTCACAACTGCCGCCGCGTTGCAAGCCGCAAGCAACCGTGGCTTTGCCGTATCAGTAGGAGAATTCAAGGAGCTCTACGACACCGTTAAGTCTGGAGGTTTCGACTTCACCGACTTGGCGGCGAATAATTCTGGAATTCGGATGTCGAACAAATTTATGTCTACACCAGCCCCTGATTGGGCTGAACTCATACATGGGATCCGGTCGGAAAATGATGTCATCATAGGATTCGAAGATATCCCCCAGATCATGTCCGAAGAAGATTTCAAGAATAACTACAAAGATGTAGAGAGCATCGAGTATCTTAAAACGCTGAATCTGATCGAGGCTCGCATCGATGAACTTGCATTGCATAGACGCGCTAATCGCATCGATTAAACGTCAATCACCTTTGGTGGACTTAGACGCAAGGAAATGCCCAGTCCGAACTCAAAGCGCACCTCTGCCAGTTGGGCGCTAATAAATTTCAGATCGAATTGTTCGATCCGAAATAACGGCTTCAAATCGAAGGAAGCCCAAAGGTGGCCGTTTACCTAGATCAACCCAGTTTTACCACCGTTCTACTTTTTTCTGCACTTTGTATGATCGGCGTTGGCAGCACCGACGCGGTGACCATCAGGCCCGCATCTGCCACCTTGCGGGCAACCGGTACAATCTGGCTCTAGGTGAACAACCCTGATTGCAAAGATAGCATCTTGTTCGATGATGGTACGATATTCTCAGCCCATTAAGGTGCGTAGATGCCGTCAAAGATTCAGCGTTATCACTCTTGTTTCTTTTGATTAAACTCCAGCGCCATCTCATCGAGAATGCCAAAAGCCGCCGGATAAAAACTCTCGAATAATTCGATCACTGCAGCTTCCTCCGCCGGATGATGTTTTCCGTCAGAGTCTGTTAGTCGGCCCATACGAAATACAATTTCGGTGCCTTCTTCAGTCGGGACCAATTCATAAGTCTCAATATTCGTAAGACCTTCGATGGAGGAGTTGTGCAGAATGTCGGTTACATATTCGAATGGCTGCCAGTCGACTATCAGCATCTGAAAATGTGCGGCTTCATGAATGCAGTGCAAACGAACGCCGACCGATGTGCGCGATGCATCTCCTTCGCGGTAGGCGTCCTTCAACATCATCCAGCGCATCTTGAGCCGGGGATCGGTAAGCATTTCCCAAGCCACTCCCGGGGGTGCGTTCAGCATGTGCCGAGTTGTGAATACTGCTTCTTCGTCTGTAACGCGGACAGGTCCGGCGACTTCTCGGTATCGTTGCCAGGCCGCAGCAAGGTCATAGACCCGCATGGGCACGTCGCCAAAATGCTCGAACTGAGCGCTGTATTTCATGAGTTCAGACTCGATGCCCATTGCCTGGAACGCGTCTTCCGAGAACAGCGCGTAGCTGAGGATACCTGTATCCTCTTTCACATCGGTTTTCGCCATCCGATGCACGAGTATGACGTCAGCACCGGAAATATCTTTCATCGGGCCAATCGAAAGCTCTTCAAATTTCCCGTGATGCGCAAGGATCTTCAGATCGAGATCAGCAACGTTGCGACATGCATTGCAGGGACAAGTTGTGTTCTGCACAATGTTTCGACGGCGTTCGGCAAACGCCCGATAGAGGCTTTCACATATGTTGAGAAAAGTTTCACCTGAAGGAAACGGTCCACTCGAATAAGCGAGAACGGCGTCACCCTCGAGGCCTCGCAACTTCATCGGGTCTTTCAGTTCCATCACAATTGCCTCAAGCAAAGAATGGATGATTGGGTTGGCATGCTCCAACTCAGACCGGGTCAAGTATCCTGTGTAACCGGTGATATCGGCGATTAGCAGGTAACCTGTCTGAACAGACATAATCACAATATCCCAAATTTCGAACGTCAAAACTCATGGTAGACTTTGAAACTATTTCGGGCAACGCAGTTCACAAACAAGAGCTGAACGACCAGAAATGGCACAGGCTGATAACAGTTTCTGACAATTGATCTTCTCTTTCGGACCCATAGCGATCTTCGTCGGGTGAATGCAAAAAAAAATTGCAGATCGAGTTACTCGATCTGCAACAATTTCTCCAAAGGACAAATGCTTGATAGAAGTTCTTTGACTGGATTAACCAAGTTTCACCAGCGCGTGGCGCTTCTTACCTGCGCTCAATTTGATGGGAGATGACAGTGCACCTGCGTCGATCATTAGGCCTGTGTCGGTCAGCGGGGCATCGTCCAGCTTGGCGCCGTTTTCGGCGATCAGGCGCTTGGCCTCTTTACCAGATTTGGCGAGGCCAGATTTAACGATCAACTGAACGATTGACATGCCGTCACCCAGTTCCGAAGCGCTGAGGGTTAGGGTCGGGAGGTCTCCGCCAACGCCGCCTTTTTCGAACACTTCGCGCGCGGTTGCCTCTGCGGTTGCTGCGGCTTCGGCACCGTGCAGCAGGGTGGTGACTTCGTTTGCAAGGCGCACCTTGGCCTCATTGACCTCGGACCCTTGCAGCGCGCCCATGCGATCGCATTCGTCGACCGGAAGCTCGGTAAAAATTTTCAGGAACCGGCCTACATCAGCGTCGGTGGTGTTGCGCCAGAACTGCCAGAATTCGTAGGGCGACAGCATATCGCCGTTCAGCCACACGGCACCGCCCTGCGACTTGCCCATTTTACGGCCATCGCTTGTGGTCAGCAGGGGCGTGGTCAGGCCGTAGATTTCGTGATCCAATACGCGGCGCGTCAGGTCGATGCCGTTCACGATGTTGCCCCACTGGTCCGAGCCGCCCATCTGCAGAACGCAACTATACCGGCGGTTCAGTTCGAGGAAATCATAGGCCTGCAGGATCATGTAGTTGAATTCGAGGAACGACAGCGATTGCTCGCGATCCAGCCGCGATTTAACGGATTCAAAGCTCAGCATCCGGTTTACTGAGAAATGCCGCCCGATATCGCGCAGGAAATCGAGGTAGTTCAGGCTGTCCAGCCACTCGGCATTGTTCAGCATCAGCGCGCCGGTCTCGCTGTCATCATAGGACAGGTATTTCGAGAACACCTGTTTCATGCCCGCGATGTTGGCGTCGATCTGTTCGGGGCCCAGCAATGGGCGTTCGTCCGAGCGGAATGACGGATCACCCACTTTCGTAGTGCCTCCACCCATTAGTGTGATCGGTTTGTGACCGGTCTTTTGCAGCCAGCGCAACACCATGATGTTCATCAAGTGACCCACATGCAGAGACTGCGCCGTGGCGTCATAGCCGATATATGCCGTCTGCACCCCAGAGATCAGCGCGTCGTCAAGGCCCTGATAATCGGTGCAGTCGGCGAGAAAGCCGCGCTCGATCATCGTGGCGATGAAATCCGATTTGGGGTGGTAGGTCATATCGTGCCCTTTGGGTTAGGTTTGCGGAGCACTGTATAGGCGGCGTCAGAGGCAAGGAAAAGGCACCATTTCCAAGAAAAGTGCCGCTCGCGCGTGATGTGTCTTGCCTTGGCTTCGCATTACCGTGCAGGTTGTGCCCAGAACCCTGCGAAACGGGTGTATGAACGGAACAATGAGGTCGATGTGGGCAGGGTCATCAGCAAATCGGGAGCGATCAGATCATTAGGCGCCATGTCAGGAACCTCTCTGGACGGTGTCGACGCGGCAGTGATCGAAACCGATGGGCAGGAAATTTTTGATTTTGGACCAATTGCCTACCGGGCGTATTCAGAGGAAGAGCGTGAGACCTTGCGCTCAGCGCTCGGGCAGTGGCATGGCTCCAAAGTCGATACTGCAGCTGAATTGGTAACTCGCGCGCATGCCGAGGTTCTGTCTGAATTCGAAGAAGTGGACCTGATCGGCTTCCACGGCCAAACGCTGGCGCATGAACCACGTGGGCGTGGGACTTTGCAGGTGGGTGACGGTTTGGGCCTGTCGCAGGCCCTTGGATTACCAGTGGTTTGGGACTTTCGCAGCGACGATGTGGCGCTGGGCGGCGAAGGGGCACCGTTGGCACCGTTCTTTCACTTTGCCTGCGCCAAGTGGATTGGGGCGCAAGAGCCGATGTGTTTCCTCAACCTGGGAGGTGTGGGAAACCTGACTTATGTCGATCCGTCATTTGATGGACCCGAAGCACCTGGGGCGTTGCTGGCTTTCGATACCGGGCCCGCCAATGCGCCGGTAGATGACCTGATGCAGGCGCGATTGGGCCTGCCGATGGACCAGGATGGCGAACTGGCGCGTGGTGGGACGGTCGAAACCGGTGCGCTGGAGCTGTTTCTGGCCGAACCTTTCTTTAATCGTATGCCCCCCAAGTCGCTGGATCGGAATGATTTCTCGGAAATGATCGATCTGGTGAAGGAACTGAACGACGCAGACGCGGTCGCCACGCTGACGGGCATGAGTGCAGCAGGTGTTGTGCAGGGAATGGAGCATTGCCCCAAGCCACCTTCGCGCATTCTGGTGACCGGGGGTGGCCGCAAGAACCCGGTGTTGATGGAAATGCTGCGCGTATCGCTGGATTGCCCGGTAGGGCCGGTTGAGGCGGTTGGTCTGGACGGCGATATGCTTGAAGCCCAAGCATTTGCCTATCTTGCGGTCCGGGTGGCGCGGGGCTTACCAACATCTGGTCCGGGTACAACCGGGGTCAGTGCGTTGGTTGGAGGCGGCGTCGTGTCGTCGCCAGCGCGGAGTGAGGTGGTTGGCGGGTAGGGCGCTCTGCCCTCGGTCGCTGCGCGTTCTCCCCCGGGGTATTTTGGGCCAGATGAAGAAGCAGATAGCTTTGGTGCGTAATCCTGTGGGTCCAGTGATTATTATTTTGCGGGTATATCGAAGTCGGGTCCTGCAAGCTCGAAACCTTCAAACTCAAAGCCTGGGGATACCGTGCAACTGACCAATGTGTAAGCGCCGGTGCTGCGCGCGGCTTGCCAATGCCCCTTGGGAACAATCAGCTGGGGTGCACCGTTGGCCAAGTCCGGGGTGAGCGTGTAAGCGATTGCCGGACCCGCATCGGTTGCGCTGATCGACAAGGTCAACGGTGCGCCTGAATGGTAGAGCCAGATCTCGGTCGCGTCGACTTTGTGCCAATGGCTGCTTTGACCTTCGGTCAGCAGGAAGTAGATGCAGGTACCGGTGGCACGGCCGGAATTGTCGGCCCGCCAGGTTTCTTTGAACCAACCTCCTTCGGGGTGCGGTTGCAGATCCAGGTGATTGATGATGTCTTGTGGGTTCATGGCGGCCTCGGGTTCGATTGCGCTGATTATGCACGGCGTCGCATGATCCGCTATGGCAATTGTGTAACCAGCGCATATGTTTGCCGCATGACCATGATGATCCCTTTTGACAATAGTTACGCCCGCCTGCCGGAGGGGTTCTTTGCGCGGCAGGCTCCTGTACCGGTCCGCGCGCCGAATTTGATCGCGTTTAATACCAATCTGGCAAAGCTATTGCGGATAACGCCCGATGAGGCTGAAGAGATGGCGCGGGCGTTTGCGGGAAATATCGTTCCGGAAGGTGCGGAGCCCTTGGCGCAGCTGTATTCCGGGCACCAGTTCGGTACCTATAACCCCCAGCTTGGAGATGGACGTGCAGTTCTGTTGGGCGAGACCATCGGCGCAGATGGGGTCAGGCGGGATATTCAGCTGAAAGGCTCGGGCCAGACGCCGTTTTCGCGCCGGGGCGACGGGCGCGCCTGGCTAGGGCCGGTGTTGCGCGAATATGTCGTGTCTGAGGCGATGCATGCGCTGGGCATTCCGACGACACGCGCCCTGGCGGCGGTCGAGACCGGTGAGATCGTGTTACGGGAAGGTCCGATGCCCGGTGCGATCCTGACGCGCGTGGCGCAGAGCCATTTACGCGTGGGTACCTTTCAGGTTTTTGCCGCCCGAGGACAGTTGGACAATCTGCGAAAGCTGACAGACTATGCTATTCAGCGTCACTATCCGGACGCACAAGGTCCGATGGGATTGCTGCGTGCTGTGCGCGATGCGCAGGCGCGACTGATTGCCCAGTGGATGAGCGTCGGATTTATTCACGGGGTGATGAATACGGACAACAGCTCGATCGCGGGTGAAACCATAGATTATGGACCTTGCGCCTTTATGGATTCCTATCATCCGAATACGGTGTTCAGCTCGATTGACCGGATGGGGCGTTATGCCTATTCCAACCAGCCTGAGATTGCGGTCTGGAATCTGGCGCAATTGGCGACTTCATTGATTCAGCAGTTCGAAGACAAAGAGGCGGCGGTTGAAGAAGCAACCGAAATTGTCCATGCCATGCCTGACCTGATGCAAGAGCATTGGTTGAAGAGGTTCCGGGCCAAGATCGGATTGGTTCGAGCTGAGGAGGGAGACCTTGAACTGATCTCGGACCTGCTGGTGCGGATGGCGCAGAATCAGGCAGACTTTACCAACACGTTTCGTGCGCTGGGCGGTGATCATGCGCGGGATCAGTTCACTGATCCTGGCGCGTATGACGAATGGGCTGAAGGATGGCGCGCGCGCTTGCAGCGCGAAGATACTCCTGACGTCGTAATGAGTGCTGCAAACCCGGCTTTCATTCCGCGCAACCACCGGATTGAGCAGATGATACAGTCGGCCGTTCAGGGAGATTACGCGCCATTCCATCGTTTGAACGACGTTTTGTCACGACCCTACGAGGATCAGTCCGATGCGGTTGATCTGACACGCCCTCCATCCGAGAGCGAAGTGGTTCATGCCACGTTCTGTGGTACCTGACTGCGGCCCAAAAGCTCGAACTGCAGGCAGGTTTCGGACTGTTCAATGGGCAGCGCTGGAGAAATCCAGCCGCTGTCTGCCAACATCACGGATTCGCGCTTGAGCTGGATTTCACGACCAGCCTCAGATTTCAGATAGGTACCGGATGTGCTGCGGTCTGACAGGATCAGCTTGCCATCCTTGATACTGAGAACAGCATGCAGGCGCGACACCCATGGTTGGGACAGCACGACGTCGCAATCTTGTGACCGGCCAATTGCCAGCTCGCCATTCTCGTGGCAGCGCCATGAGCGCTCTCCATGGGTAAGCAAAAGGGTCAAACGTTCCGCTGGCTTCCAGTGATCTTCGGTCCGGCCATGGGACAGCGGCAATCGGGTTTGCGTAAACGGGTCCATGTCCGGGTTCATCAGGGAATAGACCATGAACCGCTCTGTCAAACCTTTGAGGTTGAGTTGCCCAAGCGGTTTGAGAATCTGGCGCAAGTTTTCCTGTAGCATCGTCGCGACGCCATTGCTGACACAGGCCTCTCCTGGGTTGGCGGCCGTGGCAAGACGGGCGGTCACATTCACCGCTTCGCCATAAACACCTTTTTCGGCGATGACGATCGGCCCGCAATGTACACCAACATGCACAGACAGTGAGGTTTCCGGGGACTGTTCGATCAGGCCCATCGCTGCATTCAACGCCGCGTTTGGATCCAGGAAAAAGCTTAAAACATCATCCCCTTTCTGGCCAACTTGTGTGCCGCCATGGGTTGCAAGTACGCGACGTAGACGATCAAGTTCCAATTGGATAAGACGCTGCGCTTCGCCTTCGCCCACGGCTTTATACAATGGGGTGCTCCCTGAAATGTCTGCGATTACCAGGGTGGCGAATGTTGTATTCACGGTTGATCCTTAGTTTGGCTTTACGGGCACTTTACCCATAGAGATGCACGTGTACACGACATTTCCGTTTTGGTGGAGCGCATAGTGGTAAAAGCAATTTTAAGTTGAATGGTGGAGATTGAACCAAAGCAATCTATCTGGTTTCTGCGGGAATTTCATGTTGCACCAGGCGCTGAGCGTGGCACTCTTGGTGCTTGAGTAAACATCGGAATCCCATGGTCCTTCAGTCAACACTGCGTCTAGCCAGTTACAACATTCAGAAATGTGTGGGACTCGACTTCCGGCGTCAACCGCAGCGGATATTGCAGGTTATTGAGAATATGCAGGCGGATATTGTTGTGCTGCAGGAGGCCGACAAACGTTTGCCACCGCGCCCTGCCGCGTTGCCGCATTTCATGTTGGACGAAGCCGGCTGGCAGATTGTCGATCTGGGTGGTGCGGGCAGTCTGGGTTGGCACGGCAACGCCGTCATCTGGCGTGGAGACACAATTGCGGTGCGCCGGACCGGGCATCACGAGTTGCCGGGGCTGGAGCCGCGTGGTGCTGTGCGGGTCGAATTTGATACACAGATCGGGCCATTGCGCGTGATGGGGATGCATCTGGGATTGTTGCCCGCGTCGCGACGCCAGCAAATCAACCATATCAAGCGCTGTGACTCCGATCTTGACGATATGCCCACCGTCTGGGCTGGCGATTTCAACGAATGGTCGCGACAACCGGTTCTGGATCATCTGGCTCCGGACATGAGGTTTTTGCCGCCCGTGCCCAGCTTTCCGGCTGCACAGCCATTGGGGGCGCTGGACAGGATCGCAGTGGGACAGGGGCTTGAGGCAGCATTGCACGGGGTGCACGATGCGCGACCGGCGCACATCGCGTCTGACCATTTGCCGGTTTGGGCCGATTTGCGACGCGCTGCCTGACACGTAAATCCTGTGTGGCGCAAGGCACTCAGACATACTATGACAGAGTTTCGAACAGTTCCGGGGGTCACCATGTCCGATACGATTATCGCCCGTTGCGAAGCCAAGGGCCTGCGCATGACCGGTCAACGCCGGACCATCGCCCAGGTCTTGCAGCAGAGCGAGGATCACCCGGATGTTGAAGAGCTGTATGCCCGTGCCTCGGCAGAGGATTCGGGGATTTCGATCGCAACGGTCTATCGCACCGTTAAGCTGTTCGAAGAGGCCGGGATATTGGAGCGGTTGGAGTTCGGTGATGGCCGCGCGCGATACGAGGACGCAGAGCGTGATCACCACGATCACCTGATCGACATGCAGTCAGGCGAGGTGATCGAATTCGTAGACCCCGAGATTGAAGCACTGCAAGAAAAGATTGCGGCCAAGCTTGGGTATAAGCTGAAAGGCCATCGCCTGGAATTGTACGGCGTACCGCTGGAAAAAGACTGACTCATCACGAAAATCGATTGGTCGGCGCACGGGAAATCATCGAACATGTCGCAATACTGCTTGCGACGTCGTGAAGGTTACGATTTTTGTGCTGGAAGGACTCGCCTGTTAGCGGTCAATTCCAACGGAAACGCGCATGAACAACGTAAACGGCATTTTGCTGATCATCGGCTCGATGGCAGCCTTCGCGCTTGAGGACATGTTCATCAAGTACCTTTCGGTCAGTGTCTCGACCGGGCAGATCATGATCGTGTTGGGTCTGTTCTGCGGAACCGTCTTTGCAATCATGTCGTTGGTGACACGTAAACGCATTTTCGATCCTGTCGCGTGGGAACCGCTGCCACTGCTTCGGGCAGGGACTGAGGCTTTTGGAGCGCTCAGCTTCGTAACCGCTTTGTCATTGGTCGATCTGTCGACCGTAGCTGCGGTTTTTCAAGCGATGCCGCTATTCGTTACGATGGGGGCTGCGCTGTTTCTGGGCGAGCAGGTCGGCTGGCGTCGTTGGAGCGCCATCGGCATTGGCTTTGTCGGCGTCTTGATGATCATTCGCCCCGGGCTCGAAGGTTTCCAGCCAGAATCTCTGTTTGTTTTGGTTTCGGTTGTTGCGATCGCAGCGCGTGATCTGATCACACGCAGGCTGGATGTTCGTGTAGCCTCGTCGGTCGTCGCATTGCAGGCCTATATCGGAGTAGCGCTGGCTGGTGCGGCCCTGATGGTGTTCACAGTACAGCCCATCGTGCCGCTGCAGCCTGCGCAGATCGGGCCTTATCTGGGTGCCATCGGGTTCGGCGTTTTGGGCTATTATGGCATCGTAACCGCGATGCGGATCGGCGAGGCTTCGGCGCTGACGCCGTTTCGGTATACCCGGTTGGTGTTCTCGATCATGGCCGGCATGCTAATGTTCGGCGAACGCCCTGACAGCATGACGCTGGCCGGTGCCGGTCTGATTATCGGATCAGGTTTGTACACCTTCATTCGAGAACGCCAGCTGGCGCAGGCGCTGGCAGCGGCCTAAGCACTCGCTACCTGTTGGCGCAAACAGCAAACTGTTAGCCCTAAAGGCTGAAAAATATACGTGTTAGCGATAACGGAAACGGTTTACTTTTTGCCGCGTGCTGCTATGAGGCATGCAACTGTTGGCATCATCGGGACCCATATCATGAGCACGATCATCGACATCCACGCACGCGAAATTCTGGACAGCCGGGGTAACCCGACGGTCGAGGTGGACGTGATTCTGGAAGACGGCACTATGGGCCGCGCTGCCGTGCCCTCGGGCGCGTCAACCGGTGCCTATGAGGCAGTGGAAAAGCGTGATGGCGACAAGGCCCGCTATATGGGCAAGGGCGTGCTGGAAGCGGTCGCTGCCGTTAACGGTGAGATCGCCGAAGAACTGGTGGGCTTTGATGCGACTGAGCAGGTGGCCATTGATCAGGCGATGATTGAACTCGACGGGACTGAGAACAAGGGCCGTCTGGGTGCGAACGCCATTCTTGGTGTCTCGCTGGCGACGGCCAAGGCTGCGGCGGATTTCACCACACAGCCTCTGTATCGCTACGTCGGCGGTACTTCAGCGCGCGTTCTTCCGGTGCCGATGATGAACATCATCAATGGTGGAGAACACGCCGATAACCCGATCGACATTCAGGAATTCATGATCATGCCGACCTCGGCCGCGAATATCCGTGAGGCCGTGCGCATGGGGTCTGAGGTATTTCACACGTTGAAGAAAGAACTCTCGGCGGCTGGTCTGGCCACTGGTGTGGGCGATGAGGGCGGCTTTGCTCCGAACATCGCGTCGACTCGTGAGGCACTGGATTTCATTCTGAAATCCATCGAAAAAGCGGGCTACAAGCCGGGTGAGGAAATCCATCTGGCGCTGGATTGCGCCGCGACCGAGTATTTCAAGGACGGTAAGTACGTGCTGGCGGGTGAGGGCATTTCGCTGACATCCGATGAAAACGCCGCCTATCTGGCCGCACTGGTCAACGATTACCCGATCATCTCGATCGAAGACGGTATGTCCGAAGATGACTGGGATGGCTGGAAGGCCCTGACCGACGCTATCGGTGACAAGGTGCAGCTGGTCGGCGACGATCTGTTCGTGACCAATCCGGCGCGTCTGGCCGAAGGAATCGAGCGTGGCTGTGCGAACTCGATGCTGGTCAAGGTGAACCAGATCGGTTCGCTGACCGAGACCCTTCGTGCCGTCGATATGGCCCACCGCGCGCGATACACCAACGTAATGTCGCACCGCTCGGGCGAGACCGAAGACGCCACGATTGCCGATCTGGCGGTCGCGACAAACTGTGGCCAGATCAAAACCGGCTCTCTGGCGCGCTCGGACCGGTTGGCGAAATATAATCAGTTGATCCGTATTGAGGAATCGCTGGGCGAGGTCGCGGAATATGCAGGTTCGTCTATCCTGAAACGCTGATCTGCGTCTCTGCATTTGGACTTGAATGGGCCTCGGCGTTATCGCCGGGGCTATTTTTTTCTTTGTCTTGTCGTCGTTCCGTCTAATCTGTGTCAGATAGGCCATCACGCGGTGGTCGATGGGAGAGGACGTCATATGAGCCATCTAAAACTCATCGTGGGTGCAGTTTCGCTGTTGATCTTGCCTCAGTTGGTGTTTGCTGATCGACCGCCAGAGGCAGTGTGTCAGAAGATGGTGGAAGGTGATCCCAGCGGGCAGATCACGATGGAGGAATGTCTGTGTACTTATTACGTCGCCGATACGGTGCTGGACGATGACATCAAAGCCCTTTTGTTCGACTCCTGGTACACCGGCGAGAACAGAACCGAGCAGCTCAACGCGTTGCCGCAGCCCAAGCGGGTGCCAAGGCAACTAAAAACCATGGAACAGACGTTCAACAAGAATTGCCTCTAAGCTAGAATATTCCGACATAAAAATCATTATGTGTGAACTTGTTCCTATTGCGGCGGAACAAGCCCCGATATTCTGCCTGTATTGCAGAAAGGGGGACGATATGTCTGCTTCAAAAATCTTTCTTGTAATTTCAATGCTTTCCGTCGGGCTTCTAGCCGCTTGCTCGGAGCCGGGGACCTATCCGATCACGGGGATGGAGGTCTCGCAGGATGATCCGGTGCAGGACATGGTGAACCCCGCCGTGATCTTCCGGGGTGAATCGCGCTAGAGCAATTTGCTCATCAGCATGTAGCGATCGCGCGGTTTGAAACCTGACCGGAGATAAAGTTTCTGCGCAGTCTCATTGGTGCGGTCGACTTCAAGATGCAGGGCGGTCAGGCCAGCTTCGGCCAGCGCTTTGGGGAGATCATGCAGCACTTCGGTTGCGATACCGCGGCCTCGGACAGCAGGGCGGATGTAAATCTCATCCACAAAGGCGTCCATGCCACCAAACTCGACCGACCAGCCGAAGGTGAGGATGACATAGCCCAGCGGCGCTCGGCCCGGCCCGATCAGGTAGATGCAGCCATGAGGTATGCCATCCAGCAAAGGGGCCAGCGCGTTGCGGCGTTTCTCGTCATCCTGCGCGATGCCGGATTCCGAATGAAACGCTGCGACCAGTGCCATCAGGCGATCCAGATCGTCGGGACGGGCAAGGCGGAGTGCAGCGGTCATAGGCGGGCAAGCCTTTCTGTGAGCAGGTCGAAGAAACCTTGGGCGTCCACGTCGCCTATGAACATGGCATTTGGAGCGCGGTCGGTGACACCCCACCAGTCGGCCACAGTCATGCCCAACGTCAGTTCTGATTGGGTTTCGATCTCAACATTGATGTGGCGGCCCGAGAACAGATTGGGCCGGATCAGATAGGCGGTCACGCAGGGGTCGTGCAGCGGCGCGCCTTCCGAGCCGTATTTTTCTTTGTCGAAGCGTTCGAAGAAATCGGTCATTTCTGCCACCGCATGACCGACCTTGCTGTCCAATGCTCGGAAGGCGTCATTGCGATGAGGCGTGACCAGCGCGTCATGGGTCACGTCCAGCGGCATCACCACGATGTGGATGCCGGATTTAAACACGATATCAGCCGCTTCCGGGTCGACATAGATGTTAAATTCCGCAGCTGGAGTTATATTTCCAACTTCGAAATAGGCGCCGCCCATTAAGACGATCTCTTGCACCCGGTCGATGATATCGGGCGCCTTCAGAAAGGCCGAGGCGATGTTGGTCAGCGGCCCCAGCGGGCAGAGCGTGACCGTGCCGGGCTCATGCGCGCGCAGGGTTTCGATGATGAAATCGACCGCGTGTCCTTCGGCCAGAGGCATTTCAGGATCGGGGAGAACAGGACCGTCGAGCCCGGTTTTGCCATGAACATGTTCGGCGGTGACAAGCGGGCGTTTCAGCGGTCGGTCGCATCCGGCATAGACGGGGATATCGGTATGGCCCGCCAATTCACACACGATGCGTGCATTCTTGGCGGTAAGTTCCAGCGGAACGTTTCCGGCGACGGCGGTGATGCCCAGAACCTCGATCTCTTCAGGGCTGGCAAGGGCCAGAAGTATCGCAACGGCGTCGTCCTGACCGGGATCGGTATCGATGATGATTTTACGGGGCATGGGGATCTCCGAGGGCCGTGAAGGTGGGACACTCGCAAGTGTCGCGGGACTTGTCTAGCCGAATTACGCCCCTGTCGGGGCATCCACCGGCGGGAGTTTGCCATTGGCGCGATGTTCTTCGATTTTCACCTCATCCCAGAGCGCGTCCATCTCGGCCAGATCACTTTGAGAGGGCGTTCTTCCGCGTTCGGCCAGCCGGGCTTCGACCTTCTCGAAGCGGCGGGTGAACTTGGCGTTTGTGCGGCGCAGGGCGGCTTCGGGTTCGATATCTAAGTGGCGGCCGAGGTTGACGATCACGAACAGCAGATCACCGAATTCATCTTCCAGCGCATCGGCATCCATGCTGTCGCGCGCTTCTTCCAGTTCGGCGGCCTCCTCGGTGATCTTTGCCAGCACATGGCTGGCGTCGGGCCAGTCAAAGCCCACACGCGCGGCACGTTTCTGCAGTTTATGCGCACGTAGCAAAGCAGGCAGGTTGGCGGCGACGCCGTCCAGTGCGCCTTTCTGTTCTTTGCCCGCGCGTTCGGCGGCTTTGATGGTCTCCCAATCCTTCGTCTGTTGGTCGGCGGACTTGTCACGGGATTCGTCACCGAACACATGCGGGTGCCGGTCAACCATCTTGTCCGACATGGTGCGCACTACGTCCTGAAAGGTGAAATGCCCAGCCTCTTCAGCCATTTGCGCGTGGAAGACGGATTGGAACAGCAGGTCACCCAGCTCCCCTTTCAACTCGTCATAGGCCTTGCGTTCGATGGCATCTGCGACCTCATAGGCTTCTTCGATCGTATAGGGGGCAATTGTCGAAAAATCCTGTTCGATATCCCACGGGCAGCCAGTTTCAGGGTCGCGCAGACGGCGCATGATTTCCAGCAAACGCTCGATACCCGCGTCCGTGTCGTGGATCAGAGGATTTTCGGCCATTGCGAACCCTTTCGTTCCGGTGTCAGATGCATCCATCCCGCAGTCAGGATCAGGAGTCCACCCCAGATGCCCGTCGTCAACCGAATTGCCGATTACGCCGCCGATATGGCCAAGTGGCGCCAGCACCTTCACACCATCCCCGAACTGGAATTCGAATGCTATGAGACCGCTGCTTTCGTGGCCGAGCGTCTGCGCGAGTTCGGCGTGGATGAGCTGCACGAAGGGATCGCCAAAACAGGCATGGTCGCGATCATCAATGGGCAGGGCGAGGGTCCGACCATTGGTCTGCGTGCCGATATGGATGCGCTGCCGATTACCGAGGAGACAGGCGTAGATTACGCTTCGAAGAACCCCGGCATGATGCATGCGTGTGGTCATGACGGCCACACCACCATGCTGTTAGGCGCAGCGCGCTATCTGGCTGAGACGCGGAATTTCGCGGGTCGCGTTGCGCTGATCTTTCAGCCCGCCGAGGAAGAAGGTGGTGGCGCAGGCGTCATGGTCGAAGAAGGCATTATGGATCGGTTCGATATCTCTCAGGTCTATGGCATCCACAATACTCCGGGTCGGCCTGAGGGTCTGTTCGAGACCACGCCGGGGCCGCTGATGGCAGCTGTGGATACGTTCGAGATCCATATTCAAGGTGTTGGCGGCCACGGGGCCATGCCACACGAAACGAAAGACCCGGTGATGGCGGCCTGCGGGATGGCGCAGGCAATCCAGACAATTGTCAGTCGCAATCACTATGCGCTTGACGATCTGGTGGTATCAGTGACGCAGATTCACACCGGAACGGTGAACAATGTCATTCCCGACACCGCTTATTTGAACGGCACTGTCCGCACCTTTGATCCTGTAGTGCAGAAAATGGTCAAAGAACGGATGGCGCAGATTGTGGCAGGGCAGGCGGCCTCGTACGGTGTTGAGGCCAAACTGGAGTATCAAGAGGGTTATCCTGCCACCATCAATGACGCCGATAAGGCGGCATTCGCAGCTGAAGTGGCGCGGGATGTTTCCGGTGCGGAACGTGTGAAGGATAATGCTGGACGCGAGATGGGGGCAGAGGATTTTTCCTATATGCTGCAGGCCCGACCCGGTGCTTATCTGTTCATGGGACAAGGAGAGGGCGCAGGACTGCACCATCCGAAATACAACTTCAATGACGACGTCGCGCCGATTGGAGCGTCCTTCTTTGCGCGGATCGTCGAAAAGGCACAGCCGTTGGGCTGACAGGGAAAAGACATGGCACTGGAAGATGCAAAGAACCAGGTGGATGAGGCGTTCACCAACCCCGATCTCAAGGGGCTGTCGTATGAGAACACCTTTGGCGGCGCGACCTCATTTCTGCGGCGGCTCTATACCAAAGACCTGACGGGCGTTGATATCGCTGTTACCGGCGTGCCCTTCGATCAGGCGGTGACCAATCGGCCCGGAACGCGCCTCGGGCCCCGCGCGATCCGCGAGGCGAGCGCCCTGCAATCGCCCGATGCGCCCTATGGCTGGCCGTTTGATGCGCTGAGTGAACTGGCCATCGTGGATTATGGCGACATGGCCTATGACTATGCCAATATCCCGGCTTTTCCCGACACGCTGACCGACCACATCCGTACCATTCTGAAGGCCGATGTCGCTTCGGTCACGCTAGGTGGGGATCATTATATCAGCTTCCCGATCCTCAAAGCTTATGCCGAGAAATATGGGCCGATGTCGCTGCTGCAATTCGATGCGCATACGGACACCTGGGCCGATGATGACATGTCCCGCGTGGACCACGGGACCATGTTCTACAAGGCGGTGAAATCGGGGATCGTGGACCCGAAACGTTCGGTTCAGGTGGGGATACGCACCACAAATGAGGACACGCTAGGCGTCAACATCATCGATGCGCGCGAGGTTTACGAATCCGGACCCGCCGCTGTGGCGCAGAAGATCAAAGGGATATTGGGCGACAGACCCGTTTATCTGAGTTTCGACATCGACGGTCTTGATCCGGCCTTTGCCCCTGGAACAGGCACGCCGGTTTGGGGTGGTCTGAGTTCGATTCAGGCTCAGATCATCCTGCGGGACATTGCTGGGATCAACATCAAGGGTGGTGACGTGGTCGAGGTCTCTCCGCCATACGACACATCTGGTGCGACGGCGATTGCGGGGGCCCATGTGGCGACGCAGATCATATGCCTGTTGGGGTGGAACAAGCTGGTGAAGCCTTAACCTTTGGTTAGGCATAATCCCGGTATCTGCTTGGTAAGGCACCGGATCGGAGACAGTACATGACCGAATATAACCAACCCATTGGAGGCAATGATCTGGCGCGGTTTTCGGGGCCGAATACATTCATGCGTTTGCCGCAGGCGTCGTCGCTTGAAGGGCTGGACGTGGCGATCCTCGGGGTTCCGATGGATATCGGCACTTCTTGGCGGTCGGGCACTCGGTTCGGACCCAAGCAGATCCGCAGCGAAAGTGCGATGATACGGCCCTATAACATGGCCAATGGCGCGGCCCCGTTCGAACATCTACAGATCGCTGATATTGGAGATTTGGCGATCAACACCTTCTCGCTGGCTGATAGTCTTAAGATCATCAAGGATAGCTATGACGGTATTCTGGCGCAGGGCGTGACCCCGGTGGCGATGGGAGGGGATCATTCGATCACCCTGCCGATCCTGCGGGCAATGGCGGCCAAACACGGGCCGGTGGCTCTGGTGCATGTGGACGCTCATGCCGATGTCAATGACGAGATGTTTGGCGAGAAAGAGACCCATGGCACCGTCTTTCGACGAGCCTATGAGGAAAGACTGATTGTCCCTGACAAGACCTTCCAGATCGGCATTCGCGGATCAGGCTATGCCGCCAGCGACTTTACCGAGGCGCAGGGCTGGGGGTTTCGTCAGTATCCCGCGTGGGAGCTATGGCAACAGAACCTGACTGAGATCGGCTCACTGATCCGCAAGAAGGTCAGTGATCATCCGGTCTATATCACCTATGACATCGACAGCCTCGACCCGGCTTATGCGCCCGGCACCGGCACGCCCGAGATCGCGGGTCTGACAACGCCACAGGCGCTACAGCTGATCCATGCACTGGCAGGAATGAACGTGGTGGGCTGTGATCTGGTAGAAGTCTCTCCGCCATATGATCCGTCGGGCAATACGGCGCTGACGGCAGCAAATCTGCTGTTCGAGATGCTGTGCATTCTGCCGGGCGTGACGCCACGATAGGGGTGTTGGTCGCCCTCGGACCGGGTAGGCTTTGCGCAAAGGGATCGAAGGGCAGATGAAAATGGTGCTTTGGCTGTTGATTTCGGTGGGCATTGCGATGGGCGCATATGTTCGTCTTGCGCCGTCTGACCCAACGCGCTGGCATGTTGCCCCCGAAGGTTTGGATCGAGATTTTAGGAACGGCGTAGTGCGGGTCGTTGAGGCAGCCCCGGAAGGGCTGGAGCAACTCGATCATATCGCCCGCGCGACGCCGCGCACGACCGTGCTGGCAGGTTCGATCGAAGAGGGAATGATAACCTATGTCACCCGTTCCAGGGTATTCGGGTTCCCCGACTACACCACCGTGCAGCATGACGGGGATATGCTGCGCATCTATGCGCGCTCAAGATTTGGTCGGAAAGATTTCGGCGTCAATCGACAGCGGGTCACCCACTGGCTTGCTTTGCTGCAACCCTGACGACAAACACCCCTCCTGCACCTCTCGCCACATGGGCACGTTCAGTGACATCTGGCATTGGGCCATGAACATGCGACCGTCGACCTGCAGGCAGATCATCTCTCCCAATTCGACGCGGGTGCCTGATTTGTCGGTGCAATAGCAGTCCTGCACCTTGCCCCCGGGGCCAACAACGTCGGCCATACCAGGGGTTGCAACAAGTGTCAGGGCCAGGATCAGTCGTTTCATGCGCTAAGCCTAGCACAAGGCAAGGCCTTGACCAAAGCCCCCGGATGATAGACACCGCGCGGATGATCCCCGAAGAACGCCTAGAACAGATCACCCAGCGATTCCAATACCTCGAAGCGGCCATGGCTGATGGCGCATCGGGCGGAGATATTGCGACCTTGGCCAAGGAGTATTCCGACCTCAAGCCGGTGGTTGATCAGATCATGGCATGGCGTTTGTTGGTCTCCGATTTGGCCGAGGCCGAAGCGATGCTGGCCGACCCAGACATGAAAGAGCTGGCCGAGGAGGAAATTCCCGAACTGCAGGCGCGAATCCCCGAGGCCGAACATGCCTTGCAGCTGGCATTATTGCCCAAAGACGCGGCGGATGCGCGCGCGGCGATGCTGGAGATACGGCCCGGTACAGGTGGCGATGAGGCGGCTCTGTTCGCCGGAGACCTGCTGCGGATGTACCAGCGATACTCCGAGGCGCGTGGCTGGCAGTTTGAAATCATCGAGGAACAGGCCTCGGATCTCGGCGGGATCAAAGAAGTAGTGGCTCATATCAAGGGCGACAACGTCTTTGCGCGGATGAAATATGAATCTGGCGTGCATCGGGTACAGCGTGTGCCCGAAACCGAAAGCGGCGGGCGTATTCACACTTCGGCAGCGACCGTCGCGGTTTTGCCTGAGGCTGAGGATGTAGACATCCAGATCGACGCGAATGACATCCGCATCGACACGATGCGCAGTTCCGGCGCGGGTGGGCAGCACGTTAATACTACGGATTCGGCGGTGCGGATCACGCACCTGCCCAGCGGTATCGTGGTGACCAGCTCCGAGAAATCGCAACATCGCAACCGTGAGATTGCGATGCAGGTGCTGAAAACGCGCCTTTACGATCTGGAGCGGCAGCGGATCGACAGTGAGCGGTCAGCGGATCGCGCCAGCCAAGTGGGCTCGGGTGACCGGTCGGAACGGATCAGGACTTATAATTTCCCACAGGGTCGTATGACGGATCACCGCATCAACCTGACGCTCTATAAGCTGGATCAGGTGATGCAGGGCGATCTGGATGAGGTGATTGATGCGCTAACCGCAGATGATCAGGCCCGGCTGCTGGCCGAGATGGCGCAATGATTGCGGCACTGACAGCTGCGCAGGCCATGGTAGCGGCCACCGCGCGTTTGCGCGCGGCAGGGGTGCCCGATCCGGCGCGGGATGCGCGGGTGCTGCTGGCCCATGCGGCACGGATCGAGGCCAGCCGTGTGACGCTGATCGCACCCGAGGAACTGCCCGTTGATATCGCAGAGCGCTATGAACAGTTGATTTCTCTTCGTGCCATCCGGGTGCCGGTGTCGCACCTTCTGGGCGAGCGCGAATTCTATGGTCGTCGGTTCCGGGTCAGCCGTGATGTACTTGACCCTCGTCCAGAAACCGAAGCTTTGATCGAAGCAGCTCTAAGTGAACCGTTCGATCATGTTCTGGACCTGGGCTTGGGCTCGGGCTGTATCTTGATCACCTTGCTAGCTGAACGGGCGAGCGCCTCGGGCGTCGGGGTGGATTTGAGCGAAGCGGCCTGCCTGCAGGCCAGCGCCAATGCTGTTCAGCATCAAGTTCAGGCGCGTTTGGAGATTCGGCGGTCGGATTGGTTTGAAAACATTCAGGGGCAATTTGACCTGATTGTTTCGAATCCGCCCTATATTTCATGGGAAGAAATGAATGAACTTTCGCCGGAAGTACGTGAGCATGAGCCGCGCATGGCTTTGACGGATGAGGGCGACGGATTGGACGCGTACCGTCGTATAGCGGCCTCGGCCCCAGATTATCTGATGCCTGGCGGGCGTATTTTGGTAGAAATCGGTCCAACGCAAGGCGCTTATGTCTCAGCGTTATTTGATGCCGCTGGACTGACGCGCACGCAGGTGATTCCTGACCTAGACGGGCGTGACCGGGTTGTAGGGGCAAGAATGCCACCATCCCGGGGAATCTGAAGCTGAAAAATGCCGATTAATGTAAAAAAGCTGCGACAATTGTGAGAATCCTCTTGTCTGAGCGCTCAGGACATGTTTACTCAGGATTAGTCGGCGAGGTTGACGCTGTTTCAGCGCACCCCTGACGCCAAGCCCAAAAAGTCGATAGCGCGTAACGGCACAAAGCCACTGAGCAGCGTTAGATACGGGTTGATCGACAGTGAATTGATAAGGCTGACGTAAAGTAAGATGAGATCTTCCAAATCCCGCTCGCGGGCCAAGAACAACCGCAATCGTCCTTCTGGCGGCAACGTCGTAAACCGGGTTTTTGACAGCTCGGGCCCTGAGGGCAAAGTGCGTGGCACACCGCAGCAGATCATTGACAAATACAATCAACTGGCGCGTGACGCACAGCTGTCGAATGACCGTGTGGCGGCTGAGAACTTTCAACAACACGCCGAGCATTACCTGCGCATGCTGAGCGAGGCGCAGCGCGAGATCGAAGCGCGCCGCGAAGAGCAAGAGCGCCAGAACCGCGAACGGCAAGCTGAACGTGACCGTGAGCGCGCCGAACGTCAGGAGCGCGAAGCGGCTCGTCAGGCGGACCCTGCCGAAGCTCCACAACCTGATGTGATGGATTTCGCCTCGGCCGAACCGACACCTGAAAGCGGGTTGGTCGAGACACCCGAAAGCAAAGGTGCCGAAGCTCCGGCTCAGGAGAAGAAGGAAAAGCCGGCGCGTAAACCGCGGGCGCGCAAGCCCAAAGCACCGCCTGCAGCTGAGGATACGCCCGCCGATACAGGCGACGCACCAGAAGCGGCCGAATAAGATCGGCTCACGCCGACAAAAGCCCCGAGGTTTTTACCCGGGGCTTTTTATTGCGATCAGGGTTTCTGAATTTCGCGAGCCAAGGCACAGAAAGCTTCCAGCGGAATCTGCTCGGCGCGTTCAGTGGGTTTGATACCAGCGGCAAGCAGGCGGTCTTCGATATCCGGGGCCGTACCTTTGAGCGAGGCACGCAGCATCTTGCGACGTTGATTGAAGGCCGCCGCGACCACGCGGGACAGGGTGCGGGCGTCCGCTGGATACCGGGGCTCGGGTAACGCTGTCAGGTGAACCACCGCACTGGAGACCTTCGGTGGAGGTGTGAACGCTCCGGGCGGCAGGGACATCGCGATGCGCGCTTCGGCCCGCCATTGGGCGAGGATGGCAAGGCGGCCATAGGCCTTGCTGCCGGGTTGGGCTACGATCCGCTCGGCCACTTCGCGCTGGAACATAAGGGTCAGGCTTTGCCAGAAAGGTGGCCAATCGGGCGGGGTGAGCCAGCGGACCAGAAGCTCGGTTCCGACATTATAAGGCAGGTTCGCGACCACGCGAATCGGAGGCGTCAGATGGGCCAATGGATCGATTTCCAGCGCATCACCGTTGATGACCTCGAGCCTGCCGGGATAAGCGGCGGCAATATCGTTCAAGGCTGCGATGCAGCGAGTGTCTTTTTCAACGGCGACGACTTTGCGGGCCCCCTCAGACAGCAGGCCACGGGTCAAACCACCAGGTCCCGGCCCGATCTCAAGGAGATCGCATTCGTCCAGGTCTCCGGCCTGCCGCGCGATCTTTGCCGTCAGGTTGAGGTCGAGCAGAAAGTTCTGACCCAGCGATTTGCGGGCCGAGAGCTGATGGGTGGCGATAACCTCGCGCAGCGGGGGGAGGGAGTCGATGGCGCTCATGGCTTTATCGTTGTTCGGATTGGATTTGGTGCGCCAGATGTTTTTTGCCTCCGGCGGGGATATTTTTGGCCAGATGAAGCATTAGCGAGATTGCGCCATCTTCTGGGCCAGTCTGAGCGCCTCGATCAGGCTGGTTGGGTTTGCGATGCCTTGGCCTGCAATGTCCAAGGCCGTGCCGTGATCTGGCGAGGTTCTGACGAAGGGCAGGCCCAGCGTCACGTTTACACCTCGGTCAAAATCCAGCGTCTTGATCGGGATCAGCGCCTGGTCGTGATACATTGCAATCGCCGCATCGTAGCGCGCACGTGCCGCGGCGTGGAACATGGTATCTGCGGGGTGCGGGCCGGTCACTGAATAGCCATTGGGTGACAAATCGGCGATCAGCGGCGCGATCCAGTCGAGCTCCTCAGTCCCCATCTTTCCCTCTTCGCCCGCGTGGGGGTTCAATCCAGCCACGGCGATTCTGGGATTGGGGATGCCAAACTGGTCGCGCAAACCCCGTGCGGTGATCTCGATCGTTTCACGCAAAACTTCTGGAGTGAGCGCGCTTGTGACTTGCGATAGCGGAATATGGATGGTGGCTGGTACCACCCGCAATTGATCGCTCGCGAGCATCATCACGACGCGCGACTGTCCCGCCAGTGAGGCTAGGAATTCGGTATGTCCCGGAAACGCAAATCCAGCCCCATCGATCAGTGCCTTCTTGTGGATCGGTGCTGTACAAAGCGCCGATGCTGCACCGGATTGGACCAACTCGACACCCCGTTCAATAGCATCAACGACAGCGGGCGCATTTTTGGCTTCGGGATGTCCGGGTGTATTTACAGACGAAAACTCGACATGCAGAACGGGCAGGGCAGTGGCGCTTGCTGCACGTGCTTCTGCTGGGTCAGATATCCGATTGATCGGAGTGCCTGCCGGGAGGTGTGAGGCATCGCCGATATAGAAGAACGGGCATTCATCGCGCAATGATTGCCAGGCTTTGGCCGCGATCTCGGGGCCTATACCTGCAGGTTCGCCGCAGCTGAGTGCGATAGGTGGTGTCATTGCTCGATGATGACGGCTTCGGCTCGGAGCTGTTCCAGCAGGCTATCAGCAAGAGCCTGCAAGCGTTGTTGTGTCAGAGCGTTGGCTACATCCACTCGGGTCGTTTCTTCACCCAGATCGCGGGTTCTGTTGCACAGCATCAGGAACATCAGTGTCTGACCGTTGTTTCGTGTCAGTGCAGTTGAAACCTCATTTGGGTCAAGTTTGGCCAGTTCCAATGCAACATCGCGTGGTATCTCGGACGGTTTAGCGGTGTTACGATCGAGAATATCCGGCGACTGACCCTTGGCCAATCCATAGAGATCATCGCAGGTGTCGATCTCTTCCTTGAGTTTGGTGGCTTTTGCGAGCGTATCTGTATTGCGGCCACCTGGGAGGTAATAGATGGCGTAGTCGATTTCGGAATATCGCGGCGCGCTGCCCGCTGTTTCACGGATACCCCTCATCTGGAATAGCGCCACAGCGTTTGGCAGTGCAAGCGGATCAGTAATCTCACCATTTTTCAGGCCCAAGATGACCGGCTGCAGAGCGGGTGGCAGATTTGTGATCGAAAGCCATTCGAGCCGCCCGCCATTTTCACGTGTAGCCGCTGCTGAGTACTGTGTTGCGGCGGCCGAAAAGCTCTCCTGATCGGGGAGCAATGCAATTTCGTCGGCCAGAGCCTCGGCTTGAGCCAGTGTTTGTGGGGTTATTGGAATGATGATTTCTGACAATAAAACCTGCAAGCCGCCGCCGCCGCCCTGTCCGAGTGCGCGATTGATTTCATCCTCGCTCGGCCGGGCCTGCGACAAAAAGCGAGTGGCGACATAATCCCGCCAGGATAATTGGTCGGCCACGAAATCCCGTACGGTTTCCGTGGAAACACCCTCTTCGTTCAGTAGTCTTAGAAACTCGTCTGTGCTCAGGTTGCCGCGTGAGGCGAATTCATCAATTCCAGATTGAACATCTTCTGGCGTCGCCTGTATCCCGGCATCACGCATGGCCTGTTTACGCAGCCTGTCATCGATAAGTGCATTGCGGACTTCTGTGTCGGAACTGCCGGGGATACCCAGAAGATCCAGAAACTGTTGGCGCTGTTGCAGTTCATACCAAGTGACAATGTCTTGATTGACCCGGATTGCAGGAGAGAAAAGGCTTTGACTCTGGGCCGGGGGTGTCGCCAGGGCAACAAACGCGGCAGCCAACACCGGCAGGACCGAATTACGATAGCCCGCGCGAAGAGATTTTGTGAAACCTGAGATCAACTGCATCTTCTCTTAAACTTTTGTCCATTGCCTTCGACGGAGTACCCTGTCAGGGCTACGGTAAAGCCGAATTCCGTCGAAGGCTCAATACTTGATGTGGAGGTAAAGCGTCTGTTGACGTTCACATTCACCTGCACGCACTCATTCTGGTAGGTCAAACCAAACCCCAGGCGGAGCGGCTCAGATTCGCTGAAATCATAGCGCGCGCTGGCGCGGGTCAGCCAGTTCTGATCTACGCGATAGCGACCCGATATGCGCAGCTCTGATATCTCGTCATTGTTAGCTTCAGCCGGGTCCGGTTCCAGCCAGATATAGCCGCCAGATAGTGCCGTATCTCCTTTGACCCACGCTGCGCGCAACTCGGCTTTCGTAAAACTGAAGTCATTATTCAGCAGTCCACGTGCCGCCAGTGTCAAACCTTTGCCATTGTTAAGTTGACCGGCCAAAAGAATGTCCGATTTGGTCCCCTGCAATCCTGATGTCAGCGTGAAATCCGGATCGGCGTCAGACCGAAAAACTTGCCCAACTGTTGCGAGCGCACGCCAACCATCAGCGTTGTAGCGGGACCAATTCAAGCCGACCACGGCGGTTGTGCCATCTTCACGCCGGTCAGGCGCAGGAAATCGCGAAAGCGCCAGCAGATTGCCCTGATCGAGCTCTTGAAATGTGCTTTCGTCGTTGGGCACATCGTTATCTGAAACATGTGTCCAGCCGATTTGTGCAATAGGTTCCAAGATTTGCGTCGCACCAGATTGCTCGCGTCGCAACATTGGGTAGCGCAAAGTAAAGGCCGCGCGCGGCGTCGAGCGCGTTACATTGTTCGGGTAACTGCTGTCATTTCTGATGTTGAACGTGTCAATTGCTGCGCCCAGCTGGGCCTCGGCACGTAGCCCGGTTGCGAAAGTCCAGTTGCGCAGCCATTCTGCGTCAAAAGTCGCGCGGGCGACATCGCGCCCAACAATATCCTCATCGCTGGTGCGTGTGTGAGTGTGGCCAAGAAAGGCCAGTTGAACTTCGCCCCCGAGGGCTTTGGGAAATAAACGTTTTCGATAGTTGAGGTCGAAGATACGCGATGGGATCTCTTCCTCATTTTCGCTATCCCGCAGGCTTTTGTAATGGATGAAGCCGGTTTTGAACGCAGTGTCGCGTTTTATCCTTTCAAGGGCGATCTCGCTGCGCAGGCGATCAAAATCGGGCAGGCCATAGTCGGCCAGATACGAGTCGTCCGAGGTTGTTTTGATGTCAAACGTCAGTCGATAGCTGTTTCCCAGGCTGAAGCGACCATCAGCAAATAGGTATCCGCGATCTTCACCGGGTTGCAAATCGTCTCGGGTATAGGCCCCTCTCAGACGGATGCCGCCGGCTTTGAAGGCCTGCCTGTAGCGAAACCCGAGGGTACGGGTTTTGGATGACAGATAGGGGGTCAACGTCAGGTCTTTGTGGTCTCCGATCTTGAAGAAGTAGGGAACCTGTACTCCGGTACTCAATTGTGAGGTCGTGCGGATTGATGGCACCAGGAAACCTGTCGCGCGTTCGAGAGTTGGATCGGGCAGGCGCAGGGTGGGGAAATAGAAGACAGGTACATCCAGAATGCGGAACTGGGCGCCTTCGAAATACAGCTGTCTTTCGAGCTGATCATGCGTGACTTTGCGTGCGCGAATTTGCCAGATCGGAGGGGTGCCGTTTGCGCAGACATGACATGAGGTTGCCGCCACTTTGCTGAACTGTGTGTATCGCCCCGCCGCACGGGTAGCTTGGACCGAAGCGATCTGAACCTGCTGCTCAAATACCATACGCGCGCCCATCAACAGGCCATTCTGGATGCCGCTATCCAATTGTGCAGAATCGGCCAGCAATGTGCTGTCCCCACCTTGATCGATCCGGATCGGGCCGACCAGAGTCAGCTCACCTGTTTCACGATCATAGGTGACGCTTTGGGCTGTGAGTTTCACGTCGCCCTGAAAAGCTTCGACATTTCCTTCGGCGACCAGTTTGCGGTCCGGGGTGATGAAAATCTCATCGGCCACAAGTAGGGCTGGTTGATTTTGCTCAGCCGTACCGGTGTCGTTGGTGGCGCCTGGCACTTCCGACTGTGCCATAGCAACAGCAGGCAGGGACAGGATCAATGCGGTCGAAAGTAGTAAGGAGAGGATAGGGCGCATCAGCCGTCCTCCGCATGAAGCAAAAGACCCAGTGACAAAAGGATACCCGCAAAAGGTGGAGCCCAGGCCGCAACAAGGATCGGCAATTGTCCGTTCTCGCCAAGAATTTGCGCAAAGTTTCGAATGAAATAAATGCCGAACCCCAGCAAAACGGCAGTTAGTACGGCAACACCCGTGCCACCAAACCGGACATGGCGCATTGTAAAGGCCGCACCGATCAGAACCATCGAGACCAGAAACAGCGGGCGGGCGAGCTGAACCTGCAACCAGACTTCATATTGTTTGGTGGAAAATCCGGCCTCTTCCAGATCTCGGATCAATTGCGGCAAGTCGTAGACGGATACTGAATCCTGCTGCCCCAAAGTGTCCAAAATCCGGTCTCGTGTCAGCGTTGTCGGGAGGTTCAGTACCTCGTGCGTGCTGGAATTTGCTTCGGGGTTAAGGTCATCCTGAATAGGCCAGATCTTGGCCTGATGCAGGGTCCAGAACCCATCCTCAAGATCGGCCTGTCGGGCTGAAATTTGTTGGTTCGGTTTACCGTCGGGTGCGAATGTGGTGATGGTTACGTCTTTCAAGGCGAACCTGTCTCCGTTGACCGTACCGGTTGCGTGGATCACCGACTGGCCATTGGCTGAACCCTGGCGCAGCCATAGCCCTTCGCGGCTGATCGAAAGGGCCGAACTGCCTTGGTTTCGGTAGCCATCCGACAGACGCTGAAATTCTTCTGAGGTGGCAGCGGCAATCGGGTTCAGCAAAGCAACCGCGAGTGTTCCGATTGTCAGCGCCAGCAATACCGGGGCCAATAGTGCGCGGATTCCAGACCGGCCGATGGCTCGGGTCACGACCAATTCGGAACTGCGGGCAAGGCCAACGAACAATGCAATAGTGGCCAAGATCATCAAAAGCGGTAGCATCTCGCTAATCGCGGCGGGCGTGTTTAGAAGTGTCAACTGCAATAGCTGACCAAAGGACAGGCCAGTACCATCGAACCGGCGCACCTGCTCGATCAGATCGATCAGGATCATCAAAGTCAGAAAGATTCCGCCGATTATGAGAAAGCTTTGGATAAAGCGGCGGGCAAAATAGCGGTCGAGGATCACGCGCGTGTCCCCATCAGGCTTCGGCAAACGAGAATCGCAGCCGGGCATGGATTCATGCGCGACGGCCTGTAGCTGCCGATTGATCTCACGTTATCTCCCCCGAGCCTGCCGTTATTTTCGCGCGACCATAATGCAATTGGTCGGCGGGGAAAACTGCTATCTGGTCAATGGTGGCTGTGCGGGCTAGGTCTTGTGCAACGCATTTTTCAGGAGAATGATATGAGCAGTCTAATGCCCGTCCGTTTCACCCCTTTTGACCTTGATGCGATGGCGCAGGCCGAAGGGCGCGTGGCCATTCTCATTCCCGCCGATGGCAAGATGAGCCCTGCCGCGCGACGGGCCAATCGTTTGACCAAAGGTGGAATTGCGAGGCTGGTGGAAAGCGAGCGTTTCAGCAAAGTGAAATCGGGTGATGTGATCTCGCTGGCATGGCCGGCAGGAATGGAGGCCGAGGCGCTGGATATTTTGGTCCTGCCGCGCCGACCCGATTTCGACGAAGCACGAAAGGCCGGGGCTAATCTGGCAAAGCTGTCTGCTGGTAAATCTGTGCTGGTCATGGCCGCCAACCACGCGCGAATCGAAGAGTTGGCTTTGGGCATGGTTCTGAGGGCCTACGATTTTGATGTCCACAAAACCAAGGAATCTGATCCGTTGGGCGAGATTGTCATCGGTCATTCAAAGCCTGAGGAGGCCGAGGCCACATTTGCGCCGCTCTATGCCGTCGCGGATGGGGTGCGCATGACACGGGATCTGACAAATGAACCCGCAAATGTGCTGACGACAACCGAATTCGCGGACAGGTTGGTCGAGATGGAATCGCTGGGCCTGAAGGTCGAGGTTCTGGAAGAAGACAAGTTGGCCGAACTGGGCATGCGCACGCTGCTGAGCGTCGGGCAGGGCTCAGTCAGTCCCTCGAAAGTTGTGGTGATGCAGTGGGATGGTGGTGACAAGGATGACGCGCCGCTGGCCTTGGTCGGCAAGGGTGTTGTGTTCGATACCGGGGGTATCTCGCTGAAGCCCGCGGGTGGCATGGAAGACATGACCATGGACATGGGCGGCGCGGGTGTTGTTGCCGGAACCATACGTGCGCTGGCCAAGCGCAAGGCCAAGGCAAATGTCGTTGGGCTGGTCGGGTTGGTCGAGAACATGCCGTCGGGCAATGCCTCACGCCCCGGTGATGTCGTCAAATCGATGAAAGGCGACACTGTTGAGATAATCAACACCGACGCAGAGGGTCGTTTGGTTCTGTGCGACGTCATGTGGTACGCACAGGATCGGTTCCAGCCGGTGGGCATGATCGATCTGGCCACTTTGACGGGGGCAGTGATCATCGGACTTGGGCATGAGAATGCCGGTGTGTTTTCGAATAATGACACGTTCTGTGATGCCTTCCTGAAATCCGCCAAGGCCGAGGATGAAGGCGCATGGCGGCTGCCATTGGGCGAAGGCTATGACAAGCAGTTGAAATCACGCATTGCGGATATGAAGAACGTAGGGGGACGGCCAGCCGGTTCGATCACCGCGGCGCAGTTCCTGCAGCGCTTTGTCAAGGAAGAGACACCTTGGATTCACCTCGATATCGCTGGTGTGGCCTCGGTGTCCTCCGAGACGTCTTATGCGCCCAAAGGGGCCACCGGCTGGGGCGTTCGTGCACTAAGCCGCTTCGTACAGGACAATTTCGAGACAACGGGCGGATAGATCCGTGGGCGCGGTCTATTTCTACCACCTGACTCGTCAGCCGTTGGAGCACACCCTGCCTGTGCTGTTGGACAAGGCGCGGCAGGCCGGGTGGCGGATTGCCGTGCGGGGGATTGACCCATCGCGGATGGATTGGCTGGATGAAAAACTGTGGCTGGGTCCCGAAGAGGGGTTCCTGCCACATGGCCGTGAAGGTGGCCCGCATGACGCGGCGCAGCCGATTTTGTTGACGACCAGACCAGAGGCCGCCAATGGGGCGACTTGCGTTATGGCTGTCGATGGGGCACCGATTGAGGCGGACGAGGTTTCGGCGTTGGAGCGTGTCTGTATTCTGTTTGACGGCAACGACCCGGAGGCGGTGCAACATGCGCGTCGGCAATGGAAATCCCTAACCGGCGCAGGATGCACGGCTCAATATTGGTCCGAGGAATCCGGACGATGGGAGAAGAAGGCCGAGGCGTGATCGGCAGCATTAATTTTTTTGGGAGATTTTAAATGGATATGAAGCCCTTGGGCCGCACAGGAATCGTGGTGTCGGATTTATGTCTGGGCACGATGACCTTTGGTACACAAACATCGGAAGCCGAGGCGCACCGCCAGATGGATACGGCGCTCGCCGGTGGGATCAATTTCGTAGACGCCGCCGAGATGTATCCGGTGAATCCAATTTCCAAGGAAACAATCGGGCGGACCGAAGAGATTCTGGGCAACTGGAATGCCGCCAATCCCTCGCGGCGTGGGGATTATGTGCTGGCCACGAAGCACTCCGGCGAGGGATTCGTGCATGCGCGAAATGGGGCTCCGATCTCGAAAGAAACCATTCCTGAGGCGATTGAAGGATCATTGCGTCGATTGCAGACGGATGTCATCGACCTCTATCAGTTCCATTGGCCAAATCGCGGCAGCTACATGTTCCGGCAGAACTGGGACTATGCGCCCTTGGGGCACAACCGGAATGAGATCGTGGACGAGATGCGAGAGAGTCTGGTGGCGCTGCAAGCACAGGTGGATAAAGGAAATATCCGCGCCTTTGGCCTGTCGAACGAGAGCGCATGGGGCACCGCGCAGTGGTTGCGGGCATCGGATGAGGTCGGCGGACCTCGGGTCGCGTCGATCCAGAACGAGTATTCGCTGCTCTGCCGGTTGTTCGATACGGATCTGGCTGAATTGTGTTTGCTCGAAGATGTCGGGTTGCTGTCGTTCTCACCCTTGGCGGCGGGTTTTCTCACGGGGAAATATCAAGGTGGTGCTATTCCAGAAGGGTCACGCATGGCGTTAGTCCCGAATATGGGCGGGCGCAAAACGGATCGCGTGTATGATGCTGTGGCTGCTTACCTGGATATCGCGCAGCGACACGGGTTGGATCCGGTGCACATGTCCCTGGCGTGGTGTTGCAGCCGGCCGTTTATGGGATCGACAATTTTTGGCGCGACGACGGTGGCGCAATTGGAGCATATTCTGGTGGGCAAGGATCTGAAGCTGTCGTCCGAAGTGATGGCCGAGATCAGTGCGGCGCACCGGGCGTTTCCGATGCCATATTGAAGGGATAGGGGCTCTGCCCCCATCGCCTTTGGCTACTCTCCCGAGGTATTTTTGGCCAGATGAAGCTGGATCGCCTCAGTGATGGGTGGGTTGTGTGCGGTCTTGCCTGAGGTCGCGGGCCGATAGGCCATGCGCGGTGCGGAAGGCGCGGGCGAAGCTCGATTGTGACGCGAAGCCTGTGGCGAGTGCCACATCCATCAAAGGAATGTCGGTATCGGTGACGAGTCGGCGTGCCTCGGCCAGTCTGAGTTGCAGGTAGTGGTCTTGCGGTGTGGTATTCAGGCGCAGCCGGAATTGCTGCTGTAGGGTGCGGGCGCTGGTGCCGAGAGCGTCAGCGATGTCAGCCAGTGGAAGGGGTTCGTCCAGAGATGATTCCATCAGCGAGTTTGCCTTGGCGGTCAGGGCAGTATGGCGATGCGGTGCGCCAGTACGGCTTTGCGGTTTTGAGGGTTCGGATGTGCCTTCGTAGAGGAACAGTCCGGAGACCCGGGCAGCAAATCCAGCACCATGGCGGGCGGCGATGATGTGCAGCATCATATCGATCGCTGGGACAGCACCGCCCGAGGTCAGGCGGTTTTCGGACACGGTGAACCGGTCGGGTCGCACATCGACATTCGGGAAGCGGGCAGAAAAATTCTCCAAGTCCTCCCAATGGGTCGTTGCAGCGTGACCATCCAGCAGTCCAGCCTCGGCCAGCAACCAGGGGCCGCCATCTATCCCAGCCATTGTAGCGCCAGAGGCGGCGATCCGGCGAAGACCGGCAAGTAGGCTAGGCGTTGCGTGACGTGCGAGTTGGAAGCCCGCAACGACAATCATCAGGTCGCAGCCTTGCAGGCGTGCCAATGGGATGCCTTGTACATTCAGAGCGCTCGTCAACATCGCGGGCTCGACAGTGGCGGTGACGTAGTCCCAGTCAAAAGCGGGCCGGTCTGCCAATCGGTTGGCTGCGCGCATCGGGTCGACCGCAGCAGCAAAGCTGAGCGTGTTGCATTCGTCCAGCACTAGCACCGCCGTTTTCAGGGCGCGATGTTCAGGTTGGAGTATGTTTTTTGCGGATTTCATCAAGTCTGATTCGCATTCTGCCAAGTGGTTTGTCCAAGGCTGCGCCAGAGTTGGCGTTGACGCAAATCGGAATCCGGGGAGAAGCCTGGGGAAAACCTTAGGTAAAACCGGGTATAAGCTGGGGAAAACGCCATGCCTTTGGAAATGAACCGCGAAGTCTTTATCACCTGTGCCGTGACTGGGTCGGGCGGAACACAGGATCGCAGCCCTCATGTCCCGCGCTCACCCAAGCAAATCGCCGACAGCGCGATTGCTGCAGCCAAGGCCGGTGCGGCGGTGGTGCACTGCCACGTGCGCGACCCTGAGACGGGTGCACCGTCGCGCGATCTGGCGCTGTATCGTGAGGTGACGGACCGTATACGTGATGCTGAGGTTGATGCAGTGCTGAACCTGACGGCTGGCATGGGCGGAGACATGGTGTTCGGCGGGATCGAAAATCCGCTGCCATTGGCGGAGGCCGGAACCGATCTGGTTGGTGCTACCGAGCGTGTAGCACACGTGGCCGAGTGCTTGCCGGAAATCTGCACCTTGGATTGTGGCACGATGAACTTTGCCGAAGCCGACTATGTGATGACCAATACCCCCGGCGCCTTGCGCGCGATGGGGCAAATGATGACCGATCTGGGTGTGAAGCCCGAGATCGAGGCCTTTGATACCGGTCATCTGTGGTTTGCCAAACAACTGGTGAAAGAGGGTGTTCTGGAACCGAATGCGCTGGTGCAACTGTGCATGGGTGTGCCCTGGGGCGCGCCGGATGATCTGAACACCTTCATGGCGATGGTAAACAACGTGCCAGAAGACTGGACGTTCAGTGCGTTTTCTTTGGGTCGGAACGAGATGGCCTATGTGGCGGCCTCGGTTCTGGCGGGTGGCAATGTCCGTGTCGGGTTGGAGGACAATCTGTGGCTCGAGAAGGGTGTATTGGCCGAGAACTGGCAACTGGTCGAACGTGCGGGCAGTATAATCGAAAACATGGGCGCACGGGTAATCGGACCGCAGGAAGTGCGTGAGAAACTGGGTCTGGTCAAGCGGGCACCGGCAGGAGTGGTGGGCTGAAGCCCGTCCTACGAGTAAGGTCAAGCGATATGAAAAAGATTGCTGCAATCATTGGTGGCGGTGTGATCGGCGGCGGATGGGCTGCGCGGTTTCTCCTGAATGGCTGGGATGTTCGGGTGTTTGATCCGGATCCGGAGGCGGAACGCAAGATTGGCGAGGTGCTGGTCAATGCACGCCGCTCCCTGCCGGGCCTGAGCGATCTGCCCCTACCGCCGGAGGGGGTGCTGAGTTTTCATGATGAGATTGGTGACGCCGTGGACGGCGCCATGTGGATTCAGGAAAGCGTACCGGAGCGGCTCGACCTGAAACTGAAGGTCTACAAAAGTCTGCAGGAGGCATGTGACCCCGGTGCCATCATTGGGTCCTCGACAAGCGGGTTCAAACCGTCTGAGCTGCAGGAAGGTGCGTCGCGGCCCGAGCAAATCGTGGTCACGCATCCATTCAACCCGGTTTATCTGTTGCCGTTGATCGAACTTGTGCCGACTGACAAAAACACGCCTGAGATGGTCGCGAAAGCGAAGGAACTGCTGACCTCGGTCGGGTTCTTTCCGTTGCATGTCAAAAAAGAGATCGACGCGCATATCGCGGACCGTTTCCTTGAGGCCGTCTGGCGCGAGGCGCTGTGGCTGGTCAAGGACGGTATCGCAACAACCGAGGAGATCGACGAAGCCATCCGCATGGGGTTTGGCATCCGCTGGGCGCAGATGGGGCTGTTCGAAACCTATCGCGTGGCCGGTGGCGAAGCCGGGATGCGGCATTTCATGGCGCAGTTTGGTCCGGCGCTGAAATGGCCCTGGACCAAGCTGATGGACGTGCCCGAGTTCACCGATGAATTGGTCGACATGATCGCGGATCAGTCGGATGCACAATCGGGGATGCACTCAATCCGTGAGTTGGAGCGCATTCGCGACAACAACCTTGTGGGCATGATGCGGGCGTTGAAGGCGCAGAACTACGGGGCCGGGGCGGTGTTGAACCAACATGACGCTGCGCTGAAACCGGGAGCCTTGCCGACCCTGGATCAAGCGGATCTGAGCCAGCCCATTCTGACGCTATCGCGCGCCGTGCCGCTGGATTGGACGGATTACAACGGCCATATGAACGAGGCCAAATACCTTGAAGCTTTTGCAGCCGCCACGGATCGGTTCATGGAGATAATCGGCTGCGACATGGAGTATATCTCGACTGGCGGCAGCTATTTCACCGCCGAGAACCACATCCGATATATGCAAGAGACCCATGCCGGTTCGCGGATCGAGTGCCGTACGCAGATGCTGTTGGGGCAGGGCAAGAAGCTGCATGTCTTCCACAGCATGTACGAAGGTGAGACGTTGTTGGCCACTGGCGAAAGCTTTTTGTTGCATGTCAGCCTTGAAACCCGCCGCCCCAGTCCGCCATCACCCGAAATCGAGGCTGCAATGGCGCGGATTGCTGAGGCGCAGGCCGGATTGCCTTATCCGGAAGGTGCGGGCGCTGCGATCCGCAAGCCTGCATGACCAGCCGGGTTCTGATTACTGCCGGCGCCTCGGGTGTCGGCCGCGCGATGGCGGAAGCGTTTGATGCTGCCGGGGCGCAGGTCTGGGTGGCGGATGTTGACGTAGATGCGCTGGCAGAATGTCCATCAGACTGGAAGCAAAGTCTATTGGACGTTTCGGATGAAATCGCTGTTTCATCTACATTCAAAGAAGTTGAGGCCGCGTGGGGTGGGCTCGACGTGCTGTGCGCGAATGCAGGGGTCGCCGGGCCGACCGCTGCGGTTGAGGATGTGCCTCTAACTGATTGGCGTTCTTGTCTTTCAGTAAATCTGGAAGGGGCGTTTTTGTGTTCCAAATACGCTGCTCCAATAATGAAGCAGCAGAGGAGTGGTGCGATCCTGATCACGTCTTCGACTGCAGGCCAATACGGCTATCCCAACCGCGCGCCTTATGCGGCGGCGAAATGGGGCATGGTAGGCCTGGGCAAAACGCTGGCGATGGAACTGGGGCCGCACGGAATCCGATGCAATGTAATCTGCCCCGGTTCAGTAGAAGGACCACGCATGGAGGGCGTGCTGCAACGCGAAGCCGTTGCAAAGGGCATGACCCGGGATCAGGTTTACAACGGTTACGCCTCGGGCACGTCCATGGGCCGCTTCGTCGAGGGGCGGGACATTGCAAACATGGCTGTATTTTTGGCGTCAGATGCGGCGCGGCTGGTGTCGGGTCAGGTGATCGCGGTGGATGGTCATACAGTCAATCCTGACCCGAAACTGTAGATCAGCCCTGATTGGGGCCGCGGATCTGGCGGATGGCGCTGCGGACGGCTTTCCAGTCCTGCGCCTCCTGCTGGTTTCCGGCAGCTTGGCTTTCGCGCATTTTCTGCGCAGCTTCGGCCTCGGCCCGATCTCCATGAGCCGTGTAAAGGGCACGTGCGTATTCTGCGGTTTTGAGTGCGTCCATTCCCGTCATCCTCCATCTCAGATCGGAATGTCTATGCGTTCGCGCCAAGTGACTATACAACAGGATATCGCTTAGGTCATGTCTGTGTAATTTCAGCACGCAATTGCTGCAAATGCGTTGGGAAATCACGGGCGGTCATCTCCGCCTCGCGCACAAGCCGATCGAAATGAAGAGTGAACACCTCAATCCGGTCGCGGTCGCGGAAGGCCATATAGTGGCTTCCAGCATAGAATACACATAGAAGCGGACCGAATATTGTAACCGGGGCAGAGTAAAGCCGTTTGGCATCAAACAGATAAATGCGAAGGCGGGGGTAGAGCTGTTTGCACAGGCTTAGCAGATGGTCGATCTGATCCAGCCGGACCTGCAGCGGCAACCCCTCGTAGTATCCGGTGGCGTGAGCAAAGCTGTGGAGCTCATAAAGCGGCATCGCAATTTCATAATCGGACTGAGCGCTGCGCATCCAGGCCAGCCGGTCCGCCGAAGCGCCAATGGCTTGATCCGCAGTACGGCCCAAATGCGGAGCGTATTCCCATTCTAAAACTGCACGGGTCTTGAGCATGTCGGGCAGGGTGGCGGGGACATAACGTATTTTGTAGCCGGCGGCCTCTTGGTGCCATTCAAAGATTCGCTCATCTACAAGCGCTCGCGCGGCTTCAGTCAGCGTAAGGGAGCTGGCCAGCAATTCCGCCGCGCTTTCAGGTCGGTTGGAAAGGCCCAACAACCAGTCGGCGGATACCCCGAGCGCCGAGGCGCAGCTGCCAACCACATGCGCATTAGGCAGGCGTGCGCCTGCTCCGGTCAGCAATTGTGAGACAGTTGATCGGTCAACACCGATGCTACGTGCCAGCGCACTCTGACTGACGTCGCGATCTTGCATCGCCCTGGCCAGGCGTTGCCGGAACTGCGAGGCACGATCCCGTTTGTCGATTTTATCAATCATATGGTGATTTATATCACCTATGTTGTGAATTGTTAATCATATTCAGAATTCCCGACCCTTGGATGTGTCTGTAACGCTGGTGTTACAAAAACAAGAATGGGGTCTGGAATGGAAACGCGACGCAGGTCGGTCGTGAAAGCGCTGGTGTGGAATGCGATGGGACTGGCGATGATGACGCTGGTTGGTTTGATCGCTACAGGCTCGGCAGCGCTTGGGGGAATGGTTGCTCTGGTCAACACGGCCATTGGTCTGACGATGTACGTGATTTACGAACGCGTATGGGCCGGGATTTCGTGGGGCCGCAATGGCTGATCCCACCACACCCAAATCGCCCGAGTGGGCGACATTTGCCCTGATCCTCGCGTGTTACTCCGTTTGGCTTGGCGTGATCTTCTGGCTGGCTGATGTGTCCTTTTGGCTGGCAATCCCAGTCATGGGGCTGGTGGCCGCTTTGCATTCCTCGCTGACTCATGAGGCGCTGCATGGACATCCCTTTCGCCAGAAATGGCTAAATGAGGCACTGATGGTGCTGCCGCTGACCTTGTTCATTCCATACAATCGGTTTCGGGACCTGCATCTGGCGCATCACTGTGATGCGAACCTGACCGATCCTTACGATGACCCTGAGACCAACTATCTTGACCCGCAGGTCTGGGCGTCTCTGGCCGGTTGGCAGAGGCGGATGTATCAGGTGAACAATACTCTGCTTGGGCGGATGGTTCTGGGGCCTGCAATTGGGCAGATTGCGTTCCTGAGGGATGAAATACGAGGTGCATTGCACGGGGATCGGGAGATTCTGTTGGCATGGGCGTTACATTTGCCCGGCGTTGTTGCGGTGCTTTGGATCGTCACACTTTCGCAAATGCCGATTTGGGCCTTTGCCTTATCTGCCTATATCGGGCTGGGTCTGGTCAAGATCCGCACATTCCTGGAGCATCGCGCCCATGAGAAATCCCGTGCCCGGACCGTGATTGTCGAAGATCGTGGCATCCTTGCATTTCTGTTTCTTAACAACAACCTGCACGTCGTTCATCATATGAATCCAGCCGCGCCGTGGTACCGTTTGCCGACACTCTACCGTGCAGGAAAAGAGCGCTATCTGGCTTGTAACGAGGCCTATGTATACCGTTCATATACGCAGATATTTCGGGAATATTTCTGGCGCGCCAAGGATCCGGTGGCGCATCCGCTCTGGCCAAAGCCTTGATTTAACGACAGAAGGGAAACCATGAGTTTATGGATTCCCGTCACTATCGCAGCCGCATCGTTCCAGACGGTGCGGTTCATGCTGCAGAAATCGCTGAGCAGTGCGAAACTTACGGCTGCCGGGGCGACATTTGCACGATTTGCCTATTCGATGCCGTTGGCCTTGCTGGGGCTTATTATTGCCTTGGGCGCGACAGGGTACGAATTACCAGCGTTGACGGCGAAGTTCTGGATCTTTGCGGTAATCGGCGGGACCTCGCAGATATTGGCCACGATCTGCGTTGTGGCGCTGTTCAAGCAGCGTAACTTTGCAGTTGGGATTACGTTCAAGAAAACCGAGGTTATTCAAACCGCTATCGTTGGGTTCCTCATCCTCGGCGATCAGGTGTCAACCGGGGCGCTTGGAGCAATTCTGCTTGGATTGCTGGCCGTTCTGCTGCTGTCAAAAACACCCGGAGGCACCGGGGCTTGGTGGCAACATCTAACAAACAAAGCCTCGCGCCTTGGTCTGGGCTCAGGCGTATTGTTCGCCTTTTCCTCGGTCAGCTATCGCGGTGCCTCACTGCAACTGGGCGATATCGATGCGTGGTTCCGGGCACTGGTGACGCTGGCTGCGGTGGTCACGTTCCAGTTCCTCAGCATGTGGCTATGGCTGCTGTGGCGGGACCGGGCCGAGTTGCGCGCAGTGTGGGAAACCCGTCAGACCGGGATCTTCGTAGGTCTGACCAGCCTATGCGGTTCGTTCTGCTGGTTCTTTGCATTCACACTACAGAACGCGGCCTATGTGAAGGCGCTGGGTCAGATCGAACTGATCCTCAGCCTGTTCGCATCGCTGCTGTTTTTCCGCGAAACCATTACCCGGCGAGAGGTCGCCGGGATGACATTGCTTGGCCTGTCGATACTGGCGCTTGTCCTGACGATCTAGCCAGCGCGACGCTCATCAAAGCTGAGCGCAATAAAGCTGGGTAGGTGATCGCCCATGCCCACAACTGCTGGCCCGCCATCTTCGCGACGACCACGGCCACGGGATTTGGGCTCACGCTCTTTACGACTTTCGCTTTTCTTGCTTTCCGAGGTTTTGGCCTTTTTCTCAGGCTTCGGCGCGTCTGGCTTCGGCTCATCGGCCTTTACAGGATTGTCGATGCGCGGAATGTCTTTTTGGATCAGGCTTTCAATCGCCGCCAGAGCCTTTTCATCGCGACCCGAGCAAATCGTGATTGCCTTGCCTTCGCGCCCGGCGCGACCCGTGCGGCCGATGCGGTGGACATAATCCTCAGCATGGCCGGGAACGTCGAAGTTAAACACATGGCTGACCGAGGGAATATCCAGGCCCCGCGCCGCCACGTCCGATGCCACCAGCAGCCGCAACGATCCATCGCGGAACCCGTCCAGTGTTTTCATTCGCTGTGACTGGTCCAGATCACCATGGATCGCGGCAGCGTTATAGCCGTATTTCTTCAGCGATTTGGCGCAAATATCTACATCGGTCTTGCGGTTGCAGAAGATGATAGCGTTGGTGCATTTGTCGCCCTCGGCATCGATCAGAGCGCGCAGGGTTTTGCGTTTCTGGCTGGCTTCGCGATCACGACGGCCGCCTTTGAACATCACCACACCCTGTTCGATAGTTTCCGAAGCTGTGGCCTGTCGGGCAACCTCGACACGGGTGGGGGCCGACAGGAAGGTGTCAGTGATCCGTTCGATCTCGGGCGCCATGGTGGCTGAGAAGAACAGGGTCTGGCGGGTAAATGGCGTCAGCGAGAAGATGCGCTCGATATCCGGGATAAAGCCCATGTCGAGCATCCGGTCGGCCTCATCCACAACCATGATCTGCACGCCGGTCAGCAACAGTTTGCCACGCTCGAAATGATCCAGCAGACGGCCCGGAGTGGCGATCAACACGTCAACACCGCGATCGATCAGGGCATCTTGTTCCTTGAACGAAACGCCACCGATCAGCAGCGCTTTGGTCAGCTTGAGATGCTTGGCGTAGGTGTCGAAGTTTTCGGCCACCTGCGCCGCCAGTTCCCGCGTCGGACAAAGGACCAGCGAGCGGGGCATCCGCGCCCGTGCGCGTCCACGGGCCAGCAGTGTGATCATCGGCAGGGTGAAGCTGGCGGTTTTGCCGGTGCCGGTTTGGGCGATCCCCAGAACATCACGCCCCTCCAGCGCGGCTGGTATTGCACCTTCCTGGATCGGGGTCGGAGTTTCGTATCCGGCTTCCTCAATTGCTTTGAGGACCTTCGGGTTCAGGTTCAGTTCGTTAAACTTTGTCATGTATGTCCGGTTCATGCGGACACTAGACCTGGCCCGCGCGTCAGAAAATGCCGGGCCCGGATGGCCATGCGCCCCATGCGCGTTTCGGCTGTGGCGCGGGCATAACAAAAACGTAGGGCAGGGTCAAATGAAGACGGGTTAACCAGCGGTTTATCCCTCAGTAACAGGGATTTCTGCAACAATTCAAATGGTTCCGGGGAAGTGTTTCGCGACTTTTCGGTTCAAATCGAGGGGGCGACGCCGGATCATGTCGTTATCTTCAAGCCGTTCCAGCACTTCCGGGTCGGCAGCGCTGATTTCATCGTAAAACTCTTTTAGGCCATCGAGGCCGAATTCTGATTCCAAAAGGCTGAACAATTCAAACTTGTGTAGCGCACCGATCTTTTGCGAGCGATCCGGGGTGGCTTGATACGAGCCCTGTTCGAGGCGGAAGCGGTAGTGGGCCAGCCAATGCTCCCAATCCGGGGCGTGCCGATGGCACAGGTCGATCTGCGGCAGCTCGGTTCTGACCGGTAGAAATTCGCCGTGCTGATAGAGATTGTGGATGCGGTCGCTCAACTTCTTCAGGCCCCGGCGCACGAACAGCTTGCCCTGAATGTGGCTCATGAAACCGGCCAAAACATAAGCGCCGAATTTGGGGTAGAGCGAATCGACCAGCGCCTGTCTGTTCTTTCCTTCGGGAATGAAGGCTTTGTAGAGGTCCTCGCCCCCCGCCAGAGCCTCTGTCGGGCGGACGCGGACGGCGGGGATGTCATCGGGAATGTCGCGCAGCAGGTCTGGGATCGGGACCATCGGCCACAGAAACTCGTCAACGTCGATATGCGCGACCCAGTCCAGATCGGTCCGACTATAGATCAGATTGGCATTCGACGATTGCCGGACCTGATGTTTGTCCGGCCTCTCACGACCGCGACGCTTCCAGAACGCCGCATCGCAAGTGCGCACCCGGATCCGGGGGTGTTCGCGCAGGGCGGTGATGTCGCCTTGGACCGGCTCGTCCAGAAAGATGTGAATCCGGTCCGCGCCGATATCGAGGTGGTGGGCGGCAAAGCGCAGAATATCTTCACGCGGGGCGCGGATCGTGGACACAATCCCCCATGTGGTCTTTTCTGGATTGGCCGCGGAATCCGTCAGGTCATCATTTCCTTCGTCGCGGTCAGGTTCAGCGCTGGATAGTCACGAACCACCCGGTCAATATCCCATTGCAGACGCGTCAGATAGACGATGTCGCCGTCATGGTCATGCGCGATGTGCTGTTTGTTGGCGTTAACGAATTTGTCGACCTCGGGCTTTTCACCGCTGACCCAGCGGGCCGAGGTGAATTGAGACGCCTCAAACCGCACAGGGAGACCGTATTCCATCTCGATCCTACTGGCGAGCACTTCGAATTGCAGCGCACCGACAACCCCGACGATAAAGCCTGAGCCGATCGAGGGTTTAAAGACCTTGGCCGCGCCTTCCTCGGCAAACTGCATCAGGGCTTTTTCCAGATGCTTGGCCTTCATTGGGTCACCAGCGCGCACCGTTTGCAGCAGTTCTGGTGCGAAGGAGGGGATGCCGGTTACTCGGATTGCCTCACCCTCGGTCAGCGTGTCACCGATGCGCAGTTGACCGTGGTTAGGGATGCCAATGATGTCTCCGGCCCAGGCTTCTTCGGCCAGTTCCCGGTCGGACGCGAGGAACAGGACGGGGTTCGAGATCGCCATCGGCTTTTTCGACCGTACATGGGTCAACTTCATGCCACGTTTGAAATGACCGCTTGCCATGCGGACAAAGGCCACCCGGTCGCGGTGCTTGGGGTCCATATTGGCTTGAACTTTAAACACGAACCCGGCCACTTTCTTCTCATCGGGTGCGATCTGACGCGGTTCTGCCGACTGAACCTGAGGCTGCGGGCCATAGGCGCCGATGCCCTCCATCAACTCTTTCACACCAAATGAGTTGATCGCCGAGCCGAACCAGATCGGGGTCATGTGCCCTTCCAACACCGCCTGCGGGTCGAGTTTAGGCAGCAATTCGCGCGCCATCTCGACCTCTTCCAGCAGTTTGTCCAGCAGTTCAGCCGGCACATGCTCGGCCAGCTTGGGGTCATCCAGCCCGTTGATCTGGATGCTTTCGGCCACCTTGTTGCGATCGGCGCGGTCCATCAGCTCGAGCCGGTCACGCAGCATGTCGTAGCAACCAATAAAATCGCGACCCACGCCAATCGGCCACGCGGCAGGCGTGACGTCGATGGCCAGCATCTCCTGAATTTCGTCGATGATCTCGAACGTATCGCGGCTTTCGCGGTCCATCTTGTTACAGAAGGTCAGGATCGGCAGATCGCGCAGGCGGCAGACCTCGAACAGTTTCTGCGTTTGGCTTTCCACACCTTTCGCACCGTCAATGACCATGACGGCGGCGTCTACGGCGGTCAGCGTGCGATAGGTATCTTCCGAGAAATCCGAGTGGCCGGGGGTGTCCACCAGATTGAACCGGAAATTCCCGTAGTCGAAGGACATCGCCGAGGCCGAGACCGAGATACCGCGATCTTTCTCCATCTGCATAAAGTCCGACCGCGTGCGCCGTGCCTCACCCTTGGCGCGCACCTGACCGGCCATTTGAATGGCACCCCCGTAAAGCAGGAACTTTTCCGTCAGCGTTGTTTTGCCCGCATCCGGGTGCGAGATGATGGCGAATGTCCGGCGACGGGCAATCTCGGGCGGCAGGGTGGGTTGGTTCGAGGTATCAGGCATAAACGCGCGTATAGGCGGGGAATCCTGCCGAGGCAAGACAAAGGGGTGGTTCGAATCATGGGGGTATGGCAATAAGAACATATAGTGAACAAAATATGGAGTGGACCAATGAATTTGAAAGAAATCGCAGACGAATTGGTTGCGGGTTGCCGAGAAAACCGAGCCAAAGAAAATCTGGACAAGCTTTACGCAGCGGATGCTGTCTCGGTCGAGGCTGCGGATGCAATGGGCATGGGCCGCGAAACTCATGGCCGTGACGCAATACGAGGCAAACATGAGTGGTGGGAAGGCGCGCACGAGGTTTCAGGCGCGTCTGTGAGTGATCCGTTCCCGCATGGCGAAGACCGCTTTGCAGTCATCTTCGAAGTTCAGGGCAAGGTGAAGGAGTCTGGTGAGAGCTTTGATATGCGCGAAGTTGCTGTTTATCACGTCGCCGACGGCAAGATCGTGCGGGAAGAGTTCTTCTATTGAGCCACTGATCCGTTTCTGGCCTTCCTTGTCGGGCCGATGCTAAATGAGGGCAAAGATAGGGAGGGTCAGAATGGATCTTGGGATTCGTGGAAAACGTGCGTTGGTTTGCGCCAGCAGCAAAGGATTGGGTCTGGGCTGCGCTGAGGCGCTGGCCGAAGCCGGTGTCGACCTGGTGATGAACGCACGCGGGGCTGAGGCGCTGGAAGCCGAGGCAACACGTTTGCGGTCGTCATATGGCGTTGCCGTACAGACCGTCGCTTGTGACGTCACAACATCTGAAGGTCAGGCTGAGGTGATAAACGCCGCGCAGGGAGTTGATATCCTTGTTACAAACGCAGGTGGGCCGCCTCCGGGGCTTTGGTCTGATTGGGAACGCGACGACTTCATCAAAGCGCTGGATGCAAACATGCTGACACCGATTACGTTCATGAAGGCTCTGCTTCCGGGAATGATGGATAAAGGCTGGGGCCGTGTGGTGAATATCACCTCACAATCCGTACGTGCACCGATCGCTGTTTTGGGATTGTCGAATGCGGCGCGTACTGGTCTGACCGGATACGTGGCGGGCACTTCGCGGCAGGTGGCGCCGCACGGGGTGACAATTAATAATCTGCTGCCAGGAATCCATGCAACCGATCGGGCGGACGCACTGGATGGCGGTGTGTCGGCGCAGAAGGGTATCTCGATCGATGATGCACGGGCAGAGCGCGCCGCGACCATTCCAGCGCGCCGCTATGGAACGCGGGAAGAATTCGGGGCGACTTGCGCATTTTTATGTTCACAACATGCCGGTTTCATCGTCGGGCAGAATATTTTGCTGGATGGTGGGGGCACTAATCTGACGATGTAAGCATGGCGCAAAACTTTCCTCTGAAAGATCAACTCTTCAACGCTGAAAAAGTAAGCTATCTTGCGGGCTTGTTCGCGGAAGCTGACCCTCAATTCGACGCAGGTGCACTCGAAGCACGAATAATGTCGCGATTGCTTGAGCTGGAATTGAAAGAGCGGATGGCCTGGATTGCAGAATGTTTGCAAGAAACCGTTCCGGGTGATCTTCCAACGGTTGCCCCGGTCATTTTGGATGCGCTGCCGCCGCCGCTTGATCCCGGCCAGAGTGATAATGACTTCGGCGATTTCATTTTTGCGCCTCTGGGCGATTGGGTCTGCGCGATCGGGCTGGATCACCCTGAATTGTCGCTGGACGTCTTGGAAGAGCTTACGCAACGCTTTTCTATGGAATGGGCGATCCGCCCTTTCCTGAACCACCATCTCGAGAAAGTTTTTGAGCGTATGCAGAACTGGTGTTGCCATCCCAGCTACCACGTGCGTCGTTTGGTCAGTGAAGGGACGCGACCACGTTTGCCTTGGGGGCAGGCCGTTGGCTTGGACGTGTCCGATCCTTTGCCGTTGCTTGACCAGCTGCATGGGGATCAGACGCGGTACGTGACACGTTCAGTCGCCAACCATCTGAATGACATCACCAAGAAAGACCCCGGTCTGGTGCTGGAACGACTGCGTAAGTGGGAGGAGGAACAGCAACAGGATCCGGAAGAGTTGCAGTGGATGACAGCGCACGCTTTGCGGGGTCTGGTAAAGTCTGGGCACCCGGGCGCGATGAGAGCTCTTGGTTATGATCCCGATGCTGATATCGCGGTCGAAGTTCAGGTGAATGGTCCGGCTCGGATTGGTGAGGCGCTTGATTTCGAAGCGCGATTGAAGGGTGCGAACGGACAGCCTGTGTTGATCGATTATATCGTACATTTTCAAAGGCCTGGGGGGAAGGTTTCACCTAAAGTTCACAAGTTCAAACAAACCAGTTTGGAAGAAGGACGATTGGTCGTCACAAAGCGCCACAAGCTCAAGGGCAACGCGACCACATTCAAACTGGTGCCCGGGCCACATCGGTTAGAGGTTCAGGTGAACGGACGGGTGCGCGCGGGCGTGGATTTCGAATTGCTCGGCTGAGCGCGGTCACGGTATCGTCAAATCGGACGGTGGTGGATTGCACGGTTCGGCTTGCTGCATTAACTGCAGTGCAACCAGTGATAACATTAACTGCAGTGCAACCAGTGATAAAAGGAATGCCGCGATGAAGCATGAAGCTGTGCAGAACTACTATGGCGAAGTGCTGCGAGGCAGTGCGGATTTGCAAACGAATGCATGCTGTACCCCGGATGATATGCCGGATCACGTCAAGAAAATTCTATCGCAAATTCATGATGATGTGCTGACACGTTACTATGGGTGTGGGCTAATTGCTCCGCTGGATCTGGAAGGAATGCACATCCTTGATCTGGGCTGTGGCGCGGGGCGGGATGTGTATGCTCTGTCGGCGATGGTTGGTGAGAATGGCCGTGTTTTCGGCGTCGACATGACGCCGGAACAGTTGGATGTTGCGCGCGTTCAACAGGATTATCACGCTGAGGCATTTGGGCATTCCAAAAGCAATGTAGAGTTTCATCACGGTTTTATCGAAAAGCTGGATGAGTTGGACCTAGAACCGGGATCGTTCGATATCATTGTCTCGAACTGCGTAATCAATCTGGCGACTGACAAGGCTGCTGTACTGCGCGGGGCCCATCGTTTGCTGAAAAAAGGCGGTGAGATGTATTTCTCGGACGTCTATGCCGACCGCCGGGTGCCCAAAGCCATGGCCGAAGATGAGGTGCTATACGGTGAGTGCTTGTCGGGGGCGCTCTATTGGAATGACTTCCTGTCGATGTCGCGCGCTGCCGGGTTTGGTGATCCGCGTAGGGTCACGCATCGTCCTTTGACGATCGAAAACTCTGCTCTGGAGGAAAGGGTGGCACCGCTCAGCTTTATTTCGGCCACATACCGTCTGTTCAAGCTGCCCGAGCTTGAGCCGGCTTGTGAAGACTACGGTCAGGCTGTGATCTACAAGGGCACAGTGCCGCATGCGCCACATGAGTTTGTGTTGGATGACCACCACAAGATTGAGACCGGCAAAGTGTTCCCGGTCTGTGGCAATACTTGGATGATGTTGCAAGACACTCGTTTTGCACGACATTTCGAGTTCATCGGCGATTTCTCTACCCACTATGGGATCTTCGAAGGATGCGGCGGTGATAGCCCGTTTGTTGTACAGGGCGAAGCTGCGTCAACTGGGTGTTGCTGATCCCTTGCGCCTGAAGGGCGGGGTTGCTATCCCCGCCTAAGCCCGATGGAATTGATCGGGAAAGGCAACGGGGTCCATCGGTGACAGTGACGACAACTCCTCCTCGATTGGAAATCCGCAATCTGGTTGCGCGCTTTGCTGGGCGGACGGTTGTGGATGATGTGTCCTTGACCGTTCAGGCAGGGCAGGTGACCTGTCTGCTGGGACCGTCAGGTTGTGGCAAGTCAACCACCTTGCGCATGATCGCTGGCGTCGAGATGCAGACCTCGGGCGAGATTTATGTCGATGGCAAATTGATCTGCGACACTGTGTTTCGAGTGCCCCCTGAACGGCGCGAGATTGGGCTGATGTTTCAGGATTTTGCTCTGTTTCCGCACCTCAGCGTGGCAGACAACGTCGCGTTTGGCCTGAAGGGCAGCAAAGAGCAGAAGCGCGCGCGGGTTGAGGAGTTGCTGACCAAAGTCGATTTGATGCGGTTTATTGATGGATTTCCGCATCAGTTGTCGGGAGGGGAGCAACAGCGTGTGGCTTTGGCGCGGGCGCTTGCGCCACGTCCAAGGATCATGCTGATGGATGAGCCGTTCTCGGGCCTCGATAACCGTCTACGAGACGGTATTCGAGATGAGACGTTGGCAGTCCTTAAGGAAGAGGATGCTGCCGTTCTGTTGGTCACGCATGAGCCGGACGAGGCGATGCGGATGGCCGATGAGATCGCGCTGATGCGGCGCGGCAAGATTGTGCAGCAAGGGGCGCCGTACAATGTCTATACCCGTCCTGCAGACAAGGCTGCAGTTGCATTCTTTAGTGATGTCAATGTGTTGAAGTCCCAAGTTAATGGTGCTTTGGCGCATACTCCGTTTGGCCGTTTTCTCGCGCCTGGTGTGCCGGACGCAACCGATGTTGAAATTGTGTTCCGGCCCCAGCATGTCAAACTGGATTTCGACCGCAATGGCAAAGGGCCTGCGCCGACACCTACAGACGGTGTTGCAGCCCGAGGCGTGGTTGAGCGTGCTCGATTTCTGGGAAATGAAAGCCTTGTCGAGTTTCGCATGGACTACGATGGCTCGATCCTGAAGGCCACGGTTCCTAACGTCTTTGTGCCCAAAGAGGGCCGGGTCATGTGGCTGACAATTCGCCGCGACCGGTGTTTTGTGTTCCCGGCCTGACGCTCAGACCCTGCATTTTCACCCAAGTGGTGCGTGAAAGCCTCAGATTGCGTATGCGCATTGCTTGTCGCAGCGCAGAGGCGGGTCTATCAAGGGCAAAACGAGGGGTGGACCGGGCATGCGAATTCTTCTGACCAATGATGACGGCATCAACGCGCCGGGACTGATCGTGCTGGAAGCGATTGCAGCTGAACTGGCTGGCCCCGAAGGCGAGGTTTGGGTGGTCGCACCTGCATTTGAGCAATCAGGCGTCGGTCATTGCATCAGCTATACCCACCCGATGATGGTGGCCAAACTGGGTGAGCGTCGCTTTGCCGCCGAAGGGTCTCCCGCGGATTGCGTTTTGGCCGGCCTGCACGACGTGATGAAAGACGCTCCGCCCGATCTGGTGTTGTCCGGGGTGAACCGGGGCAATAACTCGGCTGAAAACACCTTGTATTCCGGTACGATCGGTGGGGCGATGGAGGCTGCCCTGCAGGGTCTGCCCGCGATTGCCTTGTCACAGTATTTTGGCCCGCGCAATTTGGGGCTGGAAGATCCGTTTGAGGCAGCAGCCCGTTACGGAGCGGGGCTTGTTCGGCGCATTTTGGATGCCACCCCGCCAGAATCGGGCGATTACCGCCTGTTCTACAACGTAAATTTTCCACCGGTTCCCGCTGATGAAGTGCTGGGTGCCCGGGTAGCACCGCAGGGATTCCGCCGCGATACGCATTTCTCGGTCGAACCCCACAGCTCGCCGTCGGGGCGGCGGTTCCTGTGGATCAAGGGCGGATATCAGCACAACCCGACTGCTCCGGGCACGGATGCCGCCGTTAACCTTGAAGGGTATATCTCGGTGACACCGATGCGAGCCGATCTGACCGCCCACGACACACTTGAGGCGTTGAAGGTCATCGAATGACAGGACCTAGCGCTGAAACCATCATGCAGTTCCTATTTGCGCTGCGTTCGCGCGGGGTCACTGATGCGCGCGTTCTGGCCGCAATGGAGCAAATCGACAGGGGGCAGTTTGTGAGGGGCCTGTTTGCCCAGCGGGCTTATGAGGACACACCATTGCCGATTGCCTGTGGTCAGACCATCAGCCAACCGTCGGTTGTGGGTCTGATGACGCAAGCTTTGCAAGTGCGCCCGCGGGACACGGTTCTAGAGGTGGGCACTGGATCGGGTTATCAGGCGGCGATTCTGTCCAAACTGGCGCGCCGGGTTTATACTGTTGAACGCCATAAACGGCTGGTGCGTGAAACTGGTGAGCTGTTTCGTGAGTTGGGGCTGACAAATGTGACGGCGATGCTGTCGGATGGTTCTTTTGGATTGTCCGAACAGGCACCGTTCGACCGTATCATTGTAACCGCTGCCGCCGAAGATCCTCCGGGGCCACTCTTGGCGCAGTTGAAAATCGGCGGTATCATGGTGTTACCCGTGGGCCAGTCGGATGCGGTGCAGACCCTGATCCGGGTCACGCGTACCGAGACCGGTCTGGATTACGACGAATTGTTGCCGGTCCGTTTTGTGCCTCTGCTTGAGGGGCTGGGAAAAGACGGAGCGTAAAGGTATATTAAAAGGCGCCGGAACCCCGGAGAACAGGGGCAGGTGTTGAGGACAAAAAAATGAGAGCAGTTTCCAATTCAGCAATGCGCCGTTGTGTAACGGGCGTGGCCGTGCTGGCAATTCTGACCGGGTGCGAAGGACCGTTCGACTATGACTTGCGCGGGAATGTTGGCGGGTTTTCTACGACCGATGCCGCTCTGGCAGCCACCGCCAGCCGACCGTCGCCGGATGCACAGGGAGTGATAACCTATCCAAACTATCAAGTGGCAGTGGCCCGCAGGGGGGATACGGTTGGTGATGTCGCTGCCCGTATCGGCATGCCAGTGGCCGAACTGGCGCGATTTAATGGTTTGCAGCCGAATGACTCTCTACGGGACGGCGAAGTGCTTGCACTGCCGCGTTCAGTCGGTACTTCGAGTGGTGTTGATATTGCAACCATAGCCGGGACTGCGATTGATGACGCACCCGATACCGGTTCGGTTCAGACATCCACCCTGCAACCTGCGCAACCCGCCGCGACCCCTGCGCCTGCTGCATCCGGGCCAGAGCCCATTCGGCATAAGGTAAAACGCGGCGAAACCGCCTATACGATTTCGCGTCTCTATCAGGTGTCTGTAGAATCGCTTGCTGAATGGAACGGGTTAGGATCGGATTTCACCGTGCGTGAGGACCAGTATCTGCTGATCCCCGTCAAGGATCAGGCAGCGCCGCGCGTTGCCGCACCAGCAGCAACCGCGACGGCTGTGACACAGCCGGGAGAAGGCTCTCCGACGCCAACGCCACCAAGCGCGACACAGCCATTGCCGGATGAGAAGGTTGCCGCTGCAACACCCGCACCAGATGTAACTGCCGAAGCCCCTACGAATTCAGGCAGTTCAGCATTGGCAGCGCCTGTGAACGGGACGATCATTCGCACTTATGCCAAAGGCAAGAACGAAGGGATCGACATTGCGGCGTCTCCAGGTGCTTCTGTAACGGCGGCCGAGGCGGGCACAGTTGCAGCGATCACGGAAGACGCCGATCAGGTTCCGATCATTGTGGTCAAGCACAACAATGATTTACTGACCGTCTACGCCAATGTCGACAATATCACTGTGAAGAAGGGTGACAGGGTGCGACGGGGTCAGAAAATCGCCGCGCTGCGTGGTGGCGACAATGCCTATGTGCATTTTGAGGTGCGTCAGGGGTTCGAGTCGGTTGATCCTGAGCCCTATCTGAAGTGACCTGAATGGCCCGTTCCGGGCCATGCCTCCGGCGGGGATATTTGTGGCCAGATGAAGGGCGGTTCACCCATAGGGGTCATAGTCGCTAAGCCGTTTTCCGGGTTCGTCTGAAAAGAGTTCTGGCAAGGGTGTGATGGCCTCGATCAGGTCGATGCGGAAAACGCGGAAGCCATTGCGAAGTTCGCACCATGCGGTGAGGGTCCAGACGCGGCCCCAGTATTCCATGTGCAACGGGCGGATGGTGCGGTCGGTCAGGATCCCGTCAATGCGGCGGTAACTCAGTTGTAATTTCTGGCGCGATTTGATCGCAGCGCGGATCGGGGCCATGTGGGCCAATCCGCGCGCAGCATCGGCAAACGGGTAGACGGCGAATTTCCAGGTGTCGGCCTCTGCCACGACTTGAGTGGGCAGTACGGCGTCAATCTTGTCGGCCAGAGATTCAGCGGCGGACTTGAGATCGGGATCGGCGGCTTCAGCCACGATGGCCATGCCGAGGTTCAGAGCCTCAAGCTCGGCAGGTGTCAGGTTCAGCGGGGGTAGGGTGATCTGTTCCCGCACCATGTAACCCACGCCGCGTTCACCTTCGACCGGCACGCCCGACGCCACCAGCGTATCCATATCGCGATAGATCGTGCGGACCGACACTTCGAGCCGGTCCGCTATGTCCTGCGCGCGGTGCAGCTTGCCATCGCGCAGGATCTGGATGATATCGAACAGGCGGTCAGTACGGCGCATGACACGCCGTCTGAGCCGCGGTTAGGCGGTCATGTTCCATAGCACGGTCTCGTGGCGCATCTGAGCGCTTTCGGGATTGATTGCCGCCATCAGAGCGGGTGCAAAATCTTGTTGCATGAAAGCAGCCGCAGCATCTTTGGCGGATTTCATATCTGCCCAGACAACATAATCCGTCCAGCGACCATCTTCGCCCTGACTCAGTTGGCGATGGGCAAAGCCGGGGGCGGCGCGGACAAATGCTTCGGATGCTTGGCTCAGTTTCACGAACTGTTCGGGTTTTGTGCCTTCGGCAAGTGTGAAAGTGACGATTTCTGCGACATGGGTCATGTGGTTCTCCGTTGACCAGGTTTCGATATCGTCCTTCTAGGCCACTACAACTGACATAAACCTGTCAGTTGGGAAATGCCAGCCCGCAAAAATTGTGCGATCCGTTCAAATTCGCGCGCGGAATTGATCTGGCGCACTTTTGCAATGGCCCGTACGGGCGTAGACACAGGGCCAGATCGTATTCCCGGCGCGATGCGCCGACGTAGAAGGAGACAAGACATGCTCAACAATATTGGCCTTCCGGGTATCCTGCTCATTGCTGTTGTGGTTCTCGTCCTATTTGGACGTGGCAAGATCAGCTCGTTGATGGGTGAAGTGGGTAAAGGCATCACCTCGTTCAAGAAAGGCATCAAGGAAGGTTCGGAAGAGCTGGAACAGGACGCCTCCGAGCTGGCTAAAGACGTCACCCCTGAGACCGACAAAGACAAGGTCTGAGCTTAGATGTTTGATCTGGGCTGGACCGAGCTTCTGGTCATCGGCATCGTTGCGCTGATCGTGGTGGGGCCGAAGGACCTGCCAGTGCTGTTTCGCAATGTCGGGCGGTTCGTCGGCAAGGCACGCGGTATGGCGCGTGAGTTCAGCACTGCGATGAACGAAGCGGCGGATGAAGCTGGCGTCAATGATATCAAGAAGGGCCTGAACGCGGCGACTAATCCGGTTAGTACCGCGATGGACGGGATCAACGAGGCCGCGCGTGACGTGGCCAAATCCATTGACCCGACCAAGTTCGACCCTGATAGCGAGACCGGCAAACTGGCTGCTGAACGGGCAGAGCAGGCAAAGAAGATCCAAGCCTCCACGGCCCGTGCGGCCGCTGAACGCAAGGCTAAGGAAGCCGCAGATGCGCTTGCAAAGGCGGAAGAGGCCGAAGCCGCGTTGAAAACTGAAAGCAAGTCATGACTAAAACCGACGAGATCGAGGACAGCTCGGCGCCTCTGATCGAGCATCTAGCCGAGCTTCGTACCCGGCTGATCCGGTCGGTGCTTGCCTTTATCGTGGGGATTGTTCTTGCCTTCATAGTGGCCGAACCGATCCTGCAGTTTTTAGTGCGTCCGATCGAGGCGACCCTGCGAGAGCTTGGTGATCCGTCACCAACACTGCAATACACCTCTCCACAGGAATACTTGTTCACACTGTTTCGGATATCGATGGTCTTCGGGTTTGCACTGGCATTCCCCGTGATCTCATATCAGCTGTGGCGGTTTGTAGCTCCGGGGCTTTACAAGTCCGAGAAGGGGGCTTTCCTACCGTTTCTGATCGCATCACCGTTTATGTTCCTGTTGGGCGCGGCTTTTGCGCAGTTTGTTGTGACACCGTTGGCGATGCAGTTTTTCCTTGGGTTTGCAGATGTCAGTTCGATCTTTGCAAACCTGCTGGCCCCGGCAGCCGATGATGTCCCGGAAGAGATCATTGTTGTCCCCGAAACAACCGAAGGCGTGAAAATCACCTTCTTCGGGAAGGTCAATGAATCTCTGGATATTACGCTAAAGTTTATTCTTGCCTTTGGCCTGTGCTTTCAGTTGCCGGTTCTGCTGACACTGATGGGCAAGGCTGGGCTGGTCTCGGCCGAGGGTCTGGGTGCCGTTCGCAAATACGCGATGGTCGGTATTCTGGTTCTGGCTGCTTTGGTGACACCACCAGATGTGATCACGCAGCTGATCCTGTTCACTGTGGTCTATGGACTATACGAAGTGTCAATCTTCCTTGTCGCCCGCGTCGAGAGAAAGCGCGAAGAACAACTGCGCGCCGACGGCTACTATGACGATGAAGAGGCCGAGGCGGATGCGGAAATGATGCAGGATTACGACGAGACAAAGTAGCCTGTATTCTGATTTCAAAAGGCGCGTCCACATTCGGCGCGCCTTTTTCATGCGCGGGCCTTGTTGTGTAGTTCGGAACATGGTTCAACTCAGCCGGAATACCCGGAGGAGCCGATGGACGATCAAGCCCTGAACCGTATCGCCGACGCGTTGGAACGCATGGCGCCCGCGCCGCTGGACGCACCCGATTTCAACACGGCCCCTGCATTTGTCTGGCATGTGGATCCGGACCGGCTGGTGCCCGTCTCTGAGGTTAACCGCGTCGATCTGGATCTGTTGGTCGGCATCAACCGATCCCGCGATACGCTGCTAGACAACACCCGCCGGTTCGCGGCTGGGTACAAGGCCAACAACGCGCTGCTCTGGGGCGCGCGAGGTATGGGAAAATCCAGCCTTGTCAAGGCAGTGCACGGCACTTTGCAAGCAGATCACCCGGATTTGAAACTTGTCGAACTACAACGGGAAGACATGTCCTCAGTCGCGCGTCTGCTGAACCACCTGAGGTTAGCGCCGCACCGGTTCATTCTGTTTTGCGATGACCTTTCGTTCAGCCACGATGATCAACACTATAAGTCACTCAAAGCTGTTCTGGATGGCGGCATCGAAGGTCGTCCGGAAAACGTGGTGTTCTATGCCACTTCAAATCGCCGCCACCTGATGCCACGCGACATGATCGAAAACGAACGCTCCAGCGCTATTAATCCATCTGAGGCTGTTGAAGAAAAGGTATCCTTGTCGGACCGCTTCGGCCTGTGGTTAGGCTTTCACCCCTGCGATCAGGACGAATATCTCGCCATGATCGACCGCTACTGTGCCGCCCATGGCGTCACGATCGACCAGGAAATCCTGCGCGCCGAGGCCATCGAATGGCAAGCCACGCGAGGGGCTCGATCAGGTCGCGTGGCCTGGCAGTTCTTTGTCGATCTCGCCGGGCGCAACGGTGTCCACATCGCGTAAACCTCCTGCTTCATCTGGCCACAAATATCCCCGCCGGAGGCATGGCCCGTCAGGGCCAATCAAAGCCCGGCCACAATCCGCGCCGCCTCATCCGCGGGACTGGTCAGCGCCTCGCGGTCTTCACCGGGATGGAATCGTGCACGCACCGCTGTAGGCATCGGCGCGGGTTCAAGGATCGTAACCTGTGGACCTGTGCGAGCTGTCTCGGCTGCCCAACTACGGGCCAAAGCCATTTGCGCGGCTTTGGTGGCACCGTAGATGCCATAGAACTTTTCACCTGCCTTGGGATCATCAAAGAACACCGCGTGACCTGCATCACCTAATAGGGGCGACACATAGGGAATTAGAACCGATGTGGCTGTCGCGTTAGTGCTGACCGCTTTGGTCCATTCCTTGGGTTCAACAAAATTTGCTGGTGTCAGGGCCGAGGTATGGACAGCTGTATGCAGCCAAAGGTCAACCTTACCCCAGCGGTCGTGAATGCCACGGCAAAGTGTCGCCATTGCATTGGGATCGGAGATGTCCATCGGGGCCAAAGTGGCCGAGCCACCCTTGGCCTGAATGCGATCGTCCAGCTCTTCCAGCCCGCCTTGGGTGCGGGCGACGGCAACGATGTGATACTCGGGGGAAAGGGCTTCGGCCAGTGCCGCGCCCAGCCCGCGTGAGGCCCCGGTAATCAGGGCGATTTTGGTCTGATCGGTCATAGGTGGGGTTTGAACCCGTGCGCACAAGGCGTCAAGTCTGGATCAACTGCCAGGTATGTCGATCCTGCGGTTCTGGCCGCTTTGTCGCAGCACGACACCTTCCTCGTCAATGGCGATCACCTTGCCCGAGGCGACACGGCTGCCTGGCTTTACTTTCTTTACCCGCCCCGAGGACAGACGAACCAGAGCGCGCAACTCGGACTTAGGGCCAAAAATGCCCAGCACAGAGACCGAGTTTTTCTTTAGCGCACCCGCTTGCGTTGCGGCGCTTTTGACCGTTGAATTTGCCATGATCTGTGGCCGGATCGTGTGCCCGGGCCCTGCATTGTGAGTGGTTTACGGCGATCGGGTATCATGCGGCCGTTCGAACCAAAAGGGTTGCAATCCCATTTCCAATAGGTTGCTAACCCAGGTCGCCCAACCCTTTGCAAACGCATCTCGTTCAACAGAGAGTTGTCGGCGGATTCTGACCTATGAGTGCCACCCCACCTCAGGGAAATGACCTGTCGCTATCATTTGATTCGCCTGATCAGCCCGACGCCAGTTTGGCCGCGTTCCACGAACCGCCAACGACCTGCATATCCTCGCGTTTCTTGCTGACTCGGCTGCTGTTTTCAAGACTGTCCAGATAGTCCTCATCTACCCCGGTGATGTAGTTTCCATCAAAGCACGAACAGTCAAAGGATTCGATCTCGGGATTGCCTTCCTTGGCGGCCCAGATCAGATCGTCGAGATTCTGGTAGAACAGCGCATCCGCACCCAGCTCTTCACGGATTTCTTCGATCTCTTTACCATTGGCAACCAGTTCGGCCTTGGTGGGCATGTCGATTCCGTAGACATTAGGGTATTTTACGGGTGGAGAAGCGCTGGCGATGTACACCTTCTTTGCACCAGCCTCGCGGCACATCTGGACGATCTTCTTGATCGTATTGCCGCGCACGATCGAGTCATCGATCAGCAGCACATTATGTCCGTCGAATTCCAACGGCACGGCGTTCAGCTTACGGCGCACGGATTTTTGGCGCTCGGCCTGACCTGGCATGATAAAGGTTCGGCCTACATAGCGGTTCTTGACCAGCCCCTCACGATAGGGAATGCCGGTAATCTTGGCGGCTTCAAGTGCGACGGGGCGGGCGCTATCTGGCACAGGGATGATCCGGTCGATCTCTAGCCCCGAATCCTGAATCTGCTTGGCGAGTGTTTGGCCCATGCGCATCTGGGTTTTGTAAACCGACACGCCATCCAGCAGCGAATCCGGGCGTGCCAGATAGACATACTCGAAAATGCAGGGCGTCAGCTTGCCTTCGACGGCCTGGAACTCATGCATATTCCCGCCGAGATCGATCAGGATCGCCTCACCGGGTTGCAGATCGCGCAATTTGTCGAAACCATTGATGCCAAACGCTACGTCTTCCGAGGCGAAGGCGAAATCATCACCGTCACCGGGGGCTTCTCGCTTGGCAACCGACAGGGGCCGGATACCATACGGATCGCGGAAGGCGAGCATACCAACACCGGCAACCAGACAGATCACAGAATAAGCACCCTGTACCCGCTCCATGGTCATCTTCACACCTGCAAACAAGTTGCGGATCGGATCGGCATTGCCATTGACCTTGATGGCGTCCGCTACCTTGTCGGCCAACACGTTTAGCAACACTTCGGAATCCGAGGTGGTACGCAGGTGACGGCTGTATTTCGCGGTCACTTTTTCGCGCTGTTCTTCGGTGTTGGTGATATTGCCGTTATGGACAAGGTAAATTCCGTAGGGCGCGTTCACAAAGAAAGGCTGGGCCTCGGAGGCGCTTAGCGATCCTGCAGTGGGGTAGCGGACGTGACCCATGCCGATCTTGCCCAGTAGGGTTTCAGCATCGCTGGCATTAAAGACGTCCTTGACCAGACCATTGGCTTTTTTCTCGCGGAAGAATTCGCCGTTGTAGGTGACGATCCCCGAGGCGTCCTGACCCCGGTGCTGCAGCATCAGCAACCCGTCATAGATTTCCGCAAAGACATCATGTGTCCGGCTTGCGATCCCCAAAATCCCACACATACACGGGCTCCAATTTCTATGACTTGATCTGGCTGGTGTTCAGGTCGGATCGACTGCTACTGCGTATCTGATTGGGTTGTTGCAGCCGGAATGTATGGCATGCATGCACAAGCGCCAAAGCGGCCAATGCAGAATAGAACAAATACAGCAAGATCGGCAGCTCCGATTCCATGTCGGTTCGGCTCCGACATACTGCCAATTGCCGCGCGTGTCACCAAAGGATCACATTCGCGATTTGCCGCAGGCCTGAAATGCGCCGCTCGCGAGTTTAAGATGACAAATGAGCCGACCTGTGCTGTGCTTTAGGTCAGGCGTCTGCTCCAGATGCCCGATAGTTTGGGATGGAAAATAGCCATGTGGCAGCACAAGCAAAACAATCCCAAGGAAAAGCCCGTCAAGCGTCGGTGTCACCGATGCCGAGGATCAGGCCGTGCACCCTGTGAGATTTGCAAAGGATCTGGAACGGTCGTCAAAAGCCGCGACCAGTATGGCAAACCAATCTCAAGCCGCTGCGACGGGTGCTTTGGATTGAAAGCCATTCGCTGCAATATCTGCGGCGGTGAAGGGTTCGTTTGATTTTGGATGAATCTGACACAGAATATGCGAGCGCCGAATTTTAATGCTGAGAATGTTGTAAGGCGCGCTGTTTTTCCGTTTCCGACAGGTTTTTCTAACAAATGAGTCCAACCTAAACGCTGGAATGATCTTTGGGAGATCTGGTGATCCAAGTTCAGCAATTGATATCCGCATTGTTGCGCTTACCGGCTGTTCACTTGCTTTAGTTCGATGACCACTCGCCAACGCGAAACAGTTGCTTGCTGCTGGCTTCGACATTCAAAATGACTTGTTTGGCAAAAATCGAACGCAAAATTCAAAAACCGGCTATTGTCGGGGCCGGCACTATGATCAGCGCTGAGTACCTAGAAAAAGAATTTTGTTGAAGTCCTCTCGCTCTATCACTTTTAGCGATCGACTTCTTCCTAATCACTCCTTTGCACCCTGCTTTAGGAGGAACTGGTTCTTGAAATTCTTCAGCCCCGGCATGACGTCGGCATTCGCAATATCGTTACTCGCGTGGATTTCATGTTCCAGAAAATCTTTTAGTGCGTCGCTATCGTCGCTCACCAACTCGATAATCAGATCATAACGACCTGCGACCCACAGGATGAATACAACACGTGGGTTTCTTTCAAGTCGCTCGGCCACCTGTCTTGGGGTCACGCCGGTCGCCACGTTCAAGCCAATCATCGCGTCAGTCGTGTATTCCGTTGCCACCGGATCCGACATCGCGACAATCCGCAGCATGTTGTTGTCTCGCAGTCCGCTCACCCTGTTGCGAATGGTTCCCTCCGACACATCCAGTTGCTGCGCAATTTCAGAAAATGCCATCCGACCATCCTGCTGTAAAAGCCGGATGATCTGCTGGTTTAAATCATCCTTGGGGGATCGAATGCTCTGGGCGGCACGCGCGTTCGGTTGCTTTTTGACTGACATAGGCCTGATGCTCGATTGCTGTATTCGCAGCCAAGGTTAAGAGAGCGCATCGAAATCCGCAATTAACTCTTGGGATTCCTCTGGAAGGAAGTGCGGAAAACGACATGCTTTGATCTTCTCGCCACAGTTTCCGAAGGCCAGATTGCCGAAATTTCTATTATTTAATGCTGGATTTGTGGATCTGATAGCCAGAGCAACTAAAATATTCGAAATTCGTATTGAAATGCCGCTTTTTGACCAGATCACTTCCGATTCTTACCCGATAATCCAATGTATAAGCGAATATCGAAGGGGAATAGCCCAAGATAATGCGATATTCGTAGAGTGAAAATCTAAGCCCGTCGCGGCAGTACGGAGCCTGAAAATAGGCTATCCGCGAGAAACGGTGAATCCATGCGCATGCCGTTGGATCGGCGGACGCTGGTGTCAGTGTCGAAGGGAGGACAAATGACAATTGCCGAGCGAAAAGCACAGGCTTCTTGCGGGCCTCAGCACGGTCTGACCGCCGACGCATATCGCAGCGAGGAGTTCTGGCAACGGGAATGCCAGACGGTTCTGGCCAAGAACTGGGTGTTTGTTGGATTTGCCCACCAGATGAGTAACCCAGGCGATGCACAACCTATCACCTGTGCTGGTTTGCCACTGCTGGCGGTACGAGGTCGTGATGGCGACATTCAGGTGTATCACAATGTTTGCCTGCACCGCTGCATGACACTGGTCGACAGGCCCAAGAATGTCGGCAAACTGATCCGCTGCCCCTATCATGCCTGGGCCTATGATCTGGATGGCCGCCTGCGGGCCGCTCCACATTTTGCAGGCACCGGCAAGCAAGAGTTCGACGGATTTGACATCAAAGAGCATCGGCTGAAACCCGTACGCACTTATGTCTGGCATGACTGGATTTTCGTCAATCTGGATGGGAGCGCGTCAGAATTCGAAGACTATGCCGCGCCATTGATCAACCAGTTGTCGGGGATGGATTACAGCAAGTTGGAACCCATTGGTCTGCTCGATTTTGGTGAGATCGACACCAACTGGAAGCTGATAATGGAGAACTTTATCGAGCCTTACCACGTCCAGTTTGTACATTCCTCGACCACCGATCAGCCGTTAGAGGATCACTATACCATCATTGATGGCACCTGCATCGGCAGTGCCGTGGACCTTGAGGAAGAATTGGGCACATCTGGCAGCTTGGGTGTGAGCTCGCGCTATCTGACGCTGTATCCTAATTTCATCCTGGGTCGCTATTTCCCGGATCAGCTGGGCGTCTATCTTAACGTGCCCATCGGTCCCGGAAAGATGCGCCAGTACCGAGCGCTTTACACCACTGAAGGCCAAAAGTTGAGCGCTGAGGAAATAGAGGCCCTCAGAAACCTCTGGTGGGACGTCCACAAGGAAGATCACGAGATGGTTGAACGCATGTTTGAGGGCCGCAAATCCCCGGTCGCCGAAGATGGTGGCCTGTTATCGCCTGCCTGGGAAGATAGCGTGCGCGCCTTTCAAGATTTGATCGAGCGTGACGTGGCCGGCGCATAAGTAAGAAGGAACAAGATCAATGAGCAACTCCATATCCAAAGGGTTTCGTCTGGCCCATACGATGATGCGGGTCACAGACATGGAGAAGTCGCTGGATTTCTATTGCGGAATCTTGGGCATGGAGGTGCTGCGGCGCACGGATTATCCCGAAGGGAAATTCACCAACACGTTTATCGGTTATGGGCCCGAGGCCGAGTTTCCCACGCTGGAGCTGACCGCCAATTGGGATCAGGACACGCCTTATGACAAGGGCGACGGTTGGGGTCATATCTGCATTGAAACTCCAGACGTTTACGCCGCCTGCGAGCAACTGGCAGCAGCCGGTGTGAACATCACTCGCCCGCCGGGGCCAATGAAAAATGGTACAAGGGTCATCGCCTTCTGCGAGGATCCTGACGGTTACAAGGTCGAATTGAACGAATCCATACTGAAACACTTGGCGCAGGAAGGCTGACCCAATGGGTGATACACCTCAACTTTTCAAATTCGATCTGGTTCAGAAACGCTACGACACGATGGGCGACAGCGATACCTACATTAAACCGATGGTGACCAGCGAGTTCAGCAAATCCATGTGCGGCGGCATCAACGTTCTGAACAACATCAAGGTGCCGTGGGATCTGACCTGCGACGAGATCATTTATTGCCTCGAGGGGACGTTCCGATTGGTCTGTGAGGGCAAAAGCTATGTCTGCAATCGTGGTGACGTGCTGTTTGTCCCCAAGGACAATCACATTTCCTACGAGGCGGACGGTAAATGCGTGATCTTCTATGCTGCCTACCCACACAACTGGAAACAACTGGCGGGGATCACGCAAGTTCCCGGCATAGACCCTGACGATTTTGTCCCCGGCTGAACATTTTTCCGCCGCGTGACTGAGCAAACGAAACCTAAACCAACACCGAGGTGTCACCTCGGTGAAACAAATCCGATTGTCATTTGATGGGAGGACGCCGAATGCCCAAGGATAATGCCAACGCCCGTATTTATTACGAGACATTTCACGACGCTGTGGAGCGGAATCGCCCACGTATCCCAGAAGTTCAACAACGTTTAGAAGAGGCTGGCGTCAAATATGTGATGGCCGCGTGGATCGACCTGCATGGCATTCCAAAAACCAAGCCCGTCCCGATGAGCGATTTTGAACCGCTATGCCTAGGGAAAGGACCGCAATTTGCGGTGCATTCGATTTCTTACGTGCCCGAACTCAGCCCCGCTGACAGCGATCAGGTGGTGGTGCCGGATCTTGACGCCGTCTACGTCTGTCCGTGGGACACATCGATGGCAATCATCTTCTCCGATCTGTATTGGGAAGACGCGCCTTATAACGTCTGCCCGCGTCAGGCCCTGAAACGCGCCATGCACGAGGCTGCGCTGGAAGGATACACAGGCTATGCCGGTGTTGAGCCCGAGTTCATCGTGATGAAATACGACGATGCTGGCCAACCAGTGAAGGCCTTTGACGACGACCCTGCTATCGGGGTCCGTCCACGCCGTCAGGCCTTTGGCTATGACGTTGAATACTCGATCGACTCGATGGCATTTTTGAAAGACATGATCGACATCATCGAAGGTCTGGGTTGGAACCTGCATGACGTAGTCGCCGAGGGTGCGTATTCACAATTCGAACTGGATTTTCACTATACCAACATGCTGGAGATGTCCGACCGTCTGGCGTTTCTGCGGATCACCTTGAAAGAGGTGGCAAAAAAGCACGGGATGTTCGTGACCTTTATGCCAAAACCAACAGTTGGCGACTGGCGATCGGGTGCGCATATCAACATGTCTATGCAACATGAAAGCCGTCCCGGTGAAAACATCTTTGAAACCCCCGACGGGGAATGGAGCGACGAAAGCCGCTGGGCCGTTGGCGGGTTGATGCAGCACGCCGAAGCGATCACCGCGATCACCTGTCCGACGGTGAATTCCTATAACGGATTGGTGCCCCGTGTGGGTGGGTTTGAGGGTGGCACTGTCACTTGGGCTCCGACCAATATCACCTATGGTTTCAACAATCGCTCGGCCCAATTCCGTCTACCACAGAGCCGCCATTGCATTGAAAATCGCGCCTGCGATATGACCATGAATGTCTATCTGGCAATGGCGATGCATCTGAGTTGCAGTGTTAAGGGGATCAAACACAAGATCGACCCAGGCAAACCAACGGATTTTGATCTCTACTCAAAAACCGAAGCTGAACTTGCTGAACTGGGGATCCGTCGATTGCCTCGCACTCTGTTCAATGCGATCGAGGCTTTACGGGGCGACACCATGGCAGAACATGTGATGGGCCCCGTGATGCGTCAGTCCTATCTAGGATACAAAAATGATGAGTGGGAGCGATACCACCAATCGGTCACCGATTGGGAAGTGCAGGAATACCTTCGGCTCTACTAAAAGCGGGAAGGGCCAGACAATGGCGGATTATCAGATCTACGAGTTGGGTGACCTTCCGCTCTTGTCGGGTGAGTTGCTCAAGGATGCCAAGCTCGCCTATCAGACCTACGGCACATTGTCTGCGGCAGGTGACAATGTCATCGTTCTGCCGACATTTTACACCGGCACAAATACCCGCAACGAAGGCTTCTTTGGTCCGGGTCGCGCGATTGATCCGGCGCGGCATTTCATCGTCAGCCCCAACCTGTTTGGCAATGGTCGTTCGTCATCGCCATCGAATACGCCTACGCCGCAGGACGGGCCGCGGTTCCCGCTGGTACAGATGTGGGACAACATTGCTGCCCAGCACAGGTTGGTCCACGAACATCTGGGGATCGAAAAAATCGCCCTTGTCGCGGGTTGGTCTATGGCGGGCTGTCAGTCCTACCAGTGGGCAGCGCAATACCCGGACATGGTTCAGGCGATTCTGCCATTCTGTGCCTCAGCCAAAACCTCACCACACAATTTCGTCTTCCTCGAAGGGGTTAAGGCCGCCCTTTGCGCGGATCAAAATTGGAATGGTGGCAACTATGCTAGCCCACCCGAAGCAGGGCTGAAGGCCTTTGGGCGAGTTTACGCAGGCTGGGCTTTCTCTCAGACCTTTTATCGCGAGGGACTTTATCGGCAGATGGGTTTTGAAACTATCGAGGAGTTGTTGCAGGATTGGGAGCGTGATCATGTGCAGGGCTGGGATGCCAACGACCTGTTGGCAAAGCTTGCAACTTGGCAGGCAGGCGATATCTCTGCCGGACCGCTTTACAATGGGGATTACAAACTGGCACTGGGTGCCATCAAAGCTCGTGCCATCCTGATGCCTTGCACGCAGGATTTATACTTTCCACCAGAAGACAATGAAATTGAAGCCAGCTTCATGCCCAACGCCATCTTCCGCCCGTATCATTCGCCCTGGGGCCATTGCGCTGCAAACCCAGGAAGTGACAAGGGCTTCACGACGCAGCTAGATGCCAATATTTGTGAACTTCTTGAAAGGTAGCACTTGTTGAAAAACCACGGGGCAGTAGAAATTCACTAATCACCCGTTTTTTCCTTCGAATGAAGGGCAAAACAACCGCAACCAAAACGCAATCTGCTGGCTTTGAACTGTTTGGCTTATTTCTTCAACGTTCAAAAGTCCGCTTTATTACGTGCAGCAGTCGCTAATACCAACCGTTACACTGGTCCAATTGAGCTTACAGCTACACTGCGCACTTGTCGTAGACCAGCTAGCATGGTCTGTGACAAGAGCCGGAACGGGGTGGATTAATCACCTCGTTCCTTATTACAGGCCTAAAGGGCGTGATCAGCCGTCGGAAGCGTCCGTCGAACTATCTGCAGTGCAGCTTGCGACCAGCTCCTCGTACTGAGCGGTGACCCAGCCCAGCGCGGCTTCGGGGTTTTGTTCTTCGATCTTGCCGCTGAACTGTTCAAAGACTTTTGCCGAGCGGCTTTCGTCGACCATCGTGTAAGACTGGCCGGTCATTACGGTGTCGTAGACAAAAAAGGCAATCGCAACCAGCAGGATGCCGCGTGCGATGCCGAAGAAGAACCCAAGTGCCTGATCCAGACCACCGATCGCCGAACGCTGCACCAGAGAAGAGAACAGCGGTGTAAAGATACTGACCACGATCAAGGCAACAGCAAAAACGGCGGCAAAGCCGGTGATAACCGAAAGCTCACAACTGTCGCGCAGGAATTCTCCGACAACGGGCACTTCTTTGACCAGTGGCACGGCCTGCGGCGCGAAGATGAAGGCCAGGACGGCAGCGGCAACCCAGCCAGCTATGGCGAGAACCTCGCGCATGAAACCACGCGAATAGGCCAACAAGCCCGACAGCACGATGATCAGGGCCACAACCCCGTCAATTATTGTAAAACCTTCCATGGCCCTCGCCTGTTCGTTTTCTGCCTCTCAAGGCGCAACTTTAACCTGCTCCGAACGTTTCGCCAACAAACCCCACCAAATCAGAGGGTCGAGTGAGTGTCAGACCTGCCACACTGCCAGTTTTGCCACCCGCCGGAGCAATTGCCGCTGTGAAACCAAGTTTTTGCGCTTCTTTCAACCTGTTTTCTGTCTGAGGGGTCGGTCTAAGTGCCCCAGATAGCGAGATTTCTCCGAAAACGACGGTATCGGCGGGCAGGGCAGTATCTTCACGGGCACTTAGCAGCGCAGCTGCCACGGCGAGGTCTGCGGCAGGTTCGCTGACTTTTAGCCCTCCGGCGACGTTTAGATAGACATCGAGCCCAGCAAAGGGGATGCCACAACGCGCTTCCAGGACGGCGAGGATCATTGCCAGACGACCACTGTCCCATCCTACCACCGTGCGGCGGGGCTGCGAATGAGGCGAGGGAGCGACCAGCGCTTGCAACTCGACCAGCACGGGGCGGGTACCTTCGATGCCTGCGAAGACCGCTGACCCGGGGCTCGGTGTGCCGCGTTCGGAAAGGAAGAGGGCCGAGGGGTTGGTGACCTGCGCCAAGCCCTTGCCGGTCATCTCAAAAACGCCAATCTCATCTGCAGGGCCAAAGCGGTTCTTTACCGCGCGCAGAATACGAAATTGATGGCCGCGTTCGCCTTCGAAATAGAGCACTGTGTCGACCATATGTTCGACCACACGCGGACCTGCGATCTGACCTTCTTTGGTGACATGGCCGACCATGATGATCGAAACGCCGTGGCGTTTGGCAAAAGTGGTTAGTTCATGCGCGGCGGCACGAACCTGCGAAACTGAGCCTGGTGCGCTGTCTACATTGTCTGCCCACATGGTCTGGATCGAGTCGATGATGGCGAGACCGGGTTTTTCGGCCTCTAGCGTAGTGAGGATATCCCGCAAATTGGTTTCGGCTGCCAGTTGAACGGGAGATTCTTCCAAACCCAACCGACGTGCACGCATCCTGACCTGCGCGCTGGCCTCTTCACCTGAGACATAGATTGTTTTGATACCATTGCGCGCGAAGCGCGCGGCAGCCTGCAGCAGGAGGGTTGATTTGCCGATGCCAGGATCGCCCCCCACCAATAGGGCCGAGGCGGGGACGAGGCCGCCACCGAGGACACGATCGAGTTCTTCAACTCCACACAAGGTGCGGGGCGGGGGTGTCTCCTCGGTCGAAAGATCGGAGAGCGTGATCGACTGGCCACGCTTGCCGCCCAGCGATTTCTTGGCCGGTCCAGCGGAGAGGGGCGCTTCCTGAATGATAGTGTTCCATTCGCCGCAGCCATCGCAGCGGCCGGACCATCTTGTATGTGAGGCACCGCAGGCGGAGCAGGTGAAGGATTGTGTCTTTGCCATATCGCCCTTCGTGCCCGAGGAAGGGCGGTTCTTCAAGCCCTCGCGGGCTTTCCTCACCGCCGATAGCGTGCCGCGTCCTCAGGCCCTGCGGACCATCGTTCGCGACAGGCGCTGATCGCGCCTATTCCGCAGCCCGCGGCGGGGTCATGGCAACCACGCTGGCGGGGGATTTATCGTCGTTGGGCGATTGCAGTTGTGCCGAGAGTTCGGGCAGCAGGTCGAACAACTCGTCCCTTAGCCGCGCCAGTTGGGATTTGGCGATGGATTCTTCGATCTCGATATCTCGGGTCCATTGGCGCAGTTCGTGTTGGATAATCTGGGCCTCTTCTATGCGATGCTGAAACTGCTCGATCTCTTCCTGCCTTTGCTGCAAGAAGGTTCGGGCGCGCGAGACTTTTGCCTCGGAATAGGTATCTGCAAGCTCCTGGCTGATCTGGCTCATCTGAGCGGCCAGTTCCAAAACCTGCGGTTCAAGCGACTGCAGATCGGGGTGATCGCGCAGAAAGGCCATACGCTCTTTCACAGCGTCGAATTCAGAAGACAGTGCAAAGGCGCCGCTGCGGTCGGCGGCATGGGCGACCTGATAGGCCTTGGCCACGTCCTGCATGTTCATCGTGAACTTACGATGGGTGTTTTCAAGCGCCATCATGCGCGCGTTTGATGGCAGATAGAAGACCAGCATCAGGATCAGAGCGGTCAATCCGGCCTGAACATATAGACCTGCGTCAATCGTTGCACCGGTGCTGAGACCGGCCTGCAACGAGAGCCAGGGGAGGATGCCAAACGCGGATAAAATGGTGGTCGTCACCGCGAACAATGCTGCGGCGCAGATCAGGAAAAAGGTTAGTCTTAATAATGCATTCTGAAATTGTAATGTTATTGTGTGGAGGGCGGCCATGATCGTCGTTCTCCTTCTTCAACCGGTACAAAAACCGGGCCGAAGCGGAAGGTTAAACAGACGTAAAGTGATCCGCTACGGACCCGAAAACTACAAAATTTACTGCTCGAAATATAAAGATGATACTCAGAAATCTGTTTTCAATCAATTAGGTCTGAGGTTTTCGTGATCCGGATGTCATCTCTGTAATGTGGCCCAAGGCAAGCGAAGCGAGAATGCAGCCGGTGAACAGGTAGAGACCCCACGCGGTTTCGATGGTCGCGTAGGAGATGCCCTTGGCCAGTGTGATGTAAAGCGCGATGAGGAAGATATCAGCCATCGCCAATTTGCCCAGGATGTTGAGCGCGGGTTGGACCCGTGGGTCCAACATATCCCATTGGACAAGCGCAGTGCCGATGGTTTTGATGTAGGGCGCGAAGAGGGCGAAGACGGTGACGACCAGCGCGAGGAAGATGTCGGATTTCCACAAGGACTGGAGGCCGGTGATGACGCTGATCTCGCTGAGGCCGAAGATCGGCAGGAGGCCTGCGCGCATCAGCGGGGCGAACCATGCGATGGGGTAGAGGATCAGGAGGGAGAGGGTGGCGAGGCGGAGGGTCATATCCGATACGCTAGTTGATCATGTTTCGGACGGAAACCATCCAACCCACAATGAACAGCAAGGTGATGCCGCCAATAAGGCCATATGACATTCTTTTGTCTGCGACAGGGATAAGTAGTTTCCGATTCAGCAGAAGTCCTGAAATGACATACCCAACGGACAAAGGAACACCCGAGAGCGGTTCTTCAATGTTCAGCGTTTTTACCAATAGAATCGACGCGAGCATTCCCGGAAAGGCACCCTGCAAAGCGGAGATTATGACAGGAACGAAAATGACTTCAGTTCGCAGCGAGCGCGGGACTCCCGACTTCTCGCCTATGAAATGAATGGTAAACCAAGCTAGCACAACCGAAATGAAGTAGAGAAACGGAAGCTGTTCAATGAGCAGTTTCACGAATTCCACTACCGCACCGCCTCGATCGGCCCCTCTGCACTCCCGCTGATGAACTGCTCGACATAAGGATCACCTGAGGCGTCCATCTGGCTGACCGGGCCGGTCCATTGGATCAGGCCTCCGTGCAACATGGCCACGTTGTCGGCAATCGCGCGGACCGAGCTCATGTCGTGGGTGATGGTCATCGCGGTGGCGCCCATCTCGGTCACGATTTCGCGGATCAGGTCGTTGATGACGCCGGACATTATGGGGTCGAGGCCGGTGGTGGGCTCATCGAAAAAGATGATCTCGGGCTCGGCAGCGATGGCGCGGGCGAGGCCGACGCGTTTTTGCATGCCGCCCGACAGTTCTGCCGGAAACCGATCGGCCACGTTGGATTTCAGGCCCACACGGCGCAGTTTCTCGATGGCGATTTCGCGGGCTTCCTCTACCGGACGCTTCAGCGAACCACGCAGCAGGCGGAAGGCGACGTTTTGCCAGACGGGTAGCGAGTCAAACAATGCGGCACCCTGAAACAGCATCCCGAAACGGGCCAGAAACGCGTCGCGGTCGCCTTTGGTGGCGTCCTTGCCGTCGACATAGATCATGCCACTGTCGGGCTTGATCAGGCCGAGGATACATTTCAGCGCCACGGATTTGCCGGTACCCGAACCACCGATGATGACCATCGAGGTGCCTTTGGGAATCTCAAGGTTCATGCCTTGTAAGACGTGGTTGTCGTCAAAGGCTTTATGTACGTTCTCCATCCGGATCATAGCGAGAAGAACACCCCTGTGAGGACAAAATTGGCGGCGAGGATAAGGACGGCGGCGGCCTCGACCGAGCCTTTGGTGGCGCGGCCCACGCCCTGCGCGCCGCGGCCCGAGGACATGCCGTAGTAGCAGCCCATGATGGCGGCGATCACGCCGAAGGCCGCGCCTTTGACCAGCGACGAGACAATGTCGCGTAGTTCAAGGAAATCGACAGTGTTTTTCAGATAGGCCGCCGGGTTGAAGCCCAGATTTTGCGTGGCGACAGTGTAACCGCCTGCAATGCCGATGATATCTCCGACCCCGACCAGCGCTGGAACCGTGATCAGGGCGGCCAGCACGCGCGGGGCGGTGAGGTATTTCATCGGGTGGGTGGAGAGCGTGACCAAAGCATCAATCTGCTCGGTCACTTTCATCGTCGCAATCTCGGCGGCGATCGAAGACGTCACGCGGGCGGCGATCATCAGGCCGACCAGCACCGGTCCAAGCTCTCGCACCATGCCAATGGCGACGATCTGGGGCACCACAGCTTCGGCATTGAAACGCGCGCCACCGGCGTAGATCTGCAGCGCGAGTGCGCCGCCAGTGAAGATGGCGGTCAGACCGACCACGGGCAGGGACAGCCAGCCGATATTCAGCAAGGCGATGCCGAACTCGCGTGGATAAAACGGCGGTCGGAAAATATGCGAAACCGCGTCGAGCGCGAACAGCGCGACGCGGCCAAACGCGGCCAGCATGTTCAGTATGGCGCGTCCCAGCTCACCCAGCAATGAGATGGGGCTCATTCCACGTAGCCTCGGGAATAGCGGCTGCCGAGTGAAGTCAGTATCTCATAACCGATGGTTCCGGCGGCTTCGGCCAGATCATCGACGGTTTGGTGCCCGTTCAGGATACGCAGGCGTTCAGGAGTGTATGGCAAGTCGGTAACATCCACGGTGATCAAGTCCATCGAGATACGTCCTACCACCGGGCAGGGCTGATCACCAGCGAATGCGTCAATGCCGCCGCCAATGGCACGATGTAGCCCATCGGCATAACCTGCTGCCACGGTTGCGATCTTGGACGGGCGGCGCGCGGTCCAACTGTTTCCGTAGCCTACGGTTTCGCCGACGGAGACATCGCGCACCTGGATGATGGGCAGATCGACGGTCACAACCGGTTTGGCCCCGGCAAAGGGCAGCCCGCCATACAAGCCGATCCCCGGACGACAGAAATCAAAGTGAAATTCGGGTCCCATCAATGTGCCACCGGTGGCTGCAAGCGAACGCGGTGCATCCACCCCATCAGTCATTTGTTTGAAAGTCCGCAACTGCTGCTGATTCATCGGATGTTCCGGTTCATCCCCGCAAGCCAGATGAGACATAACCACTAGCGGATTCAGCGCAAGGGCCTCATGGCGCAGTTCTGCCCAATCAGCAGGCTCAAGCCCCAGACGGTTCATTCCACTGTCAAGTTGAATGCCAAAGCGGTGGTCGGGCAAGGCCTCTCGATGGCGTTTGAACTGTTCGGGGGAGTTGAGCAGAGGTGTCAGAGCATGATTGCGCAACAGATCAGCGTCGCCCTCCATATGGCCTGAAAAGACCGCGACAAGTGGCCCGGGGCCAACCGCCTCACGTACGACCGCACCTTCTTCGGCGACAGCGACAAAAAACTTGCGCACCCCTTCTTCGGCCAAAGCCCAAGCGACAGGTTCGGCACCCAATCCGTAGGCGTCGGCCTTTACGACAGCCCCGGTTTCGACGTTGGTATTTGCGTCGAGCGCACGCCAGTTATGTGTCAGTGCGTGCAGATTAATCGTAAGATGTGCGGTACTCATAAAAGCTGTTCATGCCATTGTGCGGCCGACGTCAAGGGGGGGATTGATCTAATTTTTGCCTGGTTTGTGCGCCTCATAAGCTGCTTCTAGCTCAGAACGCAGGAAATTTCCGAATATCAGGGGGTTGTACCTGGGATGACCAGTGCCAGGTAGAGGTTGAACGATTGTATTCACATGCGGATCAAAGAAGAAGGGAACGCTGTATCGTTCACGCCCTGAGCGATTGATAACGCGGTGAGGTGTTGACATGAGCTGACCGTTGCTCATGCGGTGCAACATGTCGCCCACATTCACGACAAACGCATCCGGGTTTGTCGGAACATCGACCCAGTTTCCCGCTGGTGTCTGAACCTGCAATCCGCCGACCTGATCCTGGGCCAGCAAGGTCAGACATCCGAAATCCGTATGCGGCGCAGAACCGAACAGGTCGTCCGGACTGGCCTTGGGCTGCGGTGGATAGTGCAGAAGGCGCAACCAGATAGTAGGCTCGTCAAAGGCCGATAGGATCGAGAAATCAGTGGCCCCGTACGCCAGAAGTGCAATCCTCGTAAGTCGGCGGCCCAATCCGGACATGACCTCGACATAGGTCTCAAGTGTTTCACGGAACTGCTGCAATTCTGGCCAGCGATTGGGGCCAGAGAGATAGATATTCGGGTCAACGGATGCGTCCTCGCGCATCATCATGAAACTGGCGGATTGATTTGGTTTGGTGACATCAGCGAGGGAGGAGTTCACATCAGTCGACGTATTGATGGCAATATAGCCGCGATGGGTTGTATCGACCGCGATTGCTTGTTTTTTGGCCAATGGCAATGCGTGAAATTGCCTGGAGGCTTCGAAGACAGTTTGAATCAGGGCCTGATCGATACCGTGATCAACAATATATCCAAAGCCGGTTGTTCCGTAGGCAGCGCAGAAATCGTCGGCGATTTCCTCGTCAGATCGTTCACCCAGTCGCACGACCGGGATTTCTGTGAATTCTGTCATTTCTCTCTCGCTTTGTTGGGATGGTTTCAGGGATTAAGCGTGCCCCCGATCTATCCCACAAAGCGTTTGCGCCGATGTCCGTAGTGGCGTGCGAGTATGACGCGACGTGGCAAAGGTTGAAGAGAATACCGCATGGCAGGTTTAGTTCATTGAGATTTGATAAACGTCAATATCCATCGATCTGACCTTCCTGTTGCCAGGGTTTGACCAGATTTCCGAAGCGGGTGAACTGGGCTTCAAACGAAAGCTCTACCGTGCCTATGGGGCCGTGGCGTTGCTTGCCGACGATGACTTCGGCTTTGCCATGCAGGCGCTCCATAGCTTGCTTCCACTCTTCCATCTTTTCCAACTCGTGATCGCCGGGTTTCTCGCGTTCTTTGTAGTATTCCTCGCGGAATACGAACATGACCACGTCAGCGTCCTGTTCGATCGATCCTGATTCACGAAGGTCTGACAGTTGTGGGCGCTTGTCGTCGCGGTTTTCCACCTGACGGCTCAGCTGTGACAGGGCAATGACCGGGATGTTCAGTTCCTTGGCGATGGCCTTCATGCCCATCGAAATCTCGGCAATCTCGTTGACCCGGTTCTCAGCCATGCCCCGGCAGAGTTGCAGATAGTCGATGACCAGCAAATCCAACCCATGCGTACGCTTCAACCTCCGCGCACGCGCTGCAAGCTGAGAGATCGGGAGGGCGGGGGTGTCGTCAATGAACAGCGGGCAGGCTTCTAATTCCTTGGCCGCATCCACAAAGCGACGGAACTCGGATTCTGTCATGTCGCCTTGGCGGATCTTGTGCGAAGAAATCTCCGAGGCTTCGGCCAGTACACGTCCCGCGAGTTGCTCGGCGCTCATCTCCAGCGAGAAGAACCCGACGACACCGCCGTCAACTGCGCCTTCGCTGCCATCGGGTTTCTGCCCGCGCTTGTAAGCCTTGGCCACGTTGAACGCGACGTTGGTCGCCAATGAGGTTTTACCCATCGACGGACGCCCGGCCAGAATAATCAGGTCGGATGGGTGCAACCCGCCTAATTGCTTGTCGAGATCGGCCAGACCGGTGGAAATCCCCGCCATGCCGCCACCGCGCTGGTACGCCTCGTTGGTGACGTTGACGGCTTCTGTGACCGCCTTAAGGAAGGATTGAAAACCTTGTTCGGTCTGGCCCTGCTCGGATAACTGATAGAGCTGTTGTTCGGCCTCGACGATTTGTTCCTTGGGTTCACTGGCCACATCAACCCGCGCTGCCTTGTCCGAAATGTCCCGGCCCAGGCGGATTAATTCGCGTCGGATGGCAAGGTCATAGATCATCTGGGCGTAGTCATGCACCGCAAAGGCACTGATTGAAGCGCCAGCCAGTTTCACCAGATAGGCCGGACCACCCAGTTCTTTCAGACCCTCATCTTCCGCCATGAAAGATTTTAGCGTCACGGGCGAGGCTAACGCGTTCTTGGCGATGCGTGTCGAGGCGACCTCATAAATGCGCGCATGAACCGGATCATAGAAATGCTCAGCCCCAATAATCGATGCGACGCGATCATACAGATCGTTGTTCGTCAGAATCGCACCCAGAAGCTGCTGCTCGGCCTCGATGGAGTGCGGCATTGTTTCCGGATTCTGAATCTGTGCGGCTGCCTGCTCGATACTGCTGATCTCGTTCATTGCTGCTCTCTATGCCCCTTGGGCATGTTCCATAGCCGAGCCCCGTGAGTCGGGGCAAATTGTATGTTTTTGGGGATAGGCTGTGCATATCTCCAGACCCCATCATATTGAAGGATGATGAGGTTGTTCGTCAACATATTGTGCGATTGGATCGCATTGCGCGATCATTGTTTCCAAGGCGCGCACAGATGCCGTTGTGTTAGCTTTTGTGGGTTTCCTGCCATGCACGTGGGTCGTTGAGGAAGGCCTCGACCCCGTCCAGCGTCTCATTGTCGAACGCTTTCTGCGCCTTAGCCTCTGCCAGCACATCCCACCAGGTGCAAAGGCTGTGCAGCTTTACGCCATGATCGCCCAGTGTCTTCTCGGTTTCGGGGAAAATGCCATAGTAGAAGATTACTGCCGTATGGCCGCAGGTCGCACCCGTCTCACGGATCGCATCGACAAAGGACAGTTTCGAGCCGCCATCGGTGGTCAGATCCTCAACCAGCAAAACACGTTCGCCCTCGGTCATCGCGCCCTCGATACGGGCATTGCGGCCATAGCCTTTGGGTTTCTTACGCACATAGGTCATTGGCAGGGCCATGCGCTCGGCAACCATGGCCGCGAACGGGATGCCTGCAGTCTCGCCGCCAGCGATGTTGTCGAATGCCTCAAAACCGGCCTCACGCATCACTGTGACAGTCAGGAAGTCCATCAGGGTTGAGCGGATGCGCGGGTAGGAGATTAGCTTGCGGCAGTCGATATAGGTCGGGCTGGGCAGGCCGGATGCCAGCGTGAAGGGTTCGCGCGAGTTGAAATGAACCGCCTTGATCTCCAGCAGCATCCGCGCAGTCAGGCGGGCGATTTCGGTGCTGTCGGGGAATGAACTGGGGATCATGGCGCAAACCTCTGGGCTGGAAGGGTGTCGCTGGCTGATAGCCCGACCTCTGGCCCAGAGTCGAGGGGGCTGACCAAAAGAAAAGCGGACCCCCAAGAGGTCCGCTTTGCCCTTACGGGCGGCAGAGCGCCAAGGTGGGCCTAGCTGCTCATATCGTAGGCGCGTTCCCCATGTACCGAGAGGTCGAGCCCGTTTGTTTCGGTCTCGGCGTCTACGCGAAGCGGGGTGATGAGTGCAACCACCTTGACCAAAACAATTGTGACAACTGCCGTAAAGGCACCCACGATGACCAAGCCGCCCAGTTGCGCAGTCCAAGTTCCCAGACCGAAAAGCGCAATCATCAGAGTACCAAAGATACCCCCGACACCGTGAACGGCGAAAACGTCCAGCGTGTCGTCGATGTTCAGCTTGTTACGGATCACATTGACGGCCTCCTGACACAGGATACCGGCAACCGCACCGATGATCAGAGCCTGAACCGGACCCACAAAGCCCGAGGCCGGGGTGATCGACGCCAGACCAGCAATGGTTCCAGTAACGAGGCCGACCATCGAGGCTTTGCCAAATCGGATGCGCTCCCACAACGCCCATGTCAGCGACGCTGTTGCGGCAGACAGATGGGTGACAGTCATGGCCATCGCCGCGCCACCGTCGGCAGCCAGTTGTGAGCCGCCATTGAAACCGAACCAACCGACCCACAGCATTGCGGCACCCACCATCACATAGCCGGGGTTATGTGGAGGTGTCGTGCGATTACGGCGCGGTCCGAGGATAACTGCGATGATCAGCGCGGCCAGGCCGGCGGTTTCGTGGACGACAATGCCACCCGCAAAGTCGCGCACGCCGATTTCGCCAAGAATGCCTCCATCCGCCAGCATGCCGCCGCCCCAGATCCAATGGACAACGGGTGCATAGCAAAGCAGCATCCACAGGGACGAGAAGGTGAGGACAAAGCCAAAGCCAACACGCTCCACATATGCGCCGATGATCAGGGCAGGGGTGATGATGGCGAAGGTCATCTGGAAGGCAAAGAACAGGATCTCGGGTAAGGTTCCCGCAAGGCTATCGGCGTCCACTCCGTTCAGGAAGGCTTTGCCCAGACCGCCCCAGAGGCCGCTCTCACCCGGTCCGAAGGCGATCGAATACCCTGCGACCAACCACAGAATGCTCATCAAACAGGCAATCGAGAAGCAGTGCATGAAAACGCTGAGTACATTTCGGGCACGCACAAGCCCACCATAGAACAGGGCAAGACCCGGCAATGTCATGAACAGGACCAGTGCTGTTGCCACAATGATCCACGCTGTATCGGCTCCGTTCATGGGCCGCTCTCCTTTCCCTATTGGGGTGTCGGATGAGCAATCCAATTCTACCTCCGACACCGCTTGAGTGGTGTGGAGCGGGTTGAAGCCGAGCTGAGGTGGGGAAAAAAGAGGCAGCTATACAAAAAGCCGCCCGCTTAGGCGGCTTTTTTTCAACTGGTGATCAATTTTGCGTCCATTGGGCGTATTTGCCCTAAATTTAGGCGGACTGCGAAACGCCGCTTAGCAGCATAAGAAGTGCATGATCGCGAGCGGCTTTGCGCACGTTTCCACGCCCCAGAGCACCGAATTCGACAGTCTCGGTGCGGGTTGGTTGGCCATCTGCTGCCAAACCAAAGCAAACGCGGCCTTCGGGTTTGTGCTCGGACCCGCCGGGGCCGGCAATGCCGGTGATCGAGACTGCCAGTTGCGCCTGTGAGTGGTGCAGCGCACCCTCGGCCATCTCCTGAGCAACCTCCTCCGAGACTGCACCATGGGCCTCAAGCGTGTCGATGCGTACGCCAAGCATTTCTTGCTTGGCGGTGTTGGTGTAGGTGACAAAGCCACGCTCGACTACGGCTGAGCTGCCGGGGATGTCAGTCAGCGCGGCGGCGACCATTCCGCCGGTGCAGCTTTCGGCCGTCGCGATCATCACACCCTGCGCCTTGGCGTGGTTCAACAGGTCGATCACGGTCATAGGCCCATCACCCCATGCGCGATGCCAGCAAGGATCACGACGCCGACGGCTGCAAAGATGCCCGCGATCACGTCGTCCAGCATGACACCCATCGGATCACCGCGCCGGTCGGCCCAACCGATGGGGCCGGGTTTGGTGATGTCGAACAGCCGGAACAGCAGGAAGCCTGCGATCCAGCCAGGCCAGAGCGCCGTGATATCGATCTCATGGGCCCATGACGGGTAGGAGATCGCCCAGATTGCGATGAACTGACCTGCAACTTCATCGATGACGATCTCGGACGGGTCGTGATCATCCTGTCCTGCCGTCATCACACGCGTGGCCCAAAGGCCGCCGAAGAATGCTGTCAACGTCCCGATGACCAGTAGCGGAAAGCCGCCCAGTGTGTGCAGAACCCATGCCAGTGGCAATGCAGCCAGTGATCCCCAGGTTCCCGGGGCAGGGCGCAGATAGCCGACGCCGCCGACGGTTCCGATCAGGCGCGCCGCGGTCATGACTTCACCAGACAGGCAGTCGCAAGCGACGCAATCCCTTCGCTGCGACCGGTAAAGCCCAGCCGCTCGGATGTGGTGGCCTTGATCGAGACCTGGTCGGTCCGCAGGCCCATGATCTGTGCCATCTCGGCACGCATCGCGTCGGCATGAGGGCCGATCTTGGGATATTCGCAGACCAGCGTGCAATCGACATTCGAGATCGCATAACCCATCTGCCCGGCAAGCTCGACGGCGTGGCGCAGGAAAATCTCACTGGCCGCACCCTTCCACTGCGGGTCGGAGGGTGGGAAATGCTGCCCTATATCGCCCCGTGCCAGCGCGCCATAGATCGCGTCGGTCACCGCATGCATACCGACATCGGCATCTGAATGGCCTTGAAGCCCGCGCGAATGCGGCACTTTCACACCGCACAGGATCACGTGATCTCCGTCCCCAAATCGGTGCACGTCGTAGCCGTTGCCCAGCCTTACATCCATGTTCATACCCATTATGCGTTCCGCCCGTTCGAAATCTTCGGGCCGGGTTATTTTCAGGTTATCCGCATCGCCCGGAACGATCGCCACATCAATCCCGGCAGCACGTGCAACTTCGACGTCATCTGCCGCGCCTCCGGGATGGGAGGCGTGGGCGGCCGTGATCGCGCCATAGTGAAACCCCTGCGGCGTCTGCGCTGCGTAAAGAGCAGACCGATCCTGTGTTCCTGTCACCACCGATCCATCTCCGGTCCAGAGTGCGTCAGTGACGGCCAGGCCTGGAGCTGCCGCAGGATGTGCATCGAGCGCAGCCAGCACATCCCGGATTACCCTCGCGCTGACACAGGGACGAGCGACATCGTGGATCAAGACCTTTTCGACGCTGTGTGCTTCCAACGCCCGCAGGCCACTATGCACAGATCCGGCCCGGTCGCTGCCACCCGGCGCAAGAATAAGGTCTGTTGCAGAGAATTCTTCCCAGGCAGATGTATCGTCTTCCGCCAGAACAAGAACGATATGATCGACGAGCCCTTTGAAGCGATCAATGGTCCAATCTGCCACGCGTTGCCCGCCCAAAGCGCGCCACTGTTTGGGCACTGCGCCTCCGGCGCGCTGGCCGCGCCCGGCGGCGACGATGATGGCGGCTGTGGTCATCTGCGGGTTCTCCTGATTGGGCATTGTTTAGGGGGCGGTGAATGCAGAGGCAATCACCCACGTCAATCTGCCTAAAAATTAAGCAAATGATGATTTAGCGGGCTGGAATGCCGTCGATTTGTTGTTCATATGCTGCAATTTCGATATTAAAAGCGCAACTGCTCAAGGATTAAGCACATTGACCCTGCGTCTTGCTGAGAAGGACCTGACCCCGCCAGTGCTGCTGGCACCTATGGCCGGAATCACCGACCGGCCCTTTCGGGATCTTGTGATGCGCTTCGGTGCGGGCATGGTGGTCAGTGAAATGGTTGCCAGCCAAGAGATGGTGCAGGCCAAGCCGGGCGTCCGTGAACGGGCAGAACTGTCGGCGGATGTTGAGAGCACGGCGGTGCAATTGGCCGGTCGCGAGGCGCACTGGATGGCCGAGGCTGCCCGGCAGGTCGTCGACCGGGGCGCCCGAGTGATCGACATCAACATGGGATGTCCAGCAAAGAAGGTGACCAACGGCTATTCCGGTTCGGCCCTGCTGAAGACGCCGGATCACGCGCTGACGCTGATAGAGGCCGTGGTGGATGCCGTGGACGTACCGGTCACGTTGAAGACGCGCCTAGGGTGGGATGACAAATTGCTGAACGCGCCGGATGTGGCGCGGCGGGCGCAGGACGCTGGCATCCGGATGGTCACCATCCATGGGCGTACGCGCTGTCAGTTCTACAAAGGTCGGGCAGATTGGCAGGCGATCCGGGCGGTGAAAGAGGCGGTCTCGATCCCGGTCGTCGCAAATGGGGATATTATTGATTCGGAGGCCGCGCGAACCGCGCTGGTGCAGTCTGGTGCGGATGGCGTGATGGTGGGCCGGGGCGCGCAGGGTAAGCCATGGCTGCTGGCGCAGATCTGTCACGATCTATATGGAGCTGCGGCTCCGGACATTCCGGTGGGAGCCGACCTGATCGAGATGGTGCGCGCCCACTATCAGGCGATGCTCTCATTCTACGGTACTGAGCTGGGCTTGCGCGTCGCACGCAAGCATTTGGGATGGTACATGGATGAGGCCGGGACGTCTGCCACCTTACGGCGCGCAGTACTTACATCACGCGATACGGATGAAGTTCTGCAGCTACTGGGCGATGCTTTGAACAGCTCGGCAGAGGTGGCGGCATGACCTCGGATCAGAGCATCTGGACCTCGCTGCCGGTTCCGGCCTTTATCATCGATCCTGACGACCGCATATCGGATGTCAATTCTTCGGGTGAGGGGTTCCTGAACGCTTCGCGCAAAGCTGTAATCGGGCATCCAGTCTGGGATCAGATCGCAGTCGATGCGCCCTTGGAAGAGGCTTTCATACGCGCCCGTCAGCAGAGCACGCCCCTGTTTGTGAATGATGTGGATGTGGGCTCGGGTAATCGCGCGCCGCTGCAATGTGCCCTGCAGATCGCGCCATTAATGGGGCATCCCGGATCCATGATTATGATCATCTCACCACGTGAATTGTCTGGGCGGATGACCCGAGGCAATACCGTGAAATCGGCGGCGCAATCGGCCATTGGCATGGCCGAGATGCTGGCGCATGAAATCAAAAACCCTCTGGCCGGGATCACCGGTGCGGCACAGTTGCTCAGCATGAATATCTCACAGCAAGATCTTGAATTAACAGATCTTATTGTCGAGGAAAGCCGTCGTATTGTGAAGCTGCTGGAACAGGTGGAACAGTTCGGAAACCTGTCTCAGCCTGATTTCAAGCCTGTCAATATACACGATGTTTTGGACCGCGCGCGCAGATCGGCGCTGCTGGGGTTTGGCGCTCATATGACCATTGTTGAGGATTACGATCCATCATTGCCACTGGCATACGGAGATCCGGACCAGTTTTTGCAGGTGATTTTGAATCTGCTCAAGAACGCCTCTGAGGCTGCTGATGGCAGTGGCATAATCCGGCTTCGAACCTATTTCGAACATTCTTTCCGGCTGCGTCGCAGTGATGGTTCCGGTCACTCGCTGCCTTTGCAAATCGAGATCATCGATGACGGTCCCGGATTGCCGGAGAAAATTCAGGGCGAGATTTTCGATCCGTTTGTTTCGGGTAAAGAAAACGGAACCGGCCTGGGGCTGGCGCTGGTCAGCAAGATCATATCCGACCACGACGGATGGATATCAGCGGAATCGGTGCCTGGGCGCACAGTATTCCGCCTGTCCCTGCGACGCGCGCCACAGGGCACACATGACAAGGAGAGCATCTGATGGATGGCACAGTTCTGGTTGCCGATGACGACCGCACGATCCGCACGGTTCTAACACAGGCCCTTACGCGGGCGGGGTGCAAGGTTCATGCCACATCTTCGCTGACCACGCTCATGCGTTGGGTGGCCGAAGGCAAGGGCGACGTGGTGATCTCGGATGTAGTGATGCCGGATGGAAACGGGCTCGAGATGTTGCCAAAGATCGCACAGGATCGTCCTGGATTGCCGGTCATCGTGATCTCGGCCCAGAACACCATCATGACGGCCATTCAGGCTGCCGAGGCGGATGCCTATGACTATCTGCCCAAGCCGTTCGATTTGCCTGATCTGATGAAGCGGACCGCTCGGGCGCTTGATCAGAAACAGCATGCTCAGGTTGAGCCTGTCGAAGCCAGCGAAGATCGTCCAGACGAGTTGCCGCTTGTTGGGCGCACCCCAGTTATGCAAGCGCTCTATCGTCTCGTGGCGCGGGTGATGAACACCGATCTGTCAGTGATGATATCGGGTGAAAGTGGTACAGGTAAATCTTTGATTGCGCGCGCTATTCACGATTTTTCAGACCGTCGAACTCTGCCTTTTGTCACCGCGACTGCCGCTGATCTAAGTGATCTGGAAGGCCCGGCGCGAGTCATGGCGCGCGTGCGGGGCGGCACGCTGTTGATCGATGAGATCGCCGATATCGATGACGAGATTCAAGCCCGGATCGTGCGCATGATGGACACTCCGGGCGATCATGTGCCGCGTTTCATGGCCACCAGCCAATCTGACCTTACTGACGCAATGGAAAGCGGTCGCGTGCGGCAGGACCTTTATTATCGTCTCTGCGGTGCGACAGTACATGTTCCTGCTTTGCGAGAACGCGTTGATGATATCACGTTGCTCACCGACCATTTTCTTGCGAGGGAAGAGCGCGAAAGCGGGACGAAACGCCGCCTCAGTCCTGAAGCTGTGGAGCTTGTGCGCCGATATTCTTGGCCTGGGAATGTCCGGCAGCTGGAAAATGCCATCCGTCGTCTCAGTCTGACAAGCCGTGCAGAAGAAATCTCGCGCACCGAAGTTGAGATGGTTTTGGGCAGTCAGCCTGAGGCTGAGCCGGTTCTGGGGGATGGCGAGCGTGAAAAACTGTCAGCTTCGGTGGGGCGTCACCTGCGGCGATACTTCGATTTACACGGGAATATCCTACCACCGCCCGGGCTCTATCAGCGTATTTTGCGTGAAGTCGAAGCGCCTCTGATCGAAATTGCGCTGGATGCGACCGGTGGAAATCAAGCAAAATGTGCTGATCTTCTGGGGATTAACCGAAATACGTTGCGGAAAAAGATTACCGACCTCGATATTCAGGTGACACGCCGCCGCAAACTGATGTAATATCGCCACACAAACCGTGGCATTCGGGTTCGACCCCGGGAACGACCACGATATATGGCGGTAAGCCGCGCGAGCGGCACATCAGAATGAGGGCAGACGGTGGCAACCCGGGCACAGAACGGGCCGATCCTATCGATCAACCGGTGGCGCAAGTCCCGGAGGATGCGCAATTTCAGTACCTTGGGTCTGGTCGTGTTGGGCCCCATTCTGGCGCTGGCAACTTATCTGGTCATTGGTCCCTTTGATTTAGGCGCGGCGGCGCCGACGCTGAGGCTGATTCTGCTGGCCGATCTGGTTTATGTGCTGGTCGTCGCAGCGTTGGTGTTGGGGCAGTTATTCAGTCTGATCGCCGCCCGACGCGCGAAATCAGCAGGGTCACGGCTTCACCTGCGCCTGATTGGCGCGTTTACGCTGCTGGCTCTGGTTCCTACCGTTACGGTTGCTATTTTTGCAGGGCTTACGGTGAATATCGGCCTTGAAGGCTGGTTCTCGGATCGGGTTAGGCAGGTTGTTGGGTCATCTCTTACGGCCGCCGAAGCCTACGAACAAGAACACCGCGAAGGGCTGACGCAGGACGCGATCGTTCTGGCGCGATTTCTCGATAACGCTCGATCACTAGATTACTACATCTCAGATGCCGAATTGCGTGAGGTTCTGGCGCAGGGGCAGTCCCAGATTCAACGCGGTTTGCGTGAGGCCTATGTGATTGATGGCAGTGCTGAAATTCGGTCGCGTGGTGATCGGTCCTACCTGTTCGACTACGAGGCACCGACGCCCGAAGAGATGATTGAGGCCAATGATCAGGGTGTGGCGATTATCGCAGATTGGGAGAACAGCGAGTTCCGCGCTCTTGTACCATTGCAGGCCTATCTGGACCGATACCTATATGTCAGCCGCGAGGTTGACGGACAGCTTTTGACCCTACTGGATGAGACCAAAGAGACCGCGCAGTTTTACAGTCAGCTCGAAAGTGAGCGTGGTCGGGTACTGTTCGAGTTCGGTCTTCTGTATCTGGGTTTCGCGGTGATCCTGATATTGGCGGCTATGTCGCTGGGCATGTGGTTTGCCGAGCGCCTTTCACGTCCCGTAGGGCGGCTGACAACGGCTGCGCAACGGGTCGGTGCAGGTGATCTGAGCGTCCAGGTCATCGAAGAGGCCAGCGATGATGAAATCGCGATGCTGGGCCGATACTTCAATCAGATGACCCGCCAGTTGAAGGGGCAGCGCGATACCTTGCTGGAGAATACGCGCCAGATCGAACGCCGCCGAAGGTTGTTCGACTCGGTGCTCAGTTCGGTGACGTCGGGGGTTGTGGGCGTTGATTCCGAAGGGTGCGTAACTTTTGTGAACCGGTCCGCAGAGCGCCTGTTGGGTTGGTCGGGCGGTGAGCATCATCTTGCGATAGGCATAGCCGTGCCCGAATTCTTGCCATTGTTCGAAACGCTCAAGGACAGCGGGCAGGAGGCTGTTCAGGGCGAAGTGAAAGTGACTCGAAAGGGTCAATTAGAGAACTTGCTGGTACGCATGGCGACGCGTCGAGGTGAAGATGGCGGCTTGGAAGGCTACGTTGTGGCCTTTGACGATGTGACCGATTTGGTCAGTGCACAGCGCATGGCGGCTTGGGGCGATGTGGCCCGTCGCATTGCGCATGAGATCAAGAATCCTCTGACCCCGATCCAGCTGAGCGCCGAGCGGATCAAACGTAAGTTTTCGCGCAAGCTGGATGAAGAAGACTGCAGTAGCCTTGAATCGATGACAGATGTGATCGTGCGTCAGACCAATGATCTGCGACGGATCGTCGATGAGTTCTCGAAGTTCGCGCGGATGCCCGAGCCGGAGCGGCGCGAAGAAAACATTGTGACGCTGGTGCGTGAGGCGGTGTTGTTGCAGCAGGCGGGCCAACCCGATGTTCAGATCGACGCGGATCTGCCCGAACAGCCTATTCTGGCGGATGTGGATTCGACCATGTTGAGCCAGGCCTTGACGAACCTGATCAAGAACGCGGGCGAGGCTATTGAAACGCTGAAAGAAAAAGGCGCGCCGGACAATCTTGAACCTCAGATTAAGGTGGCGGTCAGCAATGACGATGCGGGAACGCAGATCACCATTGCCGATAACGGCATCGGCCTGCCAGAAGATCGGGCGCGGCTGTTTGAACCTTATGTAACCACGCGTGACGAAGGCACGGGCTTGGGCCTGCCTATCGTCAAAAAGATAATCGAAGAACATGGCGGAGCGCTGACATTAGAAGATGCGCCCACATTTGACGGACAGGACCATTACGGCGCGATGGCTGTCATTCGTCTTCCCGGGGCCTCAGGCGGCCCGACAGATGCGCCGGAAAAACAGGCGATTAAAACAAACAAACTGAAAGCAGGCCAAAGATGAGCGACATTCTGATCGTAGATGACGAACGCGATATTCGCGAATTGGTGTCCGATATTCTAGAGGACGAAGGCTATTCCACACGGCTGGCGGCAAACTCGGATGAGTGCATGTCGTCGATCAATGCCGAACCTCCCGGACTGTTGATCCTGGATATCTGGCTGAAAGACAGTCGTATGGATGGGATTGACATCCTGAAGGCGGTGAAACGCGACAACCCGGATGTGCCGGTGGTGATCATTTCCGGGCACGGCAATATCGAGATTGCGGTCGCGGCGATCAAACAGGGGGCATACGATTTTATCGAAAAGCCTTTTAATATTGATCAGTTGATGGTGGTTATCCGCCGCGCGATGGAAACTTCGCGCCTGCGCCGCGAGAATGCTTCGTTGAAGCGGCAGGAAGTCAGCTGTTCCGATATGATCGGCAAATCGGCTTCGTTCCGGGCGATGCAGGGGCAGTTGGATAAGGTGACCAAGTCCAATGGTCGGGTCATGCTCAGCGGTCCGGCGGGCTCGGGCAAAGAGATAGCAGCACGTTATATCCATGCCCATTCCAATCGCGCCAATGCACCATTCGTGACGGTTAACTGCGCCGGGATCGAGCCTGAGAGGGTCGAAGAGGTTCTGTTCGGCCGTGAATCCACGGAGCGTGGTGTCGAGTCAGGTCTGCTGGAAGAGGCCCATGGCGGGGTCGTCTATTTCGACGAAGTCGCTGATATGCCGCTGGGAACGCAGTCCAAAATCTTGCGTGTGCTGGTCGATCAGCAGTTCCAGCGCGTCGGCGGGTCAGACAAAGTGAGGGTTGATCTGCGCGTCATCTCTTCGACCAACCGCGATCTGGAACAGGAAATTGCAGCAGAGCGTTTCCGCGAAGAACTGTATCATCGTCTGAACGTTGTACCGATCTCAGTTCCATCTCTGGAAGAGCGCCGCGAAGACATTCCGGTTTTGGCGCAGCATTTTATCGAGATGTGCAACGACACGCAGGGCCTGCCAGTGCGTGAACTTTCCGATGAGGCCGTCGCGCTGCTTCAAACGATGACATGGCCGGGCAATGTGCGTCAGCTCAAGAACCTGATCGAACGGGTACTGATCCTTGGGGATAGTACCGGCCCGATTGAGGCACGCGAACTGCCCAATGAAGAAGAAAAGGCAGATGAAACCGGACGGGTGGTCCTGTCCGGTGCTCTGGCAACGCTGCCGCTTCGCGAGGCCCGCGAAGCATTCGAGCGTGAGTATCTGCTGACTCAGATCAATCGGTTTGGTGGTAACATCAGCCGCACTGCCAGCTTCGTCGGCATGGAGCGCAGCGCCTTGCACCGCAAACTCAAGTCCTTGGGGGTCGTGACCTCAAACAAGTCAGGTGCGAGGGTGGCGCAGATTGATGAGCCCGAACCCGCAGAGTGATTTGCTTCAATGACCGCAGATTGCTCGAAGACCACAGCCGTTTCCATTGGTTTTCCAGCCTTTGGAAAGCGGCTGAAACGGCTGCGCCGCGTGGTTGGTCTGAAGCAATCTGCCCTTGCTGATCTGATCGAGGTTGATCAGGCCACAATTTCTCGGTGGGAAAATGGTGGCCAAACCCCTTCGGCCCATGTTCAACAGGTTGTTTTTGCGGCGCTTGGTCCGGCAAAGGCACAAGATTCCGCGCTTAAACGTCTGGTGGTAAACTCGTCCGAGTGCCTACACCTTGTTGAAGAAGCCACACACACTTGCCTTGCCTATTCGGCCAGTCGTGCACGAGATTGGAAAACCTCTCAGCACGCGTTGCTGGGTGTATCACTCTGGCAATTTGCGACGGATGAGATCCGACAGGCCGAGGCGGAACTGCAACTCGATGGTTGGTGGGATTTGCACTCGCCTGCGCCCAAGGCGTTTCTGACCTCGGAAGCCGTGCATGACCAAATCAGAATCAGCGCTGGACGGATCGTTTGGGAGCGATTGTATCTTTCGGATGGCACCCCGGTTCGTCTGGTCAGCGGTCGGCGAGAGGGTGCCGCATAATTTATGCGTTCCGCTGGTGTGTAGGTCGCGATAGACCGAGTTCATGAGCGACTCTTTCCGAACATTTCTGCAAGTTTTGCTGATTTGGTTCGCAGGCCTCGGGGCTGCGACCCAGTTTGCCAAGATCGCCGTTCCGTTTGCTGACATAGGATTGCTTTATCCCGATCATGCGGCGGTGATCGGCTGGCTGCTATCGATTATCAGCCTGATGGGAGCAGCGCTGGGTGCGATGTCGGGTGCGATTGCGGCGCGGATCGGGCCAAACCGTCTGCTTTTGTCGGGTTTGGTTCTTGGGGGTGCATTGTCAATATTGCAAGCAAGTCTGCCGGGATTCCAATTGATGTTGCTCAGCCGGGTGGTCGAAGGGCTATCCCATCTTGCGATTGTTGTCGCGGCACCGACCTTGATTGCACAGATCACAACCGGTCGCGCTAGGTACAACTCTATGGTGCTATGGAGTACGTTTTTTGGCGTAGCCTTTGCGTTGAATGCCTGGTTCGGGTTGCCAATTGTCGACCGCTATGGATTGCCGGTGTATTTTGCCCTGCATGGCGGATTGATGTTGGTGATTGCCGCGCTGATAGCGTTCAGCAAATTGAAGATCGACATAGATCAGCCAGCCGGCACGAGGTGGAGTTTATCTTCTTTGCTTGGTGTGCACCTAAGGACCTATCGCTCGCCATTCATCTCGGCTCCGGCGATCGGATGGTTCTTCTACACGCTCACTTTCGTCTCACTTCTGGCAATTCTGCCGGGGCGCTTACCCGAAGGGCAGGGTGCATCGATCGCAGCATTGATGCCGTTGGCCGGGATCGTGTTGTCATGGTTGCTGGTACCGCTGCTTTTGACCGTGCTGTCCTGCGTCAGTGTCGTGAATCTGGGATTCGCCATGGGGATTCTGACGATCATTTCGCTGTTTCTGGGGGCTCCGCTTGCCTTCGGATGCATCGCATTGTTTGCGGTTCTTGGGCTTGTTCAGGGCGGTAGTTTCGCTGCTGTGCCCGAGTTGAACGACACAGCCGAGACCCAGGCGTTAAGCTACGGCGCAATGGCGCAGATGGGGAATGCTGGAAATCTGCTAGGGACGCCAGTTTTACTGGCAGTTCTTTTGGGCGCGAAAGAGGTCGGTATGTTTTTGGCCGTGGCTGCATTCTATGGCATCGCCATATTTGTTCATCTCGCGCTGGCCAAGCGTCGCAAATCAGCCGGCTTGTCCCGGGGTGATGATTTGAAATGACCCGTCTTCAAATTTCACGAAACACGACTCAGTGCTCAGCGGTGGAAGAGTTGTGGTACGTGCGGGTGCAACCCGCGATTTGACACCTTGTTTGCAAGGCGGCAGGCTGACCGGGCGGTACCCTTTCTGTGCCATACACTGTGCCTCGACCTTGTTTCTTAGCCCCTGATTCACGTCAACGGTATAGATCCGTCCGGGTTCCCACCATCCAGGGTTGCGATAGCAACGCCCACGGCCATCACAATAGGTGCGCCCGGGCCAGTATACCGGTGGGCTCTGACGGACCTGATTGGCGACAGGGGCGTCTTTAAGAGCTTTCACCTGACAGTTCGTGGTTTCGGTCTGCATGCGCGCAACGCTTTCGCCCTCGCGGTAATACAGCGAAAGCGGACCACAGGCAGACAGTGTCAGCAAGCAAATCAGAGTGGGCAGAATTGATTTCATACAGTTACTTTGGCTCAGCTTGTCATCCATGACAATTCAATTGACCGCTTTGGGGGCATCTGTCATTCAAAGATTTCAGGCAGAAAGGCCAAGAGTATGAAGGTCATCATATGCGGTGCCGGCCAAGTGGGCTGGCAGATTGCGCGTCACCTTTCGGGCGAACTGAACGATGTAACGGTGGTCGACAACAACCCTGATCTGGTGCGTCGCGCGACTGAGACGCTGGACGTGCAGGGGATCGCCGGATTCGCCAGTTATCCGGATGTACTGGATCGGGCAGGGGCCCGCGACGCTGATATGATCATTGCTGCGACCCATTCGGACGAGGTGAACATGGTCACCTGCCAGATGGCGCACTCGGTTTTTTCGATCCAGCGCAAGATCGCGCGTCTGAGGTCTAAATCCTATCTCGAAGCGATTCACTCCGATCTTTATCGCCGCGATCATCTGCCCATCGACGTGGTAATTAGCCCTGAACGCGAGGTCGCTGCCGCAGCAATGCGCCGTCTGTCGGCTCCGTCGGCTTTCGATACCGAGATTTTCATGGACGGTAAGGCGCAGCTGCTGGGTATTCGGGTCGAAGAAGACTGTCCAATCGTCAACACTCCGCTTCGCCAGCTGACTGATTTGTTCTCGACGCTCAGTTCAATCGTTGTTGGTGTTCGTCGTGAAGGGACGTTGTTCGCGCCTGAATCCGAGGATCAGCTGTTTGTTGGCGACGAATGCTATGTCTTTACCAGCGTCAAGGATGTGGACCGCACGATGGAGGTGTTCGGCAAAGCCCAACGTCAGCAAGATCGAGTCGTCATCGTGGGTGGCGGAAATGTCGGGTTGGAAGTTGCGCGCACGCTGGAAGAACGTGAAAGCCGCGTCCGCGCCAAGATCATCGAGCGCGACCGCCGATGCGCGGAGATCGCTGCCGAGGGGCTGGAGCGCACCATTGTATTGAATGGCGACGGTCTGGATTCGTCTTTGCTGAGCGAGGCAGGTATTGAACGCGCCGATGCGATGCTGGCAGTCACAGACGACGATCGCACCAACATGTTGGCTGCGGTGCGTGCCAAGGGCGAGGGCTGCCCGCTGGCCATCGCTTTGATCAATGACCCCAGTATGGTCGCCCTTATGGGGCCGCTGGGAATCGACGCGTATATCAATCCGCGTGCGACAACAGTAAGTTCGATCCTGCGCCACATCCGTCACGGTCGGGTGCGTCAGGTTTATTCTATTGGCGACGCCGAAGCCGAAGTTATTGAGGCCGAAGTCCTGTCGACTTCTCCGATGGCGGGGCAAAAGCTGCGTGATATTGATTTCCCCGAGGGCGTATTGGTCGGTGCCGTCCGCAAAGGAGACGAGGTGCTGCGCCCAACTGGAAGCCTCCGCATTGACGAGAAGGATGTCGTTGCAATCTTTGCTATGGCCAAAGACGTGCCCGAGGTTGAACGTCTGATGCAGGTCTCGATCGATTTCTTCTGATGTTGCAGGCACGTGGACAGCAACGGATCGGAGTATTGCGGCGACTACCGCTGTTGCTGATGATCTGGGGAATTGTCGCGCTGTCGATGTGGATTCCCGCTGCCTACGCGCTGGCACTGGATGATCACGATACCTCACGATCTTTCTTTTATTCCGGGCTGTTAGGTGTGTTCGCTGTCTTGATCATTGCGCTTGCGATGTCGAACCGAAAACCCCGGCGCGGGACGCTTGGCCAATTGGCGGTTCTACTTGCCGCGTTCACCTTGTTGCCGATCTTTCTGGCCATACCGTTTCATGATGCGCTGGGAACAACCAGTTTTCTAAATGCTTATTTTGATATGGTCAGTGCGCTGACAACAACCGGCGCTGACCTGTTCCCGGATCCCCAGCGTCTGTCTGCACCGCTGCATTTGTGGCGCGCTTTGGTTGGATGGATGGGGGGGCTGTTGATGTGGATTTCTGCAGCGGCGATCCTCGCGCCTTTGTCGTTGGGTGGATTCGAGGTAACCGCAAAAGGGCAACCTGGTCGACCGGTCTCGGGCGTTGCCCAAAGCGAAAAGACCGATCCAAGAGGCCATCTGATCCGCGTGTCGCGCGCTTTGGCTCCGATTTATGCCGGATTGACAGCGGTGATCTGGGTTCTTTTGCTGATCGCAGGCGAACAAGGCTTAACCGCAGTGTGCCACGCGATGTCGGTGATGGCGACCTCGGGTATTTCGCCTGTGGGCGGGCTGGAAGGATCAACAGCAGGTATAACCGGCGAAGCTATCATGTTCCTGTTCCTTTTCTTCGCGTTGTCGCGGCTGACCTTTTCGACCGATACAGCGACCTCGGGCTATTCGCGGCTGGACAAAGACCCTGAGTTTCGGATCGGTATCTTTATCGTGCTGTCGGTTGCGGTATTGTTGTTTATCCGAGTTCTGGCGGGAACGGCCGAGCTTGGTATTCAGATCGAGATTGTGCAGGCGTTGCACGTGGCTTGGGGCATGGTGTTCACTGGAATGTCTTTCCTGACAACAGCCGGATTTGAAAGCGCGAATTGGAACGATGCGCAGCAACTATCGGGCCTCGGGACACCTGGTTTGATCCTGATGGGTTTGGCGTTGATTGGCGGCGGTGTTGCAACAACCGCAGGAGGGGTCAAACTGCTGCGCGTTTTTGCACTTTATCTGAATGGTAAGCGCGAAATTGACCGACTGATCTATCCGTCTTCTGTCAGCGGCGAAGGCGGAGGCAACCGACGTATCCAAAGCGACGGGGCCTTCATCGCCTGGATCTTCCTGATGATGTTTGCTTTGACGTTGGCTCTGTTCGATTTGCTGCTGGCCGCCATGGGTGTCGGGTTTGAGCAGGCGATGGTGCTGAGCGTTGCGGCGCTGAGCACAACGGGGCCGCTGATTGAATTGGCAACTGATGTCCCCATTCGACTTATTGATCTGTCAGGTGCAGCCAAACTGACAGTTTGCGCTGCGATGGTTATTGGCCGTTTGGAAACCCTGGCGATCGTCGCACTGATTACACCAACCCTGTGGCGCGATTGACCCTGCGGCAGGCGTCTGCTGTTACTGCATGATTTTTCATCTGGAATATCTGCGCGCACCACTCCATACTCCGCCGGAGGGAGCGCGTTGGTCCGCAGCGCGTAGCAAGAACAATGGCGAGATTAAAACAATATGGCTTCGGACAGACAGAATCTGCAGGACGCGTTCCTGAATAATGTACGGAAAGCAAAAGTCCCGGTCACGATATTCCTGATCAATGGCGTGAAATTGCAGGGTGTAATCACCTGGTTCGATAATTTTTGTGTGTTGTTGCGCCGCGACGGACAGTCGCAGCTGGTCTACAAACACGCGATTTCGACCATCATGCCGTCACAGCCGATCAGCCTGTATGAGGGCGAAGACGCCTCTTGATGGAACATGATAGGACGCGCACCCGCGCTTGGGTGCTGCATCCGGAAATCAAATCAGATGAACAGCGCCGCGTTCCAGAACCGGCGCTGGAAGAGGCGGTGGCATTGGCTGCCGCTTTGCCCGATCTGGATGTGGTCGGGTCCGAAGTTGTACGTTTACAGCGGGCTCAGGCGGGATTGCTGTTCGGCAGCGGCAAGATCGAAGAGTTGGGTGAGCGTTTCCACGAGAACGAAGTGGAACTGGTTCTGATCGACGGGCCAGTCACGCCTGTTCAGCAACGAAATCTTGAAAAGGCCTGGAAGGTCAAAATCCTCGATCGAACCGGGCTGATCCTGGAGATTTTCAGTGATCGTGCGCGTACCCGTGAAGGGGTGCTACAAGTCGAGATGGCGGCACTCAGCTATCAACGAACGCGATTGGTGCGGGCCTGGACCCACCTTGAACGGCAGCGTGGCGGATTGGGATTTGTCGGCGGGCCGGGTGAAACCCAGATCGAAGCGGACCGCCGTGCGATCGATGAACAATTGGTGCGTCTACGGCGGCAGCTGCAGAAAGTAGTCAAGACCCGCACGTTGCACCGCGCCGCACGGGCCAAGGTTCCGTACCCAATCGTTGCATTGGTCGGCTACACCAACGCCGGAAAGTCCACGCTATTCAATGGCCTGACCGGGGCCAAGGTGATGGCGAAAGATATGCTCTTTGCCACGCTTGATCCCACGATGCGGCGGGTCGAACTGCCGGATGGTCCCGAAGTGATCCTTTCGGACACAGTGGGTTTCATTTCGAACCTGCCGACAGAACTGGTCGCTGCATTCCGCGCCACGCTGGAAGAGGTGTTGGGTGCCGATCTTGTGGTTCATGTTCGAGATATTAGTCACGAAGAAACCGAAGCGCAGGCACAGGATGTCGAGACGATTTTGACCTCTCTTGGGGTCGAGGATGACCGGCCCCGGCTGGAAGTCTGGAACAAAATTGATCTTCTCAGCCCCGAGGACCGCCAGGCCACGCTGGCTCGAGCCGAGCGTGATCCGGCAATATTTGCGATTTCGGCTGTAACGGGCGAGGGGATTGCTCCTCTTTTGTCTGAAATTGCCACGATCCTGCAGGGCGCCCGGCATGAATCCACACTCTCATTGACGTTCGCTGAAGGCCAAAAGCGGGCATGGTTGTTTCGTCAGGAAGTCGTGAGATCTGAAGAGCAGACCGAGGATGGTTTCGAAATCACTGTGCTTTGGACTGACAAACAAGCGGCCCGCTTTGCCGCGCTTTGAAGTTTGGACCCATTCAATAAAAAGGGTTGTCGATGACACAGGCTGAAAAGAAGGTTCATTTGCGCGGTCATATTACGGTGCCTCAGGACCGGTTGGAACAGGTGCGGCAAGCGCTGCCTGCTCATATTTCACTGACTCGTGCAGAGGCGGGGTGTATCTCATTCGAGGTCTGCGAAGATGCCAACCAGCCCGGTCGGTTTGAAGTGTCCGAGGTGTTTGCAAACAGGGCGGCCTTTGAGGCGCACCAGGACAGGACGAAAAACTCGGACTGGTATCGGATCACACAAGGCATTCCCCGTGAATACATTGTGACTTCAGAGTAAGGCGCGCGGACGTGTTTCAGACACCATCTATCTGGCTTTGCCGCTCTTGCGCATCGAACCATTCCAGCGAAGTTTTGATCTTGTTGTCCGATGTCAGTTCCCACTGCTCCCATCCACGCGTGACAACGCGGTTTCCAGTGGCGTGATGATGCCCTTCGAGCGTTCTGACGAACAGGGCATGTGGTCCAGCCCACCGCATCATGTCGCAACGTACTTCCAGATCGGGAAAATCCGCATAAAGACGACGCGCCATTTCAGCGATTGCGGCATGTCCTTGCAGAGGTTCGCCACGATTGATGCTGATTTGACCATCCGGCGAAAAGAAGCTGGCAACCGCGTCTGGGTCGCCTGAACTCCACGCAACGGCATAGTCGCGCGCCAGATTATTCAAAATATCGCGAAGGCTGCCCATGCATTTCCCCCTTTGGTGCGATGCGACGGCCCATTGATTTTAGGCGAATTCAATCAACCACGTCCACGCGGCACGTAAAAAGGGGCGGGGAATTGCCGATACTGTCAGCGTGGGTTGAGCACGGTCACACCAACTGCCGCGGCGCGGGCAAGACCGATATCCAACGACATGGGAATGTATTCGCCCCGGCGCCACAACTGGGCCTGATCATCGTAGTAGCGCGACAAAAAATGGCCAGACTGACCAGTGGCCGTGATGAATACTGAACTGTCCGGATCGGCGAAATCATATACGCCACGATATCCTGCACCGTGCACATTCTGGAATGGATCTGGACCTTCGCCCGAAGTGCGGCCGCGCAACAAGGTATTGTCGCCGCCACTGGTCGACTGGCGGATGTTTACGAAGAAACGCAGTACCGGTACTTCGCCCAGCACGGGGTGGTCGTGGGTCGCCTGATGGGCATCACCCCAACGCAAAGATTCCAGCGCTGAACCATATCGTTCCGAAATCCAGATGATTGCGTCATCCAGCGCCAGCCGAGCCATGTCTGTGCATGTCTCAGCCGGGGCGCTCTGACGCACGTCGCACCAGACCGAAGCGTCATCGATATCACGGTAGACACGCTCGATGAACAATGGTTCGACATGTTTGTATTCCGCCGCCAAGGGGCCAAGCTCATCCGATATCAGACGGATTTGCAGTGCCCGCAGCCAGGCGGCGTAGATCAACGGTTCGGGTAGGTGCTCATTCATCTCGCCATTCCAGTTGGCCAGCAAATCCAGCGCGATTTGCCGCTGACGTTCCGGTGTGCCTTCAGGCGCGGACTCTCCGGTGAACCAGAGATCAGCACCGATCAGCGGCAACAAGGATCGAGCCGTAAAGCTGACCGTATCCAGCTGCGCCTCGATAAAGCTGTCGCGGGTGTGCACTTCGCGCGATTGCATCAGGCGTTCCCAACGGTGAACGCGCTGGGTGTCACCCCACTCATATGAGACATGATCGGGGAAGGGGCGATCAATGATCTTGTTATTTGTATTGCCCAGTACGCCGCCGGCTGGAGCAACAAATTCCGGGTTGTCCGCATAAGGCAACCGACCTTGCCAGCGGTTTCGTTCCAGCCACCCGGGGGTTGGAATACGGCCACGACTTTGGTTGTTAAGGTCTCGCCGGGGCATGGCACCGATCAGTTTCAAACCGATCGTGTTTCGATCGACCAATGACAGGTTCTGTGACGGCGCGATGTAATCTTCAGCTATATTGATGGCCTGCCGAACGGTATCGGCATTCATCAGCGCCAAAGATGCACTCATGGAGGTGTCGCGGGGACTGAGCGCACTCCATGACAGGGAGGCCACATGCCCCGGAGGCGTAATGGTTTCCAGATGGTAATGCGTGCCCGGCAGAACGGGGCCGTTCTCGGTCCAACGCAGGGTCAAAGTGATCGGGGTCGCGTCCTTAATCTCGATGATCGAAGGCCGGGTTTGGAAGCGCTTATATCCGTCTGGGGTCAGGTATTCTTCTGGGTTGTCTGGGTTCAACTGTTCGATATGGACGTCCTGATCGTCCAGATAAGATGAGGTCAGACCCCATCCCAAGCGCTCGCTTCGCCCGGCTGAAATCGCGGGAATCCCAGGGATCGTCGCGCCAATAACTCCGCCTTTAGCAAGCTCCAGCCGGGCCAGGTACCAGATGCCGGGTGCGGTGAAGCCCAGATGGGGGTCGTTGGCCAATAAGGTGCCACCGCTGGCCGAACGAGACGGCGCGGCGGTCCAGGCATTTGACGCCCCTGCCAATCCGCGCCGGGGGAAGGGTGACAGCGGTGTGTCAGGCATCGAAGCTCCCTGCGCATACCGCGGAAGGTTCGGAAACAGAGCAGCATATTCGGGCAGAGCAGCGATCCCGGGGCCAGGGACGTCGGGCAGAATGTCAGCCAAACGTGCTGGGTCGTCCAATATCAGAGAAGTTCGGGCACGCAGAACCTCATCCGCAAGGTGGCCGGACAACTGCAAACTCATCAGTTTCATGATGGCCAGACTGTCGCCGGGCTGCCATGGCGGGACTGGCGCGTTGAACAAGAACATCTCGGGCGCGCCACGACCTAGCGCCTGTTCGTTTATTTCGGTCAGCCGGGCGTTAATTCCAGCAGAATAGGCGCGCAATGCGGCAAGCGTGTAATCGTCTTGTACGTCGACAGATCGATGGGCAAGGCCATAAAGGTCCAGTCGTCGCAAGAGCTTGTCGATATGGACTGTTCGCTGGCCGAATATTTCGGACAATCGGCCCTGTACGGTCCGGCGCAGAACGGTCATTTGCCAAAGCCGGTCCTGCGCATGGGCATATCCAAGGCCAAAGAATACATCCGGGTCGGACTGGCCCATGACATGTGGTACGTTCGCGGTGTCGCGGACGATCTCGACGGGAGCGGTAATCCCTTCAACTTCAAGGGTTTGATCATATTCGGGCAGGGATTGGCTGGCCAGAAAATAGATCAGCCCAATTGCTGCGACCAAAAGCAGGATCAGGCCCGTCGTAATTCTCACCAGCCAGCGAAAGACCAGACCCATCTGTCCCCCAAGAAATCTGTATATTCGTTTGCGCAGAGGTTACTGGAAGCCCATCCGGACCGAAAGAGGAATGCCACAGGAATATGTGTGAAATCCATAAAATCTAAAAGCCCTGCCACAAGATGTAGCAGGGCTTCTCTGAGGGGGAAGGGGGGGCTCGTAAATCAGGGAATAATGCGGGTGTATTTGGTGCCTTCTATGGTTGCACCGAATTTCAGACCCGCCTGCCCAAAGACCGCTGCCAGCACGGGTTTGCCCAATTGATTGGTATCTGTCGAAAGCGACTCACCGGTTGCGTCAACGACATATCCGATATCGGCGCCTGCGGTCCAACCGCTGGATCGGCGGAAGTCATTCAGCGCCTCCTCGGTCATGAAGAATAGAACATGTGCATATTGTTGTGCGCCGATCTGTAGGCCCGCCGTGCCGGATATGGCCGAATAGTAATCAACTGTAGCACCCTGAATGCGCAGCGCACCCTGACCATAGGCACCACCGAAGAAGATTAACCCGGCGTCGGTGATCAATGGCATGACCAGCATCCCGTTAGCCTTGTTGGCGATATCAACGGTATTAGGGTATTTGCTGTACATTTCGTTTAGCGTCGCATCAACACGGGCATCAAGCGCCACCGCATTGGAATTCCCGACGCCATTGCCGCAGGCGGCTGTTAGCGTCAGTCCGGCCATGCCAAATGCAAAGCCGCGACGGCTTAGTCGGAGGGAGTTTGAGCTGCTCATGTTTCTCTGTCTCTATGTATGTGCCTGATTTGTCGGGTCTTCCCGATCTTGTTTGCAAGAATACGCCGATTGCGCCCGCCTGTCACGGGAAAGCTGTGCTGCATATGCGGTAGATCGGCGAAATATCGCGACAATCTGAGGTGTTAGCCGTTCAGAATGCGCGCGGCTTCTGGCGCAAAATACGTCAGAATGCCATCACACCCCGCGCGTTTGAAAGCCAGCAGGCTTTCAAGCATCACCTTTTCGCCGTCGATCCAGCCGTTTTGGGCTGCCGCCTGTATCATAGCGTATTCGCCCGAGACCTGATATGCGTAAGTCGGCGCGCCAAAGCTGTCTTTTACCCGGCGGCAAATATCCAAGTAGGGCATCCCTGGCTTGATCATGACCATATCTGCACCTTCAGTCAGGTCGCGTTCGATCAGACGCAGCGCCTCGTTCGAGTTTGCGGGATCCATCTGATAGGTCTTCTTGTCCCCGATCAGTGCGCCCGAGGCCCCAACGGCGTCACGGAACGGGCCGTAAAACGCGCTGGCATATTTGGCGGCGTAGCTGAGGATCATGACGTTGTGATGCCCTGCCGCCTCAAGCGCACTACGCATTGCTCCAATCCGTCCATCCATCATGTCTGAAGGGCCGATAATATCAGCACCGGCTTCGGCTTGCGCCAGAGTCATTTTAACCAGCGCTTCGACCGTCTGATCATTCACAATTTCGCCATCCACAACATAGCCGTCGTGGCCGTTGATGTTGTAGGGATCCAGCGCCACATCGGTCATTACAGCGATATCTGGTGCCGCTTCTTTGGCCGCCCGAATAGCGCGATTAGACAAGTTGTCGGGGTTCCACGCTTCGGCACAATCTTCGGTTTTCAGCGCGGGATCGGTGTATGGGAATATACAGATAGCCGGTATTCCGAGTGCCTGTGCCTCGCTAGCTGCCTTGGCGATCAAATCAACCGAACGACGCTTAACCCCGGGCATGGAGGGCACGGGCTCTTCAATCCCTTCACCATCGCGCACAAAAATCGGCCAGATAAAGTCATCGACAGTCAGGGTGTTCTCGCGCACCAACCCCCGGATCGCCTCGGATTGACGGGCCCGGCGGAACCGCGTCAGTGGATAGGGGGCGATGGTCGGTTTCATGGCGCACTCTCCTTGAACAATCGCGCATTGGGTGGCATGAATTCCCGGTGGTCTCAAGGGTAACAATGGACGCATCCAGTCGATGACGGTCCCTGCGGACGTTGAATAAAGGGCAGACGCTTGGACATTTACACTTCGATATTTGAAATCATCGATATGCGAAGCTTTTCGAATCTGTGGTATTGGATTGGGTTGGCTGTTCTTTGGTCTTCTGCCAGCCATTGGTCGATTGGCGTGCCCCACGATCTGGTGGCACGGGCGCGCCGTTCCGGTGGCCAGTCAGAACAGGATTTGTTGGACATTGCCAGGATCAACACGAATCGCGTTTTGTATATTGTCGAGACTTCTGGTCTTGCGATATTTGCGATCTGTTGTTTCGTGCTGACCGGGTTGGCAACAATGGGTTTCTTTTACGGGCTTGAATTCGCGCAAGCTGTGTTCTTGCTGATGTGCCCGATGTGCTTTGTCATGCTCATCAATATATCGACCGCAAAAAAAATGAGACAACAAGAGCTGACGTTGGAAAACGTTGCCAAGAATCTGGGCCGGTGCCGGGTCTATACTCAGATCATCGGAATGATCTCTATATTGGTCACTTCGTTTTGGGGCATGTATCAGAACTTTACAACTGGCGTTCTGGGCTGGTGATATCAAAGAGGCAGCATGATGAAGGCTCCGAACCACGTTACAGTCGGCGGTGCTCCTGAAGGGTTTGACGCACAGCTGGTGCTGAATGAGATAGTCCGCTCGGGTGGTCCGGTCTGTCATGTCGCGCGCGATGACAAACGGATGGAGGCGATGCGGGCGGCGCTGGCTTTTTTTGCCCCTCACATGCCGGTGTTCGTTTTTCCGGGCTGGGATTGCCTGCCTTATGATCGTGTGTCGCCCAATGCGGATATCTCTGCTGCGCGCTTGGCGACATTGGCCGCACTAGTACATCAGATGCCAGAGCAGTTTGTGCTGTTGACGACGCTTAATGCAGCAACACAGCGGGTTCCGGCCCGCGCGATTCTACGCGAGGCCGCGTTTACCGCCCGCGTAGATCAGCGCATAGATGAAGAAGCGCTGAGGAACTTTCTGGTGCGCATGGGCTTCACCCAAAGTCCGACTGTTATGGAGCCCGGAGATTATGCGATCCGCGGGGGTATCATTGATATCTTTCCACCGGGCGAAAGTGGCCCGGTTCGGCTGGACCTGTTTGGAGATGTTCTGGATGGCGCGCGCCGGTTCGATCCTGTCTCGCAGCGCACGACAGAAAAGCTTGATGTGGTCGAGCTTGCCCCAGTGTCCGAAGTTATTCTGGACGAAGCCGCCATCACCCGATTTCGCCAGAACTACCGCATCGAATTCGGCGCAGCGGGCACGGATGACCCGTTGTATGAGGCCGTCAGCGCTGGCCGTAAACATCAGGGTATCGAACACTGGTTGCCGTTCTTTCATGAAAAGCTTGAGACGCTGTTCGATTACTTGCCGGGTGCAACAATCTCACTTGATGATCAGGTCACACCAGCGCGGTTGGCGCGGTGGGATTCGATTGCTGATCAGTATGAGACGCGAAAGCTGGCGCTGGAAAACCGCTCGCGCATGGATACTGTGTATAAGCCGACGCCTCCTGGGCTGCTTTATCTGGACGATGCTGCATGGGAAAAGGCGGTTGGCGACCGGCGAGTGTTGCAGTTCAGTCCACTGCCGCAGGCCAGCGGACCGGGTGTGATTGATGCAGGTGGTCGGATCGGGCGAAACTTTGCCCCGGAACGCCAGCAGGAAAGCATCAGCCTATTTGGTGCTCTCGCCAGCCACATCACCGACAAGATGGACAAAGGCCCTGTCCTCATTGCCTCCTATTCAGAAGGCGCGCGCGAGCGTTTGACCGGATTGATCGAGGACGAGGGTCTCGCCGAGGCGATCCCAGTGACCGATGGCACGCGAGTTGGGAAGCGCGGGTTGCATCTGGCCGTTTGGGCATTGGAGCATGGGTTTGAAACGCCTGATTTGACGGTGATCGCTGAGCAGGACGTGCTGGGTGACCGTCTGATCCGCCAACCCAAGAAACGCCGCAAGGCCGAGAACTTTCTGACCGAGACCCAATCCCTCAGCCCCGGCGATCTGGTGGTGCATGTAGACCACGGCATTGGTCGCTACATGGGGATGGAGGTCGTCACCGCCGCCGGTGCTGCGCATGAATGCCTGCTGCTGGAGTATGCGGAACAGTCAAAGCTCTATCTGCCGGTTGAAAACATTGAGTTGCTGTCGAAATACGGCCATGACGAGGGGCTGCTAGATCGTTTGGGCGGTGGCGCGTGGCAAGCCAAGAAGGCCAAGCTGAAAGAGCGCATTCGCGAGATGGCGGACAAGCTGATCCGCATCGCCGCTGAGCGTGCTTTGCGCAAGGCCCCGGTGATGGACCCGCCGCCCCACGCGTGGGAGGAGTTCAGCGCGCGTTTCCCGTATCAGGAGACCGACGATCAGTTGCGTGCCATTTCCGAGGTGATGGAGGACATGCACTCCGGCGCGCCGATGGATCGCCTGATTTGCGGCGACGTTGGGTTCGGCAAGACCGAAGTCGCCATGCGCGCAGCCTTTGTCGCAGCCATGTCAGGCGTGCAGGTCGCCATAGTCGCGCCGACCACGTTGCTCGCACGCCAACACGCAGCGTCCTTCAAGGAACGCTTCCGGGGCTTCCCGCTGGAGGTTCGGCAATTATCGCGCTTTGTGTCGGCAAAGGAGGCGCAACAAACTCGCGACGGGCTGGCACGAGGCACTGTGGATATCGTGATCGGAACACATGCGCTGTTGGCCAAAGGGATACGGTTCAACAATCTTGGTTTGTTGATCATCGACGAGGAACAGCATTTCGGCGTGGGTCACAAAGAACGGTTGAAACAGCTGCGCTCGGACGTACACGTCCTGACCCTGACCGCAACGCCGATCCCGCGGACGCTGCAGCTGTCTCTGACCGGAGTGCGCGATCTGTCGATCATTGGCACCCCACCCATCGATCGCCTTGCCATCCGCACCTATGTCAGCGAGTTCGATGCCGTCACCATCCGCGAGGCACTTCTGCGTGAACATTATCGAGGTGGGCAGAGCTTCTATGTGGTTCCACGTATTTCGGACCTGCCCGAGATCGAGGAATTCCTCAAAGAACAACTGCCGGAGCTGACCTATGTGGTCGCCCATGGGCAGATGGCAGCGGGTGAGCTGGATGACAGGATGAACGCCTTCTACGACGGCAGGTACGACGTGTTGCTGGCGACCACTATTGTCGAAAGCGGGTTGGATATTCCGACCGCCAACACGATGGTGGTGCATCGCGCGGACATGTTCGGCCTCGCACAACTCTATCAGATCCGGGGTCGAGTGGGGCGTTCGAAAACCCGCGCTTATGCCTATCTGACCACCAAACCGCGCGCACGCCTGACGGCAACGGCCGAGAAACGCCTGCGGGTTCTGGGCTCATTGGATACGCTGGGGGCTGGATTTACGCTGGCATCACAGGATTTGGATATTCGTGGGGCCGGTAATCTGCTGGGTGAAGAGCAGTCCGGCCAGATGCGCGACGTGGGCTATGAACTCTATCAGTCGATGCTGGAAGAGGCGATTGCTAAGATCAAAGCCGGCGAGATGGAAGGGCTGTCGGATGCCGACGACCAATGGGCCCCGCAGATCAACCTAGGTGTCCCGGTTCTGATCCCCGAGGATTACGTGCCCGATCTGGATGTGCGCCTTGGTCTCTATCGCCGCCTGTCGTCATTGTCGACGAAGGTCGAGCTGGAAGGCTTCGCTGCTGAATTGATCGACCGTTTCGGCACTTTGCCGAAAGAGGTGAATACACTGATGTTGGTCGTACGTATCAAGGCGATGTGTAAACGGGCAGGGATTGCCAAGCTGGATGGCGGACCTAAAGGCGCGACGATCCAGTTCCATAATGACAAGTTCGCTTCCCCTCAGGGGTTGGCCGAGTTCATCCAGAACCAGCGTGGATTGGCCAAGGTCAAGGACAACAAGATCGTTGTCCGGCGCGACTGGAAAAAGGACAGCGACAAGATCAAGGGCGCGTTTGCGATCGCGCGCGATCTGGCCGAAAAGGTTATGGCTGAGAAGAAAAAGGCAAAAGCCTAGTCCCCGGTCACAAAGGTGCAAAGCTGCCAATCGCCCGCTTCGGATTTCACCAAAGCAGCGCGATACCCAACCATAGATGTCAGAAAGTCGCCGTGCATGTAGCCTGTGGTTCCATCCGTCAGTCGAATTTTCTGATAGGTTTCATCGGTTTGATAGTCAGGAACAATGACAACCTCGTGGCTGATCAAACCAACAATCGGGCCACCGCGCGACGGGGATTGGCGCAGCGTTACCTGTTCAGCGGCCACGAAATATGCGGTGAACGGATCCAAGGAAGCGGGCAGGGCGATTTGCCAATGTGTTGGCATCCAGAACTCACCCTGTTCGTCAAAGTAACCTGGCTGCGACAGCGTTTCGTATAAATCTGTCCAATAGGCTTCGCGCAGTTCGTCAGCTTCGTCTCTGAACTCTTCGCTCAGCTGATCGGGCGGCACAGTTAGGTTTATTCGGAATTCGTCCGGTCCGCCATTGCTGCCATGGCTTAGATAAATATCGGGACATGAGGCAGCCACCACGGCCTCGGTATCGCGCGCCTCGATTTTTGCAAGCAGATCGGACCTGAACTTTAGCAGGGTGGGGTCTTGTTCTGCTTGATCCACTGGAGGAAATGTCTGCCGTTGCGCATATGCGGGACCACACAATACCAAAGCAAGAGCCAATGACAGTGCATTCATTCGGCGGCTCGCATCGCGGCTTGCGCACAAAAACAGGATGCACCAACAGCCCTGTCCGCACGCGCGAGCGCAAGATCAAGACGTTGTTGAATCTGTTTGATTTCTATGGCCTCTCCACGCTCTTTCAGGCAATCGCGTAGCCCTTTAAGGCTCCAGACATTGTCGGGGTGGATCGAGGCACGGCCGAGCGCTCCTGCCAGGCCCAGATCCTCTCGATAGACGGCCTCGGCCTCGGCGACGTGGCCCTGTTCAAATAACAAAGCCCCAAGCGCGTGGCGTGTGGGCTGCATCCAGCCCCATGGTTCGTCATAAGGCAATGTGTCGTCCAACTCGACCGACCGACGCAGATGGGCATATGAAATATCGTAGTTGCCCTTACGATATTCGATTTCTCCGCGCAGCATTTCCGCAGCAATTTCAAGAAGGTCGATGACACGGTTATTGTGCAGCCTGCGTGTTTCGGGCACGCAGGTTTTAGCGGCAAGGAACAGTTGCTCTTCAGCTTCGGCCTGCGCGACCTCATCCGTGGCCGCATGGGCGATGGCGCGGGCATAGTGTGTTGTTGCCGTGAGCGTACGATAGAGGTCCGGATCGTCGGGAAGATCCAACGCCTTAGCCTCTTCCCAGCGGCCAAAGCGGATCAGGATATGCGGACCCATGGACATATAACTTTCGAAATAATCCGCCATGGGCGGGCTTTCGATCCGCAGCATTTCCTCGGGTGTGGTGTCCCACAGGCCTTGATTGGCGCGCAGGGCGGGCTCCATCTGACCCAGAAATAATGCACCGTAGATTGCAAAATGGTAATTGTGTTGACGATAGCCGGTGTAGATATTGAACGCGCCTTCGCGCTCATAATACTTCAAATCAGCGACCGAAGCCTGTTCATTCCAATAGACGACGTTGTGATAATGGCCGCACTGCACGTCGATATGCGTTGGCATATGTACCAGATGCCCCGCATCCGGAACCAGCGTGCGCAGAATATCCCCCGCTTGCAGAGCCTTTTCCGGGGTCGGCGACATCTCCATCAGGTGGACATAGAGGTGCAACAGGCCGGGATGAGACATCGCATCAGGATCATCAGCCATCGCTTTTTCCAATGCCTGTTGCGCCTCAAGCGTGGCCGCGCCCTCGGCAGGTTGTCCGGTTTTCAGGTTCCACATCTGCCAGGGCGTAAGGTTCATCAATGCCTCGACATAGATAGTGCGCAGATCCAGATTGCCGGGCTGCTCAGAAAATGCTGCGCGCATCGCGTCGGCATAGTCGTAATCCCAGGTGTGCATATCCTCAATCGGATCACGCTGTGGGTAACGGGCTGGCAGCGCACGGATCAGGGCCTGTTCAACCGGTGTGCACATCTCCAAAAGGGCCATAGCTTTTTGTGTAGCGTCATAGGCAATCGCCAGTGATTTGGTCTGTCCCTGATCGTCACGCAGATCCCATGGCAGGTTGTAGTTCGGCCCCGCCGCATAGGCGACGCCCCAATGGGCCATGGCGCAGTCGGGGTCAGCGTCTGCGGCCTTCTGAAAACAGGCGACCGCCTCGTCATGGTTATAGCCATATGTCCAGACTAGTCCGCGATCGAACCACAGCTGCGCCTCAGCCGACGCAGTGGTGACGGCACAGGAATAGGTGCCAAGATCATAATAGTCGCGCATAAAACCCCTCCCAAACAATTGGCAGGAGCTTAACGCGTTTCAGAAGGTCTGCACAGATCAGGCAGGCAGTCGATTTTCGATCCGACCCATATGCAGCATCAGGCCGAAGCCCAGAATGCACATGATCAACACCCCTGTCGTCAAAGGCGTAATCGATCCATCAAATAGCAAGCCCACGGGTGCGGCGATTGCCGCAGCCAGAACCGTGGCGATAGACCCAATCACTGAGGCGGCCATTCCCGCGATATGGCCCATCGGTTCCATCGCGATGGCGTTCAGGTTGCCCATGGTAACGCCTGCCATGAAGAATACGGTGGTTTGCCACGTCACGAACAACGCGAATGAGGCGTCCGGGGACAATGGCATCGCGTTCAGGACAATTACGCATGTGGTGATAATGATCTGCGCACCAAGGGCCCAGGTCACGATCCGGCGCATGCCGAGGCGAACAACGAGCGCGGCATTCAACAGACTGGCCGAGCCCGAGATCAGCGCCACAAAGCCGAACCAGAACGGAAAGCTCTCAGCTCGGTCATGTATGACGTCAAAAACCGGTTGCACCATTGTCAGCATGGTAAACAGCAATCCCATACACAACGTCTGCACAAGGATTGAAAGTCGCACGGTGGGATGGGTCATCATCTCCTTCACAGCTGCGATCATTAATGGCAGTCGAAAGGGGCGGCGATTTTCAGGAGCCAGAGACTCGGGCAACCGCGTTGCCATCCAAACTACGATGATTGAAGCAAAAAGCATGAAGGATACGAATATCCCGCGCCATCCAACCAAAGCGATAACACCTGCACCAAGCAAGGGTGCTGCGGCCGGAACCAACGTGAAGATCATCATGGCAATCGAGATGATGCGCGCCATCTCGCGTCCCGCATAGAGGTCCCGAATGATCGCCATCGCCACAACTCGAGGGCCAGCAGCGCCGAGGCCTTGAACAACCCGCGCAGCCAATACCAGCTCGAGCGAAGAACTGGCCCAGGCAACTGCCGACGCCAGGATATAGAGGGCAACGCCTCCATAGATAACCGGTTTGCGTCCAACGGCATCCGAAATCGGGCCCGTGAAAAACGTCCCGATACCCATGCCCAGCACAAAAGATGTCAAAATCAGTTGCGCTTTGTTCATGTCATTGGGGCTAAGCTCATTACCGATTTCGGGCAGAGCGGGCAGCATTGAGTCGATCGAAAAGGCAATCGTGGCGAACATCATCGCGACCAGCGCAATGAATTCGCCCCGGGACATGCGATTGGTCATGGGGAGCTCCTTCCCAGCAGCGCTATCACGGTGCCGAGGAACGGACTAGATCAGAAATGCACAGGGGTCTGTGCTATTCTGCAGAGGAAGCCTCAATCTGAGACATGATCTCGGATATAACTTTTCCCCATAATTCAGGGGGTTGTGCGCCAGGAACGGCGTGTTGGTTCGCCACAATGAAAGTGGGAACCGAATTCACGCCCATCTCGCGAGAATGGCTGTCGCGGGTTCTTATGTCTTCGCGATCGGATTCCGATTGCAGCAATTTCATCACGACTGCCGCGTCCATGCCAACGCTGTCTGCGATATCGGCCAGAACTTCTCGATCTCCGATGTCGCGTGCTTCGACGAAATATGCGTTGAACAGGGCATCGACCACGGCGTTCTGCTTGCCCTCTATACCGGCCCAATGGATCAGTCGGTGTGCGTCCAGCGTATTTGGCGTACGTTTCATGCCCTCGAAATCGATCTTCAGACCAGCGTTCTTGGCGTGCTCGACGACCGGTGCATAGGCGCGAACAGCGCCGTCTTTGCCGCCAAACTTACGCTCCAGATACTCACGCCGGTCCATCCCTGCATCGGGCATATCCGGGTTCAATTGAAAAGGATGCCATTCGATCACGAACGGATGGTTCGGGATTTCGGCAAGCGCCTTGTCTAAATGGGTCTTGCCGATATAGCACCAGGGGCAGATCGGGTCGGACATGATATCAAGCTTAACGGTCTGTGTCATTCGGACGTTGCCTTGAAATAGGCCGGCAGGGCGCGGCGCAGGAGTTTGCCGTTGCCCCCAGTGGGCAGTTCGGACAGATGGACAAAGGCCCGCGGTTGTTTGTAGCGCGCCAGCTTGTCAGACACATAGGCGTGCAACGTCTCCGCGTCTAGTTCCTCGGGGCCGGTGTAGAATGCAACAATGATCGAGCTGTCTTGTTTAACCTCAACCGACGCGGCGCCAACCTGCGTGATACCTGGGTGGTTCGACAAGGCAGCCTCAACTTCGACCGGGGAAACCCGGTACCCGCCTGCGTTCATCATGTCATCGTCGCGGCCCATATAAGTGATCTGCCCGTCTGCGGACATCGCACCCTGATCACCTGTCAGGAACCAGTTCCCAGCGATACGTGCGTCGGCCTCTTCGGGTGCGTTCAGGTAAGTCAACATAAGGCCCGGATCGTCACGGTGAATTGCAATCGTGCCTTCTTGTCCCTGCGGAACCGGGCCGTCGGGACCAACAATGGCCACCCGGCGCCCGGGTTGCGGCTGACCCAACGCCTCACCGCGCGCCGGGTGGCTGGGGCTGGACGAAATGAAGGTCGAACATTCCGACATACCATATGCTTCGTATAGTTCTGTTCCGGTGGACCGCACCCACTTGTCGTGCAGGTGACGTGAGAGCTTTTCTCCGGCGCAGAGGCCATGGCGCAGATCAGGTAAGTCTAGTCGCTGATTGCCTTGCATGATCTTCCGAAAGACCCCGGGGGCAGCTGCAAAAATCGTGGCGCGTTGTTGGGTCAGCAGGGTGGGCAGATCTCGGATGTTTGTTCCCGGCTCTGGAATCAGTGCCGTTGCGCCGATGGTCCACGGGTCCATCAACCCGGTACCCAGAGTATAGGTCCAGTTGAATGCTCCGGCGTGGCACAATCGATCCGAAGATTGCAGACCGTACCAGCCATCCACCATCATTTGCCGCGCCCAGATGGCGCGATGCGCGTGGGCGACAGCGCGGGGTTTGCCTGAAGTGCCCGAAGTATAGACAACATAGGCCAATCGCTCGGGGTCACCCATTGCAAACTCCGCTGGCGGCAGCGTTCGCATTCCGACAAGCTCATCCAGCCGTATTTGGTTGGAGTGATCGGCGCAGGCGACCTGCGGATCGCGCAAAACGGCGGCAGGATTCAGATCGTCGATGATCTTGACGGTTTCCGCGTCTGTCAGTTGCGATGAGGTTGGAACTGGAACCAGCCCAACGGCGATTGCTCCAAGATATGCGATTGGGAAATCGACTGTATTGCCAAGTCGCATCAAAATGATGTTGCCGGGCTTGAGGCCGCTCTGAAGCAAGCCGGTTCCTGTTCCCAGGATCGCTGCATTCAGCTCTCTGTAGGTCCAGTCGACTGCGCTGTTCTGCCCAAGCACAGATAGAGCGGTTTTTTCCGAATAGCTTTGGGCATGACGCAGGACATGCGCGGCAAGATTGAATGGGCGCGGGCAGGGCGGCGGTGGTCCCTGATCAAAGATCGACAACATGGGAACTGGCTACAGCTGCGCACGGCGCGTTGCAAGCAGAGCATGCTGCCCCTATAGAAAGACGCATGAGCAAGAATGATCATAAGTCCATCGTCAGAATTGCCCGCGACAATGGTATTAATACCGAGCTTGAGCCCGTCGATCTGGGCGCGCGTGTGCGTGAGCTGCGCAAAGCCCGAAACTGGACGCTGGAACAGGCGGCCAACCAGGCCGGGTTGGCAAGGTCGACACTTAGCAAGATCGAAAACGGTCAGATGTCGCCGACTTATGATGCGTTGAAGAAGCTGGCGATAGGGCTGGAAATTTCGGTGCCTCAGCTGTTCACTCCGCCCCAGCGTGATCAGGTCATAGGCCGAATGGCGGTGACCAAAATGGGCGCGGGGGCTGCGCACGCGACCACAACCTATGAGCATGAACTGCTGGCAGAAACGCTTACCAAAAAGCAGATGCTACCCTATCGTGCCCGAGTGCGCGCACGATCTATGGAAGAGTTTGATGGATGGGTACGTCACGATGGTGAGGAGTTCTTGTATGTCCTGACCGGCGTGGTGCGCCTGTTCACCGAATTTTATGAACCAGTCGAGATGCGCCGGGGCGATAGCGCCTATTATGACGGTAGCATGGGGCACAATGTAATTTCGGTTAGTGACGAGGACGCCACGATCCTTTGGGTGACGTCACTTACTTAAGGTTTGCGCAACTTCGCGGTTCAACGCTTCGGTATACAGGAAATCCTCAAGCTCTTCCCGGGCTTCATTAACAGTCAGATGGTGACGTTCGGCCAGATATGCTTCGAACTGCTTACGATCTTCACCAACGCGCGCCATGTCCCTGTCCCGCAGGTTTGGAAATCTGCGTTTTGCACGCGCATAAGACGCACCCCAGTCTTGCGTCAGATCAGCCCAGTTCAACATCTACGAGCCTTCCCTTTATTCGGTTCCAGGATTGCTCTCCCCGGTATTAGCGTACGGAGTGTGGGGGGATAATGCGGACATGACAAAATGTCGCAGGTTGCCGTTACGGAAACCAAAGGCAAAAACCCGCTGCGGCTAAACCGCAACGGGCCGACGGACCTGCTGTTTTAGTGAGTGGCGGCCGGTCCGTTGTTCTTCTGACTTAAACAGCCAGTACAGTATCACGTACCCGAAAAATGCTGCAATTATCTGCACTAAGATATTCATCGGGATATGTACAACGTATAGTCCGTGCCACGAGTCCGTAAAGCCCCTTGCGATGATTTTGACCGGATAAGCAATACTTGTGCAACTTGTGTACCAGTAGGCGCGAATGGTTCCGCGACCCACAAGCTCTGGTATTGGTCACAGTTTGTGACGGGTTCAGCCGAAAATCGCTTATGGCTGGGAATCTGCCCTGTCGCCGTGCCATTGCTGGATCAACCAGTTTTAGGCCCGGAATTGCGCTGAACTAAAAGTCCCGCAGTCTTGTCAGTCCTCGTACCACCAGACCTGCGGCATGTATTCGGGGCCATCTCCATAAATCGGAAGCGAGGCAGGTTGCTTCAACTCCTTCACGTGGGCGATGCGGCCGACATCGAAGCTCCAGATCGGAATGACGTAACGGCCAGCGGTTAGTACGCGGTCCAACGCGCGGGTAGCGGCCACAAAATCCTCGTGGCTTTCCGAGGCCAGCATTGCATCGATCAATCCGTCAACGGCAGGAGAGGTCAGCCCCATGACATTCCTAGTCCCCGGAGTGTCGGCGTTTTCGCTGCCCCAATACAGGCGTTGTTCGTTGCCGGGCGACAGCGAAAGGGCGCGGCGGAAGGGCGTCATGTCGAAGTCTTGCGCGTCGATACGCGAGGTGTACTGCGCGTCGTCAACTTTTTCGACGGTCAGTTGAATGCCCAGGCGCTCCAACGCGCGTGCATAGATTTCCGCGATCACACCGACATCCTGCACCACATTCAGGCTGCCCTGGCTGATGACAAGGTCGATTTCAAACGGTTTGCCATCGGCATTGCGAAGCTGACCGTCCTGAATTGTCCAGCCTGCCTCTTCCAGCAGTTTTAGCGCCTTGCGGATATTGCTCCGGTTGCGTTCGGTTCCATCACCCGCGGGCAATTCATACCCCTCAATGGTACCCGGCGCCAGCTCGGCGGCATAAGGTTGCAGAAGATCTGCGACGCGACCGGTGGCCGCGCCGGGTTGCATGCCCAACTCGGAGCCTGAGAAATAGGACGTAATTCTGGGTTGCGCGCCGCCTGTGATGGTGTCGTTGATGAATTCAAAGTTGAACGCCAGGGTCAACGCTTCGCGAACGCGCCAGTCGTCAAAAGGGGCCTTACGGGTGTTCATGACAAAACCGGTCATGCCCGAAGGTTTTTGATGCGGGATTTCGGTCTTTACAACATCACCGCGTTGCGCCGCCGGGAAACTATACTGAGTGTTCCATTTGTCCGCGTTAAACTCGCGCACGGCTGAAAGTTCGCCTGCCTTGAATGCTTCGAAGGCAACGGTGCCGTCACCATAGAATTCGATCCGCATGTCATCCAGATTCATTGTGCCCTTGCGGTAGGGGATATTGGCACCCCAGTAGTCAGGATTGCGGCGTAGGTTTACATAGCGGCCAGCTTCGTAATCATCGATCACGTAGGGTCCTGATCCGATGGGTATATCTTGCAACTGAGCGTCCGCGAACGATTTCCTCTCCCATTGCGCCTTTTGCAGGATAGGGCGCATGCCGGCGATCAGGGCCAGCTCGCGATCGGGTTCATTAAAGCTGATCCGGACACTGCGTGGGCCGGTCTGTTCAATGCTATTGATCTTGCCCCACAGCCCGCGATACCGCAGGTGGCCTTCGGTACCCAGCGTCTCATACGACCAGATAACATCTTCGACAGTGACTGGTGCGCCATCCGAGAATCGTGCGTTTTCACGCAAAGTGAATTCGACCCAAGTGCGGTCCGAATCTGTCTCAACTGATTCGGCTAACAACCCGTAAAGAGTGAAAGGTTCGTCCCAGGACCGGCCCATCAGGCTTTCATGGGTCCAAAATCGCAGCTGCCAGGGTGACGTGCCTTTTTGCACAAACGGGTTCAAACTGTTATAGCCGCCGGTATTTCCAAATACGACCTTTCCGCCCTTGGGCGCATCGGGATTTGCGTAGGGTAGCGACACAAAATCCGGTGGTAGTGCCGGGTCGCCATACATAGCTATGCCATGGGCTGATTCTGCCGAAGCGAATGAAGCCGCAAAAATGCAGGCGATTCCCGCAATTGCTGGTCGGAGGGGGTGGAGATAATCGGGGCTCATTTTGGAAACAATCCTGCTCTGGCCTTATTTTGTTTGGGATTCACCGTAGCCATGATTTTTCTTATTATCAAACTTTTAGCTTGGACGGATGCAAAGAATTGCTTATAAAGGATGCACTGCTCGATAGGTTTCTTGCCTGTATGAAACCTGCCTCAATAACTTAACGCCCGCTTCGTGCGGGCGTTTTTTTTGGCAAAATCTGCCGGGATGCACCCGCTGTATCATTCCCCGTTTCCTTTGCAGGTGCAGCATGGCACTGTGTGGCTGAATTGAAATCAGGACGGAGAGCAAGCATGAGCTTGGCGGGAAAAACAGCCATCATAACAGGGTCGAATTCAGGGATTGGACTGGGCGTTGCGCGTGAGCTGGCCAAGGCGGGTGCGGATGTGGTTCTGAACTCGTTTACCGACCGGGATGTAGATCATGCGCTGGCTGCCGAGATTGGGAAAGAGACCGGGACCAACGCGCGCTACATCAAGGCGGACATGTCGAAAGGCGATGAATGCCGCGCACTTATCGAACAGGCAGGTGCCTGCGACATACTGGTGAACAATGCCGGCATCCAACATGTTTCGCCGATCGATCAATTTCCGACTGATAAATGGGATGCAATCATCGCGATCAACATGAATTCAGCCTTTCACACAACGGCTGCAGCCTTGCCGATGATGCGCGCGGCAGGTTGGGGCCGTATCGTGAATATCGCTTCGGCACATGGGTTAACGGCCTCTCCTTTTAAGGCAGCTTATGTAGCGGCAAAACATGGTTTGGTTGGGATGACCAAAACCGTTGCGCTCGAGACGGCTCAGGAACCGATCACGTGCAACGCTATCTGCCCGGGTTATGTGCTGACCCCATTGGTTGAGGCGCAAATCCCCAATACGATGAAGGAATATAACATGAGCCGCGAGGGTGTTGTGAAGAACGTCCTGCTGGAACGGCAACCTTCAAAAGAGTTCGCGACGGTTGAACAGCTTGGTGGCACGACCATCTTCTTGTGTTCGGATGCGGCCGCGCAGATCACCGGGACGACGATTTCAGTCGATGGGGGGTGGACCGCGCTTTGAGGATGTATGGAGGCTCTGCCCCCAACCCCCCGGGATATTTTTGGCCAGATGAAGAGGCGGAAGTATGAAGCGGATCAATCTGGCTCTGCAGGGCGGTGGTGCCCATGGTGCGTTTACCTGGGGTGTGCTGGACCGTCTACTGGATGAGGAGGATGTCGAGGTTGCGGCGATCACTGGAACCTCGGCTGGCGCCCTGAACGGAGCCGCGTTCAAATCCGGAATGGTGCATGCGGGGCGCGAAGGCGCTCGGGCCTGTCTCGACGATTTATGGGCGCGCATGGGCGCTGTTGGTGATATGCGGATCGTTCATTGGATGCGCGGTATAGAGCCGGCGCATATATCGCAGGCGCTTGAGTATTCACTGCCGTATTCGATGGCCGAAACATGGTCGCGGCTGGTGTCTCCCTATGCCTACGGGCCGTTCTATCGCAATCCGCTTGAGCCGGTTGTGGATCGGTTCAATTTTGATGAGATTTGTGCGGATGAAGGGCCGGAGCTTTTTGTCTGTGCGACTTGCGTGCGCAGTGGCAAAATACGGGTCTTTGCTGAAGATGAGATATCGACCGACGCCATTTTGGCGTCGGCCTGTCTGCCCAACTTATTTCAGGCAATAGAGTTCTATGATCCAAAATCTGGTCGTACCGAAGCGTATTGGGATGGGGGATATACTGGCAACCCGGCGTTGTACCCCTTGTTTGGTGGTGGCCTTCCCGACGATGTGGTGATTGTGAATATCAACCCTTTAGAAAGGGACGAGGTGCCGAAGACGCCGCAGCAGATTCAGAACCGGATTAATGAGATCAGCTTTAACTCATCGCTATTTCGTGAATTGCGCGCGATTAACTTTGTGCAGCGGCTACTGGCCGAGGGAAAATTGAAAGCAGGCGAGATGAGCCGGGTGCTGGTTCATATGATCGCGGATGATGCTCTGATGAACGATCTGTCGGCTGCGACAAAAACCGTTCCAAATCCGGTTGTTCTGAACAGGTTGAAGCAGGCCGGGCGCGTTGCGGCAGATCAATTCTTGCGCGCCCACAAGTATGATCTGGGCGAACGCAGTACTGTCGACCTGCCTGCCATGTTTGGCTGACTACTCCGGCGGCTGGGTCGGGTCTTTTTCGTTGGGGTATACCAGCCCCGCTGAAATCACCAATTTGGCTGCGTCCTCGATCGACATATCCAGCAGGATCACGTCTTCGGCTGGGAAAAACAGCAGGAAACCGGATGTGGGGTTTGGGGTCGTCGGGACAAAGACGCTGAGCAACTCACCACCCGTTTCGGCACGTTGGCTGACTTCGCCCCGCGCTGTGGTCGAAACAAATCCAATTGCCCAAATTCCGCGGCGCGGATACTGGATCAGACAGGCTTTTTCGAAAGAGCGTTCTGTCTGCGCAAAGACTGTTTCCGAAATTTGCTTGATGCCGGAATAGACGGACCGGACGACGGGCATCCGATCAACGAGGCTTTCGGCGAAGTGGATCAGTGAACGGCCCAAAATGCCTTTGGCAATCCAGCCGACGATGACCGTGAAGATCAGGAAGATGATGACGCCGACGCCGCGCAGGTTGATCCCAACATACTCGGCTGGCTGGAATTGCTGAGGGATCAATGGCAGCACGGCGCTGTCGATCCAGCCCACGACCGACCAGATCAGCCAGATCGTCAGCCAAACCGGCGCAATGACGACAATGCCCGTCAAAAATGACGCGCGCAGCCCGGACAGAAGGCCCGAGCGGCGATGTGGTTCTTCGTCAAACGGCGTGTTCATTGCGGTCCTGAGTGGTTTGCGGAATTAGTTAAGCAGTCCGAGGTCTTGGTACAATAGGCTTATGTCACTCAGCCGTCTTTACCAGCGCTATTGCTATGCCCGCCGCCAGCCGTGCATTGTTGCGTACCAGAGCGATATTAGCGGTCAACGAGCGACCATTGGTCTGTTCGTAGATGCGTTGCAGTAGGTAAGGCGTAACGCCTTTGCCGGTGATCCTGTGTGTTTCGGCATCGGCCTGTGCGGAAGCAATGATCGGGGCAAGTTCCTCGGCAGCGATCTGATCGGTCTGCGGGATCGGATTGGCTACGAGTTGCCCACCGGGTAATCCCAGCGCCCGCCGCGCGGCATGGGCTTTGGCGATGTCCTCTGCGCTGTCCATCCTCAATGGAGCAGCCAGCGGAGACTTGGCTGACCAGAACGCCGGAAATTCGTCCTGTCCGTGTGCGATGACCGGCACACCGAGCGTTTCCAGAACCTCAAGGGTTTTGGCCAGGTCGAGAATAGCTTTGGCTCCGGCCGCAACAACCGTCACAGGTGTTTGCGCAAGCTCATGCAGGTCAGCAGAGATATCAAAAGAGATTTCAGCCCCCTGATGAACGCCGCCGATGCCGCCTGTGGCAAATACTTCGATACCTGCATAATGCGCTGCGATCATGGTAGCTGCTACGGTGGTGGCCCCTGTACCGCCACTTGCAAGACAAGCAGCCATGTCAGCGCGCGACAGCTTGGCAACGCCTTGCGCCTGACCAAGGCCCTGAAGCTGATCGGACTCAAGCCCAATGTTAAGCACGCCATCGATCACGGCGATAGTTGCGGGAACTGCGCCCGCATCGCGAATGTCCTGTTCGACCTGTGCGGCAACCTCAATGTTCTGGGGGTAGGGCATCCCGTGGGTGATGATAGTGCTTTCCAGCGCAACAATTGGTTGGCCTGCGTCTTTTGCGGCGCGAACCTCGGCGGAATATTGGATTTCGATCACAGTGGAGTTTCTCCGGAAACATATGTTGCAGCGGCATGCAGGGCACGCTTGAGCGCGGCGTCGTTGTCAGCGCCACTTGCTTCGGCAGCGATATGGGCTGCCATGAAAGTATCACCTGCGCCGGTCACGCGGGTGACCAGAACGGAAGGTGGTTTTTGGGTCAGAACACTATTAGCGCTACCGACAGTGGCCGAGTTGCCACCATCGGTCACCAGAACACGCAGTGCGCCACGGTCAAGCAAGCCCTGAGCAGCACTTTCGGAATTAGTGAATTCGCGTTGGCATAAAAGCCCAGCTTCTTCGAGGTTTACATAGAGCGTTGCGCGCGCGTGTTTCAGAAAAGGTAACAAACGCTCGGCCTTGCCGGGGGACGCGGGGGCCACGCGAAGATCGGCGCGGGCAAAGGCGGGGCTTTGCGCGATCTCTTCCAGCAGGTTCAGGGTTAGGTTGCCGTCCAGCGCGATGGGGCCTTCAAAAGGTGTATTTTCATAGCCCAAAGGTCCATGCATTAAGGGACGTAAGATTTTTGCTCCCGCCGCCTCAAGTGAATGGGCGTCTGCAATGGCTGCGATTAATCCATTGGCACCTTCGACGGCCATATAGCGGTCGGTCGGCAAGTCTTGCGAACGGTAGATGTGGTCGGTCACCATGCCCAACCGTGCGCAGGAGTGGACCAGTTCGTCGCCTTCGGGATCGCGGCCGATTGCAGTGAGCAGCGTAGGGGTCATCCCAAAGCGCACCAACGTCATGGCGATGTTCATGGCGACACCGCCGGGCAAGCGGGTAATCCGCCCCGGTACGTCCGATCCCTGCCGCATGACGCTGGCTGATCGCCCGATCACGTCCCACAGGACCGATCCGATACACAGGATTTCGCTGTTCTGAGTCATGCTTCGTGTCATGCCGCAGCCCCGACGCGGGTGCAAGGGTTAACGCTCACAGTCGTCAGCGCATTGCGGCGATCAGAGTGTTCAATGCATCCAGCGGGTTGTCATGTGACCAGATCTCATCGCCGATGCCAAAGAAATCTGTGCAGGGGGTCAGGTCTCGGATCAGGTCTTCGGTTAGCCCGCCTTCGGCCACCACCGGAACCTCGATCATCTCAGACCACCATTGGAACAAGTCTTGCTCAGCGCGGGTTCCATCGCCCAGCGCGACGTTGCCGACCGGGCCAAAGGCAACATAGTCTGCACCACCTTCTCCAGCGGTCATGCCATCATGGCTGGAGGCTCCGCAAAAGCTGCCGACGATGGCATCTGGCCCCAGTTCCTTACGCGCAGCCCTGACCGAGCGTGCCGCATCGTCCAGATGCACCCCGTCCAGACCCAGCCGTTGCGCCAGCAGTACATGGTTCGAAATCACCAGCGCCACGTCATGCGCATGAGCAACCTCACGGCAGGCATCAGCGGCGCGAGCGATGGTATCTTCGTCACTTCCTGCCAGAGCCAGGCGGATACAGGCGATCTCGGCCCCGTCCAGAACGCGGGACAACTGGTCGGGGAAAGTGCTCAGTGTGATCGCTGGCGGGGTGATCAGATAAATCTGCGGCTGCTCGGGGGTGTCCATTGGCGCGTCCTTCGCTTTCAGTCTTTCGCGCGGTTTAGCGGATTGCGGGCGGGAAGCAAACTTTTATGCCGTCCCGTGCTGGATTAGACGCGCCGGGTACCTTGCCCTGCGGGGGAGACGCGATTAGAGCAGGCAGACCTTTTCGGAGACAGCCATGCCCAGCGATACATCCCAGCCTTATTTCGTGCTTGTGCGCCCGCAGATGGGCGAAAATATCGGTGCTGCTGCACGGGCGATGTGGAATTTCGGACTGGATCGGATGCGGATCGTTGCGCCGCGCGATGGATGGCCGAACCCCAAGGCGGTGGCGATGTCTAGCGGCGCAGGGCGATTGCTGGATGAGGCACAATTGTTCGACGATCTGGCCGGAGCATTGGGGGACCGCACATATGTCTTTGCGACTACTGCAAGGCAACGGGGCCTGACCAAGCCGGTATTCAGCCCCGAACGGGCCATGCAGATCGCCGCGGAAAAGGTGACCGCTGGCGATAAGGTGGCCGTGCTGTTCGGTCCAGAACGCGCCGGGCTTGAAAACGAGGATATTGCCAAGGCAAACGCGATTATCTCGGTGCCAGTGAATCCCGAATACGCGTCGCTGAACCTTGGGCAATGCGTTTTGCTGACGGCTTACGAGTGGATGCGCCAAACCGGGGATGTGGTGCATGAGGCAACTGATTTGGGCAAAGGCGACTGGGCTACGGGGATCGAGGTCGAAAAGCTGGTCGAGCATTACGAGGATCGGCTGGAGGAGGCGGGATTTTTCTACCCGCCCGAAAAGGCCGAAGGGATGAAGACCAACCTGCGCAATCTGTGGTCCAGGATGCGGATGACGCGGGCGGATGTGCAAATGCTGCACGGGGTGATGCGTCAGATGGTCCGCTGGAAGGATCGGGGCTGAGGCTGGACCTCGCCCCCAAGTCAACCTAGCTTGCGACGAAATTCAAGGCACAAGAGGACAGCATGAGCGGTAAGCGCAGCATCTTCGAAGACGTCTCAGACTCTGAAAAACAACAAGCGGTTCAGCCGGGTGTGATCGATCGCGGGCGCAGTGGTGCACGCCAGGCCATTCGCGTCTGGCTTATGATCCTGTTTGCGCTTGTGGTCATCATGATCGCGGTCGGTGGACTGACCCGACTGACAGATAGCGGCCTGTCGATCACCGAATGGCGTCCGATCACCGGGGCCATCCCACCGACTTCCGAGGCTGACTGGCAGGCCGAATTCGATAAATACAAGCAAATCGATCAATGGCGCATCCAGAACCAGTGGATGGAGTTGGATGATTTCAAATCAATTTACTGGTGGGAATGGGGCCACCGCCAACTGGGCCGCGTGATCGGCCTGGTCTGGGCTGTCGGCTTTTTCGGTTTTCTTGTTGCCCGCAAGATACCGGCTGGTTGGACCGGTCGATTGCTGATCCCCGGAGCGCTCGGTGGCGTTCAAGGGGCTGTTGGATGGTGGATGGTTGCGTCGGGTGTGACGCAAGGCGAGGGGATGACCGCAGTTGCAAGCTATCGACTAGCGGTGCATCTGGGGCTTGCGTTCGTCATCCTCGGGTTTCTGGCTTGGTACATCTTCATGTTGGCGCGCGAGGAGCGCGATCTGATGCAAGCACGCCGCGCAAAGGAAACCCGGTTGTTCTCGCTTTCCACAGGTCTGATGCATTTCGCCTTTTTGCAAATACTCATTGGGGCGCTGGTCGCGGGCATCGACGCAGGTCGTTCCTATACGGATTGGCCTTTGATCGGAGGGCAGCTTCTGCCACCGGATGCCACGATGCTTGAACCGATGTGGCGGAACTTCTTCGAAAGCCCGGGTCTTGTGCAATTCATCCACCGCTGCGCTGGTTATCTGCTGTTCGCCTTTGGTGTCGTTGTTTGGCGGCGCGGCGCGGCAAGTGCGCATCCGCAGACGCGGTTCGCTTTCAACGCCGCATTCGCTGCGCTTTCGCTACAGGTGGTGGTCGGTATCATGACAGTGATCTACGCGGCACCCTGGCAAATCGCGATATTCCACCAATTCATGGCCGTCGTGGTTTGGACGCTGATCCTGCGTGCACGTTTTCTCACGGCCTATCCTATTGCAACTTCTTTGCGCGGAGCATGACCCAGATGACAGCTTTCAACGACCTGATGGCCTATCAGCGCCAAACTTCGGCCCTTGGCCAGATCGCCGGACGTCTGGGATGGGATCAGGAAACGGTAATGCCGCGCGGCGCAGCTCCACAACGGGCCGAAGAGATGGCCGCGATCGAAGCCGTGCTTCACGCGCGCCGCTCAGACCCGCGTGTGGCGGAATGGCTGGAGAGCGCATATGCAAGCAGCGAAGCGGACAAGGCTCAGCTGCGGGAAATTCGACGCGAATATGATCGGGCGTTGAAGGTTCCATCGGACCTGGCTACTGCAATTGCACGCGTGACGTCCGAGGCACAGGGAAAATGGGCGCAGGCCCGCGCGAACGAGGATGTCGCTGCTTTTCTGCCCGTTCTGGAAGAGGTTGTTGCACTTAAGCGCGAGGAAGGTGCAGCGCTCGCTCAAGGCGGTGATATCTACGACGCAATGGTCGAAGATTACGAGCCCTACACGACGGGTGCGCAGATTGCGGAGATATTCGACCAGATGCGCCCACGTCTGGTTGCTTTGCGCGCAGCTGTCCTAGATCGGCCCGAGCCTGCGGCTCTGACTGGCAGATTTGACGAGTCGATCCAAATGCGCCTGACGCAAAAACTGGCCCTCGCCTTTGGCTATGACCTGAATAATGGCCGCGTGGACAAAGCTGTACACCCGTTCAGTTCTGGCAGCGGGCTGGATGTACGCATCACCACCAGAACCAGCGAAACGGACCCGTTCAATTGCTTCTATTCCACAATCCACGAAGTGGGACATGCGGCTTATGAACAGGGGATCGACCCGGAGTATTTGCTGACGCCTTTAGGGCGCGGTGTATCCATGGGAGTTCATGAAAGCCAAAGCCGGATTTATGAAAACCAACTGGGCCGGTCCCGCGCCTTCACCGGCTGGCTTTTCGATCAAATGAAAGACGCCTTTGGCGATTTTGGCATCGCCGACGCCGATGCCTTCTATGGCACCGTTAACCGAGTACACAGTGGATACATCCGAACCGAAGCGGACGAAGTGCAGTACAACCTGCATATCATGCTGCGGTTCGATCTAGAGCGTGCGCTGATGGCAGGTGATCTGCAAGTCGGCGACCTTGAAGCCGCGTGGAATGATCGTTTCGCCGCAGATTTTGGATATGCGGTCGACAAGCCTTCGAATGGGTGCCTGCAGGATGTGCACTGGTCGGTTGGGCTGTTTGGCTACTTCCCGACCTATTCGTTGGGGAATGTCTACGCAGGATGTCTGAATCAGGCTTTGCGCAAGGCCGTACCCGATTTGGATTCGCAATTGGCTGCGGGCGATACCTCGGGCGCTACTGGATGGCTGCGCGAGAACGTCCAGCAATTTGGCGGCCTTTATGCGCCGCGCGAAATCATCCAGAGGGCAAGTGGTGTCGAGCCCGGGCCGGAGGCGTTGTTGACTTATCTTGAGAACAAGTTTGGGGCATTGTATGGGCTTTGAGCGATGGCCGAATATTAACTTCCTGAAGGTGTTCGCAAGTTTTTGAATTCAAGATCTTGCTCAAAAGCCACACCCGCCTCGCGCCCATCCTGTGAATTCGATTTTCTCGCTGCAAACGCACACAGCGCAGATTTTGCTGGGTGTGCATTATCTTGAGTACGGCGATGCGGCGTAAGGAGCTGCCATTCGGGCCCGGCGCAGCGAAAATTCCCCAGGCAATGAACGAGACACGGACACTACCGCCATTGGCAATCTGACAATGAACGACTGCTTTGGTCGCAACTCGACCGCAGCAAAAAGCAGCAAGGGTGGGAAAGCGAAATTTGTAGCGGGTTGGGTGGACTAAAAGAAGACATTACCTGAAGACACTAATTTGTTCATTGCGTGAAGCCGAATTGATGAAAGAATGCTTCAACCGAAACGACTTGCGCAATCTTGTGGTATGCTCGACATTTTGAAAATGGATCCGGAAACACTCTGTCTCGTGGGCAGTCAAATGGCGCGCATGCGTAAAGGGGGAAAATTTGGCTAAAGTTCTGTTGGTGGAAGACAACGAAATGAACAGCGATATGTTGTCGCGTCGGTTGGCGCGCAAAGGATTCCAAGTTATCGTTGCGAAGGACGGGTTGGAAGGCGTGTCCATGGCTGGTGAAGCAAGTCCCGACATTGTTTTGATGGATATGAGCCTGCCTGAGATTGATGGATGGGAGGCGACCCGACGCATCAAGGCAGCACCCGAGACGGCCTCAATCCCGGTGGTTGCGCTTACGGCACACGCAATGGCCAGCGACCGGGAAAAGGCGCTGGAGGCAGGTTGCGATGACTTTGATACCAAACCTGTCGAACTTAACCGTTTGCTTGAGATAATGGAAAAACTGCTGTCAGCCTCTGGAGGAAGATCCGACTACTAAGATTTCCGTCCAGTGATGAAATATGTTTTTGCCTGGCCTTTGCCCTTAATTCTCACATCCATCGGATTAGTTAGGTCAAAGCAATGCGTAACCCGCCTTGCGGTCTCCTCTGAGACTTGAATGCGGCCTGGCGCGCCCGTTGTTTCAAGACGGCTGGCGAAATTCACTGTATCCCCCCAAACATCGTAGAGAAAACGGTGTGACCCGATTATTCCGGCGACTACGGGCCCACTGTGGACGCCGATTCTAAGATGCATAGGGTAGTCCAGCTCGTGGTTCAGCGCTTCGACCTGAGATAACATCCGACAAGCCAGTTCAACGATCACTTCAGCGTGGTCATTCCGATGGTCGGGTACTCCGGCTGCCGCCATGTAGGCGTCTCCGATTGTCTTGATCTTTTCCACACCAAGTTCCGAAGCCGTCTTATCGAAGCCCGAAAAAACCCGATTAAGGTAGTGAACCACTTGCGCGGGTGACAATTTCGCCGACATCTCCGTAAAGCCAACCATGTCCGAAAACAGGACAGTCACATCGTCATGACGGTCGGCAATCGTGGCCTCTCCGTCGTTCAACCGTGTCACGATTTTTTGCGGCAGAATACTATGCAACAGGTCTTTGTACTTTTGCTTCTCTGCCTCCATCTGAAAGAGATAGAGGCGCTCTCGCTCCCGCCACTGTCCTTTCTCAAGCGCGGCGTTGATCCGAGCTTGCAACAAGATTGGATTGAACGGTTTAGGGAGGTAATCTTCTGCTCCGATCTCAACGCAACGCGCAACGCTTTCGATCTCATCGAGCGCGGAAATCATGATGACCGGGATGTCGCGCCAGTCATCGTTTTCTTTCAGTCGCTTCAAAACATCATAACCGTTGAGATCCGGCATCATAAGATCAAGCAGGACCAGATCGAACGCGTGTTGAGACAGCTTTTCCAGAGCCGAATATCCTCCGTCGGCGGTCCAGACTTGATGACCATCCCGTTCGAGCCGCCGGGCAAGCAGCGTACGGTTCGCTTCGACATCATCTACGACTAGGATGGTTCCGGTTAGCGAAGCAGTCTCCGCAACCGGATCAATCGAGCGCATGCTTTGAGCCAGATTTGCGAACATCTCAGCTGCGTCCTGCGATGCCTCGGGTATTTTGAAGCCATCGCCGGACTGGTTGTCGGACAACGATGCGAGCACATCAATTTCTTGCAATAGAGAATCCGTATGCTTCAGCAATCCGCGCAGGTCCAACTCCAGATATCCTGCGTTTAGATCCTCCAGATCCTCAAGCAGCATTTCGCTGTAGCCCTTGATCGCATTCATCGGCGTTCGCAAATCGTGACGAAGCCTTTTCACTCCTTCGTCACCGCTGACCGTAAGCTTCAAGGCCATTCGGGGATGCAGAAGCTGGTCCACAAACACGCTTAGTTCGGTTGCAGCCTGAGATATTCGGTTCAGGTCTGATGCGGCTTCCTTCAGAGTAAGGCGTTCAGCCTCACTTTCGAGAAACTCACATAGCCCGACTATCGCACTGACCGGGGGAATCAGGTTCTGGCGTAAATTTGCCAGCCACATTGCCTGTGCCTGCTCGGGTTGGGTATTCGGGGCGCTACTCACAGCCTATACGTCTTCAGATCGAGAAGCCGAAAGGATTTCATTCAACTGGTTCAGAATGATTTCAATCTCATCCCCATCTTTGCGGACCAGAGTCTGGAACGAGCCATTCAGTTGCGCTCGGTCCTCGCTGGACAGGGATTTGGCGGTCACGATGATGACGGGAATATTCTTCCACTCCGGGTTCTTTCTTATCCCCGCCAAGAACTCAAAACCGTCCATCTCGGGCATCATGAGATCAAGTAAAATCACGTCCGGCACGAACTGAGAGAGGCGTTGAAGGGCATCCAGTCCATTGATCGCCTCGTCAGTCTGCCAGCCTTCTTTTTCGAGAACGCGACAGATCAGCTCACGCGTTGCAGCCTCGTCCTCGACGACCAGAACGCGTGGCGTTGGCAGAGTCGGGCAGTGCTCTTTAAGGACACTCAGCAGCTCGGTCGTGTCAATTGGCTTGCCCAGATATTCACTGGCTCCCAGCGACAAACCTCTTTTGCGATCCTCTGCGAAAGTCAACATAATGACAGGAATATCCCTAAGTTCGGGATCGTCCTTGAGCTTGGACAAAACAGCCCAGCCATCGATTTCGGGCATGAAGACATCGAGCGTGATGGCATCAGGACGGGTTGTTCGAGCCAGTTCCAATGCCTCATCGCCGTTGGCCGATGCGAGAACGCGATATCCCTCACGAAGTAATCGTCGACCCAGAAGATCATGCACGGTCGGATCGTCATCCACCAACAGAACCAGTGGAGCATTCGGGTCATTGTTCGATTCATTCTCTGACTGGTCAGCCAGACGCATCACGCCTGTTGACGGGTCGCGACAGATGCGCGGCAGGCGAATTGTGAAGGTCGAACCTTCGCCAAGCGCACTTTCGCAGTGAATGTTGCCGCCCAACTGTTCGCAGAAGGCCTTTGTGATAGACAGCCCCAATCCGGTACCACCGTAGTTACGCGTTGTTGAGGAATCTGCCTGCGTAAACGCATCGAATATCCTCTCGACCTGCTCTGGCGACATGCCGATGCCGTGATCGGTGACCGCAAATTCCAGTTGATCTGTGTCGTTCGATTTTACAACCGATAACGTGATCATTTCATGTTCTGTGAACTTACAAGCATTGGACAACAAGTTCAGCAGGGCCTGCCGCACCTTGGTCAAGTCACAGACCATCTCGCCGATATCATCAGGGCACTTAATTTCCAGCGTATTGTTGTTCTGCTCGGCCAACGGCTGCACTGTCGCGCTAACATCTTTGATCATCTGGAAAACGTCGAAAGTTTCCAGTTCGAACTCCATCTTTCCGGCTTCGATTTTGGAGAGGTCCAATACATCATTGATCAACGCAAGCAGGTGTTTCCCGGCAGATTGAATCTTCTTCAAATCGCTCAGGTTTGCTTCGTCCTTCTGGTCGATCGCTTCTTCCAACATTAGTTCGCTGTATCCAATAATCGCATTCAGCGGTGTGCGCAGTTCATGACTCATATTGGCAAGGAACGTGCTTTTAGTCTTGTTAGCGGTTTCAGCTGTGTCGCGGGCCACCCGCAACTCGCTCTCCACGCGTTTTTGCTGCGTAATATTCCGACCGTAGATATTCGCGTATCCTCCTTCCGGAACCGGCCACAGCAAAAGAGAATAGGTCTGACCACCAGCCTTATACTGGAAGTCTGCCCTTTGATCTTCCTGCAAACCCTTGGCAATTCGTTTGCGCCAACCCGTTCCCACGCGGTCACCAACTTTTAGCTGCAGTGCTTCGATTAATGGAGCGCTTGCCTTATTGGCGTAAGTCAGTTCGCCCTTCTCGGTGATACGCAACACCGGGTTCGGGTTTTCTTCCGGAATGCGCGCCAATTCACGTATCCGGTTTTCAGCCCTAAGCTGATTGTTCAGCGCCTTGGTGTTGGCCAGCGTCAAATTGATGCCGTTGATCGCACTTTTTCTGGTTAAGAGTGTCAGCTGAGTTATGACCAGAATCGTGCCCAATATGATGAGCGTATTAAAATACCATTCCAGAGGCCCCCATAGAAGCATGGACAGCCAAGTTAGAAAGAGAATTGAGCTTGAGAAGCCCCAGGTCACCCTAAGCGAAAATGTTGTAGAGCCGCCAAATGCTCCGATAAACGCGAAAAGATACAGGACCATCTGTTCATGCGGTGCCAAGACCGGCATCATGAAAAAGTTGAAACTGCCCCAACCTGTTCCAAGGATCAGTGAGGTGATGAGAATAACCCTCAATCGCCGTTTCGAGATTGATTTTGGTCTAGGCTTGTTACGCAACGCGTAATAGCTTTTCATCCCCATCACATTCATGATCAGCAACATGACCAAAGACGCGATCGCGCCCAGCGTCAGGTTCGAGGGACCGATTTGCAATATCATCACAGCAAAGGCCATCACGAAAGACAATGCGAATACAGGCGTTGTCGACGAAACGTCCAGTGCTTCGTGAATGCGTAATTCGGCTTCGTAGTCCTGCTCTTGTGCTTTCTGCACGCGCTTCTCCCCCAAAAGCCGCCCAATTTTTGGTCACTAAATCAGGTGCGGCCCTAATCTTGCAAGATTTATCGACGGTTGCATTTTTGAATGTGTTCGTTGCGTACGGTTAGGTTCTCATGGTTCGGGCAGCGAATTCTCATCTCAATACCGTTTCTGAGCCATCCTATTTTTCTCCCATGACGCTCAAGAGGCCATAGTTTTGCGCGAGAACGTCCAGCAATTTGGCGGCCTTTATGCGCCACGCGAAATCATCCAGAGGGCAAGCCGTGTAGAGCCCGGGCCGGAGGCGTTATTGATCTATCTTGAGAACAATTTTGGGGCATTGTATGGGCTTTGCGCGAGGGCAGAATATTAACCTCTATAAGGCGTATGAAAGTTTACGAATTCAGGATTTTGCTTAATAGCAACGTCCGCTTCGAGCCCAAAGCGGACACTCGCTCAAACTTGATTGGGTGTCGATTATTATCCCACAACCGTTTTGTTGACTGATCGGTTGCCAGAATCGCAGTCTTAGGTGATCCTTCAAGAAATCGAAGGATCGCAATATGTTTAGGTTTCTACTAATTGCATTCGGTATTTGCGTATCTACTTCCGCGTTAGCGCAAGAGTCGTCCGAAGATGTAGCGGCAAAAGATGATACCTCGGCGACCTCGTCCAGTCTGCTAACTGACGCTGAGTTGCAGACCTTGGTCGCCCCGGTTGCTCTTTATCCCGACACGTTACTCATACAGATATTTGTCGCGGCAACCCAGCCATTGGAAATTGTTAAGGCTGAACGGTATTTGCTCGATAACGCCGACCGCGACCCTGTTGAACTAGAGCCCGAAATCGATGCGATGGGATGGGATCCTTCTGTCAGTGTGTTGGCAACGGCGTTCCCCGAAGTTGTTGGTCAGATGGCCACCCATATCGACTGGACCGAGACAGTTGGCACTGCCATGTTGGCCCAGTCCGACGATGTGATGGATGCGGTGCAGGTCATGCGGGATCAGGCAATTGACAGCGGCGCTCTTGTTTCAGGGCCCGAGCAAACTGTCGAAGTGTCTGACGACGACAACGTAGTAATTACACCGACAGAACCCGAGACGGTATACGTTCCACAATACAATCCCGAGACGATTTATACTGGCCCGTCAACCGGGGATGTTGTGGGCGCCGCACTACTGACTTTTGGCGCTGTTGCCCTGATCGACGAAATTTTTGACGACGACGATGATTGGAACGACTACTGGGGGTGCCGAAATTGCGGTGGCTGGGGCGGCGGTCCGATTTATAGAAATCCAGACATCGACATAGACGTGGATGGCAACGTCAATATCGGCAATGATATAGATTTAGGTGACCGAACGGATATCGGATGGAACCCCGATCCTGACCGGCAACAGGAGGCCCGGAACAAAATAGCGGACCACAAAAGACCCGAAGGTGGCCGTAGCGACTTGCCGGTTAATCGTCCTGACGGTCGCACGGATGAGCTGCGTGCAAAGTTGAGCCGAGAATCCGGTGCTGCAGATATTAGCCGGGACCGCGGGGCGGCCGCAGCCGCGGTCGGTGCGGGTGCAGGGGCTGTAGCAGGCGGTGCCTTGGCGAACCGGAACAACGCTAATCGGGACAAGGCTGCCGCAAAGCAACAAGCCATTGATCGCACCAAACGTCCAGATTCAGCGAAAAAGCCAGTCGCACAAAGACCGCAGACCGCCAAGAAGCCGCAGGCGAAGAAAGCCGCATCGACGCAGCGCAAGCCCGCGGCATCCAAAGGGCAAGCGATGAAGAAAACGGCGTCCGGCAGCAGAACTCAAAGCGCGTCCAAGCGTGGACACGCCGCTAAAGGCAAGCGGAGACGGTAAGATGCGTAGATCAGTATTTTCAATTTTGTTGCTTGCCGCGACCACAAGCCCGGCCCTCTCTGAAGGAGCCAGATTTGATACGCCGCAAACCGCACTGGATGCTTTTGTTGATGCGTTGAAGGCTAATGATCAGAGCAAGCTGATCGAAATTTTCGGGCCTGAAGCCGAGGATCTGGTTGGAACGGGTGATCCGACGGAAGATCAAGAAAGAAGGCAGGAAGTGCTTGGCATGTATGCCGAGGGGTATCGTTTCCGGCCTGAGGACGATGGCGTTGTACTTCTTCTAGGTGAAGACGGTTGGCCTTTTCCTATCCCAATTCTGCGTAAAGATGACGGTTGGCGCTTTGACCTGGAGGCTGGGATCGAGGAACTTTCAGCTCGTGAAATAGGCTTGAATGAGTTGGAAGTGATCGAATTGCTTGAGGCCTATGTTGACCTGCAGGCAGCTTTCCGGCTTGTGGACCATAACGGGAATGGCGTTATGGAATTCGCTCAGACGATCATTTCCGATCCGGAAGAGCAGAACGGTCTCTTCTGGCCTGGAAAAGACAGCTTTGTCGGTGCAGCGCTTGCCCGCGCCGCAGCTTCGGGGTGGAGTGACGGTCAGGTTGACTATGAAGCCGAACCGTTTCTTGGCTATTATTACACAATCCTGCAAGAGCAGGGCCCTAACGCTCCAGGGGGTGCCTACCCCTATTTCGTCGGGGATCACTTTGTTGCAGGACATGCCTTGCTGGCAATACCGGCAGACTACGGAGAAACTGGTATTCATTCCTTTCTGGTAGGCGAAAACGGCATAGTCTACGAGGCAGATTTTGGCCGGGAGACACTCAGTATTGCATCTGAAATTTCTGCATATGATCCAGACATGAATTGGTCACCGGTCGAGTAATATTTGGATTGAAAGTGTCGCTTAAGCTCTGCGCTTTGCTGAGGTCACTATTTGCGGTTCGTGTGACAAGCTTCAGTTCGATGGTTACGTGTACCCGAATAGGTTCGGCCTGGATCGCTCTTGCAACACCCATTGTGACTGCGAGCAAATTGCCCATCTTACGACTTGATCCATTCTTCTGCCTTCACACGTTTCGACTGAATGACTGAAAAGTCCGCAGAGCGGTAATTGGAAGGTTTAGACCAAAGAAACCGAGCTTAACTCACCCGATTTCTTTCTCGATCCTTCACTCTCCGGCTTCTTCATCACCCTGGTCTGCAATCCAGGCAACACTGACGACTTCTTCGCCCTTGCCCGTGTTGAAGACTTTCACACCGCCCGCGCTGCGGGAGCGGAAAGAGATCCCATCAACCGGCACCCGGATCGACTGACCCTTTGAGGTGGCCAGCATGATCTGGTCTTCAATATCAACGGGGAAGGATGCCACCAATTTACCGCCGCGCATGGCCTTGTCCATCGCTGCCACGCCCATACCGCCGCGTCCGCGAACCGGGTAATCGTGGCTTGAGCTCAGCTTGCCCGCGCCCCCTGCCGTAATGGTTAGGATCAGGTTCTCGGCAGCCGACATCTCGGCATAACGTTCCTGAGGCAGCACACTGTCGGCGTTACCTTCATCTTCTTCCGTCTCGGATTCATCGGTGACACCGGCCATAAGGCGGCGCATTTTAAGGTAAGCGGCCCGTTCATCCGAGGTGGCGTTGAAGTGGCGGATGACCGACATCGAAACCACCTCATCATCGCCGGTCAGACGTACACCGCGTACACCAACAGACGACCGGCTGTTGAACACCCGTACATCTGTTGTTGGGAAGCGGATTGCGCGGCCAGATCTGGTGACCAGCATGACATCATCATCTTCGGAACAGATACGAGCGTTGATCAACTTGGTGTCGGCGTGATCCTCTTCGAACTTCATGGCGATCTTGCCGTTGCGCTTGACGTTGGTGAAATCTGACAAACGGTTGCGCCGCACAGTGCCCGCACTGGTGGCGAAGATGATCTGCAGGTTTTCCCATTCTTCATCCGGGACATCCACCGGCATAATTGCAGCAATGGATACACCCGTCGGGATCGGCAGAATGTTGACGATGGCTTTGCCTTTGCCAGTCCGCCCCGATTGCGGCAGTCGCCAAGTCTTAAGCTTGTAGACCATGCCATCCGTTGTAAAGAACAACAACTGCGTGTGGGTATTCGCCACGAAGAGGGTAGTGACCACGTCTTCTTCTTTGGTCTGCATGCCTGACAGACCTTTGCCACCGCGCTTCTGGGCGCGAAAATCAGCCAGTGGGGTGCGCTTGATGTATCCGCCCGAGGTGACGGTCACGACCATGTCCTCACGCTCGATCAGGTCCTCGTCTTCCATGTCGCCGGACCAGTCGACGATTTCGGTGCGGCGGGGCACGGCGAATTGCTCGCGCACGTCGCGCAGCTCATCGCCGATGATCGACATGATGCGTTCGCGCGACGACAGGATATCCAGGTATTCCTTGATCTTGGCGGCCAGCTGCTCCAGCTCGTCCGTGACTTCCTTGACGCCCAGTTGGGTCAGCCGCTGCAGGCGCAGCTCAAGGATGGCGCGGGCCTGAACCTCGGTCAGGTTATAGGTGCCGTCGTCGTTCATCTTTGACAGAGGATCGTCGATCAGACGCAGATAGCCTTCGATATCAGCCGCCGGCCAACGGCGGGTCATCAGCTTTTCACGTGCTTGTGCCGCGTCTGCAGACGAGCGGATCGTGGCGACCACTTCGTCCACATTGGAAACAGCGACCGCTAGACCACAGAGGATATGGCTGCGTTCGCGTGCTTTGCGCAGATCGTACGCAGTACGACGTGCAACCACATCCTCGCGAAAGTCGATGAAGGACGTCAGGAAGCGGCGCAAAGTCAGCTGTTCGGGGCGACCACCATTCAAGGCCAGCATGTTGCAGCCGAAAGAAGTTTGCATCGGTGAGAAACGATAGAGCTGGTTCAACACCACTTCGGGTGTTGCATCGCGTTTCAATTCGACGACAACGCGCACACCATTACGGTCGGATTCGTCCTGCACATGGGACACACCTTCAATCCGCTTCTCACGCACGGCCTCGGCAATCTTTTCGATCATCGCGGCTTTGTTCACCTGATAGGGGATCTCATCGACAACGATGGCGTAGCGGTCCTTACGAAGCTCCTCGACACGGGTCTTTGCACGGATGATGACGCTGCCACGGCCCTCCAGATAAGCTTTGCGCGCGCCGGACCGGCCCAGCATTACGCCGCCGGTCGGGAAATCGGGTCCGGGGACGTATTCGATCAACTGTTCCGAGGTCAAATCCGGGTCATCGATCAGCGCCAGAGTTGCATCAACCACTTCACCCAGATTGTGCGGAGGGATGTTCGTTGCCATACCCACAGCGATACCGCCGGCACCGTTGACGAGCATATTTGGGAAACGGGCGGGCAGGACGGTCGGCTCTTTGTCTTTGCCGTCATAGTTGTCCTGAAAATCGACCGTCTCTTTTTCAATATCGGCCAGCAGGGACGCGGCAGGCTTGTCCATCCGAACTTCGGTATAACGCATGGCAGCCGGGTTATCGCCGTCCATCGAGCCAAAGTTGCCCTGACCGTCCAGCAGCGGCAGCGACATCGAGAAATCCTGTGCCATCCGCACCAGCGCGTCATAGATCGCACTATCACCATGCGGGTGGTACTTACCCATCACGTCGCCGACCGGGCGGGCCGATTTGCGGTAGGCCTTTTCGTGCGTGTTCCCGGTTTCGTGCATTGCATACAGTATGCGGCGGTGCACTGGTTTCAAACCATCGCGCAGATCGGGAATGGCGCGCGACACGATGACCGACATGGCATAGTCCAGATAGGACGTGCGCATCTCGGATTCGATGGATACCGTCGGGCCGTCATAAACGGGGCGCTCGGGCGGTGTTTCATCCATGTTTTCAGGTATTTCTGGCGTATCGCTCACGTAGGCTGCCCGTGTCTTGTTTTTGATCTATATCTTGTGGATGCACCTTATCAGACCCGGCATATAAGGTGCAAGCAAGCAACCGTCTTGTGGCCAAATTAGCCCGGTAACAGTAGAGTAACATATTGTTATCTAAGTATTAGGTGATTTTCGTGTTACCCTGAGAAGACCTTGCAACAAAATTGGAGGTCTGGATGGCGCAAAACGAAACCGAACTCATGTTGAAAGGGTACGGGCTGACAACCGCAGAATTTTTCTATCACATGCCCGATTACATACACGTTCTGAATACGTTTATCTGGCAGGATTATGATCTTGCCCCGGATCACCCCAAACTTTTTGAATTCGTGGAATTCTGGCAAAAAGAAATTGAAGGACCGCTGCATTCTGTTCGGTTCACACATCGAAAGATGATCGCTCCGGGCGAATGGCGGAATATGGTTGGAGAGTTTCGTGTGAACTAATCGGGCGTCGGATATCCTTTCAGGAATCGAAAGTCCGGTTCTCAAATGTCGCGATTGAGATAATGTAATGACCAAACTGATGGTCTTACACGGAATCACTCTATGCCCAGATATCTTATCCTCGCCGCTGCGGTTTTCCTGACCGGTCCTGCCATCGCCGAAGGGGTTCTAGATAAGATCAAAAAGGGGGCTGAGAATACTGCGAACGCGATAGGTCGCGGTGCAGAAGGTGTTGGTAACACAATCGAGAAAGGTGCGAACGCCGTCGACGAAACCATTGATTCGACTTCGGAACTGCTAAGAAACGAGGCCACGCCTGAAGAGACACGTGCCAAGTTGGATTTGATGGCGGGCGAAATTCTTGATCAACTACTTGCCGAGAATCCACAGGCACAAGAACTATACGATGTCTGCGCTGGATACGCGGTTTTTGACTCGCGCAAGGTGACGGTTTTTCCGGTATCTGCAGGTTATGGGCGCGGTGTGGCCGTTTCAAAAGACACAGGACAACACACCTATATGAACATGGGTACCGGGGGGGTTGGCGGAGCTATTGGGATCGGGGGCTTTGAAACCAAGTTCGTGATCCTGTTCGAAACCCCAGCGGATCTAGAGAATTTTATTGATCACGGCTACGACGCGACGGCGGAGACGGGCGCAATGTATGGTGAGGATCGCGCGGGAGACACGCTGCGCTTTACCGATGGCCGATCCTTCTTTGTTCTGAGCAAGAAGGGGTGGCGGGTGTCAGCGGGAGCCTCAGGTACAAAATTCTGGAAATCACCCGAACTTAACTGATCAACCGGAGCAACTGGCCCCTCCAAGAACGCAGAACTTGGCGCAGTGCGGGTGGTTTAGATGCACGTCGGCTTCGGCCTCGGCCAAGGTTTCGCCCATTTCGAATTCAGGTGAGTATGGCAGCAACGTGCATGCCAAAACCGCCGGACGTTCTGCGCCTTTGCGCTTAATCACCATGCGCGAGCTGGCACACATCACGGCATCTGGAGATTTATCAAGAATTCCCCAGCAAGCGGTGGTGATTTCAGGCACTTCTACGGATTCATCCATTTCTGGAAACAGCACGGTTTGACCCGGGTCTTGAGGATCGATGTCAAAGCCATGTTCTGCAAAAAATGCGCCATAGCCTGCACGGCTGTCGGCGTCAGAATCTCCCCACACGGTACGCCCGGCGATCGCTATCTTAAAGCCGTTATCCCGCAGCCATTCCATACCGATCAGCGTCTTGGCAAAGCTACCCTTTCCACGCTCTTCATCATGTAATTCCGGGCGGTAGTGATCGACCGAAATGCGCAGTGTCAGCTTGCCGCCATAGTCACGTTGCAGCTCTAGCAACCCTTCGCGCATCGTGCGACGCATCATCGGCTGCATGGCGTTAGTCAGAATCAGAACCTCGTAGCCGCGTTCAAGCGCTGCGCGGATCATTTCGATCATTTCAGGGTTCATGAAGGGCTCACCGCCGGTAAAGCCAATCTCGCGGATTGGCCACTGGCGTTCTTCAATCTGATCCAGATAAGCGCGAACCTCATCTGCTGTGATGTAAACCAGCGCGTCATTGGTGGGACTGCTGGCGATATAACAGTTGACGCATTCGATATTGCACAGCGTGCCGGTATTGAACCACAACGTTTCCGGGTTGGATAACGCAACAGACGCGCGTGTTTGCCCGTCCGCTGTCACCAAACTGTTTTGAAACTTCCCGATATTTGCAGCCTGAGTGGCGTTGTCTTTCATTCCGGCATCCGGTTTTGTGCATTTACCAAACTGACTTAATCGTTTGTGCCGGTTTAGTTAAGTACGTTGACACCCTGCTGACAGAGTTTTGATGTTCGAAGATTTCGACATTTTGATTGCGCTAACATTGGACATGCCACGGCTGGTAAGGTAAGGAAAAGCCATGGTTTCTCGCGTCATACCCGTTGACCCATTTGATCTGGTCATATTCGGCGGAACCGGCGATCTGGCGCAGCGCAAGATCGTTCCGGCTCTGTTTCGGCGTTACTGCGCCGGACAATGGCCCGAGGCCGCACGGATCATAGGCGCGGCACGGGGTGCGCTGACCGTTGAATCCTTTCGGGATATAGTTGCCGAATCTTTGCGTCAGTATGCGCCAAAACGGTCTAAAGACCCGGAGGCGGTAAAAGGTTTTCTGCAGCGCATAAATTATGTTCCGCTGGATGCCTTGTCCGAAGACGGGTGGGCTCCATTGTCCGAATTGCTGAGCACGGATCGAATCCGAGCGTTCTATTTCTCGGTGGGTCCCAGACTGTTTGGTCCGCTGGCCGAGCGGATCAGAGCTCATAATCTCGCCACCCCTCAGACCCGGATCGTTGTTGAAAAGCCGTTTGGGCACGATCTGGAAAGTGCGCGCGCTTTGAATGCAACGTTGGCGTCGCATTTTGATGAGGGGCAAATCTATCGAATTGATCACTATCTGGGCAAAGAAACGGTACAAAACCTGATGGCGGTCCGGTTCGGCAACATGTTGTTCGAGCCATTGTGGAACAGCCAGTACGTGGATCACATTCAGATCACCGTTGCGGAAACTGTCGGCATCGATGGGCGGGAAGAGTATTACGAGCGTGCAGGTGCCATGCGCGACATGATGCAGAACCACCTTATGCAGCTTTTGTGTCTGATCGCGATGGAACCGCCCGCAAAGTTTGACCCGGATGCGGTGCGCGACGAAAAGCTCAAGGTGATCCGTGCGCTGGACCCGGTTGAACCGCACCACATTGTTCGGGGACAGTTTGCCGGTGGAAAACAGGGTCGGGGGTATCGCGAGGTTGTGGGTAACAACCGGTCCACGACCGAGAGTTATGTGGCTTTGCGCGCGCATATCAGCAACTGGAGATGGGCCGGCACTCCATTTTATCTGCGTACTGGTAAGGAATTGGTGGCGCGGTCGTCGGTCATCAATGTGATGTTCAAGGATGCGCCACATTCGATTTTCGGCGAAGAGGCGGGGCGTCACGCAAATGCGCTTTCGATTCGGTTGCAGCCGAACGAAGGCATTACTCTGAAAGTCACGATCAAAGAGCCGGGGCAGGGTGGGATGCGGCTGGTCGACGTTCCGCTGGACATGAGCTTTGCCGAGGCGCTTGGACCCGAAAATCAGGACCCGCCAGACGCCTATGAGCGGCTGGTGATGGATGTCATTCGCGGCAACCAGACCCTGTTTATGCGCGGTGATGAGGTCGAGGCCGCATGGGCCTGGACCGACCCGATCATTGCGGGCTGGCAGGCGCGTGGTGACGTGCCCAAACCCTATGAAAATGGCAGCACTGGCCCGGGCGACGCCGAACTGCTGATGAAGAGAGATCACCGCCGCTGGCAAGGAATAAACCCATGAATATTAAAGAATATGCAGACCGTGACATGCTGGCCATTGATGTCGCGAATGCACTGGCCGGAGACCTTGAGTCAGCGTTGTTGCACCACGATGTTGTTTCGCTTGCCGTTCCCGGAGGCACCACCCCGGGGCCGGTGTTTGATGTGTTATGCGCGGCTGATCTTGAGTGGGATCGCGTGCGCGTGTTGCCGACAGATGAGCGGTGTGTACCGGGAGACCAAGAACGATCGAACGAGCGGCTGATCCGCGAGCGTCTATTGACCAATCGCGCTTCTGTCGCGCAGTACCTGCCATTGTTTGTCGCAGGTCATGAGCCCGAGGCGGTTCTGCCTGAGATCGAGAGCCTGATCACTCCCGTCTTGCCTCTGTCGGTTCTGGTTCTTGGCATGGGTGAGGATATGCACACGGCCTCTCTTTTTCCTGGGATGCAGGGCCTGACTGCCGCGCTGGACAGCCACGCGCCCACACTTGCGGTGGCAAGGACAGACGTGCAACCCGAGGCGAGAATAACACTGACCGCACCCGTGCTCGAAGGTGCGTTATCAAAACACCTCATTATCTTCGGAGAATCCAAGCGCGATGCGCTGGATCGCGCCATGTCACTACCGCCAGAAGAGGCGCCTATCGCGGCCGTGCTAACCGGCATGACTGTCCACTGGGCGGAGTAGTCACCATGCAATTGGATCAACTGAAATCTCTGGCTAAATTGATCGGTGATCGCAGAATACTTGATCTGTTCCATGCAGATTCAAACCGGGCCGAGGGTTTTTCCACGTCCAGCGGCGACTTGTTGTTTGATTACTCTAAAACTCAGATCAACGACGACATTCGCTCTGCACTTATTCAACTCTGTGACCAGGCCAAATTGGCGGATCGCCGGACTGCGATGTTTGCGGGCCAAAAGATCAACGAGACCGAAGGGCGTGCGGTACTGCATACGGCGTTGCGCAACCTCGATGGCGGTCCGGTCGAGGTGGATGGTCAGGACGTGATGCCAGACGTTCTGGAAACATTGCAGCGGATGCGCGTGTTTGCCGAAGAGGTGCGCGGCGGGGCGATCAAGGGGGCAGGGGGCAGCTTTACGGATGTTGTGAATATCGGCATCGGCGGCTCGGATCTTGGTCCGGTCATGGCGACACATGCCCTGGCACCGTATCACGATGGTCCAAAGTTGCATTACGTCTCGAACGTGGACGGGGCGCATATCGCCGACACGTTGCGCATGCTCGACCCGACGCGCACGCTCGTCATTGTGGCCTCGAAAACCTTCACCACCATCGAAACCATGACCAACGCGCGGACGGCGCGGGCTTGGATGGTGGATGGAGGTGGAGACCCGTCGCAGCAATTCGCTGCCGTTTCGAGCGCGGTGGATAAGACAGCTGCATTTGGCATCCCCGAAGAGCGCGTGTTCGGTTTCGCCGACTGGGTGGGCGGACGCTATTCGGTCTGGGGCCCGGTCGGATTGCCGGTGATGATCGCTGTAGGCTCAAATGCATTCGATGCTTTTCTGCGAGGTGGGCAGGCGATGGACCTGCATTTCCGCTCGGCGAAGTGGGTTGAAAACATGCCGGTCATGTTGGCGCTTGTCGGTGTCTGGCATCGGCAGGTTTTGGGTTACGCCAGCCGTGCGGTTTTGCCTTATGATCAGCGCCTTCTGCGGCTTCCAGCGTATTTCCAGCAGCTTGAAATGGAATCGAACGGCAAATCTGTCGCAATGGACGGCAGTGCGTTGGCCATGCCATCAGGTCCGGTGGTTTGGGGCGAGCCTGGCACCAATGGACAGCACGCATTCTATCAACTGATTCACCAGGGCACTGACGTGATCCCGTGCGAGTTCATGGTGGCAGCCAATGGGCATGAGCCTGAATTGGCCCATCATCATCGTCTGCTTCTGGCCAATTGCCTGGCTCAGTCCGAGGCTCTGATGCAAGGCCGATCATTGGATGAAGCCCGCGCGCGGATGGTGGATAAAGGTTTGACCGGCGAAGAGCTGGAGCGTCAGGCGCGCCACCGTGTGTTCTCGGGGGATCGCCCATCAACAACCCTGATATATCCGCAGCTTACGCCATATGTGCTGGGCCAGATCATTGCGCTGTACGAGCATCGGGTTTTTGTCGAAGGCGTGTTGCTCGGCATCAATTCATTCGATCAATGGGGCGTTGAGCTGGGCAAAGAACTGGCGACGTCTCTGGGGCCCATTGTCGATGGCGAAGTTGGCACCGAAGGCAAGGATGGTTCGACAGCCGGTCTGGTAGAGTACGCGCTACGCCATCGAGGTTGACACGGCACTCAGCCAAACTCTCTTATTGTCAGACAATTAAAATCTTGGCAGGGTTTCTGCCAATGTAGAAGGGCGCGGCCAAGCGCTGAAGATGGGAGGATTGTCCATGCTGGGACAGATGATGACGCAGCCTTTGCTGATTTCGTCGCTGATTGATCACGCCGAACGCTATCACGGACAGACCGAGATAATATCGGTCGAGACGGACGGAACCGTGACCCAGACCAACTGGGCGGGGATCGCGCAGAACGCCCGCCGTATGGCTTCGGCGCTTATGAATCTTGGGCTACAGCCGCAGGATCGAGTGGGCACACTGGCCTGGAATAACCGCCGCCATCTTGAGATCTACTATGCCGTATCCGGCGCGGGCTTCGTCTGTCACACGATCAATCCGCGTCTTTTCCCTGAGCAACTGACCTATATCATCAACCACGCGCAGGATCGGGTTCTGTTCTTTGATGCAACTTTCCTGCCGTTGGTCGCCGCGCTTCAGGAGCATCTGACCGAGGTGCAGCATTTCGTGCTGATGGGGGCACGAGATGAGGCCGCGTTGTCTCAGGTCCCTGGTCTGATTTTCTATGACGAGTTGATTGAAACCGGTGATGTGGATTACGCGTGGCCCAGTTTTGATGAGAATACCGCCTCTAGCCTTTGCTACACATCGGGCACAACAGGAAACCCCAAAGGTGTTCTGTATTCGCATCGTTCGACTTTGCTGCACAGTTTCGCGTCAAACACACGTGATGTGATCGGCTATTCCGCGATGGATGTGGTATTGCCGGTGGTGCCAATGTTCCACGTCAATGCTTGGGGTTCACCCTATGCCAGCGCCATGTCCGGCTCACGCATGGTATTGCCGGGGCCGGGTTTGCATGGGGAAGCATTGGTTAATCTGATCGACACTTATGGCGTGACATTGGCAATGGGTGTGCCAACCATCTGGCAGGGCCTTCTGGCGCATGCGGCGACATGTGGAACCAAACTGGAAAGCTTGGATCGTACCGTTATCGGCGGTGCAGCGTGCCCGCCTTCGATGATCGAAACCTTTCGCGAGACCTATGGCGTCGATACCGTCCATGCCTGGGGTATGAGTGAAATGAGCCCGCTGGGCACTACGAACTATCCTATGGCCAAGCATCTGGAAATGCCCATAGAAGCACAACACAAACTACGCGAGAGCCAAGGCCGCCCGCCCTTTGGGGTTGAACTGAAAATCGTAGATGACGATGGCAGCGACCTTCCCCATGACGGTGAAACGCAGGGTGATCTGATGGTGCGCGGCCATTGGGTGCTAGACAGCTATTTCCACATGCAAGATGAGGCCTTGTTGCAGGATGGCTGGTTCGCAACCGGCGACGTGGCAACATTGGACCCAGATGGGTTTATGACCATCCGCGACCGATCGAAGGATATTATCAAGTCAGGTGGCGAATGGATCAGTTCGGTCGAGCTGGAAAATATCGCTGTCGCGCACCCTCAACTGGCGACAGCGGCGGTTGTGGGTGTGCCACATCCGAAGTGGGATGAACGCCCGCTTTTGGTTGCTGTGAAGGCGGAAGGCCAAGAGCCGACCGAGCAGGATTTACTTTCATTCTTCGACGGTAAGATCGCCAAATGGCAGGTGCCAGACAAAGTTGTATTCGTCGACGCTCTGCCATTGAACGCAACCGGCAAAGTCCTGAAGCGGAACTTGCGTGCGGATTTTAGCGACGTGCTGATGGGGTGATTGCCAAACGGGGGAAGAATGGCTCCGGCGGTAGGGATCGAACCTACGACCAATTGATTAACAGTCAACTGCTCTACCGCTGAGCTACGCCGGAACGGTCCGCGCCGTATAACAATCAGCTTTGGCATCGTCCAGAGGATAAGATTATTTTTTGAAGATAATTAGTAAAGGCCAAGAAAACGCTGTGTTTTTGCTTGTGAGTTTTCTCTTAGCATCGACGTAAGCATTGTCGCTTGGAAAGGCTACCTGCAGGTTCATTCTACAGATGGAGTTGCTTCCTGAGTTGCCTTTTGTGCCTCACGCTCTTGCCGCGTAAAAATAGGTGCCGCAGCGGTGTTAATGTTGTGCTTAGTCAACAACTGTTCCATGTAACTGCCCGGTTCAGGAACGCCTCCTATAGTGGCCAAAAACTGCCGGACTCTACGCCCATAGAAATGAACTGAATAAGTATCTTCAGTTACAGCACGGCGCACTATACGGGCCCATTTTGACCGCATTAAAAAGCGGCGGTTTTTAAAACTTATTGGATAAAGCCAATTTTCTGGAAAAGCGTATTTCGATTCTCCGGTTTTTTGCAGATAATGAGTCACTGCATGCGGACCCCAGACGCCCCAACGTAAATCACCAACATGCACCGGAGTTCCAGCCTCTCTTAGGTTTTCAAGGCGCTTCTTCTCTTCATCAGGATACCATTCAGGAATTCCATATTCATCTTCAGTCATCTCAAGAAGTTGCCCAAGCGCTTCGCTGTCTGAAGGTAGGCCTAAAACACCACCAGCAATTTGATAGTCGGATTCCCGGGCGTAGAAATGACCAGTCTCCGACTTGAAAGTCTTGACACAATAAGCATCAAGATCCGCCCAGATCATCCGGTCATTTTGTTGAAGAAGATGATACCTGAATACATCAGAGAACAACGCGAAGCTACCTGTTCTACCGTGTTTGATAAAGCGATCACTGCCGAGTACGGTATCGCCGTGAACAAGCTCTACACCTTCCGGCACATTTTGCACGTGGCCATAATGGTAGAGTTTTACATGATGACCTGCATCTAAGAAAGATTGAGCGCAAAGAACTTCTACATAGCTGAGGGGGCCTTCGACCCACAGCATCCCTATTTCGTACTCGTGGCGCATATTTGTTCTTGTTCCTGTACACGCGATTGCAGCTAAACAATCCGCCAATATCGTTTATTGGGTTAAGTCCTAATCACCAATATGGACCGCGACAAGGCAATCAGAAAACAAGACGTCTCAGCCGTTTCAGAACTGCACCAAAATAGACTTCTGGAAGGTTAGTACGATCTGTCAGCGCAATGAGAGTGCATATGGATATTGGCTCCGGCGGTAGGGATCGAACCTACGACCAATTGATTAACAGTCAACTGCTCTACCGCTGAGCTACGCCGGAACTGAGGGGCGTATAACAACACGGAATTTCGTCGTCCAGAGGGGAAGCGCATTGCTGATGAAAAAAGTTTGCCGCTAACTGAGTCTGATAAATTTGGACTGTGCTGAAAGCGTCTCAACGGGTGCGACCTGGGCCTTTCCGGTCAGATCGACCAGATGCGCGAATACATTTCTTTCCGCCGCTGGGAGCAATGCACCAGGCGTGTCTACATAAATACGCTGTGCAAGCTGACGTGCAGTGGCCGGGCCTTTGATCAGTTCGTCAAGAATCTGAGATTCGCGCGAAAGACGGTGCTGAATCAGCCACTCCAGGCGATTGTTTGGTTCAGTTACAGGAGCGCCGTGGCCGGGATGAAAGACTGACCATTCTCTCGCGCGTAGGCGATGGCAGGCGGCCATGAAGTCGGTCAGATCCCCGTCGGGCGGTGAGACCAGCGAACTGGCCCATCCCATGACATGATCCGCTGTAAAGCAAACATCGCCCCAGGCGAGCGCAATATGGTTGCCGAGATGGCCGGGTGTGTGGATGATTTCAAGCGTCCAGTCGTCCGCAGAAATACATGCACAGTCTTCCAGTTCAATATCAGGGCGAAAATCCATATCGATTCCCTCACCGCCGCCCGCAAACCCATTCTGCGCCAATTCCGTCATAACCTCACTGCGGCCTGCTTGGGGTCCTCCGAAAGCGAGAACCGGTGCGCCTGTATGGGCAGCAAGAGGGGCAGCTAGGGGTGAGTGATCAAGATGGGTGTGAGTGACGAAGATATGGCTGATCCGCTGATTGGGCTGTAATGCATCGAGAATCGCCGACAAATGTGCGTCGCTCAGCGGTCCCGGATCGATGACGGCGATGTCTGTTTCACCCAGAAGGTAAGTGTTCGTACCGCGATATGTCATCGGTGAGGGATTTGGGGCAAGCACCCGTCTTAGGCCTTGAGCAAGTTCCACAGCTTGTCCAGGCACTGGGTTGAAATCATCGGGGGCTTGCATTCTGACCTCTTCCTCTTGTCCAGGCAGCCCGCTAGGTTTAGCGCATGTCGACCCAATGGCTCAAACCCTATATGCCGCGCAGCCTGTACGCGCGCGCCGCACTTATCCTGGTGCTACCGGTCATCGTTGTACTCTTGGTTGTGGCGATCGCTTTTTTGCAAAAGCATCTCGAGGAAGTGACCGCACAGATGACGCGAACGGCAGCCCGTGAGGTCACGCTTATATTGAACGTGATGGAGGGTGCAGAGACGCAGCAGCAGGCGCTGGCTGCCGCACGGCCTGATCTGTCGGCATTGAATATGACGGCTCGTTTTCTGCCGCTGTACCAAGAACCGGTGGTTGGAAAGCGTCGTTGGTATGATTTCATCGCACCACAAGTCGATGCTGAAATGCGGGTGTTGGTGCCTCAAATGCAAGACGTCGCACTGCCGAATGGGCAGGAGGTGCGGCTTTACCTGAGCACGCATCTTGGCACTTTGGAATTGAAATTTGATCGACGACGCCTGTCACCTACGGCACCGCACCAGCTTATCGTTACGATGGTGTTCTTTGCGGCGTTGATCACCACGATCTCATTTTTATACATGCGCAACCAACTGCGGCCGATTACTCGGCTCGCGGATGCGGCGCAGGCGTTCGGCCGGGGCCGCGTGGTGCCTTACTCTCCTGGCGGGGCAATCGAAGTGCGTGCTGCGGGCAACGCTTTTGTTGATATGCGCTCCCGAATCGAAAGGCAGATCGAGCAGCGCACTTTGATGTTGTCTGGCGTCAGCCACGATCTGCGCACGCCTTTGACGCGTCTGAAGCTGGGGTTGTCATTGTTGCCCGAAGATGAGGCAGGCCCGCTGTTGCAGGATGTGGATGAAATGCAATCGCTACTAGATGCATTTCTGGACTTCTCAAGAGGGACTGCAGAAAGCACACCTGAGGCGGTCGAACCCGAGAGTTGGCTGAGTCAGATTGTCGATGACGCGCAGCGTGCTGGTCAGCAGGTTGAACTGGTATCGGTCGAAGGACAGGGGACTGCCACGTTGCGCCCGTCGGCAATGCGTCGCGCGGTGGAAAATTTGATTGGAAACGCTACCCGCTATGGTTCACGGGCTGAGGTTAGTCTGTCGATGACGCCGAAATCGATCCGCGTCCGGGTCGAGGATGACGGCCCCGGTATACCCATTGAACAGCGTACTGAGGCGGTCAAACCTTTCACGCGCCTGGACCCGGCTCGGAACCAGAATCAGGGCAGCGGTGTTGGGTTGGGCCTTGCCATCGTCGCCGACATCGCCCGTGTACACGGCGGCATCCTTCGGCTGGGCAGCAGCAAAAAATTGGGCGGTTTATGCGCAGATATCGTGATAGGGCGGTGATGTGGTAGGCCCGGAGGGACTCGAACCCCCAACCAAAGCGTTATGAGCGCTCTGCTCTAACCAATTGAGCTACAGGCCCGCCGATGCGCCTTGCGTATCACGATGGCAGCCCGCGTCAAGCCTGACCGTTGCAACATCGCCCACAATCGAATAACCCGCGCGCAAAGCACTCATGAGGGATTGGCCATGACAGCGGGCAAGAACGGAATCACCTACGCCGATGCAGGTGTGGATATCGATGCGGGCAACGCTCTGGTCGATCGGATCAAGCCTGCGGCCAAGCGCACCAACCGCTCGGGCGTGGTGAGTGGGCTAGGCGGGTTTGGCGCTCTGTTTGATCTAAAGGCGGCTGGGTATGAAGACCCGATTTTGGTGGGCGCAACCGATGGTGTGGGCACCAAGCTGCGGATTGCGATTGACACCGGCGTTGTCGATGGCGTGGGCATCGATCTGGTGGCGATGTGCGTCAACGATCTGATCTGCCAAGGCGCTGAGCCGCTGTTTTTCCTGGATTATTTTGCAACCGGTAGGCTGGACACCGATACCGCAGCACGGATTATCGAAGGCATCGCCGAGGGGTGTGTCCAATCTGGCTGCGCCCTGATCGGAGGCGAAACCGCCGAGATGCCGGGTATGTATCCCGATGGCGATTTCGATTTGGCCGGGTTCTCGGTCGGTGCAATGGAGCGCGGCGCGACCCTGCCCGAGGGTGTGCAAGACGGGGATGTGCTGCTTGGGCTGGCCTCGAACGGTGTGCATTCCAACGGCTATTCTCTGGTGCGCAAACTGGTCGAGATGTCGGGGCTGGGCTGGGATGCAGAGTCGCCTTTCGGTGGCGGAACATTGGGTGAGGTTCTGCTGACCCCCACGCGGCTGTATGTGAAACCGGCGCTGCAGGCGATCCGGGCAGGGGGCATCCATGCGCTTGCTCATATTACTGGCGGCGGCCTCACCGAAAACCTGCCGCGCGTATTGCCCGACGGGCTGGGGGCCGAAATCGATCTGAGCGCTTGGGACTTGCCGCCTGTGTTCAAATGGATGGCCGAAACTGGCGGCATCGCCGAATCCGAGATGTTGAAAACCTTCAATTGCGGTATCGGCATGATCGTGGTCTGCGCGGCTGAGGAAGCAGACAAACTGGAAGCACTGCTGTCCGAAACTGGTGAAACCGTTGCCCGGATCGGATCTGTCACCGAAACACCCGGCGTCGCGTACTCAGGCAAGCTGCTGTGAGTCACAAGCGCGTCGCGATTCTGATTTCTGGTGGCGGATCAAACATGCTGTCGCTGGTCGATAGCATGATCGGGGACCATGCTGGCCGGCCTTGCTTGGTGCTGTCGAACGACCCTGAAGCCGGAGGACTGGCAAAGGCCGCCGAGCGTGGAATAAAGACTGCCTCCGTCGATCACCGGCCTTTCGGTAAAGATCGCTCGGCGTTCGAGGCGGAACTGCTCAAGCCGCTGCTGGCTTCGCAGCCAGATATTGTGTGTTTGGCCGGTTTCATGCGCGTTCTAACCGGCGATTTTGTTTCTCGCTTCCAAGGACGAATGCTGAACATCCACCCTTCGCTGTTGCCGAAGTACAAAGGTCTGAACACGCATGCCCGCGCCATCGAGGCGGGTGATTCCGAACATGGTTGCACCGTTCACGAAGTAACAGCCGCGCTGGATGACGGCCCGGTTCTGGGACAGGCGCGCGTGGAGGTAAGGGCAGAGGATACGCCAGAGGAACTTGCCACTCGCGTGTTGGTACAGGAACACAAACTCTATCCTGAGGTCCTGCGCCGGTATTGTATGGGCAACAAAGACCCAATTCTGTTGCCTTGAATCTGCGCGGCGATTTACACGCGTAGGGTAATCGTCTTATGGTCGCATATCGCTCGGGACAAGCACGACACGGGCAGTCACAAGAAACAAAAGCAAGAACAGCACCGCGCATGAAAACCCTGACTACGACGCAAGATCTGGCCGCCTTCTGCGCGGCTGCTGCACAATATCCTTATGTCACTGTTGATACCGAATTTCTGCGCGAACGGACTTATTATTCAAAGCTCTGCCTGGTTCAGCTCGCGGTGCCGTCCGAGGATGAGGGCAGTGCTGTTCTAGTCGATCCCTTGGCTGAGGATTTGTCGCTTGAGCCTTTGTATGACCTGTTCCGGAACGAAAGCGTTGTCAAAGTATTCCACGCGGCTCGGCAGGATCTGGAAATTTTCTGGGTCGACGCTGGCGTCTTTCCGACACCGCTGTTCGACACTCAGGTTGCCGCGATGGTTTGTGGCTTTGGTGAGCAAGTCGGTTATGAGACACTTGTCCGGAAAATATGTAGAGAAGGCGTTGATAAGACATCGCGTTTCACCGACTGGTCGCGGCGTCCATTGACGGACGCGCAAAAAAACTATGCGCTGGCAGACGTAACCCATCTTCGGAAAATCTATGAACATCTGTCTACTGAGTTGAAAAAGAGCAAGCGGGATCACTGGGTCGGCGAAGAGCTTCGTATTCTAACACGGCCCGAGACCTATGACATTCGTCCGGAAGAAGCTTGGCGCAGGGTCAAGACCCGCACAAATTCCGCTAAATTTCTGGCTGTAGTGAAAGAGCTGGCTCAGTTCCGCGAAGCCCATGCGCAAGAGAACAATGTGCCTCGTAGCCGTGTTTTCAAGGACGATGCACTAATCGAAATGGCGTCGACTAAGCCTAAAACGCCCTCTGATCTTGGTGGATCACGTTTGCTGTTGCGAGAGGCCCGCAAAGGGGCGATCGCTGACGGTATCCTGGCGGCAGTAAAAAGAGGTGTGAACTGCCCGCAAGATCAGTTGCCAAAGGTAGACAATAGCCGTGACAAGCTGAAAGTGAATCCGGCTCTCGCCGATCTTCTGCGCGTTTTGCTGAAATCAAAGACCGAAAGCGCAGGCGTCGCCGCAAAACTGATTGCGTCCAGCGCTGATCTGGACCAGATCGCCGCTGGTGAGCGCGATGTTCCAGCCATGTCCGGCTGGCGTTTCGAGGTCTTTGGCGAGGATGCACTCAAGCTTTGCGAGGGCAAGATTGCGCTGGCAGCCAAGGGGCAAGCTGTGGATGTGGTTGCGCTTTAACGGCGACGTGATTCTAGCGCGTTCTGCTGGCCTTTGACACGGACCATGCGGATGCCTTCCAGTTCTTGAGCGCTGACGTTTACAGCTTCAGAAACCATTCTAGAGCGTTCGTTTCCCTGAACGGTTGCATAGTCCGGATAGTCCACGCGGAAAGTATATTCCAAAATGCCATTCTTGGTAAGTTCTTCGGACCTTACTCGGGCAAGCTGCGCATTATATGCGCCCTGCCGAATGGCTGTACCAGCTGCGTATATGATCGCGCCTGAAGGTGTGGGGTCGACACGCAATTCGTTGATGACCGCTATTGGAACGCTATTGTCTTCAATTTCTGGCCGCGCCAACAGGCCTTTACCGTTGTTTTGACGCGGAACCAACGCATCTGCGTCACTGGCTGAAACCTCTGATGGGGCAGGTGTGCTGCTGCCAAACCAGTTCGATGGGTTCGCCCGAGAGTTGCTCCAACTGTTACAGGCGGAAAGAACAGTGGCGGAGAGCAGAAGAACAGTCAGAGATTTGTGCATGGACCCAACACTTTGCGCAACTTTACCCGCAATGGGTTACCGCAATTTCAGCATCTTGAAAAGCCACACTGGGGGCTGGACAGAAGGGGAAGCTGAGCATAGTTCACAAATGTGATCGCGTAACGCAAGGACAGACCAGCCATGGCAACGCCAGCCTTTGAAGAGATAGTCGAAGATTTCGAGTTTCTGGAAGACTGGGAAGACCGCTATCGTCATGTCATCGAGCAGGGTAAGGCGATGGAACCGCTGGATGATGCGTTCAAGGTTCCCGCGACCAAAGTGAACGGCTGTGCCAGCCAAGTCTGGCTGCATCCCAGCATCGAGAATGGACAATTCAAATTTGACGGGGACAGCGATGCGCTGATCGTGCGGGGCCTGATTGCGGTATTACGCACGCTTTACAACGGCTTGCCGGTAGCCGATGTGCCAAAGGTCGACGCCGGAGGAGAACTTGCCAGGCTGGGGTTGCAGGAGCACTTGTCTGCGCAACGTTCGAACGGGCTACGTGCCATGATCGAACGCATTCGCGAGGTCGCGTTGGCCAGCGCTTGATCTTCATGTAGCGTTGCGTGTTGCCCAATCCGTAAGCGTCGTTTCCAAGTCACCGTATCCGGTCTGCCGACGCTCGAATTCCAGTCCCATCCGTTCGGCACATTCTTGTGCGCGACGTGTGAGATCCGGGTTGTCGGCCTGTGCTTGATAAACGAGTTTGGTGTAATTTCCGAAATACATCTCGCGCAGTTCCGGGTGTCTATCCAGACCAAGCGGTTTCCATACAAATGCGTCAAACTGCCGGGCGAGGAAATCGGTTAGGTAAAACGCAGTGGTTTCATCGTCGCCATGTGCGGCAAATGCCAGATTTCCTTCGAAAAAGGAATAGCAGTGGGGCCCTTGAATCATCTCGACGCCCAGACGTTCACATGCAGTCTGCAGCAGGCCTCCGGTTCCGCAATCGGCATATACAACATAGATTCGGTCGTATGAATCCCGGTGTTTGGCGATCGCATCCTCGACCGCTTGCGTGATTTTCTCGGGGTGTACATGCAGAATTGCGGGTAGGCAGGTCAGAGCCATATGATCCCAGCCATTCCGTTCCTTGAGATCCAGAATTTCACGAGCAAGCGCCCCACATGCGATCAGCAGAATCGACTCGGCTGCGCGCGGAGTGGCGTAACCCCGACGGGTCAGGCTGTCATCATCTGGTATCGGCGCGTCGGTCATGTAATCTCTCTGGTTGGCAACTATATATGTCAGGCTTTGGACAAAAAAGGCCGCCCCAGAAAGGACGGCCTGTCTCACGGTATGGTCGCGTGCCTTAGCCGGCCAGTTGGTTGTGCTTGCGCGACATGAAGTCCTTGGCCATTTCCACCGCCACGGCTGCGTCACGGCAATAGCCGTCAGCACCGATCGCCTTGCCGAACTCTTCGTTCAGCGGTGCGCCGCCAACCAGAACGGTGTATTCATCACGCAGGCCCTGTTCGACCAGCGTGTCGATTACCACCTTCATGTAAGGCATAGTCGTGGTCAGTAGGGCGGACATGCCCAAAATGTCGGGCTGTTCGTTTTCAAGCGCTTCCAGATAGTTTTCGACCGGGTTGTTGATGCCGATATCGACCACCTCAAATCCAGCGCCTTCCATCATCATCGCAACAAGGTTCTTGCCGATGTCATGGATGTCGCCTTTGACCGTGCCGATAACCATCTTACCAACACGCGGAGCGCCGGTTTCAGCCAGCAATGGCTTCAGGATTGCCATGCCGCCTTTCATGGCGTTGGCGGCCAACAGAACTTCGGGAACGAACAGGATGCCGTCGCGGAAGTCGTGGCCGACAATTGTCATGCCACCAACCAGCGCTTTGGTCAGGATGTCGTAGGGTTGCCATCCGCGCTCGAGCAGGATGTTCACACCTTCTTCGATTTCTTCCTTCAGGCCGTCATAAAGGTCATCGAACATCTGTTCGACGAGTTCGTCGTCATTCAGTTCGGACAGGACGATGTCTTCTTCATCAGACATGGGTATTTCCCTGAGCTGTGCGGGCTCGCGGCCCGTCGTGGCATTTTTTCCGTTTTGGCCATTTCGTCGCAGGACTACTGTGACGATTGCGACCTAGGTCGTTCCGAGACCGACCTATAGGCCGAATTTTGGCGTCGGGCGACCTCGAATTCTGCAAGATCATCCTGCATTTGTCTCATTTGTTCTGATTTCCTTCGCGCAGACCGATTTCAAAAACGCCTCAAGGTGGTCAGATGTGAAGCAGGTGTAATCCTTGCCATTGGGCCCAGCTTAAATTAGTACTGACAATCGGAACATATAGTGAACAAATGGCCGTAAGAATGAACCATCCGGGCCGGGGAGCGGCATCAAATTCAGCAGGTCGATTCGAGAAATATTTGACCGAGCTGACCGAGGATGGGTGGGATTTCTCCGAAGATCTACCTCCGCTGCGGACCGAGGTTCAGGACGAAGTGGCCCGCAGTCTGATCACCTACAACAAATCACCGGATTTACCTTTTGATCGTTCGATCAATCCATATCGGGGTTGCGAGCATGGTTGCGTTTATTGTTTTGCCCGGCCAACCCATGCATATCTAGGCCTGTCGCCAGGGTTGGATTTTGAAACACGTCTGATCGCACGCCCCAATGCCGCAGAGATATTGCGACGGGAGCTTTCTGCGCGACGCTATAAGGTGGCTACGATTGCGTTGGGCACTAACACCGATCCATATCAACCGATTGAGAAAAGCCGCGAGATAACAAGAGGCTGTCTTCAGGTGTTGAGTGATTTTCAGCATCCAATCGGCATCGTGACAAAAGGTACATTGATCGAACGTGATCTCGATATTCTAGCGCCCATGGCCCGCAACGGTCTTGTGCGGGTCGGGATTTCGCTGATCACTCTGGACGCCAATCTTTCCCGTCAGATGGAGCCACGTGCACCTTCTCCACTGCGCAGGTTGCGCACGATTCGCGTCCTGACCGAAGCAGGTATACCGGTGCGCGTTATGACCTCTCCTGTCATACCGGGATTAACCGATCATGAGCTTGAGAAGCTGTTGGAGGCCGGCAAGCAGGCGGGCGCGGACGCCGCTAGCTGGATCATGTTGCGGCTGCCGCGCGAAGTGTCCGAGCTGTGGCGGGAATGGCTGACCGAGCATCAGCCGGGCAGGGCCGAGAAGGTCATGGCGCGGCTACGGGAGATGCATGGAGGAAAAGAGTATGATCCGCGTTGGGGTCATCGAATGCGGGGCGAGGGGACTTATGCCGAAATGATTGCGCAACGGTTCAGCGCCGCCGTGAAACGGCTGGGGCTCGCCGTAGACCTACCGCCGCTGAATTGTGCGGATTTCGCGCCACCGCCCCAGTGTGGTGATCAGCTAAGTTTGTTCTGAATTCACGAGTCAGAAGCTGATACCGATTCCGGCCGAGAAACCGTTTACTGTATCGCTTCCATAATAGCGGACCATGAAACGGGTCGTTGATACCCAGGGCACCCAGGTATCGGATAGATCAACCTCAATCCCGCCACCGACGCGGGCAAGCCAATCCGTGCCCAGCACCAGTGCCTGATCCCCGATCAGATAGGATACCGACAGATCACCAACCCATCGAACCGGGCGCCCGAACATACGTTTAGCCGTTGGAAAACGATATCGTGACCAAAGGACTGCATTCGCGGCGGTCGATTCAACCAACAGGTCTTCGTTGTCGCCGATAGGCCAATACTCGATATGCGTATAGCGCAGGCTTGCTTCAAGCTCGCGATCATTAGATAGCGATTTCTCGTACGCAACTGTCATCGAGCCACCCGCGCCACCAGCCCAGATACCACCGCTATCAAGGTAATCCCGGTCAAGGCCAAGGCGGTTGGCGATGGCTTGCGCCCCTATCGATGCATCGGATTGCGTGCGCCCGACCGAAATATGGGCCATCGGAGTCAGTTTCCAAAACTCCCCAATGTCAAACTGATAGCCGACTCCACCGGTGAGGGCGAGGCTGGTCCATTTAAGAGGTAAACGATTAGTTTCTCCGGTGCCGCTGAAGGTCAGAACGGGATCATAGCGCGCGTATCCGATGTAGCCCTCGAGATAGATCGGTACGCCTTCGGCAAGACGAAATCCGCCACCCAGCTGTGCGGATTTGAAATCGTAGTCGCGATTATCCGTGTTCGATTGCAACGAAATTGCACTGGCAGAATCGTCCGGGATGCCAGCCAGCCCCAAAATCGCAAGCGAGCCAGCAGCATTTTCCTGCTGCTGCTGTTCAAAAGCTCTTTCAAGCAGGCTTTGTGCGGCGGCGGTCTGTGCAAACAGCAGCAAAAGGAACACAAGGGCGGAACGCATGATAACCGGAATCTTATTGCTGGACGCAGCAACACTAGGTTGAGTGGCGTGCCGCGAAAAGAACGAACAGGGCGTTAGTCCAATATTGTCTCAAAACGGTTTCTTTTGGGTAACGCTAGGAACAAAAAAGACCCCGGCTAGGCGGGGCCTTCATTTCAAATTCTGTCACCGATCAGCGGTTTTCGATATCTACGTAGTCGCGGCTTGTCGCGCCCAGATACAACTGACGCGGACGACCGATCTTGTTTTGTGGATCGGCAATCATTTCCTTCCACTGGCTGACCCAGCCAACCGTACGCGACAATGCAAAGATCGGAGTAAACATCGAGGTTGGGAAACCCATAGCTTCCATCACAATGCCCGAATAGAAGTCGACATTTGGGAACAGTTTCTTTTCGATGAAATATGGATCTTCCAGGGCCTGCTTTTCAAGCGCCTTGGCGACCTGAAGTTTAGGATTATCTTCGATACCCAACAGATCAAGAACCTCATCTGCAGACTGTTTCATCACAGTCGCGCGCGGATCGAAGTTTTTGTAAACGCGGTGGCCAAAGCCCATCAGGCGGAACGGATCGTCTTTGTCTTTGGCGCGTTCAATGAACTCGGGGATGCGGTCTACGCTGCCGATCTCTTCCAGCATTTCAAGGCAGGCCTGGTTTGCGCCGCCATGGGCCGGACCCCAGAGGCAAGCGATGCCCGCCGCGATACAGGCGAACGGGTTCGCACCAGACGAAGACGCCAGACGTACCGTCGATGTCGATGCGTTCTGTTCGTGGTCCGCCTGCAGCATGAAGATACGATCCATGGCGCGGGCTAGAATCGGGTTCACCTCATAATCTTCTGCAGGAACTGCGAAACACATTTGCAGGAAGTTCGACGCATAGTCCAGATCATTGCGCGGGTACACGAAGGGCTGCCCTATATGGTACTTATAAGCCCAAGCCGCGATCGTCGGCATCTTTGCAATCAGGCGATGAGACGCGATCTCGCGTTGACGCGGATCCGAAATGTCGGTCGAATCGTGATAGAAGGCAGACATGGCGCCGACCACGCCGACCATGATGGCCATCGGATGCGCATCGCGACGGAAACCGCGGTAGAAATACTGCATTTGCTCGTGCAGCATTGTGTGGCGCGTGATGGTAGTCTCGAATTTCTCCAGATCTTTTGCCGATGGCAGTTCGCCATAAAGCAGCAGATAGCTGAGTTCGAGGAAGTGAGATTTCGATGCGATCTGCTCAATCGGATAACCGCGGTGCAGGAGTTCGCCCTTGTCGCCGTCAATAAAAGTGATGGTGCTGTCGCAGCTCGCCGTCGACGTGAAACCCGGATCATAAGTGAATACACCAGCTTGACCATAGAGCTTACGAATGTCGATCACGTCGGGCCCCGCAGTCGGAGAAAATACCGGCAGATCGTAGCTTTCGCCGTGGACAGTCAGTTTGGCTGTTTGTTGGCTCTCGGTCATGTTTATCCCTTCCTCATTCGTACAGTTGCCGGATCGCTGTCCGTCAAAGCAGGCAACGACTGCGTGGTGTCGCGCAGTTCGTTCTTAGTGGAGCAGCATTACCCGAATGTGAAATCAGTCAGGGTTCGCTGCATCATCAAGCCGCGCCAGGGTTTCATTCCGCCCAAGCACAAGCATCATGTCAAATACCGAAGGTGTAACTGCCCGGCCTGCCAGCGCGGCCCGCAGCGGGCCGGCCAATTTGCCGAACTTAACCCCGTTCGCCTCTGCGAACGAATTCAGGGTCTCCTCCAGTTCGTTCCGAGACCAGCTAGCATTTTGCAGATGCGGCGTCAATTCATTCAGTATACCGTCGGATACTGAGGTCAGGGCCTTAGCCGCCTTCTCGTCGGGTTGGATAGGTCTGGACGTCAGAACAAAATGGGCTTTTTCAAGGAGTTCTGGGAACGTGCGCGCTCGATCCTTGAGGCAATACATCGCACGCGCTAGATCACTCGATTGTGTTTCGGTCAGCTGTGATTTGTTTGCTGCAGACAGATAATCCTGGATTTCCTGCTGCAACGCAGCATCCTCTCCTATGGCAATATGTTGTCCGCATAGGTTTTCCAGTTTCTTCAAATCAAACCGTGCGGGACTTTTGCCGATCCCTTCCAGATCAAACCACTCTTTGGCTTGAGCATCAGAAAAGAATTCATCGTCTCCATGGCTCCAACCGAGGCGCGCCAAATAATTGCGCATCCCCGCGGCAGGATAGCCCATGGCTTGATATTCCTGCGCACCCAATGCGCCGTGGCGTTTGCTGAGTTTTTTTCCATCCGGGCCGTGTATTAGTGGGATATGGGCCCAGACCGGGATGTCCCACCCCATCGCCTCATAGATCATCATCTGACGGGCAGCGTTGTTGAGGTGGTCGTCTCCCCGGATCACATGAGTCACGCCCATATCGTGATCATCGACCACAACCGCCAGCATGTAGACCGGCGTACCATCCGAGCGCAGCAGGATCATATCATCAAGCTGATCGTTGCGAATGGTCACGTCGCCCTGCACCTGATCGCGGATCACGGTGGAACCCTCCTGCGGCGCTTTGATGCGGATCGCATAGGGGGCATCTGGGTGCGTGGCTGGGTCGGCATCCCTCCATGGGCTGCGAAACAGCGTCGACTTACCTTCGGCGCGCGCCTGTTCGCGGAACGCAGCGATTTCCTCTTGGGTCGAATAGCACTTGTAGGCCTTGCCCTCGGCAAGCAACTGACGCGCTACCTCGGCATGACGGGCGGCACCTTCGAATTGGCTGATAGTGTCCCCGTCGTGATCCAGCCCTAGCCACTTCATACCCTGTAGGATCGCAGCCGTGGCTTCCGGAGTCGAACGTTCCCGATCTGTATCTTCGATCCGTAACAGGAACTTGCCCCCGCGGCCCCGCGCATAGAGCCAGTTGAACAGAGCGGTGCGCGCGCCACCGATATGCAGAAATCCGGTGGGAGAAGGGGCAAAGCGAGTGACGACCTGATCGGACATTGTGTGGATTAACCTTTTGGTAACCTTAGCGGGCATAGTTTGGCGACTATCTACCCAGCCCGAAGGACGGGGGCAACCATGCGTGTTCTGACACGGGTCGAGACCGCATTGCTGATCCAGCGGGGATATCTGTTCCCGTGGTCTCCGGTCTGTTTTGCGGTCGGGATCGGCTGGTACTTTAGCCTGAGGTTTGAACCCGGCGCAGGCGTGTACGCAGTGGTTGTTGCGTTTGTGTTGTTGGCGATTGGTTCCAGTCTTAGGCTGAGAGAGGCCTGGCGTCCGTTGCCCATCGGGATGACGCTGATTGCGTTGGGTTTCCTGCTGGCCGGAACGCGGGCCCATATGGTTGCAGAGCCAGTCTTGCAATGGCGCTATTATGGCCCGGTCGAGGGGAGGGTCATAGCGCTGGACCGCTCTGCGTCGGATGTGCTGCGGGTTATGCTGGATCAGGTGCGGATTGTCGATATTCCCGCTGATCAAAGGCCCGGGCGCATCCGACTTTCGATACATGGCGATACTGTTGCGTTGTCCCCGGGTCAGCGGATCATGACCACCGCGCACCTTTCTCCGCCGCAAGGTCCGGTCGAACCGGGTGGATTTGATTTTCGCCGCCACGCTTGGTTCCAAAAGCTTGGCGCAGTTGGATATACCCGTGTTCCAGTTTTGTCTTCGACCCCGGCTCGCGATGGACAAAGCGGTGTTCGTATTACAGCTTGGCGTATGGCGATCTCGGACAGAGTTCGTGCAATTTTGCCTGGTGAGATCGGCGGATTTGCTGCCGCCGTCACCACAGGGGATCGCAGCGGTATGAGCAAGGCCTCGCTTGAGTCCTTGCGTGCCTCAAATCTGGCGCATCTTCTGGCGATCTCTGGATTGCATATGGGTTTGCTGACTGGTTTTGTATTCGTGGCATGCCGCATCGGATTGTCGATGGTGCCTATGCTGGCCCTGCGTTTGCCTGTACGAAAAATGGCAGCGATCTGTGCCTTAGTCGCTGCCACTATCTATTTATTTCTCTCTGGCGGAAACGTCGCGACCGAGCGCGCATTTGTCATGGTTTGCGTCATGCTAGGAGCCGTGATGCTGGACCGCCGTGCGATCTCGCTGCGGGCGGTGGCCGTTGCCGCATTGATCGTATTGGTACTGCGCCCTGAAACACTGCTGAGCCCCGGGTTCCAGATGTCATTTGCTGCGACGACCGCTCTGGTCGCGGGTTTCGGAGCCTTGAGAGACTATGGTCCAATGCCCGGTCCACTCTGGTTGCGGCCGGTGTTGGCCTTGTTGATTTCATCGGCCATCGCGGGGATCGCAACTGCGCCCATCGGGGCGGCTCATTTCAACACCGTGTCCCACTATGGATTAATCGCAAACCTCGTCTCGGTCCCGGTGATGGGCACTCTGGTCGTCCCGAGCGCCGTTGTCGCAGCACTTCTTGCGCCATTCGGGCTTGAGGCGATCGCACTGCACGTGATGGGTTTGGGGCTGAATTGGATCCTTGCGGTTGCGTCCTGGGTTTCGGGACTTGAAGGTGCGCGGGGATTTGTTGTTAGCCCAGGCGCATTTGTACTGCCCGTTACAGCAGTGTCTTTCCTCTGGTCGATCCTTTGGCAAGGGCGCACGCGATGGATTGGATTGGCCCCGGCGGTGGTCGCTATTGCGATGTGGGGGCAGGGGAGCCGTCCTGATGTTCTGATCGCAGATACCGGAGGGCTCGTCGGCGTGATGACCGATCAAGGCCGTGCGCTTAGTAAACCAAAAGGCAGCGGTTTTGTCGCATCGGTTTGGTTGGAGAATGACGGAGACGACGCGGATCAGCCAAAGGCGGCGAAGCGCTGGCCTGAGTCCTCAGGCGGTGTCCAACGATATCTGCTGAGTGACAAAGAGCTAGTGCACCTAACAGGCAAACGCGCTGCGCTGGCCTTTGAAGAGTGCCGGCCAGATCAAATTATTATCGCGTCTGTGTCGTTGTCTCTGACAGGTGCGTGTCGGATCTATGACCCGGAGGCACTGCGAAGCACAGGCAGTCTTGCTATTTCCAAAGGGAGTTTGCGCACCAGTTCAGAGGCTTCAGGACGCCGCCTATGGTCACCTCAACCCCGTCAGTAGCTACGGATCAAACCAACCAGCCGACCCTGTACTTTGACTTTATCCTCGGGCAACACACGCGTCTCATAAGCCGGGTTTGCAGCTTCAAGTGCAATGGCCTGACCGCGACGGAAAAAGCGCTTTAACGTGGCTTCTTGATCTTCAACCAGCGCCACGACGATATCCCCGTTATCTGCTGAGGTGGTTTCACGGATCACGACGACATCGCCATCGTTGATTCCGGCGTCGATCATCGAGTCGCCCCGCACTTCAAGCGCGTAATGTTCACCGCTACCTGAAATCATCGAGCCCGGCACTGCCACGCGGTGCGAAACATGGCTTATCGCTTCGATCGGGACACCGGCCGCGATCCGCCCCATGACGGGTAGTTCCATCGCATCAACCGTGACGGGTTCGAAGTTCGCTGGGCGGGTCCCTTCGGGCCGGTCACCTTCAATCACTCGGGGTTTGAAGCCTGCCGTCGGCTCACCACCAAGGCTTTCGGGAAGCTTGACGATTTCAATGGCGCGTGCCCGGTGAGCAAGGCGGCGGATAAAGCCACGTTCTTCCAGCGCCGTGATCAATCGATGGATCCCGGATTTGGAACGCAGGTCCAACGCAGCCTTCATTTCATCAAAACTGGGCGGAACACCGTCCGCTTGCACGCGTTTGTGGATGAATTCCAGCAAATCCAATTGCTTCTTGGTCAGCATCGCTCGCACCTCATCGCTCATGCGTTTTCTTTTGTTCTACGCATGTTCACGTTTTGTGTCAACGGATTTGCTAGATAGGCAGGTAGGTGACCTTATCACCGGCAGGGCGCGCGGGATCATTGGGCTGTCTTACCAGCAATGCGTTTGCATGTGCCAAAACACTTAGGAGTGAGCTGTCCTGATCGTCACAAGCCCGAATGCCATCTTTGTCCACAATCGCGCGCATATAGTGTTCGCGCCCGCCGTTTTCAGTGAGTGGTACCGTCAGCTGGGCCTGCTGCAGAGGTGTAAGTACCTGTTCTATTCCCAGCATACGCCGAACCATCGGAACCAAAAACAGATACCCACAGACCATTGCGCTAACCGGATTGCCGGGCAGGCCAATCATTGCTGCGTCGCCGAGGCGTCCAGCCATTAGTGGCTTACCGGGACGCATGCGGATTTTGTAGAACGACTGCTCCAGCCCAAGGCCTTCCGAGACATCTGCTACCAGATCGTATTCTCCGACCGACGCTCCGCCGATGGTCACAACTAGGTCTGCGCCTTGCGCCAGACCAAAAGCCGTTTCCAGAGAGCCAACCGTGTCTTGTGCGATCGGTAGCACGCGCACATGCGCACCGTTGTCTTCAAGGAGCGCTTTCAGGCCAAACGTGTTTGACGCGATGATTTGATCGGGTCCAGGCACCTCGCCGGGCATCACCAGTTCATTGCCCGTCGATATCAATGCCACCACAGGTTTTCGGGTCACAGGGACGGAGGCAATATTCATCGCGGCCAACAGCGCGATATCTTCGGGCCGGAGCTGGCGTGGGGCCATGATTTTGGTGCCGACGGCGAAATCTATGCCAGCAGGGCGGACATTGGTCTTTTCTCCGGGAGGGTGAGTGATGGTGATCAGGCTGTCTCGGCGCTCGACATCTTCTTGAATAACGACAAAATCCGCGCCGTCAGGCATCGGCGCACCCGTAAATATTCGCACTGCTTGACCGGGCCCGACCGTGCCTTCAAAGCGCTTTCCGGCTGCGGATTCGCCGATCACTTTGAACATCGCATGCAATTCAACTTCGGTCGCTTTCACCGCATATCCGTCCATCGAAGACGCTGCAAAAGGGGGTTGATCACGTGTTGCAGCGACGTCCTGCGCCAAGATGCGACCACCTGCCTCTGCAAGATGAACCGTTTCCGCAGACAGGGGCGTGACCAGATCGAACAATAGGGCTCGGGCGTCTTCGACGGAGATCATGACGCCTCGTAACGACCTGATTTACCGCCGTCTTTCAAAAGAACTCGGATGCCGCCAATCTCCATTGCCTTATCCACGGCTTTAGTCATGTCATAGACAGTCAGGGCGGCGGTTGAGACCGCCGTCAGTGCCTCCATCTCGACACCAGTTTGTCCCGCAGTTTTGACGGTGGCTTCGATCTGCACGCCGGGAAGATCCGGATCCAGGGTCAGCTCAACCGCAACTTTAGTAACGGGCAGAGGGTGGCACAGCGGAATTAAGTCCGGTGTTTTCTTTGCGCCCATGATGCCAGCGAGACGCGCAATACCAAGAACGTCACCTTTCTTAGCGCGGCCTTCTGAAATAATATCATAGGTTTCTTGGGCCATCCTGATGTAACCTGCGGCGATTGCAACCCGGTCGGTGACGGCCTTATCGGACACATCCACCATGTGTGCCTCGCCCTTGGCATCGAAATGCGTCAGTGGCATCACATCACTCCGGGGATGAGTGGATTAGCCAGTAGCGAACGGGTGGCGCTGGCCACATCGTCTTGTCGCATCAGACTTTCGCCAATCAGGAAGCAGCGCGCGCCATAGCGGGCGATATCAGCAAGGTCAGCAGGCGTGCTCAGACCGCTTTCGCACACGATCGTGCGATCTGCTGGTACCAACTTCGACAGGTGGCGTGTCGTATCAAGTGTGGTATCGAAGGTTTTGAGATTGCGGTTGTTTATCCCGATCAGAGGGCTTTTCAGCTGCGTCGCCCGCTCTAGCTCCTCGGCGTCGTGTACTTCGATCAGAACATCCATACCCCAATCGAACGCTGTCTGCTCAAGCTCTGAAGCTTGCGCATCTTCAACCGAGGCCATGATGATCAGAATACAGTCCGCACCCAGAGCACGGGCTTCGACCACCTGATAGGGGTCATACATGAAATCTTTACGCAAAGCGGGCAGAGAACATGCTGCACGGGCTTCAGTCAGGAATTCCTTTGCCCCTTGAAAGCTAGGTTTATCGGTCAGCACCGACAAGCACGCAGCTCCTCCCGCTTCATAAGCTTGGGCCAGAGCAGGTGGGTTAAAATCTTCGCGGATCAATCCCTTGGATGGGCTGGCTTTTTTAACCTCGGCAATCAGCCCATAGCCGGATCGCGTGGCTTTGTGCAGAGCTTCTGAAAACCCCCGCACCTCTGGTGCATTGCGCGCCTCTGACTCTAATGTTTCCAGCGATTTGGCTGCCTTGTCTGATGCGACTTCTTCAAGTTTGTAGGCTTTGATCCTATCCAGAACGGTCTCGGTCATGCGGCTTCCTGTGTAATGCGTGCCAGAGCGTTGATCTTTTCACGGGCTTTGCCGCTGTCGATGCTTTCCCGCGCCATTGCCACGCCTTCACGCAGATCACTGGCGGCATCTGCGACAACAAGTGCGGCGGCAGAATTCAGCAGTACAGCGTCACGGTAGGCCGATGGCTGGCCGTCCAGCAAAGCACGGAATGCGACGGCGTTTTCTTCCGGTGTCCCGCCGACAATATCCTCGAATGGGTGGACTGGCAGACCTGCGTCTTCAGGGTGAAGCTCGACCTCTTTGAGAACGCCGTCCTCAACGGAGGCGATCCAGCTGACGCCCGTAATCGTCAACTCGTCGGTCCCGTCCGAACCATGCACCAACCAGGCATGCTCGGCGCCCAGCAGGCCCAGAGTTTCGGCCATTGGGCGGATCAGATCACGGCTAAACGCTCCGGTCAGTTGGCGTTTCACACCAGCCGGGTTGGTGAGAGGACCCAGAATGTTGAATATCGTGCGCGTACCAAGTTCTTGCCTTGAAGGCATGACATGGGCAATCGCAGGGTGATGCATCGGCGCCATCATGAAGCCGATACCGACCTCTTGTAACGCCTTTTCAACCACTTCCGGGCCGACCATCACATTAATTCCAAGCTGACCAAGTGCATCCGCCGCACCGGATTTCGAACTTAGGTTCCGGTTGCCATGTTTTGCAACGGTGACACCGGCACCCGCCGTTACAAAGGCCGTGGCCGTCGAGATGTTGAGCGTTCCCTTGCCGTCACCACCGGTGCCCACGATATCCATTGCTCCCGCCGGGGCCTTCACAGCGTTGCATTTAGCGCGCATTACAGCAGCGGCAGCGGCGTATTCATCCACCGTTTCACCGCGTGTGCGCATCGCCATTAGCAATCCGCCGATCTGGCTCGGAGTCGCGGCACCGTCAAACAGGATTCCAAAGGCCTGTTCAGCCTCGGCACGGGTCAAAGGTCGATCGGCCGCAGCACCGATCAGCGGTTTCAGAGCATCGCTCATGCGGGGACTTTCATTTCATTCAGGAAATTCTTGAGCAGGGCATGACCGTGCTCGGATGCGATGGATTCCGGATGGAACTGGACGCCGTGAATGGGAAGCTCTTTGTGCTGCAATCCCATGATGGTGCCATCCTCAAGTTCGGCGGTGATCTCAAGGCACTCGGGCAAGCTTTCGCGTTCAACGACCAATGAGTGGTAGCGGGTCGCCTCGAAGGGTGACGGCAAACCAGCGAATACGCCTTTACCAGTGTGATTCATCGTGCCCATCTTGCCATGCACGATCTCATGGCATCGCACGACCTTGCCGCCAAAGACCTGACCAATGGTTTGATGGCCGAGGCAGACGCCCATCAGCGGCGTCTGTGTTTCGGCTGCCGCTTCGGTCAGTGCAAGGCAGATACCTGCCTGATCGGGATCACAAGGGCCGGGGCTCAGCAGGATGCCAGCCGGGTTCATCGCCATTGCTTCCTGTACGTCCAGCGCATCATTCCGGCGCACGACCATCTCGGCCCCAAGTTCGCCCAGATAATGAACGAGGTTGTAGGTAAACGAGTCATAGTTGTCGATCAGCAGCAGCATTTGGGCACTTATCTTCCTATCGGCATTTCAGACTGGCGATGCAGCCCTTGAGCGCGGTATAATGTCGGGACATACATGCTCAGGCTTGTGCGGCAGCGTCAAGAGGACATACCCAACTTGGCGCAGTGCAAGTGAGCGCCGCAGAAGATGGCGTTTGGGTGGTTGAGGCACGAAACAACGCGAGAGGCGAGATTTCGATGAGCGGATTTTATGGTGGATTGATCGCTGGTGCGGTCTCTGTCCTGGCATTGGGCGCGGTCCTGTCGCTGTCCACCCCCTTGTCGCGCAAGCCAGAAGTTGCGGCAACAGCACCCGAAGTGGCTGATGCGCCTGATGCGCCTGAAACAGCGAATGTCGATAGCATTGGTGTCGATGCAGATCTGGTTGAGTTGCCACCATCGGGTCCCGAAAGCCCGGAGCTATCGTCAGATACTCTGGATGGTTTGGCAGACGTCGAGCTTGCGCCCGGGCCGCCTCCGCAGTCAAGTGACTCGCCTGTTGCCACCGCAGCACCTGCTGGAATTTCGACACCCGCGGTGACCGTTCAGACAGATGCGCCGACAGCACCGCCGGCGCCGCTTGCTGAACCGGAAACGCCCAGACCAGAGGCTGAACCGGCCAGGGTTGCAGACGCGCCTCCAGCACCAGAGCCTGAAGCGGTACCTGAACCCCGGATCGCGGAAGAAACGCCTGAGGAACAAGCACCTCAAGTGGCGGCATTGGAACCCGAGACCGAAGAATTGCCGGACGTAACTTTTGAGGTTCCGGTAACCGAGGGCGTGCCGAACGATAACCCGATTGCCGTTGAGGGCGAAGAAGATACACGCCCGGTCAGCAAGCCGCGCGTGCTGACGCTGCCTCAAATTGGCGGGGAAGGGACCGCGAGCTCTAATTCACTGATCGGCAAACGTGTCGTACCCCTGACCGAAAGGGATGACGCACCCGTTGAGCAAACCGAGGTAGTGCCTGAGGTGGCGGCAAAACCAATCGAAGCGCATGCCGCGATCTTTGAGAACCCCGAAGCCAAGCCATTGATGTCTATCATTTTGATCGACGATGAAGGAGCATTTGGAGCCGAGGCGCTTCAGGATTTTCCATACCCGCTAAGCTTTGCCATTAGCCCGTCAGACCCGGATGCAGCCGAAAAGATGGCGCGCCATCGCGAAGCGGGTTTTGAAGTGCTGGCAATGATTGACATGCACGAAGCTGCCAGCGCTCAGGATGCAGAAGTATCCTTGTCGGTGTGGTTGGATGAGTTGCCCCACACGGTAGGCATTCTGGAGGGCGTTGAAAGCGGTATTCAGGGTAACCGAAAACTGGCAGACCAGGTCGCCGCCATTGTTGGCGACACCGGCCGTGGTCTGGTGACACAGGATAACGGCCTGAACACTGCGCAGAAACTCGCCGCCCGCAATGGCGTTCCGTCCAGCGTCGTATTCCGCGATTTCGATGGGGCCAAGCAGGATCCCAAGATAATGCGGCGCTTTCTAGATCAAGCCGCATTCCGCGCCGGGCAGGAGGGTGCGGTTGTAATGCTTGGACGATTGCGCCCCGAAACGATCTCGGCCTTGTTGCTGTGGGGGCTTGAGGATCGCGGCAGCCGGGTGGCGATGGCACCGATCTCAGCCGTGATGATGAAAGAGGTCGAAAAAGGTGCTTCCGAAGCCTTGACGGACGGGTAAAAGCGGCACCTTGTTGCCGCTTTCTCAGCTGTTTCCGCTGCCGGTAAAACGCGCCGCATCTGCCGCCGCGCGTCGGATCGCGTTCGATTTGTGCACGGTCTCCATATATTCCGCCTCGGGGTCGCTGTCATAGACAACACCACCGCCAGCCTGAATATAAAGCTTGTGGTCTTTCACGATGGCCGTACGCAATGCGATGCACATGTCCATGTCGCCACCAGCGCTGAAATACCCGACACCGCCGCCGTAGATGCCGCGTTTTTCGGGCTCCAACTCGTCGATAATTTCCATCGCGCGCACTTTTGGCGCGCCCGAGACTGTACCCGCAGGCATCCCGGCAAAGAAGGCATCCAGCGCGTCTTTGTCTTCGGCAAGTTCTCCGACCACGTTCGACACGATGTGCATCACGTGGCTGTAGCGTTCGATAATGAACTCTTCGGTGGGGCGGACGGTTCCGATTTTGGACACACGGCCCGTATCGTTGCGTCCAAGGTCCAACAGCATGAGATGCTCGGCCAGTTCCTTTTTGTCGGCAAGCAGATCGATTTCGTTGGCCTTGTCTTCCTCGGGCGTTGCGCCTCGCGGTCGAGTGCCTGCGATTGGGCGGATCGTGACTTCATCCCCAAAGACGCGGACCAGGATTTCAGGGCTCGCGCCTACGACCTGAAAGCCACCGAAGTTGAAATAGAACATGAAGGGCGACGGATTCGTACGCCGCAAAGACCGGTAGAGGGCAAACGGAGGTTGCGGAAAGTCCTGCGTCCACCGTTGGGCTGGGACAACCTGGAAGATATCGCCTGCGCGGATATATTCTTTGGCCTTTTCAACGGCCTCCATGTAACCCGATTTGGTGAAGTTGGATACTGGAGCGCCAACTTCAATCGCGTCACCCAGATCGCGTGTCTCGGCGGGCATTGCGCGCTCCAGATCACGCACAGCGTCCATGACACGCTCTGCAGCTTGTGCATATGCGGCCTTAGCGGATTGTCCGTCGCTGACCCAGGCCGGAGACACCACAGTGACCTCACCTTTAACACCGTCCAATACGGCGATCACCGAAGGCCGCAGCATGATCGCATCCGGCAGGCCCAGCGGGTCGGGGTTCACATCCGGCAAGTATTCCACAAGCCGCACCATGTCATAGCCCAGATAGCCAAACAGCCCGGCAGCCGCCTGTGGTAGGTCGTCCGGCAGCGCGATGCGGCTTTCGGCCAGCAAATCGCGCAGGTTATCCATCGGGTTGCCATCCTGTGGCTGAAACGCGTCGGCATCAAACCGGGCCGACCGGTTCAGGGCCGATGTTTCGCCATGACACCTCCAGACGAGATCGGGTTTCATGCCAATGATCGAGTAGCGACCGCGCACCTCGCCACCTGTCACCGATTCGAGCATGAAGGCGTCTTTTTGTGCGCCCGTCAGCTTGAGCATCAAGGACACGGGCGTGTCCAGATCGGCGGCAAGCCGGGTATAGACAACCTGATTTTCACCCGCGTCATAGGCGCGCGCGAAAGTTTCGAATTCCGGGGTCAGGGCCATGTGCTGTCTCTTTAATAGCTTGACCGTACAGCGTTCAGCGCTTGCTGATCCAGTACAGGGCGCGCGCGGGTCTGGGCGTTGCGCACATAGATATCAAAGATGTTCTGCGCCAATGCCTGGTCAAACTGTGCTGCAAGAGCATCCTGCATCTGACGCTGTTCGTCGGTCTCGGCTGGTGGCAGCTCTTCATCCAAGCGCACGATCAGGGCAGTGCCGTTTCCGGGAATGACACGTAATTCACCCGGTTCGAGCTCGAAGACCTGTGTCATGAAATCTACCGGAGTATCCTCAAGGAACGCGGTACGCGTCAGGGCGTTTTCGACCCGGAAGGGCAGGCCAGTCGCCGTGAAATCTCCATCCGTCGCCAATTGGGTCAGCACCGAGTTTGCCTGATTTTGTAGCGCCTTCGCGGTCTCTGCTTGTGTCCAGGCCTCAGCAACCCGCCCTCGGGCATTTTCAAGCGGTTCGGGGCGGGGCTCAAGCACTTCATTCAGGCGCAAAGCAAAGATTGAACCGTCTTCGAGGAACGCGACTTCGGGAAAATCACCCTCTTGCACGGCCTCGGCAGCGGCACGGAAGCCGTCATAGGCGGCAACGCCATCATCGCTTTGCTGGGTCCAGTCGATCTGGCCAAGTTCCAATTCAGTCTCATCGACCAATTCTTCCAGCGTTGCGCCGCCAGCAAGCAAGTCGTTGATGTCCTCGGCCTGCGCCTCGATCTGACGGCGCGCGCGATCTGAGGCAAGTTCATCACGCAACTCGGGCTCAGCATCTTCAAAGCTTACATTGTTTTCTGCCAGCGATCCGTTGATCCGGAACAAGGCCGGACCAAAAACAGATGGGAGTGGGCCAACGACATCGTCGATCTCGGCAGCGAATACAGCGTCAGCGGCATCGCCAAGGTCCTCTCGGGTGACGTCACCCAGATCTACATCGCCCAGCTCAAGTTGCCGATCGCGGACCAGTTGTTCAAAATCTGCTCCACCAACCTCCAGCTGAGCCAAGGCCTCGGTTGCGGCTTCTTCGCTGGGATAGGTCAGGCGTTCGACCAAACGGCGCTCGGGCTGGAAATACTGTTCTGCGCGCTGGTCGTACCGGCGGCGCAACGAGTCTTCGTCGATCTCAATCGTATCAAGCAGCATCTCTGGTGACAAAATAGCATACGTCAGTTGCTTGGTGCGGGGCAGGGTAAACAGATCAGTGTTCTCGTCATAGAATGTCTGAATCTGATCTTCTGTCGGTTCTGCCACTGGCGTCTCCAACGCGTCGGCGGACAGCGTCGCCACTGTAAAGCTGCGGCGGGCCAGTACATAGTTCGCCATTGCTTCGGTCAGAGTACGTGGCATCTCAACCCCGCCCATGATTGCACCCTGCACGATTGTGCGGGCCGATTCCTTTCGCAGATCCGATTCGAACTCGGAATCGCTCATCCCGACCTGTTCAAGCTGAAAGCGATAGGCTTCGCGGTCGAATGTACCGTTCACCCCCTGGAATGCGGGTATCTGGACGATCTCGTTCTGCAGGTTCTCGTCGCCTATCGAAATGCCAAGCTGCCCGACTTCATTGTCCAGCGCGGCCAGTGCAATCAGACGCGACAGGGCCAATTGGTCCAATCCAAGATCATGCGCTTGCGAAATCTGCATCGGCTGTCCGGTTTGCGCCTCGACCGCCCTGATTTCGCGCTGAAGTTCGCGGAAGTATTCGTCGACCGAAACGCTTTCATCGCCAACCTGCGCCACAGTGCGCACGGTCCCGGTCAGGCTGGTCGCACCAAATCCGGCTAGACCCAGCATCAGAAGGCCCATGAGAATCCAGACAAAGGTTTTGGATAGGTTTTTCATGCCTGCGGCCATGGTGCCCTCTTGGTTTGGTCGGCAAGTGTCTGCCCTGCTAGTTGCGGCCCTGAATACGATGCGTGCAGCCGAGGGGCAAGCTTAGAAGGACAGGGCCTGCAAACGGTCGAACAATTGCGCGATTCCGGTGCGGTCGAGATTGGCAAATGCGATGCGGACCTGTTGTTTCCCAGCCGGGTCATGCGCGGGCATGAACATGGTTCCGGGCAACAGCAGAATGCCCGCCTCAGGCACCAACTGCCGGGCCAAATCGTCCGACGCGATTTGATAGGGGTGTTCGAGATAGGCGAAGTAGGCACCCAGCCCCAGAAGACGCCAGCCTTTTGCCTCTAGCCGAGGCATTCCTTCGGCAATTGCAGCTCTTCGGTCGAGAACCTCATCACGCTCACTGGCAACCCAATGAGATAGGTTCTGCATTCCCCAAAGCGCAGCGAATTGACCGATCTGGCCGGGGCAGATCGCAACAGTGTCCAAAAACTTCTCAATCTCCGACAAAAGCGGTGAACCGGCAGCAATTGCGCCGACTCGGTGCCCAGTCAGGCGATAGGCTTTCGAGAACGAGTAGAGATGCACAAAGGTTTCGCACCAATCAGGCTGCTGGAACAATTCATGTGGCGCACCAGATCGGCTGTCGAAATCGCGATAGGTTTCATCAACCAACAGACGAATCCCTGTTTCCTGCGCGAGTTCATAGAAGCGGCGTACCAGGTCTGATGGGTATTCGACACCACCGGGGTTGTTCGGCGTTACCAATGCAATGGCCCGCGTTTTCTCGGTGATCAGTGCGCACGCCATCTCGGGGTCGGGCAATAGATCGTTACCGGTGGGCAAGTCGATGGCTTTGACACCGGCCATATCCAGCCACATTTTGTGATTGAAATACCACGGGGTTGGCAGAATGACCTCATCACCCTGATCCGTGATCGCCGCGATCACGGCCGAGAAAGCCTGATTACAGCCCGAAGTAATCGCGACCTGATTAGCCTTAACTCTTGCTTCATAGTGTTGGCTGATCTGTACAGCCAGCTCGGTCCGTAATTCATCATTGCCCAGAACTGGGCCATAGAGATGTGCGCTGTCCTGTTCGACTGCGAATTCGGCCATAGCTTGCCGCAAGGCCAATGGCGGTGGATCGACCGGAGCCGCTTGACTGACATTGATCAGCGGACGGTCTTCAGGAAACTCGACCCCGTCCAACCAACGCCGCGCCTCCATCACCGGAGGGGCAAAGGTGGCGGTGGTACGGGTCATATTCATGGAAAGTCCGTGTTTTTAGCGTTCAAGCAAAACGCTTGATCAATCGGTACCCCGGTAAGGTTCGACATATTGCAAGGCCATATCCCATGGGAAGAAGATCCAGGTGTCTTGGCTGACCTCGGTAATAAAAGTATCAACCATCGGTCGTCCCTTGGGTTTGGCATATACGGTCGCGAAATGAGCCTTGGGATACATTTCGCGCACGAGTTCAAGCGTTTTTCCACTGTCGACCAGATCATCTATGATCAGGATACCGGTCCCATCGCCCATCAAATCAGCATTGGGGGCTTTTAGAATCTCAGCCTCACCCTGTGACTGGTGGTGATACGACCGCACGCTGACGGTATCGACCGTGCGGATATCCAGTTCACGGCTGACGATCATCGCAGGAGCCATTCCGCCTCGAGTGATCGCTACGACGGCACGCCAAGCGCCATCATCTGGACCTTGCCCATCCAGACGCCAAGCCAGGGCGCGCGAGTCGCGATGAATCTGATCCCAGCTGATGTGGAAGCCTTTTTCGTGGGGCAGGCGGTCCTTGGCGCTCATGGTCTTTTATCCTTTTTCAACATCCGGCGCGTCGACGGCCTTCATTCCGACGATGTGATATCCCGAATCCACGTGCAGATTCTCTCCGGTCACACCGCTGCTGAGGTCTGACAGCAGGTACAGCGCCGATTTGCCGACATCATCGATGGTCACGTTGCGACGCAGCGGAGAATTATACTCGTTCCACTTCATGATATAGCGGAAATCGCCGATGCCGCTGGCTGCGAGTGTCTTGATTGGACCCGCCGAGATCGAGTTGACGCGAATACCGTCTTTTCCCAGATCCTCAGCCAGATATTTGACCGATGCCTCAAGCGCAGCCTTGGCGACACCCATAACATTATAATGGGGCATGACCTGTTCAGCGCCGTAGTAGGTGAGGGTGACTGCGCTACCGCCTTCGCCCATCATCTTCTCTGCGCGCTGCATAACGGCTGTAAAAGAGTAGACTGATACGTCCATCGTCAGATTGAAGTTAGCGCGCGATGTGTCGACGTAGCGCCCACGAAGCTCGTTCTTGTCAGAAAAGCCAATGGCGTGAACAACAAAGTCAAGCCTTCCCCATTTATCTTCAAGCGAGTTGAAAAGGTTATCAATCGATTCCTCGTCGCTGACATCGCAGGGCAGAACGATTTCGCTGCCCAATTGCGCAGCCAGCGGGTCGACACGTTTTTTCAGCGCCTCTCCCTGATAGGAAAAGGCCAGTTCGGCCCCGGCGTCGGACAAGGCGCGGGCTATCCCCCATGCGATTGATTTGTCATTGGCCAGTCCCATGATGAGGCCGCGTTTTCCGGCCATCAACTGATTTGACATCTTCGGTTCTCCGCCTGTCGTCGCATTGTGTTGAGTTGGTTTATGCCATTGATTGTCCTGCGGCAAGGCCATGCGCTCTTGCCCGCAGCGGGTTCTCGCCTTAGGGTCGGGTTAATTATTTCCAGGGGATGGAAATGAACGAGCATAATGGCATCTTTGCCGGGACTGATCCGTTTGAAATCGCGGGTCGGTGGCTGGCTGAGGCGGAAAAGACCGAACCAAACGATCCGAACGCGATTGCATTGGCAACCGTGGATTCGGAAGGTTTGCCTAATGCAAGAATGGTTCTGCTGAAAGAAATCGAAAAAGACGCATTTGTCTTCTATACGAACTATAACAGCGCCAAGGCACAGGAACTGGACAGTGCCCATAAAGCGGCATTTGTGATGCACTGGAAATCTTTGCGGCGTCAAATTCGAGTTCGTGGTATAGTCGGCAAAGAAGACGGGCCTGGGGCAGACGCGTATTATGCCTCGCGCTCGCTTAAGAGCCGTCTGGGTGCCTGGGCCTCTCGCCAGTCGCAACCTCTGGAGAGCCGGGCATCTTTGATGGCCGAGGTGGCAAAGGTGACGGCAAAGTTGGGACCCAATCCGCCGCGCCCGGAATTCTGGGGAGGGTATCGGGTTTCACCTGTCGAAGTGGAATTCTGGGCTGATGGAGCCTTCAGGTTGCATGACAGGTTTCAATGGAAGAGGCGTAACGCCGATTCCGATTGGCAAGTGCAGAGGTTGAATCCGTGATGTTCGCGTACCGCGAAATGCAACTGATTGCTATTAATAGTTTTTTTCAGCTTGAATTTGCGAGTGAATATCATAAACAACAAACCCTTAACGGCTTGCCTATTATCGTAACGGGAAAACAGTGCCAGAAGATTTGAACAGCATGTATCGCGTCCATGGACACGTTAAATGGTTCGATCCCGCAAAGGGATACGGATTTGTTGTGTCCGACGATGGCGGTCCGGACATTCTGTTGCATGTCAATGTGTTGCGCAATTTTGGTCAAAGCTCGGTCGCCGACGGTGCTGGTATCGAGATTATGACGCACAAAACTGATCGCGGTGTTCAGGCGGTCGAAGTGATCAGCGTTGATCCACCCGTGCGGGCAGAAACAATGATGCTGGCCGACTTTGCGGAGCTTGATCCGACCGTGATCGGCAATGCTCCATTAGAGGCAGCGCGTGTCAAATGGTTCGACAAAGGCAAGGGATTCGGCTTTGCTAATGTCTTCGGAAGCAGCGAAGATGTATTCTTGCACATTGAGGTTCTTCGCCGTTCAGGTCTTGCAGATCTGCAACCGGGAGAAGCCTTGGCCATGCGTGTGATTGACGGAAAACGCGGACGGATGGCGGCACAGGTTCTTGCCTGGGAAGCGGCGTTGAACACCTAGGTCTTAAAGTATGAGAACAGCATTACTCGTAGCGGCCCTGACATTTCTGATCAGTGGTGGCGCGCAAGCCGAATGCCGTGCTGACCGTGTTGAGTTGCGAAATGAACTTGCGCAGGTTCGATTTGATATCGAGTTAGCCGTTACCCCTCAGGAACGATCACGCGGGCTGATGTTTCGTGAGAATATGCCTAGTCGCTCTGGCATGCTGTTCATCTTTGATCCACCGCAGCGGGTGGCGTTTTGGATGAAGAACACGCTGATCCCTTTGGACATGATCTTTACCGACAAAGCAGGAACCGTCACCCGCGTGCATGAGGGTGCGATCCCCGGCGATCTGACCCCGATCGAAGGCGGCGATTCGGTTTATGCCGTGCTTGAAATCAATGCGGGACTTGCTGCGCGCTATGGTATTCGACCAGGAACACAGATGCGTCACCAAGTTTTTTCGCAAGGTCCTGCAATTTGGCCTTGTTAGGGCTTTTCAAATCAGATCGGCACGTTTAGGAAGGCGCACGGTCCGGGGCGTGGCGCAGTCTGGTAGCGCACCTGTTTTGGGTACAGGGGGTCGTAGGTTCGAATCCTGCCGCCCCGACCATTTCCACTCTTACACCGGCGTTCCGCCATAGTCGGTGTAGAGTCTGGAAAAATCCCTGTCCAATTCATCGCTTTCGATTGGAATCTTAAGTGTGCTTCCGCTTTTTTGGGGAACGATAAAAAACAATTCGGCATCCACACGGTAGCCTGCTTGATTCTTTGCTGAGCTTAGCCGCGTCACGATCTTCGGCAGATTTTGAGAATATCCATCAAAATTGAGAATCAGATAGGCTGTCGCCTCGGGCGAAAGTATTTCGCGGCATTCAAAACTGCTTGTCCCGGTTTTGACGAATTTGTCGCCAGGGCCAGCGCAGTCTGTCTTGAAGGAATTGAACAGGTTCTGCGGGTACCCATCGAATTGAGCGCTACGTGACGCAGGCGGAACGTCCTGTGCTGTGCAGGACACGATTAAGCCCATAATAGTTAACAACGAAATCAAACGCATGTTGAATAGATTTCCCATCCAGAAATGTCGTGATTTACAAACTATGGCACGCGCCACATTGCGGTGACGATGATTCTCTGAATATGTCCTTAATGCCGGACTGGTTGATCAATTTCCTCTAACTGTGGTGGAAAAAAAGAGAAATCACTCTGACGCAACGAACGTAGATTGATTGGTATCCGGGGACAGGCCTGTGGAGGAATCGCGATCCGGCAAGAAACCGCCGGTTCGTCAGATCAGGTCAAGCTAAAAGATTCCAAAAATGACTGAAAAAGCCCGTTGACCATCTATGGGAATATACGTCAGATTGTATAGGCCGAAGGACGAGCCACTAAATCTGGTAGCAATAACCAGAAAAGGCATCGGACGAGGGACGGAATGCAAACCAATATGACGTGAAACCGTATTTACGGTTCTGCGCTGTTATCGGCAGCGCTTGGTCCCTTGCGTCTCAATATTCCGGCAGTGCGGGCGGCACACCGCGACATCAAGATTTTGTGCCGGGTACTAAAATTTGGACAGATCGTAGCTGGGGCAGCGGACATGAAAATTGAAAGAAAATTCACCAAACCTGGACAGGATGCATATGCCGATCTGGATTTTGTGTCCGCAACATCCGAGATTCGCAATCCGGACGGCACAATCGTATTCCGTCTCGACGAAATCGAAGTGCCCGCAAAGTGGAGCCAGGTCGCCAGCGACGTCATCGCGCAAAAGTACTTCCGCAAGGCAGGTGTTCCGTCCAAGCTGAAGAAGGTTAAGGAAAAGGACGTTCCTGAATTCCTGTGGCGTTCGGTCCCCGCTGATGGCGCTGAATTTGATGGTGAGACGTCTTCGAAACAGGTGTTCGACCGTCTCGCAGGCGCTTGGGCCTATTGGGGTTGGAAGGGCGGCTATTTCTCGACCGAGGAAGACGCGCGCGCCTATTTCGACGAGATGCGCTATATGCTGGCGACCCAGCGTGCTGCACCGAACTCGCCGCAATGGTTCAACACGGGTCTGCACTGGGCCTATGGCATCGATGGTCCGGCACAGGGGCACCATTATGTCGACTATAAAACCGGCAAGCTGACTAAATCGAAATCCGCCTATGAGCATCCGCAACCACACGCCTGCTTTATCCAGTCAGTGGACGATGATCTGGTGAACGAAGGTGGCATTATGGATCTGTGGGTGCGTGAGGCGCGCCTGTTCAAATACGGCTCTGGTACCGGGACCAACTTCAGCCATCTGCGCGCAGAAGGCGAGGCGTTGTCGGGTGGCGGTAAATCCTCGGGCCTGATGGGCTTTCTCAAGATCGGCGACCGCGCCGCTGGCGCGATCAAATCAGGCGGGACAACCCGTCGGGCAGCAAAGATGGTGATCGTCGATGCAGATCACCCGGACATCGAGCAATTCATCGAATGGAAGGTGATCGAAGAGCAGAAGGTGGCCTCGATCGTTGCCGGATCAAAGATGCACGAGAAGATGCTGAATGGCATTTTCGAGGCCATCCGCAGCTGGGACGGCGCGCAGGATGATGCGTATGATCCCAATAAGAATGACAGCCTGAAGAAAGCGGTTCGCGAGGCGAAAAAGGTCGCGATCCCCGAGACTTATATCAAGCGCGTGCTGGATTACGCCAAGCAGGGCCACGACAGCATCGAATTCCCGACCTATGACACGGACTGGGATTCGGAAGCCTACAGCTCGGTTTCTGGCCAGAACTCGAACAACTCGATCCGCGTGACCAACGCCTTTCTGACTGCCGTTGAGAAAGACGCCGATTGGGAACTGATCAACCGTACCGACGGCAAGGTTGCTCGCACCGTCAAGGCACGCGATCTGTGGGAGAAAGTCGGCCACGCAGCATGGGCCTGCGCCGATCCGGGCATTCAGTTCCACGATACCGTCAACGAATGGCACACATGCCCCGAAGACGGTGAGATTCGCGGATCGAACCCGTGCTCGGAATACATGTTCCTCGATGACACGGCCTGTAACCTGGCCTCGATGAACCTGCTGACCTTCCTCAAGGATGGTGAGTTCCAGGCGGCGGATTACATGCACGCCTCGCGGCTGTGGACCCTGACGCTGGAAATCTCGGTGACCATGGCGCAGTTCCCGTCGAAGGAAATCGCGCAGCTGTCCTATGACTTCCGCACGCTGGGTCTAGGTTACGCGAACATCGGCGGGCTGCTGATGAACATGGGCTACAGCTATGACTCGGACGAGGGTCGGTCGATCTGTGGCGCGCTGACCGCAATCATGACCGGTGTGGCTTATGCGACCTCAGCTGAGATCGCCGGAGAGTTGGGGCCGTTCAAAGGCTATGAGCGCAACGCCGACCACATGCTGCGCGTCATCCGTAACCACCGCCGCGCATCGCAGGGCGTGACCGAGGGTTATGAGAAACTGGCGGTGAAGCCGGTGCCTTTGGATCACGGCAACTGTCCGGATAAACGTCTGGTCGATCTGGCCATGTCCGCTTGGGATGAGGCTCTGAGCCTCGGCGAGAAGAACGGTTATCGCAACGCGCAGGCCACAGTTATCGCACCGACCGGCACTATTGGTCTGGTGATGGACTGCGACACAACCGGGATCGAGCCTGATTTTGCGCTGGTTAAATTCAAAAAGCTGGCCGGTGGTGGCTACTTCAAGATCATCAACCGTTCGGTGCCTTCGGCGCTCGAGAAGCTGGGCTATTCCTCGGCTCAGATCGAAGAGATCGTGGGCTACGCGGTTGGTCACGGAACCATCGGAAACGCGCCGGGGATCAACCACACCTCGCTGACCGGCCACGGGTTTGGCCCCAACGAGTTGGCGAAAGTGGATGCTGCGCTGGAAAGCGCGTTCGACATCCGGTTTGTCTTCAACCAGTGGACGCTGGGCGAGGATTTCTGCACCGGCGTTCTGGGTATCCCGGCGACCAAGCTGAATGACCCGACTTTCGATCTCCTGCGCCATCTGGGCTTTACCAAGGCGGATATCGACGCAGCGAACGACCATGTCTGCGGAACCATGACACTGGAAGGCGCGCCGCATCTGAAGGAAGAGCACTACTCGATCTTCGACTGCGCCAACCCGTGTGGAAAGAAAGGTAAGCGTTTCCTTGGGGTTGATAGCCACATCACCATGATGGCTGCAGCGCAGAGCTTCATCTCGGGCGCGATCTCGAAGACGATCAACATGCCGAATGACGCCACCATCGAGGATTGCCAGAAGGCTTATGAACTCAGCTGGTCGTTGGGTGTGAAGGCGAACGCACTCTATCGTGACGGCTCGAAACTGTCTCAGCCTCTGGCCGCGGCACTGGTTGAGGACGACGACGAAGCAGCAGAAATGCTGGAAAGCGGTTCGACGCAGGAAAAAGCCGTCGTTCTGGCCGAGAAGGTAATCGAGAAGGTCGTGGTCAAGGAAATGATCCGCAGCCATCGCGAGAAACTGCCGCATCGCCGCAAAGGTTATACCCAAAAGGCGATCGTTGGCGGCCACAAGGTCTATCTGCGCACCGGTGAGTTCGAAGACGGCAAGCTGGGTGAGATTTTCATCGACATGCACAAGGAAGGTGCTGGCTTCCGAGCGATGATGAACAACTTTGCCATCGCCGTGTCAGTCGGTCTGCAATACGGCGTGCCGCTGGAGGAGTTTGTCGACGCCTTCACCTTCACCAAGTTCGAACCTGCGGGAATGGTTCAGGGCAACGACTCGATCAAGAACGCAACGTCGATCCTGGATTACATATTCCGTGAACTGGCCGTGTCCTATCTGGACCGCACCGATCTGGCCCATGTGAAGCCAGAAGGCGCAACCTTTGATGATTTGGGTAGGGGCGAAGAAGACGGTCTTTCGAATGTTTCAGAAATCAGTGAAACTGCGGCGACCAAGTCATTGGAAGTGTTGAAACAAATCAGCTCGACCGGCTATCTGCGTAAGCGTCTGCCACAGGATCTGATGGTCTTCAACGGTGGTCAATCTGATGTGACCGGAATGGCCGAAACCGCAGCCACATTTGATGCACCTGCGGAAACAGCAGTTGCGACAGGAATGGACGCCCGCACCAAAGCAAAGATGCAAGGATACGAGGGTGATCCCTGCGGGGAATGTGGAAACTACACGTTGGTGCGCAACGGCACCTGCATGAAGTGCAACACTTGTGGCGCGACAAGCGGGTGTAGCTGAGTTTAGCGCCCCGGCAACCCGGGGTGCAGGGGTCGGATAGCTGCCACAGGTACCGACCCCGACGAATACGGAGCAAGGCGCTGAGACTTACCATCGATGCCTTGGTCCACTCGGCCGACATGCCCGTGTTGGCCGGGAACAGGGTGGGGCGGAATATTTGCTCCCTCCCACTCTCTCACGGGGCGGGTGCGCTCGTCCCATGCGCAGTCCAGGCCGCAGGCAAAAAAACACCGGGCGGTCAACGAAATGAGCCTGGAAGGCGAAACTGACAGGGGGCTTCGGCCCCCTTTCTTTTTTCAAGTGCGAGTCGGTTTTTGAGCAGGGGATTGCCAGATTATCTCGCCCGGGTCGGGCAAGAGTTGCCGAAACCTGTGTGGGCCATTTTGCCCGGCAAACCTCCGCAGATGCGACTCGGGCAAACACGCAGAGATTGGCCCGAATGGAGCAAAATCAATCGGAGCGGGTGACTTGTCCTTTGAGTGGCTTTCTTTTGGCGCATGTCCGGACGCAAACACTTAAGAAGACACACTCAGGAGGCAAATATGAAACCGCAGAAATTGGCCGTAATCTCGGCGCTGGCCCTTGGACTTCCGACATTGGCGTTGGCCCAGAACGCAGCTGACACCAACGGCGATGGCGTGCTGACAATCGACGAGGTTCAGGCCGTTGTGCCAGAAGTTGACGCCGAGGGTTTCGCGCAGATGGACGCAAACGGCGACGGCGCGCTAGATCAGGATGAGATCACAATCGCCCAACAGGCAGGACTGTTGCCGCCCTCCAACGGTTGATCCACTTAGAAAAATGGCGGCCCGATTTATTCGGGCCGCTTATATTTCAGTAGGTTACGAAGGCAAGTGAATGTTAAATCTGTCGCGGAGTTCGGCATCCAGAAGAGGATCAAATCTGGCCGAGGATGGCACCGCCAGAATCTCTTCTTTCCGCTTCACCGCTTTCTCGATCAGATCAGGTTTTCCAAGTTCAACCCATTCTTTTGGAGACGAACGGTCGCCAAAGGTTGGATAGACGTAGTCCGCCTGCATACGGCCCAGTGTCGCATCTGTCCCTAGATAGTGACCGGGGCCGCCCATGCAGACCTCGGCCATCTGATCCAGCGCCAGAGTTTCATCCGACACTTCAATTCCACGTACGCAGCGCTGCGCTTGTCCGATCAGATCGTCGCTTAGGATTAAGCTCTCATGGCAGAAGCCCAGCAGTGAGGCGTGCATGCCTGCGGCCTCATAAACCATATTCAGGCCCGAAAGTCCGGCCATGACGTTGGAGCACATCTGTTCCCAACCAGCCTGCATATCAGGCAGTTTCGCGTCCGATGCACCCGCGGCGGCTCCGCCAGGCAGGTCATAGAAATGGTGCATTTGGGCACAACCAGCGGTTAGCAGGGCTTGTTCCCCAGAGCCGATAGACATTGCACCGGTGCGCAGATCCAACCCAAAGGGCCAGGTGCCAAAAATCGCAGGCGCACCGGGCTTTACGGCGTTTACATAAACCAAACCGGCCAGACATTCAGCCGTGGCTTGCGTTATCGCCCCGGCAACTGTCGAGGGCGCTGTGGCTCCGGCCATGCCGGCGGACAGCAGCAGAACCGGCATGCCAGCCCTGATGCATTCCTCCATCACCTCGCAGCTTTCGGTGGCGAATTTCATCGGTGGTACAACAAAACAGTTGGAGTTGGACATGAAAGGCCGTTCGCGCCACTTGTCCTCTCCGCCTGCAATCATGTGCAGCATTTCGATCGCGGGTGCGACATGGCTGGGTTCAGTAAAGGACGTGCCGATGTGTTTGAACGTACCGGAAGTGGTGGCGTAGACCGTGTTCAGGTCCATCTCGAGGTTGTCCGCAATATCGCGACACACCATAGGACGTTGAACAAAGTGAATGTTTTCAAGCTGTTCACAGATGCGGGAGGCATCGTGGAGATCCTGAAGGGTCGAATCACGATATTCCTGCCCGTGCACATCGACCATGCTGACCGCCGCCCCGGCCGTTCCATAGTGAACCCGGTTTCCCGACAGTTCCAGATCGGACTTTCCATCCCGGCTGTACAGCGTGACCGAACGATTTGCTTTGGCGATAGTGTCTTCGACCAATGCACGCGGGAAGCGGATGCGGCCATCGTCGCCTAGGGAACAACCGGCGGCCACCAGATAATCGATCCCGCTTTGTGGCGCATCGGCAAGTCCGATAGTTTCCAGCGCCGTCAATGCGGCCTCATGGATACGCTCAATCTGGTGCTGAGTCAGTACCTTCAGCGTTCCACCCTCCATGCCGGGTCGAATAGGGCGCAAATGCTCTGGCAGTGCCGAGGCGCGGGCTGCACGGCGTGCAGCGCGGCCACCGCTACGGGATGAGTTTCGGGTTTGTTCGTTCATTTTGGAATCCGGTCGAAGAAATGCGTATTGGGTTGAGTGAACTCAGACCGCTGCTGGTCGCCCTCGTGCCGCACGTCCACGATCCGCTCCGATGGTGCGGCTGACCAGACGTATTTTCCAAACTTCGTTGTGCATTGTGTTCCAATCTAACTGAGCTCATAGTTTCAACGCTCAGCGTCACAATCTGTTCTGTTTGCGACCTGCAAATGAATTTCCATGCAAAAATTTCACCGGCGATGGGAACAGGTTAAATTGATATACAGAAATGTTTTTTTTCCGTTACGCTAAAAATCTGTTAACCTATCCCTAGTTAATTTTGAGACAACTGTTGGTTTGAATTGGAAGTCAGTGCGGATTTTCCTTCTGTTGGATATCTCCGCATTATTTTATGGACCGCTTCTGGTTTATTGGAGGGCTTGATGAAGTCAACGATTGCCGCACTCGTCATCGCGCTGTTCGCAGGTGTCGGGCCGGTATTGGCAGAAGACTGGACCGGAGCATATGCAGGTTTCAGTTTCGGCTATGCGGATGTTGACGGATCAGGCAATGTTGGCGGAAGCGATGTCGGTTTTGGCCCTGTGATCGGATACGACTACGATTTTGGAAATTTCGTGTTGGGTGGTGAACTGGAATACAACTGGCTCAACCTTGATCTTGGCCAGTCGGAAGGCAGTTTAGACAGCATGTCGCGTTTGAAATTACGCGGGGGCTACGATTTCGGTTCGGCACTGGGATACGTCGTCGTCGGCGCAGCGCGGGCTAGCACATCGGGCGATAGCGACACGGCAGCAGTATACGGCATCGGTGTGGCTTATCCTCTGGGTGATCGCTTCGTGATCAGTGGCGAGGCGTTGAGACAGGATTTTGAGAATGTTCCTCAGACAGGTGGGAAGCTTGACGCAAACGTCTTCAACCTGCGCACTACATTCCGCTTTTAACAAACGCTTTAGGTAGGTTGAATAAACCACTTCGCGCTCTTCAAAACCACCAATCAGATACGATTGGTTAAGGTTGCTTGAACTTTCTTGGGGAGCGACGTGCGTATGATATCGTAGGATGATTCAAGGCGGTGGCGCATTTCTTCAGATTCTGTTGACCAGGGCAGACGAACCCAACTGCGATGGAAGTATGGTGCCTTGATCCCAACTCCAGCATCGATCAGCATTTGGGCTGTCTCAATGTCAGGTGTCTTGACTGACACCCCATCCCCGACTGAGCCGACGCAGGCGAACATTTTGCCGCCCACTTTCCAGGCGTCGTGACCTCCGCCCCAGGGATCGGAAAGCTCGGCCCCGGGCAGTTCAGCGCAAATGGAATTGACGTATTCACGGCTCATGAGAGGCAGAGTGCCGATACGGCTGGTAAAACTCAAGACTTGGCTCAGCGTAAAACTCGTGCTACCCACGGCGCATGAACCAGAAAACCTGCATCATTATTTGCTGCATTACCTGCTGATTTATCAAGCGGGCCGGTTTCTTTCGTTTTCATCCCTGAGACAAGTTGCTAAGCCCGCGCCAACGCGTGACGAACATGCTGTTTCAGGAGCACGACCCGATGACGACGATCAAACTGCACAACACAAGGACACGGACGAAAGAGGATTTCGTGCCGATCGATCCAGGCAATGTGCGGATGTATGTCTGTGGTCCGACGGTTTATGACCGCGCCCATCTTGGGAATGCGCGGCCCGTGGTGGTGTTCGACGTGCTCTATCGTTTGCTGCGGCACGCTTATGGTGCGGATCACGTGACCTATGTGCGCAATTTCACCGATGTGGACGACAAGATCAACGCCACTGCTTTGGCGCGCAAACAGGCCGGAGCAGAAGGTACGCTGGAGCAGTTGGTTCAGGAGCGCTCGGACGAGACCATAGGCTGGTACTTGCATGATATGGGCGCGCTTGGGGCGATGGAGCCGAATGCAATGCCGCGCGCCACGGAATATATCGCGCAGATGGTCGCAATGATTGAGGACCTGATTGCCAAAGGGCATGCCTATGCTGCCGAGGGTCATGTCCTGTTTGCGGTGGACAGTTGGAAAGAAGATTATGGTAGGCTGTCTGGCCGCTCGGTCGATGACATGATTGCCGGTGCGCGGGTTGAAGTCGCGCCTTACAAGAAAAACCCGATGGATTTCGTGCTGTGGAAGCCTTCGACCGATGAGTTGCCTGGCTGGGACAGTCCTTGGGGACGCGGGCGTCCGGGTTGGCATATTGAATGCTCGGCTATGAGCTATGAGCTGTTGGGCGAGAGCTTTGATATTCATGGCGGCGGCAACGATCTGATGTTCCCGCATCATGAAAATGAGATTGCTCAGAGCAAATGCGCACATCCGCATGGAGAATTCGCGCGCGTCTGGATGCACAATGAGATGCTGCAGGTCGAGGGCAAGAAGATGTCCAAGTCGCTGGGCAATTTCTTCACTGTGCATGACCTGTTGGAGCAAGGTGTGCCGGGTGAAGTGATCCGGTTTGTATTCCTTCAGACACACTATCGCAAGCCGATGGACTGGACCGAGAAGAAGGCGCGTGAGGCCGAGGCGACGTTACGCAAGTGGCGGGCGCTGACGGCGGGCATCGAGCCCGCCACCACCGCAGCACCTGCGGTCATCGATGCGCTTGCGGATGATCTGAACACGGCAGGTGCAATCGCGGAACTTCATCGGCTCGCGGCCGAGGGAGAGGCCGCATCACTGTTGGCAAGTGCTCAGGTGGTCGGCCTGTTGGTGGACGATATGGGCGCTTGGGCCGAGACCGCTTCAGCTGATCTGTCATCTCATGCAGAAAAACTGGCCGAAGCGCGAGCGTTTGCGATGCAGAGCAAGGACTTCTCTGAGGTAGATCGCCTTAAGGCAGCATATATCGCTGCAGGGCTTGAGGTTCGGATGAGCAAGGATGGTGTGGAGTTGGTACCCGGCGCCGGGTTCGATGCCACCAAGCTGGAGGGGGTCGAATGACCAAGGAACGCCTTTATCTTTATGACACCACGTTGCGTGACGGGCAGCAGACGCAGGGCGTGCAGTTCTCGACCGCTGAGAAAGTGCAGATCGCGCAGGCGTTGGATGGGCTGGGTCTCGATTATATCGAAGGGGGTTGGCCCGGGGCGAACCCGACCGACAGTGCGTTTTTTGAGAGCGCTCCCAAGACCTCGGCCCGTATGACCGCGTTTGGGATGACCAAACGCTCTGGTCGGTCGGCAGAGAATGATGACGTTTTGGCGGCCGTCATGAATGCCGGAACGCCAGCCGTTTGTCTGGTGGGAAAGTCACATGATTACCATGTGACTCATGCGCTTGGCATCTCGTTGGAGGAAAACACTGAGAACGTAAGGGCTTCGGTCGCGCATATCGTGGCGCAGGGGCGTGAGGCCTTGTTCGATGCCGAACATTTCTTTGATGGCTATAAGGACAACCCGGAATATGCGGTTGAGGTCTGTCGTGCAGCGCTTGACGCCGGTGCACGGTGGGTCGTCTTGTGCGATACCAATGGCGGCGCGTTGCCCGCCGAGGTCGGGCGGATCGTGTCTGAGGTGATTGTTGCCGGTCTGCCAGGGGATCGTTTGGGTATTCATACCCACAACGATACTGAAAACGCGGTGGCCTGTTCGCTGGCCGCTGTGGATGCGGGTGCGCGGCAGATTCAGGGCACTCTGAACGGGCTAGGGGAGCGCTGTGGCAATGCCAATCTGACCGCACTGATCCCGACTCTGATGCTGAAAGAGCCCTATGCCTCGCGTTATGAGATCGGAGTGAAGCCCGAGGCTCTGGCCGGGCTGACCCGGATCAGCCGGATGTTGGATGACATCCTGAACCGCGTGCCCAGCAAGCAGAGCGCCTATGTCGGCGCGTCGGCGTTCGCCCATAAGGCCGGGCTGCATGCCAGCGCGATCCTCAAGGATCCAACGACCTATGAGCATATCGATCCTGCAAACGTCGGGAATGCGCGCATCATTCCGATGTCTAACCAGGCTGGGCAATCGAATCTGCGCAAACGTCTGACCGATGCGGGATTGGCCGTTGAAGCGGGTGATCCGGCATTGGGACGCATCCTTGAGCGAATCAAACTGCGCGAGGCCGAGGGCTATTCCTATGACACCGCGCAGGCCAGTTTCGAGCTGTTGGCGCGGGATGAGCTGGGGCAATTGCCCGAGTTCTTTGAGGTCAAGCGCTATAAGGTCACCGTTGAGCGCCGCAAGAACAAATACAACAAGATGGTCAGCCTATCGGAGGCAGTTGTTGTTGTGAAAGTGGATGGCGAGAAGAAGTTATCGGTCAGTGAGTCGCTGGATGAAAGCGGCAGTGACCGTGGTCCGGTGAACGCGCTGGCAAAGGCTTTGGCCAAGGATTTGGGGCAATATTCTCAGATACTGTCGGATATGCGGCTGGTCGACTTCAAGGTGCGCATCACTCAAGGTGGGACCGAGGCGGTGACTCGCGTGATCATCGATAGCGAAGACGGGCAGGGACGGCGCTGGTCCACTGTCGGTGTCAGCGCGAACATAATCGATGCCTCGTTCGAGGCGCTATTGGACGCGATCCAGTGGAAACTGGTGAACGATTGTGCCCCGCAGTCCGCGGCAGCCGAATAGGGTGGAGTTCGACGACGACATCAAGGCTTGTGCAGCGCTGGTGCATCGGGCCGATCCTGATCGCTTTATGGCGGCCATGGCCGCACCGGTCGAGGCACGGGCTGCCCTGTTCCCGATCTATGCGCTGAACGTCGAAGTGGCGCGCGCACCGTGGGTGACGCAGGAAAGCATGATCGCTGAAATGCGCCTGCAATGGTGGCGCGATGCCTTGCAGGAAATTGCCGAAGGTCCATCCGTTCGTCGGCACGAAGTTGTCACGCCGTTGTCGCGTATTCTCTCACCGCATCTGGCGGCGCAATTGGATGAATATGTCGCCGTAAGGCGTTGGGATATATACCGCGATCCGTTTGAGGATGAGAAGCATTTTGACTCCTATATCGACCACAGCGCCGGATCGTTGATGGTTGTGTCGGCGCAGGCTTTGGGTGCGTCGGATGAGACTGTTCTTCGAAATTTTGGTTATGCGGCCGGGATTGCGAATTGGATGCGTGCTATTCCCGAGCTCGAGTCGCGAGGTCGTATCCCATTGTTAGACGGCACACAGGATGGTGTTCGGACCTTGGCGCAGAAAGCGTTGGACCGGCTGGCGCGTGCGCGATCTGCGCGTGGCGAAATAACGGCGGCAGCACGGCCTGCACTCTTTGCAGGGTGGCAGACAGAATGGGTGCTGCAGGCGGCCTTGGCACGGCCAGAACGTGTGGCAGCGGGTGCCTTAGCGCAGGGCGAAATTCGCCGTCGGTTTTCTTTGATGAAGACAGCCGCGACAGGGCGCTGGTAAGTCAGGCAGTTTGAGGGTCTGACGGCCTTAGCACCAGCCACAACAGCGCGCCTCCTGCCAGTGTCAGCAGCGGGATCATTGCTAAATTCACGGCTGTCCAGCCCTCGACCGCTGAGCCGCCCGAGCAATTCATCAGCCCGCCGGACGCCAACGACGCAAAGGTGACGCCGCCAAAGACCATAAGGTCGTTCAGGCCCTGCATCCGCCCGCGCTCGTGCACTTCGTGCGAGTCGGCGAGCATGCTGGTGGCGCCGATGAATCCAAAGTTCCAGCCGATTCCCAGCAGGATGAGGGCGACGAAAAAGTTACCCAGATCTATACCCTGCAGGGCAACAAGGCCCGCGCCGCCAAGGATGGCCAGACCAAGGGCCACGATTTTTTCAACGCCAAATCTTGCAATTAGATGGCCGGTGAAAAAGCTAGGAATATACATCGCCAGTACGTGGCTGGTTACGATATCTGCGGCATCACCTTCGGTATATCCGCATCCGACAACGGCCAAAGGTGTAGATGTCATCACAAGGTTCATCAACGCGTAAGAAACCATCGCGCAGATGATCGCCACTGCGATACGCGGGGTTTTTAGCAGCTCCAGCCGCGTGCGGCCCTTGGGTTCATCCTCGCTAGGCTTGGGTGGAGTGGGAATATCAAGAAAGAAGAAAAGGGCAGAACCCAGTACGTTGATTGCAATCACAGACAAATAAGTGCCCAGAAACGGGATCGCATAGGCTTGCGAGGTCAGCTTTACGATCTGTGGTCCAATGATGGCCGCCGCGAGCCCCCCGGCCATGACGTAAGAAATTGCCTTGGGCCGGAACGCATCAGAAGCGGTGTCGGCTGCCGCAAAGCGATAGAAGCCATGCGCGCTCATATAGATGCCGGTCAGGAAGCTGCCAACAAGGAACACAGGGAATGAGCCGAGATAGAGGCCGTAAGCCCCGATAATGCCACCGGTAGCACCCGCTGTGGAGCCTACAAGGAACCCTGCGCGGCGTCCCCAGCGTTGCATGATGGCCGAGATCGGCGTGGCCGCCAGCATCGAACCCAGAACGATCAGTGAAATCGGCAGCGTCGCGAGGCAGGCGTTACTGGCCAGCGATTGCCCGGCCAATCCGCCGACAATGAACATGATCGGCATCTGCGCACCCAAGATCGCCTGGGCCGCCACCAGAACGGCGACGTTTCGTTTGGCCTGACTGTCGTCGGGGGTGGCAGTGATCATTGTCATGGGCGAATGGTTATCTACGATTGAGACTAGGCACAAGCGGCTTGCATATGCGGCACATCCGCCTAACGTGCGGACGAGGATCACTTATCGGAGAGCGCATGTCCGTCGGACGCATCATCGAAACCCCGGACTGCGTGAGTGAAGGGGCCGAATGGCTGGCAGGGGCCTGCCCCCGTATGGCCTATGCGATGGAGCAAACCGGCCCTCTGCCGCTCAGGCGCAAGCCTGACGGGTTTGCACAACTGCTAAGCGCCATTGTCAGCCAACAGGTCAGCGTGGCCTCGGCAAACGCGATCTGGAAGCGGTTGCAGGACGCAAAACTGACCGGCCCGCGTAAGATCATTTGGGCCACGGATGATGATCTGCGGGGGGTGGGTCTCAGCCGTCAGAAAATCCGTTATGCCCGAGCCTTGGCCGAAGCGCGGATCGACTACAAAGCACTTCGTGATGCCCCGGATGACGAGGTGGTCGCAATTCTGACCGAGGTACCGGGAATCGGTGTTTGGACCGCCGAGATTTATGCCATGTTTTCGCTTGGTCGCGCTGACGTGATTGCGCCAGGTGATCTGGCGTTGCAGGAAGCGGCTCGAATTCTTTACGACCTGCCAGAACGACCAAAAGACAAAGAGTTACGTCAGATGGCTGAAGCATGGTCGCCCTGGCGATCGGTTGCGGCCCGGGTGCTGTGGGCCTATTACCGGGTCGCAAAAGACAGAGAAGGGATCAGATGACACGAGTTTTGAATGCGCTCCGAAAAGAGCCGGTTTCGGGGGATACACGCTCGGTCGTTGTGTTCGTTCATGGTTATGGCGCCAATGGGGCTGACCTTTTGGGGCTGGCGGATCCGCTGGGGGAACATCTACCGGATACTCTGTTCGTGTCACCCGACGCGCCGGAACAGATCCCAGGTATGCCCAATGGGTTTCAATGGTTTCCGATTCCGTGGATTGATGGCTCGTCCGAAGAAGAGGCCCGCCGTGGTATGGAAATGGCCGTCGAGGATTTCAACGCGTTCCTCGACGCGCTGATGGTTGACGAGGATGTCCTGCCCGAACAGGTTGTGCTGTTCGGTTTCAGCCAGGGTACGATGATGAGCCTGTATGTCGCCCCGCGCCGTGAAGATCCTGTGGCCGGAATTGTCGCGTTCTCGGGTCGGTTGTTGGAACCTGACTTGTTGCCGGACGAAACCGTCAGTCGGATGCCGGTGCTGCTGGTGCATGGCGATGCCGATGATGTGGTGCCGCCGCAATCGCTGCCTGAGGCGGCTGAGGCGTTGCAGGTCGCTGGTTTCAAAGAGGTCTACGCCCATGTGATGAAAGGCACCGGTCACGGGATCGCTCCGGATGGCTTGAGTGTTGCACTGGCCTTCATGCGGGATAAGCTCAACCTCTGATCTCTGGGCGTCTACTAAAGGAGCATTTGATGCTGATCGTGACAGGTATTGTGGAAGTTGCCGAAGAAGGCGTCGAAAAAGCCTCGGTTGCTGCGCAAAAAATGGTCGCGGAAACCCTGAAAGAGCCAGGATGCATGATCTATGAGTTCAGCCAAGTTCTGGGCCATGCGACCCGGTTTCGGGTTTATGAAGAGTGGCAGGATCAGACTGCGCTGGAAGCCCACTTTGCGACCCCGCATATGGCCGCGTTTCAGGCTGAATTGGGTGAGGTCGGCGTGACCTCAAGCGAGATCTACCGCGTGATCGGGGGCGAAAAGCAGCCGCTGCGCTAGCCGGTCAGTCCCACAACCAACCTTCTGAGAACTCGACCGAATTGCCCGCCGGGTCTCGCACATACAGCGACAAGGCCCCATTGGGCCAGTCAAATTCGGCGTCGATAGGGATGTTCCAGTCCAACAGGTGCTTACGCATCACTGCGATCTCGTCGCGGGTGAGGACAAGACATACGTGACCGGGGCCGCGAGCGCCATGTGGTGGGACCGGAAGTTCCGGGTTGCTCGGCGGTTTTTCGGTCTCGTCGGCAATGAACAACAACAGGACTGACCCGCCGATCCGATAGAAGACATGGCGGTTGGTTGCGCGCTGAATCTTTTCGAGGCCCAGTATTTGACCGTAGAAATCCTCGGCCGCGTCCAGATCGTCGACATAAAGTGCGGCTTCAAGGATCGCCGACGGGGCAGGAATGTCTGGTGTGACTTTCATGCCGTAAGTATATCACATCACGCAGTTTTTGTCATCGGCGCGGACGTCGGTCGCGTTTGCGTGCTGGCGCTGCACTTATTGAGGGCATCGGCAGGCTGTCCCACTGACCGGGGTCAAGGCCGTCCAAAAACCAGTCGCCGATCCGTGCACGGATCAGGCGCAGTGTTGGATGCCCGACTGCTGCGGTCATCCGGCGAATCTGACGATTGCGGCCCTCGCGTATGGTCAGTTCGACCCAACTGTCCGGTACGGTCTGGCGGGCACGTATCGGCGGGTTTCGGGGCCATAAGCCTTCGGGCTCGTCAATCAGACGGGCCTTGGCAGGGCGTGCCAGTCCGTCCTTTAGCTCAATCCCATCGCGCAGTGCCTTCAGCACGGCCCCATCCGGGATACCCTCGACTTGAACCCAGTAGGTCTTGGCCATCTTGTGCTTGGGATCGGATATCTGTGCCTGCAACTTCCCATTGTCGGTCAGCAGCATCAAACCTTCGCTGTCCCGATCCAAACGCCCGGCAGGATAGACGCCGGGCAGATCGATGAAATCCGACAGCGTGCTGCGAGGTGAATCCGCATTGGCGCGGTCTGTGAACTGCGGCAACACATCATAAGGTTTGTTAAAGCGGATAAACCAGGACATACCCCCGCCATACCGCCCGGACCACGGCAGCGCAACCTGTGGATAAATGTTACTTATCTGTTACGGAATCGGCCTAAGCATTACTCGAGATGTTGTGTAAAATCGGGACTTGTCAGAGTTTTAACACGATATATAGTTAAGTTAAGGCCGGGGCGGGTGTTCCCCGCTCTGATGTCACAAACGGGCAGTACAGAGCGAGGAGCGATTCTGTTATGGACGGAGACTTCAGGACCGAATTTGTCAGGGAACCCGGTGCGCTAAGGCATCATCCGGCATTGGTTCTGAACGCCGATTATCGCCCGCTTTCGTATTACCCGTTATCTCTGTGGCCCTGGCAAGAGGCGATCAAGGCGGCCTGGTTGGACAGGGTGGATATTGTGGCCGAGTACGACGAGGTCGTCCGAAGCCCGAGCACCGAAATTCGAATACCTTCGGTCGTTGTCCTGAAAGATTATGTAAAACCCAGAAAGCGCGTGGCCTTCACGCGCTTTAATTTATTTTTGAGGGACGAATTCAAATGCCAGTACTGCGGAAGCCGCGGAGAACTGACCTTTGATCACGTCGTCCCGCGCGCTGCCGGAGGTGTGACCAGTTGGCAGAACGTCGTGGCAGCCTGCAGCCCATGCAATCTGCGTAAGGGGTCAAAGTCGCTTCGGCAGGCCAGAATGTCTCTGAGCAAACCGCCGCGTCAGCCGGACGCTGAAGCCCTTAGAAATATTGGCCGTAAGTTTCCACCTAACCATCTGCATGATAGCTGGATTGATTTCCTATACTGGGATGCCGAATTGGATCAGCAATAACACCTAACGCACGCGCCAAGCTGCGATCCAGACCAGGACCAGACCCGCCGAGATCAATCCATTCCAACCGGCCATTGATATCCCGAACATTTCCCATGGAATTTCATCACAGCGCGCTAATGGAGCGGACATGATCTGGTTCATCAGCTCTTCGGCGCTCAGGCCTCCAATATCACCAGAAGTGCATGTTGATGGGCCTTCCCACCAGCCTTGTTCGACACCCGCATGATAGAATCCGACCCCTGCGGTTGTGGCTGCCGCAAGGGCTCCCAACAGGGGCAATGGTCGAATACCCGGAAATGTGAATGCGAGCACACCCAGAACGATCGCCGCGCCGTGCGGATAGCGTTGCCAGATGCACATTTTGCATGGCGCAAACCCGCCGATGTATTGAAATCCCCAAGCACCTAGCAATAGGGCGGCCGAACCTGTGGTTGCAATAAGTATGAGCGTTTTCTTGGTCATAGGTATTTCACAACAAGGAAGCCACCAAACAGCAGCACGATGAACAAGGTGAACATCAGACCCAACCGCTTTTCGATGAAATCGCGGATTGGCTCACCAAATTTCCACAGGAGTCCGGCGACAAGGAAGAACCGCAATGCGCGTGCCAGAATCGAAGTGGCAATGAAAGTCCCCAGCGGCATCCCGGTCCAACCGGACATGATTGTGATGACCTTATAGGGGAACGGAGTTACCCCAGCTGCGAGCACGGCCCAGAAACCGAAATCGTTGAAGCGGGTGTTAAATTCTTCCATCGCGTGGGCCTTGCCCATGGCTTCGAGAATTGGCTGCCCGAGGCTCTCGTAGAAGAATGCCCCGATGGCGTAACCCAGCATTCCGCCCAGTACAGATGCCACTAAGGCAACGGTGGCGATCAGCCAGGCGCGCGATGGTCTCGCGATGATCATCGGAATCATCAGGACGTCGGGTGGAATCGGAAAGAAAGAACTTTCAACAAAGGCCACAATGGCCAGCGCCCACAGCGCATGAGGATGTTCGGCCAGACGAAGGGTCCAGTCATAAAGTGGTCGTAACATAAAGAACTGTTGTCCTGATAACTGTTGTTGCAAGGCAAACCACGCACCTGCCTGACCGTCAACCTCCGTCGCCGAAACAATCGATGCTCTGGTTGTTTTTTGCCTCTGGACCTTCCTGCGCTTGAGCGCTAATCCATTGTTCGTGGCCCAAGTGGCGGAATGGTAGACGCAGGGGATTCAAAATCCCCCGGTAGTGATACCGTGCCGGTTCGAGTCCGGCCTTGGGTACCAAAGTAAAAACAGTAGGTTAGGGGAACCGACCTGCTGTTTTTTCTTTTTGGCGATTTTGTTTTGTCACAGAGAAAACTCGCAATCCTGCGCTAGTCGGTAAATTGGCGATATCAAGATACATTATTCGGTGATCGGTTAGACGTTCAGAAAATCGAATCTTTTGAGTGTTCGGCAAATATCTTATTTTGTTTGGTATTCGTCGTATTGGTTTGAGTATCGAATGCTCTCCATGGGCATCTCGACAGATCTTCAAGCGTAGTTGGTTCTTATTCAATACCCGGTCATTTCCAGATACCCCCGTCCTAAATGGCTGCCAGAGATCGTGACAGGGCCTTCCCAATACTCGAACCGAGTCCCCATCCAGGCTTTGGGCGTCAGGGCCGATGCAACTACATCAATACCTTTCTCAGGTAGTGATATTTGCCATCTGGTAGGTATATCGCGCCGAGCGACGCGATTTGTTGCCAGCGGTGTCAATAATACCGAACCGTCCGGCAGAGATGTTGTTTGTCCATCCGCCTCGATCCATGTGGCAGCGGTAAAATCCCCACGTTCCCCACGCAGGCGAAACGCCATCAATTTGTCGCCGCTGTCAAAGCTGAGCGAAAACCAGTCCCAACCGCTTTGATCTTCGGCCAAAGGTTGCGAGGACCATTCGCGGTCCAGCCAGCCCTGCCCAGTCACTTCGATGTCTTGTTCTGGTAGGTGAAGGATACCTTCTACTGTGTAGAATGGCTGTGAATAGTAGAAGCTGGCCTGACCATCGGCAGATTTCACGGAATAACCCCTGTCGCCGTGGAACACCAATGGGCCTTGCGCTTGTAGGCTTAGGTCGTAACCAAAATCTGATCCCGACGCACTTAGACTCAATTGGGTCAAATCGCCTCCACGCATATGCCACTCGTCGATCCAGGCTTCGAAAGGTTGGGCGGTGACACCGGCCTGTCCGATACCTCCACGGGATAGCCGTTCCGCGAAATAGTGCGTGTCTGATGTTGTTACTGCTGCGTGACCCATCCAGATCTGAGGGCTCTGCCAGCCCTCTGACTCAGTTGGTTTCAGGGCCGATCGGAATAAAGTCCATTGAACACCATAGTCATTGCCTTTTGCGTCTTTGAGATTTGCAGTGAGATACCACCATTCAATCCGGTAAGAAGGGTGCGGGCCGTGATCTTTCGGGAACTGGAATTGGTAACCTGCTTCGGGCCGCGCAAACCCTTCGGCATTACCTCCCAGTCCGGCATAGCCTTGTGCCCAACTAGCTATGGGGAACATTAAGAATAGGAAGAAAGCTCTAACGTTCATTGGCGAAAACCTGTAGCAAAGCCGCAGGTGGCAGGCGGAGCAATCGCCAGGCAGGCCAAGCAGCGGCAAGGGTTGCGGCAATCAATGTCAGCAGAAACAGCGCCAGCCAATCACCCGGAAACAGACGCATAGGCAGACGCCAACCGAATGCCTGTACGTTGATCACGGCCAACAATACCCAGGCCAATATCAGCCCGAGCGGCAAAGCCAGACAGGCAGTTAAAGCAGCAAGCAGAGCGCTGCGCAAAAGTTCCAGCTGGGCAAGTTTCGAACGTGTCAGACCCAACGCCCAAACCGGCGCGACCTGCGGCAAGCGTTGGGTCCACAACGTCAGCAAACTGGTCAAGATCGCAAATCCTGCGACGCCTAATGTCAGCACGTTCAGGGCTGAGGTGATGACAAAGGTTTTCTCAAAGATAGCAAGCGACCGGGCCTTCATGGCAGCTTGTTGCACCACGGCCGTGGGCGACAGTTCAAACTGGGCACGCAACGCTTGCGCCAACTCCGTGGCTTGCTCTGGCGCAATGCGGATTCCAAAGCGCCGGGTTTCCGTATCCGGAGCTATCCGATCCAACATTGGCATCGATACGATCGCCTGTCCGGTTGGGTTCCCGTAGTCGGAATAGACCCCGCTTATGGTCAGAACGTGCTCTGGCGTGATCGCGACTGTATCTCCCGGCCACAAATTCGCACGGCGGGCAAGTTGTTCGTTGATCAGAATTGCGCCCCGGTTCAGGACGCTGTCCCAGACATCAGGTTCTTTAGCGATCAGTGGCCAGTTTTGGCGATAGCTTTGGTGATCGACGATCCCATACAGGAAAAGCGGTCCGGTTTCGTGCGCTATCTCGGTGCTGCGGATCGGAAGGATTGCTGAAGTTCTTGGTGCAAGCCATTCAGTAATAGCCTCAGCTTGGGTTTCATCCGCAGCGGTCACGTAAAGCTCTGAAGTTAGACGTTGATCCAGCCATCCGGTGAAAGTCAGGCGGAAACTGGAAACCATGGTTCCAACTCCGATATTTGCCGCCAGCGCCAGCAATAGGGCCATTAGCGCCAAGGAAAGCCCGGGCATTTGCGCGCGCATATCGGCAAGAACCCATTGTGTGACCGGCGCTTTTGCCTTTTGGATCAACAAGCCCAACACGGCTGAAATGAAGAGTGGCAGTACCAATGCAGCCCCAGTCAGTGCCCCGGCGAGCAGTGCAAATCCGGCAATAAGACCACCGAAAGTAATGTAGGCAATGATGCCCAAAGCAATCAAAGCGAATCCAAATCCGCCAGAAATCCAGGCAGATATCTTTCCGCCTCCCCAGGTCTGCAAGCCGGGTCCGGCGAGTATGGGCATGCGGGAAAGCCGCCAGAGCGCTTGCCCGCATGCAGCCAGAGTGCCAGCTGTTGCCATGGCAAGACCTGCGGCGACCCATTGAGGGCGCAGTGACATTTGCCCGTCGATTGGTGCTCCGTAGAGGCCGCGTAAGGTCGAAGCAACGTCTGGAAGAAGCGCACCGGCCAAGAAATATCCCAGCACAAGCCCGAATAGGCCTCCGATCAGAGCCAGCAACAAAAGTTCACCCAGAACAATCCCGATCAGGTTCCGCATCGGAAGACCCAAGGCCCTTAGTGTTCGGATTGTGCCGCGCCTCTGCGCGAAAGCTAGGCCGACGGTACCGTGGACGATGAACAAACCAACTGCGAATGACAGCAGACCAAAAGCGGTCAGGTTCAGGTGAAAACTGTCAGTGAGTTGGGCGGTACCCAATTGTGAAGATGGTGCAATACGCTGCAGTTCAGGTGCGATTTCCGACAGAGGTGGCAATTTGCGAGGCTGATCCGGCAAAATTATCAGTCGGGATATTTGATTGGGGCGGTTGAGCAGTTGCTCGGCTACTCCGATATCTGTCAGGGCCAGATCAGGCGGTAGCGCGCCGCTGGTAAGAATTGGTGGAAATCGGTCAGCGGATTGAAATACCTGCGAAAGTTGAGGCGACATCAGGAGCCGTCCCGGAGCTGTCAGCATATCAGCCGGATCTGGCGCATTGGTGCTTTGCTCGAGTTGCATAATGGCGGGCAGGGCAGGATAAGCGACCATATCCACGCCCATTAGGCGTATTGAACGGCCATTTACGCGCAGCGTGCCCTCGAGCACCGCGGCCACCTGCCAGCCTGCGCGTCTGAGTTCCGTATATCGCGACAGAGGGATCATGGCCCCGGTCGTTCGCAGCTCGTCAAACTGTCCAATGGCAAGCTGTGCGCTGGCGCGCTCATAACTGGCACGCGCCTCGGCGTTGATCGCTTGTACCGCCGACCAGAGGCAGGTCGCCAGCGCGATGCCGGTCAGAAGGGTCAGCAACTGCAACGGATGCGCGCGCCAATGGGACAGCAACGCCTGGACTGCAGCGCGTGTCATTCGATCCGTCCGCCCGTCAGATGGGCACGACGGTCCAGTCTGCTGGCGATCTCGTTCGAGTGAGTGACCAGCAAGAGGCCGGCCCCTGTATCGGCCACCAATGAAAGCATCAGATCCAACACTACCGCGCTTGCTGTCTCATCCAGATTACCCGTCGGTTCATCGGCCAGCAGTAATCGCGGCCGGATCGTCATGGCCCGCCCGATGGCAACGCGCTGTTGCTGCCCACCCGATAGCTGTTCAGGGTAGCGGTTCCGCAGATCGGCCAGTCCAAGACGCTTGGTCAGATGCTCGATCCACTCTGGGTCCTCACGTTCAGCAAGCCGCGCGTGGATTGAAAGGTTTTGAGCGATGGTCAGCGACGGGATCAGATTAAACTGTTGGAACACCAATGACAGCGTATTTCGGCGCAATGCAGCACGCTCAATGTCATTCAGAGACGACATGGGCCTTCCATCTAGGTTGATTTCCCCGCCATCGAACCCATCCAAAGCGGCAACCAAGTGCAACAAAGTGCTTTTGCCGCTGCCGCTTTCCCCGGTCAGCGCCAGGGTCTGGCCTTGTTCCAAGGTCAGCGAGACATCATTCAGGACCGGGCGTCCGCCGGGATAGGATTTTTGGACGTGATCAATCGATAGCAACATTTGAACACTCATTCGTTCTGTCACAATGTGCAGCGCAACGAAACAGTGTCCAGAGCAGAGATCGGTTCTATTCGCCGCAGCCCCGCACCTTGAGGGCGGGGTTGTCCAGCGCGCGCGAAAGTTCCATGCTGGCTGCAATCAGAACAAAGGCCATCTATATGACATTGTCGCAGCAGATTATTTGGGGCAGCTTTTACTTAGGTATTTGTTTTCTGATCGAAATCATGCTGCTGACATGGTGCGTTCTGGTCATCCGCAAACTCGTCGAAAGATGGGAGACCCGGAGCACGATCCTGGCAACCGCGGGCCCGATCAGCGTTGCGCTCGTGTTCATTGTGCTTACCCATACGGTACAAGTCTGGATTTGGGCGATTGTATGGGTGTGGGGCGATGTGCTGCCGGATTGGAATTCCGCCCTTTATTTCTCGTTGGTGACCTTCACGACGCTGGGTTACGGAGACATCGTATTGGGCGAGGGCTTGCGTATTTTCGGCGCATTCGCCTCGGTTACTGGACTACTGGCCTTTGGGTTGTCCACGGCATTCCTCGTGGCCCTGATGACGCGGGTGTTTGAAGAACGGTTCCTGAACTAAAGGATGGGTGCGAACAGCCGTGCGAGCGGCGCAAAAAAACGGATGTGAAACGGCTGCTGGGGCAGGTCGCGTGTCAACTCGTAGCTAGAATGGAAATCGGTTTCCAGCATGTCAGATACAGCGCCTGCCGCGCGGGGATCAAAAAACAGCGCCATCGCCTCAAAGTTCAGGCGGAAAGACCGGTTGTCCAGATTGGTGGTACCAACAGCTGCCAGTGTATCGTCAACGACAAACACTTTCTGATGCATAAATCCATCGGTATAGCGAAACACACGTGCACCGCAGTCGCGAATTTCATCGAAATAGGCAAATGCCGCTAGCCAGGGCAGGCGATGGTCGATGACATCCGGCACGAGAATCCGCACATCCACGCCACGCAACGCCGCGTGCTGCAACGCGGTCATGATGTCGATATCGGGCACAAAATAAGGTGAGGCGATCCAAAGCCGTTCCTTGGCCTCGGTGATGGCAGAAAAGAACATCATCGCGCCGGTTTCGGTATCATCGCCCGGACCAGTAGCGACCAGCAACGCGTTCATATCCTGTTCAGATTCGCTGCCTGCCCAATCGAGCTTATCGATCAGGTCTTCGTTGCGTGCCCAGTGCCAATCTTCGGTAAAGATCAGTTGCAACTGCCGCACAACATGACCGGTCATCTTAATATGCGTGTCCCGCCAACGCCCGAACCGAGGGCTTTGCCCCAGATACTCGACACCAACGTTGTGGCCGCCGATGAAGCCTGTCTCACCGTCAATGATCACGGTCTTTCGATGGTTGCGATAATTGAGTTGAAAGCGGAAGTTCGGCCCGCGCTGTTCGCGCGGATCAGCCACATCCACACCCGACCCGCGCAGTGTTTCCAGATAGCTCGACGGCAGGCCATAGCTGCCTACGGCATCAGTCATAAACCGAACATGAACGCCGCGTTTGACCGCTGCAATCAGCCGATCTTGTACTTTGCGCCCCAGCTCATCATCGCGCACGATGTAGAATTGGATCAGGACATAATTCTTTGCCCCGTCGATTGCGTCCAGTATTGACTGAAAAGTGGCATCACCATCAATCAGTAATTTGGCTCCGTTGCCGCGTGAGACGGGTAGGTGGGCCAGAGCCTCGAATGGCCGCGGATTGATGCGCATCGTCTTAGGATCAGGTTTCGAGTAGTCGGCAAAGGTTTTGATCCCTTCCACCACACGTTCGCTTTCCTGTCGCGCGATGCGATAGCCTTTGAAGCGGTGGTGCCCCAGAAACAGATAGAACGGAACGCCAAACACCGGCGCAGACAGCAGGAAAACCACCCACCCAACTGCACCCTGAGGTGTACGCGCCGTTTGCGCAGCGCGCACGGCAAAGACGACCGCTAGGCAATAGAGAGCAAACAGAAAAAACGAAACGAGCAATGTCCACATGGGCGCGCAATGATCCGGTTTGTTTAGTTGGCCCCAGTGTAGATGCGCGACCAGTCATTGGCCATATCAACGATGACCCACCCCATATCAGGGCCTTTATCCAACCCGTCGACAAGACGCCCGATCGGGCTTTCACGGTCATAGGCCCACTCGCGGGCAGCATCCGTATGATGGATCAAAACACCCAGCCGGGGCCCGTCTCCTGAAGTGGTCCACTCAAGCATAGCAAAATCGCCGTCCGAGTTTCCTGCAGCGAATATCGGGCGCTTTCCGATCGTGCGTTCGATATTGATCGGCTTGCCTTCTTTATCATCGATGAAGGCTATGCCAGGAGCCTTATTTATCACTGGGGTGCCGTTAACGCTGTCATAGGTGGTCTCACCGTAGGTGCCCAGAATTTGTTCGGGGGGAATGCCATAGGCCTGTTCGGCGAAGACACGCATGAAATGCAGACCGCCGCCCGATACGATATAGGTTTTGAAATCCTCATCCCGCAGATAGCGCAACAGCTCGACCATCGGCTGATAGGTCATCTGGTCGTAGGGCAGATCGGTTTTGGGATGTCGTGCAGTATCGAGCCAATCGGCGACCGACGCCTTGAAAACTTCAACGCTGCTGCCGGAATGCGACGCGTTAACCACTTCGATCAGAGCGTCGTGCCCGCCTTCCAGAATGGTTTGCAGATCACCCTCGGCGGCCGCTTTCAGGGCTGGCGTCGATAAGATCGACGGGTCTTGTTCAGCAAGCTCTGCCAGTTGGTCCATGGCAAATATGAACTGAAAATAGACCGGTTGTTCAGCCCAGAGCGTGCCGTCATTGTCAAACACTGCAATCCGGTCGGCGGGGGTGACATAGTTCGGCCCTCCTGGATCTGTGACGTTGCCTATGAACTCAATAATCGTATTTTTTGAATCAGATTCGTTCCAACTCGGAAGTGGGTCTGCGAACAGTGTGAGGGGGGTGCAGCTGAGCACGGCAGCTAGAGCGGCGTATCGCATATGACTCTCGACATTCTCAAAAAGGAAAAAAGCCGCCCTGTAGAGGGCGACCCTAAGAGTTTCATTCAAGGCCTAATTGTTGGTCGGTGTTGTTAGCTTCTCCATAACCTGATCCAAGTTGAAGCTAGCCGCTTTCTGACGTGGTGGGAATTCCTGGAATGTGCTCAGGAAACTACCAACATACTGCTGCGCTGGAACTAGGAAATAGGCTCTGTCCAACAGCCAATCGTAATAGGTGTTAGAGGTCCGGTAGGCTCGCTCATACGGATCACGGCGCAGGTTGACGATCAAGGGTATGCGCAGCTCGGTCCAAGGTTCGATCCAGGCCCTCAGAGTTGCCCAAGCTTTTTGCTCAAGGAAGATGAGCTTCCAATCTTCGAAGCGCAGCGCCGTTAGGTCTCCGTCATCCGAGAAATAGAAAATCTCTTTGCGAGGACTTTCGGCAGTCTCACCGGTTAACAGTGGCAGGATGTTATAGCCATCCAGATGCACCTTGTATTCGCGCCCCATGCCAGATGAGCTATAGCCAGCTTTCAGCTTCTCCTTGATGTCTGAATCGCCCGCAACCGCCAGATATGTTGGTAACCAGTCCATGTGATGCACGATCTCGTTTGTGACAGACCCAGCCTCGATTTGACCCGGCCAACGGACCATAGACGGTACGCGCCATCCACCCTCCCAGTTGGTGTTCTTTTCACCCCAGAACGGCGTCGCGGCCGCATCGGGCCATGTGTTCATGTGCGGACCGTTGTCTGTGGAATAGTGAACTATGGTATTGTCGGCGATACCAAGCTCGTCCAGCAGATCCAGCAGCTGACCCACATGCATGTCATGTTCGATCATGCCAGCGGTGTATTCATCCGCAACGCGACCTGAGATTTCATTGGCTTTTGCGCGCATCTCGTCTTTGACGTGGGTACGAAAATGCATGCGGGTACCATTCCACCAGACATAGAAGGGTTGCCCTTGCTCATGTGCCCGCTTGATGAAATCAATCGCCGCCGCCACGGTTTCGTCATCAACAGTTTCCATGCGTTTGCGGGTCAAGGGGCCCGTATCTTCAATGGTACCATCTGACTTTGATTTGATAACGCCGCGCGGCCCATACGCCTCGCGGAAGGTGCGGCCATCAGCCAATACCCGGTCACCCGGATAGTCCTCGTTTTCTGGTTCTTCTTCAGCATTCAAGTGATAGAGATTACCAAAAAACTCATCAAAACCGTGGTTTGTTGGCAGGTGCTCATCCTTGTCTCCAAGATGGTTTTTGCCAAACTGACCAGTGACATAACCGTGGTCTTTCAACAAACCAGGTATGGTTGGGTCTTCGACCTGCATGCCAAGATCAGCGCCCGGAAGACCGACCTTCGACAGGCCTGTCCGGAACACGGACTGTCCCATGATATAGGATGATCGACCAGCAGTGCAGGATTGCTCACCATAGTAATCGGTGAAGATCATGCCCTCATTGGCCACGCGATCGATATTGGGTGTCTGATATCCCATGAGGCCCATGGTGTAGGCTGAGATATTCGATTGCCCAATGTCATCGCCCCATATCACAAGAATATTAGGTTTTTGATCCTGCGCCCAGGCGGGCAGTGCAAGCGCAACAGCAACGGTTGCCACTGCGAACTTGCGCATCGATTTGCGCCAGCTATATGCAATCATTTGTGGAGGTGACATAGGGTGCTCCTGATTAAACGAGCCTTAATGGCCCAGCAAATTTAGTTTTAGAGGCAGCGGCTACATTGAACTCGATAGCCGCATGCAAACTGTTGATTACCGGGAGAAAAAATATGTAATGGACCGGGAATCGAACAGAACTACTTTAAGCGATGAAACGTGTCTAAAACTTATCATATGATCATTTTGAAAGATACAAATGTTTGATAATGATGATGATATGCAGATCCTGACCCAAACCGACTGGTTTGGGGCACGCGGGCCGAATTTTCAGAATGATCTGATGACTTGTGCAGTTGTCCGAACGTTTGAACCAGGCGAAACACTCTATCACCATGGTGACCCGGCAAATGGTATTCACGCTGTGCTTGATGGGTCTGTTCAGATCACGGCACCCGCCGATGACGGGCAAGAATTTGTTGTGCATCGGGAAGGTGCAGGTTTCTGGATTGGAGATCTTGCTCTTTTCGCCGAAGCGCAAAGACTGGTCAGCGTGATGACCACCCAACAGACGCGTACATTGTTTTTTCCTAGTTCACGGGTGGAAAGAATGGTGCAAGAGAATCCGGAATATGTCCGCGATTTCTATGCGTTAACACGTGAAAACATGAAAACAGCCCTCAGGATTATGGCTAACTTGGCAGTTACGGGATCGGAGAAGCGCCTTGTCTTACGTCTGCTGCATTTGGACGAGGGTGCCTCAAAATCCGACGGCTGGATTATTGTATCGCAGGATGAGCTGGCTGCGATGGTCGCAGTGTCTCAACCAACGTTGCATCGTAACCTGCATCGACTTTCAGGTTTAGGCCTAGTTGAGCTGGGATATGGTCGACTACGTCTAATCGACAGGCGCAAACTTATCGCAAGCTGCCAAAGTTGAAGCCTAGGGATTAAGTGGCGGCAACACACCCGGTTTGGGACGACTAGAGTTATTCAGGGCATTCAGGTTCCGCATGACCGCACTCCAATCCTCAATACCAATTTGGCTCTTCTTTGAATACCGCTCAGCACCTATCTGGGTCAGGCTACTCTCAAGGGGCGCGGCGCGTTCTGGTTGGAGGCTGCGCTCTTTCCAAAGTTCTATAGCTTCATAAGCTGCAGACAAATCCCGAGCTCGCAATGCTGCTCTCAAAGCTTCGGCGGCGTATTCCTCGGAGGCAAGGTATCTACTGTGTCGCTTGTCTTTCCAGCGCTGATAGCGTGGGCGAAAGGATCGCACTGCGGCCCACAATGCCAAAACAACAATCGCGATCCAGAATGCAGCCTTTGCAAGGGTTTCAATATCCGGCGGCTGCCATTTTGGTGGTGCCAGCGTTAGCTCGGTCGATGGAATCGAGGCCGTTTCAATTTGTTTGGTTTGCAAGTTAAACCAATCGATTGACACAGCTGGCAACCTTGTCTGGCCACCCTCTTGCGAAATATAAACCGTCTTCTCTATGCGTTGTCCGGACAACACCCCTCGATCTTCGGTTTCTGTAATGCGCGGCTCCTTAGGATATGCGCGCAACAACGGGTCTTGCTCGTGAGGTGTGAGCACTGGGATCAGAAGAGGCGTCGTACCAGATATCTGCGCGCTCAATTCGCGCGTAATGGCGTCACCAGCCTGCATATCTGTAGGGCCTTCTACTTGCTGCTGGAGCGAAAACCCGTTTGCGATGATTAACGGATCAAGACCACGAGCACCTTCCGGAATCTCGGCGCTGAGTTGTACAGGCGGAAGCGCCAACGAAACCTGAATTGGATCGTTGGTTTGAGGATCGGCATAAGTTACAACGACCTCTTGCGAGTCAAACGCAACCGGACCTGCTGCCAGAGGGTATAGGCGATAGCTGCGCTGCACACCGGACCAGGTCGCTCCGTTCACCGTCTCACTGATTGGTCCAGAGGCACGTTCAGGAAGACGAACCACGAGGTTTTGTTGTTCTAAAGAGGGAAACACCGGAGGTTGTGGCATGAATGTTGGCACCAGAACTTTGATTCGAACGATGGCTGGTTGCCCTATAATGACCGGTTCATCAGGCGCTTCGACCGAGACCTGAGGGGCAGTCGCATCGTTATTCTGCGCAAATACTGGAAGAGCAAGAAAAAGAATAAAGAAAGTAACGTATCTCATTCTATTCGCTCCTGATTTTCAAGGAGAAAACGGTTGCGCAGAAAGTCTTGCATGTCGGTATCTATCGAGCTGATCCATTGATCAGCCGAAAGGGTTTGCGGCCCTTCTTTAGGAGCTTGAACCGTAGTTTCGTTACCGCGGGCCGCATCATTGTCGAACACCCTGTCATCCGCACCGATGCCAGCCTCTTCGCCCGTATCAGATTGTTCGCGGGTTGTTTCAATGTAATCAAGGATGGCTTTCGACACCTCGAGATTGTGCTGCGCTTCGGGCCATTCAGGACGCCGTTCCAAGGCGGTCTCGAAGGCGGATATGGCTGGGCGATACTCACGGTTCCGTATTCGCGCCATACCTTCAGCAAACGCGGCTTCCGGTGTGTCCAGCCCGGCAAATATGGACGAAGCCTCTGAATATTGTCCGTCCCTGAGATAGGCATATCCCTTGTGATACGAGTCCTCAAACAATTCCGCCGCTTCAACAAAGCGCTTTTGATTCATTGCAATCTGACCTTGCTGATCGGGCGTAAGGAACCAATCTTTCCACCCTTCTGCTCGCGCTCCTGATGGTGGTATTATCATCAAAGCCAGTAGTGCCCAGCGGATCACCCAGCCTCTTCTGAACCAAAGAAGTGATAGTAACGCAGCAGGCCATGCCAAGATCCAGCCATTGTCCTGCCAATCAAGACGTTCATCATCATCCAGTGCTGCAGTGTAGGCAGTTTGGATTTGACGCTGCAGACGACTGATGTCCCGATCATCATCTGAAAACGCTACCACGGATGCGCCTTGGACGTTGCCTAGCTGAACAATTCGCTCACCATTGGGCAGCATAGTGAGAAAGAAAATGTCGTTAGTCGAAGTGTTTAACTTAGATACCTGAGACGGGTCTAAGTCATCCAAAACAAACAGCACTGCACCTGGGCTCTCACTTTCATCCAGTATGGATTGCGCTAAATCGAGAGCATCGGCCGCTGCGTCGCCTGGGGTTGGCATCACAGCCGGCGTTAAGCCTTCAAGCAGAGGGCGAAGAATGTTGGCGTCTTCGGTTAGGGGAGCAACTCGGTGCGGCGTTCCGGAATAAGCGATCAGCGCAGTGCGGGCTCCAGCGCGCTCATCGATCAGATCAGCGATCTTGAACCGTGCTCGGTCCAACCGTGAAGGAGCAATATCCGTGCTCTCCATGCTGTCGGTGACCTTTAGAGCGATCACTAACGGGGCGGTATCTGCAATTAGCGGGTTGGGTGCACGCGACCAGGTTGGACCGGAGGCCGCGAGGGCAACAAGTGTGGCGATGACCATCGCAATATCAATTGGTTGAATGCGACGTGTTTCAGTCTTGCCAAGCTGCAATGCGGTCGCCAGATGCGGAGCGATCCCTGAGGGTAGCTTGGTTTCGGCCGCAGGCTTGGGTCTGATCAACCACCATAGCGCCACGATTGGGATTAAAAACAGAAGGTAATAGCCTCGAATAAAATGGAAATCAGGAAGTTCCATTATTGAACAACCCCCTTGCGCTGCTGAGCAAAATGGAACCAGGTTGTGCTGATAAGAATAACGATCAGCGCAATCGCCAATGGAATATGGGCAAGGCTGTTTGTCGGGCGATAGCTTTGAGTTTCTACTATTCTGGGGTTTAGCTGATCTATGCGCTCGTAGGTCTGTGCGAGGGCCGACGCATCATCTGCAAAGAAATATTCTCCACCGGTGCGATCCGCGATGTCCTTTAACGCTTGCAGGTCCACGCGATCTTCGCCCGTAGCATTAGGGTCTCCAACACCAATCGTATAGATGACCACATTCTTTTCTGCGGCAATCGCCGACGCGTTTACAGGCGTCATACGGCTGGATGTATCGGCCCCATCGCTCAGGACGATCATCAGGCGTTGATCCACTTCGCTGGACTCGAATGTTCTGATCCCAAGCCCGATCGCGTCACCCAAGGCAGTGTTCGGACCAGCCATGCCAACTTGAGTTTGATCCAGGAAGCCATTCAAACTATTAAGATCTTCTGTAAACGGCGCTTGTATGAACGCGCGTGTTCCAAAAATGATGAGGGCCATCCTGTCACCATCGCGCTCGGCGATGAATTGTTTTAGGACATCTTTTACTGCTTCCAACCTCTGCACCGGGCCGCCAGTCTCGGATTCGAAATCGCGCTGATCCATCGAGCCCGAGATATCCAACGCGAGGACGACGTCCCTCGCAGATTTTTCAATCACTATGGGATCACCCAACTGTTCTGGTCGAGCCAGCGACAGAACCAACAAAATCCAGATTAACACGACGCTTGCCGTTTGAAGGTGGGATCGAACTGGGATGACTGAGCCGGATTTCGGCTCGACGCCCGCGGCCTGCGCAACGCGGCGAAAGAAGGGAATACGAATTGAAGTGTTTTTTTCGCGATGGGGTGGAGCAAAAAAATAGACCAGCGCCGGAAGCGGAAGTAGCAGAAAAACCCACGGAGCAGCGAAGGAAAACATCACTTTCTCCGATATGGTTTGTGGGCTTTAACCCAATGCCGCGCAAGCTGCGTGACGGCGGGGTTTGGCGGTGTGTCTTTGTACGGCGCTTCAACTAACGCTCGGCAAACTTCCGAATTTGATGATTTTCCATCAATGGTTTGGGATAGAAAGCTCAGCCAATCTTCGCCATGTATACCTGCAACCTGTTCGCGAGGATATGCGGCCAATGCAGTACGCCGAAGGATCTCGGCAACCTTGGCCACAGAGATGCCAGGCGCTGCGAGCTCTGCCAGCGCGTACCGTCTGTAGGCGTTCGCACGCCTGTGCCGCAGTATCAGGACTGTAGCGACCGAAACAAATGCCAGCAGGATGACCGCGACCACGATCCATCCCCACGTCTGGGGCATCATTGAAATAGCTTCAGGTTCTGGCGCTGGTTCAAGCATATCCAACAGATCAACCAGAGATTTTCCTGTGGTATCGATGCTCATCGCCGACCTCCGCGGTGCCCGAATAAGCGCAATAGCTGATCCAAAGCCGGTTCCGAGGTTGTCATTGGAACTACCGGAAAACCATATCGTCGGGACCATGTGTGCAGTTGTGCTAACCTATCCTCCATGGATTTTCGAATTTTGTCTGATAACTCAGGGTCGGAACTGTCGATTTCAATCTGCTCGCTGCCATCAGAGACCGTCATCTTCAGGTTAGGCGCGAGGGCCGTTGCAGTTGGATCCGCGATATTGAAAACGATCAAATCGTTTGAGAACGCCAGTTGACGCAACAAATTCTCCGATCTTTCATCGAGCCCGTCGCAGTCTGAGAACAGGCATATTAGTCCGCTGGTTTGGGTGATGCGGGTAGCCTCGAAAAGCATGTCATTCAGAAACACGGTTGGCTGTGGGGTCAAGCCTGCATGCAAACTGGAATTTGCTGTTCCGATGGAAGACAAGAACCGCGTAAGGGCTGCCGCGCGGCGCTGTGGTCTGTGCTCGGCAACGTCTGTATCGCTGAACACGAGACCTCCAACACGATCGCCTTGACCAAGAATTCGATGCGCAGAAATTGCTGCGGCTTCGGCAGCGATGACAGATTTCATGTAGACTTCTGTTCCGAAGAACATCGATATGCGCTGGTCGACCAACAGCAGGGCAGGGCGATCACGTTCTTCGGTGTAGACTCTAACATGGGGCTTTCCGGTTCGTGCAGTGACCTTCCAGTCGATGGTTCGGATATCGTCGCCCGGCAAATAGCCACGCAATTCTTCAAAATTCAGGCCGCGACCACGCAGACGCGAGGCGTGACGACCATTCAGGATCGAGCGCACGGGTTGACGCGGTAACAGGCTGAGTGCCTGCGATCTGGGGCCCAATTGCAATAGATGGTCCGTGTCGACACGGATGCGTGGGTCGTTCGGATATGGCGCAGTCAGGGTCATGCAGCCGTTTTCCTTAGCGATTAGGGAAGCGCCACCAGGCGAAGGAGTTCTGCGATCACGTCATCTGCGGATTTGCCTGATCCTTGTGCTTCGAAACTGAGTGTAACGCGATGACGAAATACGTCATGCGCAATGGCGCGGATGTCTGCAGGATCAACATAATCGCGTTCGTTCATCCAGGCATGGGCGCGCCCGCATTTGTCCAAGGCCAGTGAGGCGCGAGGACTAGCTCCGATCTCAATCCAACTCGCGAGTTCGGGGCTCAAAGCTTCGGGCGTACGCGTCGCCTGTACGAGGTCGGCCATATATCGATCCATCGCGTCAGACACATGGATTTGACCGATCTCTGACCTTGCCGCAAAGATGGCTTCCTGTGGTATCGCGGCTGGAGTTTCACGCGCCCCACCTTTGTTGGCTGCGATATCTTCGCCCCGGACCAGGCGGATAACTTCAACCTCGTCTTCGACGGGGGGGTAAGTGATTTGAACATGCATCAGAAATCGATCCATCTGTGCTTCGGGCAGTGGGTAAGTACCTTCCTGTTCGATGGGGTTCTGGGTGGCCATGACGATAAACAGAGGATCCATTTTATGCGTGGTTCCTGAAACAGTGACCTGCCGTTCCTCCATCGCTTCCAGCAACGCCGCCTGCACCTTGGCGGGCGCACGGTTGATTTCATCCGCTAGTACGATGTTCGCAAAAATCGGTCCCGGTTCGAACTTGAACTCACCCCCTGCATCGGTCTGCTGGAATATCTCGGTCCCAGTCACATCCGAAGGCAGTAAGTCCGGCGTAAACTGAATGCGGCTAAAGCTTGCATCCATATTCTTCGCCATTGCCTTGACCGCGCGTGTCTTGGCCAGACCAGGCAGGCCCTCGATCAAAAGGTTACCATTGGCCAAGAGACCGATCAGTAGGCGATCCATCACCTCGATCTGGCCAATGATCGATTGGCCCATACGGGATCTGAGATCCATAATCTGGTTGAGTGCGCTCATAACAATTGTCCCGTAATAGCCCGAAATACCGGTCTCGCGTTCTATCGTCTGCGATGGCCGAGAGTCGGGATCTTGAAGTAATGATAGAACGTTAGCAGGGCGAAGTTGCTCAGACTACAATGAATTCCGAGTTCTGAGTTTTTGAATATCACTCTTTAACTCTTCGCGGATGGGCCCGGGATTACTGGGATCACGTAGTGTGGTTGTCCAGTGGGTTGGTCGGTCGCGACCGATCTTTCGGTTCCAACTCAGCGCGTTTAGGATAGATTGCTGTTCTTCTGTCAGATGAGAAGGGATTTCATATCCGTTCAGGGTTGCCCAAACACCGCTCCACAGACGGCCGACAGACCAAGGATTATAACCCCCGCCACCCAAGATCAAAAACCGAGGTGTTAAGTTTTGGAGGCTGGAAACGGCACGCCAGTGCGCATTGTTTGACAATGCGAGGCGCGACAATGGGTCTTCGGTGACGGCGTCGGCACCGCATTGCAGGATAATGGCTTGTGGGTGGAAAGCCTTAGTTACAGGAAGAATCATCCCCTCCAGAATGGCTTGGAATTCATCGTCATTTAGACCTCGATCAACAGGTAAATTCCATGCGGCGCCACCTGCGTCATCTTCCAGTAGTCCGGAAAAGGGCCATCTGCGCGCCTCATGAATCGAAATTATGCGCACCATTGACGAACCGTGGAACGCAGCCTCGACGCCATCGCAATGATGGGCGTCGATGTCTATGTAGACAATTCGTTCAAGCCCAAGATCGAGCAGTCTGAAGATCGCGAGAACTGGATCGTTTAGGTAACAGAAGCCGTTGGCGCGACTTTCCAATCCATGATGCGTACCTCCTGCTGGGTTAAACACAATACCACCGTTCCAAATTAACTCGGCTCCCAGCATCGATCCTCCGGCGGCAGTGGCTGGCCGTCGATACATTTCTCCAAATACCGGATTGGACAATGTGCCCAGACCAAACCTGCGTTTTACCTCGTCTGAGACCGACTGTGTTTTTTCGGCGTTTAGTAATGCTGAAATGTAAGCAGGTGAATGAAATCGCTGCAGTGCCTTAGGTTTGGCACACGGGCTGGTCCGATAGTTCTGCGAGTTCAGCCAACCCATCGATCTGCAGAGGTCAATCACAGTGGAAACGCGCGGGATTGCAAGCGGGTGTTTTGCGCCATAGCTCGAGGTGCGATAGATTTCCGAGCCTATGAAGATGGGTCGAGGTTTATTGTTTGTCTTCAACACTCGCATGGCTGTCATCGCCCAATTGACCATCCAGCGACATCAGAACGGCAACAGGCCTGAGTGCTGGAATATGACTGAAAATAATCAGGATACACACCGTTAAGGGCACGCTTAGAAACGCTCCGATCAGACCCCAGACTGTGGTCCAGAATGTTAATGCCAATATGACAAGAAAGGTCGACATATTCAGAGACCGGCCAAGCATGGCTGGGTCCAGGAAATTGCCGATCACAAATTGCAGCGTGCCGCAGCCCAAGACGATGATAAGGAATGGTCCAATGGTTTCAAATTGCACCAATGCGATCATGGACGGAAAGATCACTGCAATGATCGAGCCGATAGACGGGATGAAATTCAGCGCGAATGTTAGAACGGCCCATGTCTCGGCATATTCCAGTCCCAGTGCCTTAAATATTGAATAGCTTATGAGGGCCGTGATCAGGCTGATCAAAGTCTTCACCCCGACATAGCGCTGCAGACTGTACGAGATAGCATCCAAAACCGAAGCCAGATCAGCGCCGAGCTGCGGGTTGCCTGCTGCAAGTTGGATTTTCTTGCGAAATGCCAGGCGCTCAGCCATCAGAAATGCGACATACAGGCTGATCAGGAAAAACTGGTTCAGTAGTGATGTGGCGCTGCCCAGCAAAAGCCGTGCAACATAGGACATATCGATGCTGACCAAATTGTCCCGAATGAAGCTGGTGACGTCATTTCCGACCAATCCGGTAATTCTGTGCACCGCACCATCAAACTGGCTTTCATATGTGTTGATCGAACGCGCAAATTGCGTGGCCTGACTGCCGAGAATATACATGATCATGAACAAGCCTGCCAAAACGACAGTAATTCCGGCTAAGTTCGCGATCCAGATTGGTACACGTGTCACCGCGATGACCCGGTCACTGAGGGCCAGGATCAGTACATTGATCAGCAGTGCCATGGTCAACGGCACCAGAAAATTCGCCCCTGCATAAAGGCCAAGCACCACAAGAGTGGCCACGATCACAACATCCCTCAAAACGCCCAGCTGCAGGCGCGCTCTGGATGGGCTATTTTCGGGATCAGAGGTCATGAGTTGGCCTGGGTCTGCTTGCCGCTGGTGCGTGATTTGGGACATCTTGCACGATCCTGCACAGGCTTACCAGTTTATGCAATCCATACAGAAGGTTAAGCGCTGGAATTCCTTGCAAATGGCGAATTGGCGGTTCTGCCAGCGCAAAAGGCGCGTTAGGCTGTTGCGATGTCACGTGTATCGATTCTCTCATCCAATCAGTTTCTGCGCGCGCTCTGGCTTGCTGTTCGTCGGTTCAACGACAAAGACGGTTTTGTCATGAGCAGCCATGTGGCGATGTCATTGATGATGGCGTTGTTTCCGTTTGTGCTATTCACAGTGGCGTTGGCGGGGGCTTTGTCACAGGGATATGTGACGGACGAGTTGATAGAGCTGATTTTTGGTGCCTGGCCCAAAGACGTCGCCGATCCGATTGTTTCTGAGTTGCGGGCTGTGCTGGCAGGGGCAGGGTCGGGCGTGATCACATTGGGTGGTTTGTTAGCGATCTACTTCGCATCCAATGGTGTTGCTGCCGTACGTCGCGCGATGACGCAAGCCTATCATGACAAAGATATCTGGCCGTTCTGGAAAACCCGGCTGTTGTGTTTTGCGCTTGTTATTATCGGTGGGGCCGCAATTTTGGCCATCGCAGCGGTTGAGGTGGTTTTGCCTGTCTACACGCGTCTGGTCTCGGAAAAGACGGCTGTTGATGTTGATAACTGGCTGTCCGTTGACCGCCTGCGATGGACGTTCACCGTTGCAGTACCGGCAGGCACAGTTATTCTGGCTCATCTGATCTTACCCACACGGCGGCATAGGCTTTCGCAAATACTTCCGGGGGTCATCCTGACCTTGGCATTATGGGCTGCAGGTGGATGGGGGTTTTCGATCTATATCGCCCAGTTTGCCACCTATAGCGCGACCTATGCAGGCCTCGCAGGGGCAATGGCAGCGCTGATTTTCCTGTACCTGTGTTCCGCCATGCTGATCCTGGGTGCCGAGTATAACGGGGCCTTGATAGACTTAAAAAATGCGGAAACCACTTGATGTACTTCCGCAAGCTCATTCTGATTGCGATCTTGTGGGCAACCACGCCGCCCGGCTGGGCACAGGAATATGTCGGATCCGAGCTGTGCGCAGATTGCCATCAAGACGAAACTGAAGCCTGGAAAGGGTCACATCACGATCTCGCTTGGACCGAGGTAGAAGATGGCCGAGTTCTGGCTGATTTCGATGGGACCAGCTTTTCCCATGATGGGATGATCGTTTCTTTCGTGGATAAAAACGGCGTTCTTTCAGCGCAAGTCACCGAAAAAGATGGCGTTATCACCGACTATCCGGTGCATTCGGTGGTCGGCATTGCGCCGTTGCAGCAATACCTCTTTGAAACTGAACCAGGCAGAATGCAGAGTTTCGATGTCGTCTGGGACACGGAAGAAAGCCGCTGGTATCACCTCTATCCAGAACAGGATTTACCACCCAATGACGGGCTGCATTGGACAGGACCGTACAAGAACTGGAACGCGCGCTGTGCCGAGTGCCATGCGACCGGTTACGTGAAGAATTACGATGCCGAGACAAGGCGCTATGCGTCGACACAAGTTGAAATCGGAGTCGGTTGTGAGGCTTGTCACGGGCCGGGATCAGCGCATCTTGAATGGACGACTGGCAAAACGCTTGACGACGGGTTGGGCGCGTCTGGGTTTCCAATCGAATTGGGCAAGGGGCAGACCGAGGCAGACATCCAGCAATGCGCCGGGTGCCATTCCCGGCGCGAGGCGCTGGAGGATGGTAATCCGGTTCCCGGCACGCCTTTTCATGACTCATATAATTTGGCTGTCCTGCGACCGGGCGCTTACCACCCGGATGGGCAGATTTTGGACGAGGTCTACGTATATGGTTCGTTCCTTCAGTCGCGCATGCATGCTGAGGGGGTAGGGTGCATGGATTGCCATGATCCTCACCGGGCCGAGGTAAAAGCCGAAGGGAATGGCTTGTGCACGCAGTGTCATTCGCCCGCTGGAAATTCCGAATTCCCAACCCTTAGATTGGGCAGTTATGACACGCCCGAACACCATCACCATGCAGAAAACTCTGATGGCTCCCAATGCAAGAACTGCCACATGATCGAGCGAGTCTATATGGGCGTGGACGGCAGGCACGATCACAGTTTCCGAATCCCCCGACCGGATTTGGGGCTTGGAGTTGACGCTTGCACCGATTGTCATGCAGAAGAGGGGCAGCCCTGGGCTGCGCAACAGATTTCTGACTGGTTCCCAAACTCTGCCCATCGAACCGTTCATTATGGTACAGCTTTTGCTGCGGCGGGCATTGGTCAATTGGACGATCCCGAAGCGTTAATCGCGATCGCTTTGGACAAAGAGCAGGCAGGAATTGTCCGCGCGACTGCACTCTATCTGCTGCAACCCTTTGCGACGCCTGTACTTGCGCAGCGGGTGGCGCCGCTCTTATCCGATCCGGATCCGCTGGTTCGCGCCAACGGGCCGGTTTTGCAACGCCAAGCGCCAATGCCGGAACGTGTTGCACGGCTTGAGCCGCTATTGTCCGACCCCTTGCGCAATGTCCGAATTTCGGCAGCCAAGGAGTTTCTTGCCATTCCCGCACAAGCCATGTCGCAGGATCAACGGGCGGCCGCTCAGCAGGGTATGTCCGACTGGCAGCGCAGTATATCGCATCGTCTGGATTTTCCTGAAACACACTTAGTGTTGGGAGGCTGGGCACTGACGCTGAGAAATGCCCAAGCCGCGGAAAAGGCGTTCCGAGAGGTTGTTACACTAGATCCACAGCGGTCTGAGGCCTGGCCGATGCTGGTTCAGCTGGCCCACATAAATCGTGGTCCACAGGCAGCGATTGCGACATTGGACGAGGCTTTATCCATCCTTCCAGATGATCCGAACCTAATGCAGTTGGCGCGCGATATGGGGCGGTAGCAGGCACCAATCCGGCAGATTTACGCCACGTTACGGGCCCAATTGTTGGCTAGACACCGATGTCAGCACTTGGACTGTCAACAGGTGATGTATGCCGGATCGCACAGCTACTATCATAAAGCCGATTTCTGCTGATCGGAAAACAACGTTGGATCAGCGAATTGAAGAACTTCGCGCGCGCGAGCCTGTCGACATAAATCATGGAGAGGCAATCTTGTTTCAGGGGATTGCTACGGCGTCACTCAAGAAACAGCGGATCGCTCAGGGTAAGATCGATCTGGACTAGGACAGCGACCGTACGAACACTAAAGCCCAAGCTTTTCTCGCAAACGCGATAGGTGCTGCATCATGTTGTACTGCCAGCCCGGTTGATAATTTTGTCGGAAGCCAGAACCGCCTGACAACTGAAGAAATGGACGTTCCTGCAAGATCGCAAATTGTTCACCAGACCCGTCAAGCGCGTGACTGTTGTGAAGATTCAGCCAATTCAGGTTCTCGAATTGTAAAACAGGCACCAGCGTTTCGATTTGGGTATTGCCGATATCAAGGCGTTCAAGCGATGGCAGTGTCGCGAGAGGAGAAACATCAGAAATCCAGGTATCATGGAGATAAACCAGTTTCAGGTTCGGCAAACCGTTAAGTGCACTAAGATCGGAGACCCGCGTCATGTTCACGTCAAGCCGCTCGAGTGTTGCGTTTCCTTCCAGCCCGGTCAGATCACTTAGATTGGTTCCCCGTGCATTCAGAGATTTGAGATTCGGAATATCCGGGATGTTGGCCGGCAGCTTTCGAAGTTCAGTAAGATCTTTAAAATCAAGATCGTTCGTTCCCGCAGAAACGACACCTTTAACCCGCTGCTCGGCTATCAGTAGTTGTTGGTTTGCAGTTTTCTGCAGCTTGTACTGCCAGGTGGCCAACGCAACCAGGGCAATAATAAGTGCTAGGGCAGTTTTTCTCATGTGATCGGCGGATAATGTGACAATGCGGCCAATCTATGAACGCGTAGCGCAGCGCGAAATGCAGGCAATCACGGTAAACCGCAACGTGTCGTGCTAGAGGACTTAATCGCCACCCGAGAATTACAGGTGGTTAAAAGATTTAACCTTACAGTCGCTTAGCCACGGAAACCGGTGGCGACAACGAATTTTTCCGAGCTGTCCGAGCGTGACGCGGGTGGCTTTACATTGGCCACCTTGTTGAATTTCTGCTTGAGCAGCTTCTGAAGGTCTCCCTCGGCCCCGCCTGCAAGAACCTTTGCGACGAAGGTGCCACCCTCTTCCAGCACATCAAACGCAAAATAGGCTGCCGTTTCGCACAAGGCCATAATCCTAAGGTGATCGGTCTGCTTGTGGCCTGAGGATGCAGCCGCCATGTCGGACATGACCACATCCGCTTTACCGCCCAGCCAGTCTTTGACCTTCTGGTCGGCATCATCTTCCATGAAATCAAGCACATGCGCAGAAGCCCCCGCTACGGGTTCGACCTCTTGCAAATCGACACCTAGAACCGTGCCAATACGCTTGCCGCTCTTCTCGCCCAGTGCGTTAACACGTTGCACTGCAACTTGCAGCCAACCACCGGGCGCACAACCCAGATCAACCACGCGCGCGCCGGGCACAAGGAACCGGAATTTATCGTCTAACTCCAGTATCTTGAACGCTGCGCGTCCGCGATACCCTTCGACCTGCGCCCGCTTGACATAAGGGTCGTTCAATTGCCGCTCAAGCCAGCGGGTCGAGCTGAGCTTACGCCCGCGCGCTGTCTTAACTTTAACCTTCAGGTCACGTTGCCCGCGACCCGAGTTGCCTTTGCCGGTTGGTGTCTTCGCCATCAGAACGGTCCGTCTTCCAATACACCGTCCGCGCTCATCTGCGCATAGAGCAAACCTTCGCGTAGCCCCCGATCCGCCACAGAAAGGCGATCAGTGGGCCAGCAGCGCAACAATGCCTGCAAAATGGCCGAGCCGGACATGATCAGGGCCTGCCGATCTTCTCCGATCCGGGGATCACGGCGGCGCCCACGAGGGCCGAGTTCTAGATAGCCTCGTATGACCTTGTCAATCTGATCGCTGGTCATTCGCAATCCGTCCACCTTGGTTCGGTCATAGCGTTTTAGACCCAGATGCGAAGCAGCCACCGTGGTGACAGTTCCGCTTGTGCCCACGATCTGGAACCCCTCGCGAGCCTGTTCATCTTTGTAAGGTGCAAAATCAGCAAGGTTTTCTTCAAAGAACCAGCTCATCAGCGCAAATCGCGCTGCATCGTCTTCGACGTCGTTGAACTGGTCCCGCAAAGTGGCCACTCCCAACGGTACACTGATCCAATCCACGACTTTGGCCGCAGGAAACGGGCTATCGGCGGTATGGAATCCGTTATGCAGCCGCATGATCGAGGCAGGTCGGTCGCGGCGCGGAACCGAAGATATGTCGATCCAGACCAACTCGGTCGAACCGCCGCCAATGTCCACGACCAACAATTGCTCGGTTTTGGTCGATACCAGCGGCGCGCAGGAAATGACGGCCAGGCGCGCTTCTTCCTCGGGCTGAATGATGTCAAGCGTCAGGCCAGTTTCACGTTTGACCTGACGGATGAAGTCGCGTGAGTTCTTGGCACGACGACAGGCCTCGGTCGCGATCAAGCGCATGCGCTTGACCTTGTTCCGTTTCAGCTTTTGCTGACAAATCCGAAGGGCTTGCACCGTGCGCGCCATAGACGCCCGCGACAATCGTCCGGTGCGTTCCAGACCAGCGCCGAGTTGCACTGATTTGGAGAAGCTGTCTACCACATGGAAGCCACTGCCCTTGGGCTGGGCGATCAACATGCGGCAGCTATTTGTCCCCAAATCCAGCGCCGCATACAACGCATCTGGATCGGGTCTTGCCGGCGCGGGGCTTTCGACCGCTTTCGGGAACGCGCCCGCACCTTTGGGACGCTTGGGCGCCATCTGAAACGCCCTCCGATTTTCGAGTTACCCCGACCATAGGTCGCGCTTTTCAATCACGCAAGACACTCATTAAAGTCATGAGGATTTTGATGTTCGGTTTCGAGGCAGGGGTCTTTAAAAGCAGCGATATCCGATCCTGGGCAAAAAGGTCGCTGCAAATACGCCGTGTGTCGAAAATCGACCGACCTGCGCCCATATTGAAGTTTAGAACCGGCCCATCGGGTTAGGAGGAATCACAGTTATGCCTGACGTCACCATCGTATACTGGCGCGACATTCCCGCTCAGGTCATCGTCGGCAAAGGCCGTCGTGGCGCCAAGCGGCAATTGGAAGAGCGGTTTGAACAAGCCATCGACCGGGCCGCAATGAAGGTGAACGCCAAGGATAGTGATGCCTATCTGGCCGAGTGGCGCAAAGCCGAACCTTTCGCGGTTGAGGGCGACCCGTCCGAGATTGCCGAGGCCGAGGCCGCGCGCCTGGAAACGGAATACGATCAGGACCGTATCAAGTCCCTGATCGCCAATGACGGTTGGGCATGAGCCCCAGATCTTTATGGGAGGCCGCTATGGCTTTGCTGAACTTCAAGAAACGTGATGCGGTCGAAAACGGCCCTGTGAACCCGACCGTCGAAGCCTTTCTGCAGGGCTATTCGATCGAGGTAATGCCGCGCACCGCCGAAAAAGTCGAAGACTTCCGCGCGCTGCTGCCCGAAGGCACACGCGTTTACATCGCCCATATCGAGGGCACGCCAATCGAAGACATGGTCAAAACGGCCAAGCGCATTGCGGCTGAAGGTTACCCTGTCATGCCGCACTTCCCTGCGCGGATCATCAAGGATGCGGCGACTCTGGAAAACTGGATTTCGATGTACCAGGGCGAGGCGGGCGTTGAACAAGCGCTGCTGCTCGCCGGTGGTGTCGCGAACCCTCACGGCGACTTCGACAGCTCGATGCAATTGCTGGAAACTGGCTTGTTCGACAAGGCTGGATTCAAGCGTCTGCACGTTGCCGGTCACCCCGAGGGGAACAAGGACATCGACCCAGACGGTTCGACCAAGAATGTCGATGATGCGCTGCGTTGGAAGCAAAAATTCAGCGAAACAACAGATGCGGAAATGGCGCTGGCCACTCAGTTTGCGTTTGATGCCAAGCCGATCATCGCCTGGGCGGACAGCCTGAAAGAGGCTGGCATTGATATCCCAGTCCATATCGGTATCGCGGGCCCTGCCAAGCTGCAGACTCTGATTAAATTCGCCATTGCCTGCGGTGTAGGCCCGTCGCTGAAAGTTCTGCAAAAGCGCGCAATGGATGTGTCCAAACTGTTGCTGCCTTACGAGCCGACTGACGTGATCACCGAACTCGCCAACCACAAAGCGGCCAACCCGGATTTCAACATCACCAACGTCCACTTCTTCCCGCTTGGCGGCATCAAAACCAACGCCAACTGGGCGATCAACAACGGCGGCGCTTCGGCAAAGCCAGCAAACTCCTAAGGAACGGACATGACCCGTACAGTCGTCGAATCAAAAACAAAAACAGCCGTTCTGGGCTTTGATGAACCGTTCTGCGTGATCGGAGAGCGGATCAACCCGACAGGCCGCAAGAAACTGGCCGCCGAATTGGAAGCGGGCGATTTCTCAACCGTTGAGAAAGACGCATTGGCGCAGGTTATGGCGGGCGCGACCGTTTTGGATATCAACGCGGGCGTTGTTTACAACTCGAACCCCAACCCAAACGAGACCGAGCCGCCGCTGATGCGCAAGATTGTCGAGCTGGTGCAGGGTCTGGTTGACGTACCGCTGTGCATCGACAGCTCGGTTCCGGGTGCGCTAGAAGCCGGTCTGGCAGCCGCAGAGGGCCGTCCGCTGCTAAACTCGGTCACGGGCGAAGAAGAGCGTCTGGAACTGGTTCTGCCGCTGGTAAAGAAATACAACGTACCGGTTGTGGCGATCTCGAACGATGACACCGGTATTTCGGAAGACCCCGATGTGCGATTTGCCGTTGCCAAAACCATTGTTGAGCGCGCAGCGGATCATGGTATCCCTGCACATGACATCGTGGTCGACCCGCTGGTCATGCCGATCGGTGCGATGGCAACTGCAGGCCAGCAGGTGTTCGCTCTGGTCCGTCGTTTGCGCGAAGAGCTGGGTGTGAATACCACTTGTGGTGCGTCCAACATCTCGTTCGGGCTGCCGAACCGTCACGGTATCAACAATGCTTTCCTGCCGATGGCAATGGGCGCTGGCATGACTTCGGCGATCATGAACCCGGTTGCTCTGCCGGTAACGCAGAAGAAGATTGCCGAGAAGAAGGAACAGGTTGCCGCCGCTGGAATCATCCTGCCAGAAGGCATGGATGACGAAACCTTCGTTCAGATGTTCGGCCTGGGTTCGACCAAACCGCGCGCTGGTAAAGAGATGGAGGCCATCCGCGCCGCAAATCTGCTCACAAACAATGACCCGCATGGTGGTGAATGGATCAGGTCCAACAAAGCGCCTGAGGAAGCCGGTGGCGCTGGTGGGCGTCGGGGCGGTGGACGTCGTCGTCGCGCTTAATCTATGGAAAACAACAGATTGAGCCGGGTCTTTGACCCGGCTCTTTCGTTTTTGTCGGTACTGGTTTGGCTTGAACCCCGGTCAGGACAAGCGGTAGTCAATTCTTAGCGGCGGGTATGATGTAATGGTAGCCTGTCAGCTTCCCAAGCTGAACGCGCGGGTTCGATTCCCGCTACCCGCTCCAATACTATCGATCAACTCGATACACGCGCCTGCAGCAGGTTGATGACCGCTGGAACCTGTACGCCTTTTGGTGTTTGGAATGCGCGAAATTCTTCGGCGACTCCACGCACGATGGCTTCAACATCCTCCTGTGTACCTTCGAAATGGGCGATCACCCGCGCGGCGGGGCCGACCCGGGTACACAAAAGCGCAGCATCTCCGACGGATGCAGGGGCGGTCAGCGCAAGGGGGACCGCTTCAATATGGATATCTTTTAAACCAGCCTGCGCCATCAGGTTTGAAACCCTGTCGCGGTCATGGAATGCTAACGGGCCGGGTGCATTCCGGTCCACCTTGGGTGGTTGGCCCAACCGTTTGACGGCGGCGACATGCGGGATCTTGAACCAAGGGTTCACTGACAGACCACCCCAGGCTGCAAAGGTTATCTGACCGCCTGATTTCAAGGCCCGAGCCATATTGGCGAAGGCTACTACGGGATCGGTGAAGAACATCACTCCAAACCGCGAGATCATTGCATCAAATCCGCCTGACGAAAGCTCAGCGATCTGAGCGTCGGCATATGTGAACTCGAGATTGTCGAGCTTGGCCTCGTCTGCGCGCATCCGCGCTCGTTCGAGAAATTGTTCCGAAATATCAATGCCCAGAACATGCCCCCCGGGTCCAACCTGCTGCGCCGCCCGAAGTGCACTTGCCCCGGTGCCGCAGCCGATATCGATGACGCGCATTCCACCAACCAGCGCGGCGTGATCGAGGACCAGATCCAGTACGGGCGCGAACAGATGGTCCAACTGATCCTCGAAGGTCAGCCAGCGCGTGCCCATTTCGGACTTGCCCCAGAATTCTTCCTGATCACCGTTGATTGTCAGCATAGCGCCCTCCAGGTTTTGAAGGGACTATGACCTCCTGCGGCGGCGACGACCAGACTTTTCATCGTCTCCGCCGCCGGTGTTGAAGGACGGAGCGGGCAGGGTGACGACTTGCGCCAATTCAGGGAACGGATCGGATTTGTGCGGGATCGCGTTGGCGGCGACGAAATGGTCTTGGAACTTGGGTTCGATCGCGGTTTCGACCTTGGTGATCTCGCGCACGACGCGCTCGATCTCGGCCCGCGATCCGATGTTGCACAATGCAATTCGCGCACCCGTACCCGCGGCATTGCCCGCGCTGGAAACCTTGTCCAGAGGCGCGTCGGGAATCATGCCTAGAACCATCGCGTGTTTGGTCGAGATATGCGCGCCGAACGCCCCGGCCAGTACCACGCGGTCCACGCGGTCGACCTCCATCTCGTCCATCAACAGACGCGCACCGGCATAAAGCGCGGATTTGGCCAACTGGATGGCACGGATATCGCCCTGAGTTACCGTGATACGCGGGCCACCTTCAGCGCTGGCATCGTGGATCAGATAGGAGTTTGTTCGGCCTTCGGGAACACAACGGGGAGTACCCGTCTGTTCAGCCGAGCCGATCAGGCCACTTTCGTCCAGCAGGCCAGCGATACGCATCTCAGCGACAGCCTCGATAATACCCGAACCGCAGATTCCCGTGATGCCAGTTGTTGCGATGTCCTGATCAAAGCCCTCTTCGTCCGACCAATTCTCGGACCCGATCACGCGGAAACGCGGTTCTTTGGTGACGGGATCGATTTCGATGCGCTCAATCGCGCCGGGGGCCGCGCGCTGGCCCGAACTGATCTGAGCACCCTCGAATGCGGGTCCAGTGGGCGAGGAACAGGCCAGAACGCGGTGGGTGTTGCCCAACAGGATTTCGGCATTGGTGCCCACATCCACGATCAGCACGAGGTCTTCGGATTTGCCGGGTTCTTCAGATAGGGCAACGGCGCCACAGTCTGCGCCCACATGGCCTGCGATGCACGGCAAGATATAGACTTGCGCACGCGCGTTCATATTGGTCAGGTCCATTTCTCGCGCGGGCAGGGACATGCTTTCCGAAGTTGCCAACGCAAATGGAGCCTGGCCGAGTTCAACCGGATCAAGCCCGAGCAGTAGATGGTGCATCACCGGGTTACAGACAAATACTGTTTCAACAATAAGCGCTGCGTCAATCTCGGCCTCATCTGCGATTGAGTTTGTCAAATCATTAATCGCCTCGCGCACGGCTTTGGTCATTTCTTTGTCGCCGCCTGGATTCATCATGGCATATGAGACGCGACTCATCAGGTCTTCACCGAACCGGATTTGTGGATTCATCAGACCCGATGAGGCCTTGACCTCACCCGTCTCCAGATCGGTCAAATGTGCCGCAATGGTTGTCGAGCCGAGGTCAATGGCCAAACCATAGAGTCCGTGTTCGTGCAGACCGGGCCAGATTTCGACGATGCGCGCCACTTCATCCTTGTGGCCCTTGTGAACGGCGACCGTGACCTCCCATTTCCCTTTGCGCAGAACTGGCTGCAGCTTGGACATAAGGGACAGGTCGGCAGTGACTGCTTCGATCTTCCACTGCTCGCGCAAGGCGCGCTCCAACCGTTCCAGATCGCCGGTGGGCGAGTGCATGTCGGGTTCTTCCACCACCACGAAATACAGGCGTGTTGCAGGGTCCATGGTGATCGCCCGTGCAGCAGCGGCCTTGCGGACGACCTGACGGTGCACCTGGCTTTCGGGCGGAACATCAATCACTACATCGCCCTGAACTGATGCCTGACAGCCCAGACGCCGACCCGGTTTCAGGCCGCGCTTGTCATCATAGCGCTGCTCGACGGCGTTCCATTCGCTCAGGGCATCCTCGGAAACCGTCACACCGTGCTTGGGGAACTCGCCATAGCTGGGGGTGATCTGACATTTCGAACAGATGCCACGCCCGCCGCAGACCGAATCCAGATCGACGCCCAATTGGCGCGCAGCAGTCAGGATTGGCGTGCCAACGGGAAAGTGCCCACGTTTGCCGGACGGAGTGAAAACGACAAGAGGATCGGTGGTCATTAATGGCCTGCCTTTGTATTCGCGCGTATGCCGGCGAACATATGGGTTTGAACGCAAAGGGAAAGGGCATTCAGCGGCACGTTTTGCATTGCTTGCGTCGTTTTCGGGCGTGGCAGAAGCCCACAGGGGAAAACAACTTGGGTTCGGGGCTTTCCCTCGGGTGAAATCCATGTAATAGGGTCACCGTCAAACGGGCTTTTGCATGGGGTTTTCAGATGCAGATTCGTGAGGCACTCACCTTTGACGACGTACTTCTTGTTCCGGGCGCATCTTCTGTGCTTCCGGCGACGGCGGATACCACCACGCGCGTGACGCGTGAGATCACCATGAACATTCCGCTGCTTAGCTCGGCAATGGACACGGTAACCGAGGCGCGTATGGCCATCGCCATGGCGCAGGCCGGAGGCATCGGTGTTGTGCACAAGAACCTGTCGGTCGAGGAGCAAGCCCGCGAGGTGCGGCGCGTCAAGCGGTTCGAATCCGGGATCGTCTACAATCCTGTGACATTGCGCGCGGATCAGACGCTGGCTGATGCACAGGCGCTGGTCGAACGCTATAATTTCACCGGCTTTCCTGTAGTTGACGAAAGTGGCCGGGTCGTGGGGATCGTGACCAACCGCGACATGCGCTTTGCGACCTCGGACGATACGCCAATCAAAGCGATGATGACTTCGGGCAACCTGGCGATGCTGCAAGAGCCCGCCGATCTGGAAGAAGCCAAAAGCCTGATGCGTGCCCGTCGGATCGAAAAGCTGCTGGTCGTCGATGGCGAGGGCAAGCTCACCGGCTTACTGACGCTGAAAGACACCGAACAGGCTGTGCTGAACCCTACAGCTTGCAAGGACCGTTTGGGTCGTCTGCGCGTGGCGGCAGCGACCTCTGTCGGGGACGCGGGGTTTGAACGGTCTGAGCAGCTGGTTGATTCCGGGGTAGATATCATTGTTGTAGATACCGCGCATGGTCATTCGCAGGGGGTTCTGGACGCGGTGAAACGCGCCAAGACGCTGTCGAACGAGGTTCAGATCATTGCTGGCAACGTGGCCACCGCCGAGGCCACCAAAGCACTGATTGATGCAGGCGCTGATGCAATCAAGGTGGGCATCGGGCCCGGCTCAATCTGCACAACACGCATGGTCGCAGGTGTCGGGGTTCCCCAACTGACAGCGATCATGGATTGTGCGGCAGCAGCGGGTGACGTGCCAGTCATTGCTGATGGTGGCATCAAATTCTCGGGTGACTTCGCCAAGGCGATCGCGGCGGGCGCATCTTGTGCCATGGTTGGTTCGATGATCGCTGGTACAGACGAAAGTCCGGGTGAGGTCATCTTGTATCAGGGCCGTTCGTTCAAATCCTATCGCGGCATGGGTAGCTTGGGCGCGATGGCGCGCGGCTCGGCGGATCGGTATTTTCAGAAGGATGCTGCCAACGACAAGTTGGTACCCGAGGGGATCGAGGGTCAGGTACCCTACAAAGGGTCCGCCAGTGCGGTTGTGCATCAACTGGTTGGCGGCTTGCGCGCAGCGATGGGCTATACCGGATGCGCAACGGTGGATGAAATGCGTCGCAACTGCAACTTTGTCAAAATCACTGGTGCAGGCCTGAAGGAAAGCCATGTGCATGACGTGCAGATTACGCGCGAAAGCCCGAACTATCGGATCATGTAATCGCTATGGTGCTCGTATCTGTGCATCGAAGTTTATGACAAAGTCAAACGGATCCAGCTATGACACCCGCAGCCCGAGTTCAGGCCTCGATCGACATCCTCGATGAGATATTGGCCGGAGCGCCAGTCGAGAAAGCGTTGACAGGTTGGGCGCGGCGCAGTCGGTTTGCAGGTTCGAAAGATCGTGCGGCAATCCGCGATCACGTATTCGATGCGTTACGCTGCAAACGATCCTTTGCTGCGCGTGGTGGGGCTGAAACAGGGCGCGGCTTGATGATCGGAGCGATGCGATCATCGGGTCAGGATCTTGCTCAGTACTTCTCGGGCGCGCGATATGCGCCAACTTCGGTAACAGATGCCGAGAAAGACCGAGGTTTCCAGACCGAGGCCGAAGCCCTCGACATCCCTGATTGGTTGTGGCCCGAATTCAAGGCGTCGTTGAAAGATGAGGCCAACGCAGCCGCATCTGCATTGCAGGGGCGGGCCCCGGTGCATTTGAGGGTAAACCGGTCGCGGGCTGATCTGGTTGAAATCATCCAACGCCTCTCGGATGAAGGCATAGTGGCGCAACCTCATCCAGCGTGTGACACTGCTTTGGAAGTCACCGCTGGTGCACGAAAAATTTCACAATGCAATCCATATATTGAGGGATTAGTCGAGCTGCAGGACGCCGCCAGTCAGGCCGTTACTGCAGCGTTGGATTTGCGACCTGGAATGAGGGTTCTGGACTATTGCGCCGGTGGTGGTGGCAAAGCCTTGGCCTTGGCGGCAAGGGCCGAAGGCGTTCAGGTATTTGCGCACGATATCAATCCAGGTCGCATGGCAGATTTGCCTGCACGTGCAAAGCGGGCGCGCGCAGAAATTTCACTGCTGACGTCGGATCAGGTATCAGGACAGGCACCCTTTGACATCGTTCTGGTGGATGCGCCCTGTTCTGGAAGCGGATCATGGCGCCGTTCGCCCGCGGGGAAATGGGCGCTGACGCCTGAGCGCTTGCTTGAACTTACCCGCATTCAGGCAATGATTTTGAAGAGCGTCGCGCCATTGACCGCAGACGCAGGTACGATTGCTTATGCCACATGTTCAATGCTTTCTGTCGAAAACGACGCGATAGTGGACAGTTTTCTGCAAGAGCATTCGGATTGGCGGTCTGGATTTCGAAAGACGTGGCTGGTTTCACACGGGGCGGATGGATTTTATTCGGCCCACTTGACTAGAAATTAGATCCGATCAAACAACTTAAAGGAGTTCTCACCGCTGATTTATTAAGCGGCAATTAACGATTGTGGGCCGATATTGGTCAAATATGTCTTAACAAGAGCTGCTTTATGCCCAGTGTTCCCCAAGCGTTTCCCCGTTTGTCAGATCGGGTCGTATCTGATCGCGGGCGCTATGTGTCTTTGGGTTTGATTGCCCTTCTTCTCTGCCTGCTTGCAGCCTTGGATGTCCTTCCAAAACAATGGAACACTGGTGTTGCAACCGTCGGTCTGTCTTTTCTTGCGATTGTTGGGTTTGCTATCTTAGGCAATTGGATCGCCAAGCAGATTGAGCAGCGTACAAAAGGCGTGATTGCAGCGCTTTTGGAACAAGATACCGCAGCCTGTATCGTTACGGATCAAAACGGCCGAATTGTCTTGGTCAATTCGCGGGCCAGCCTCGGCCTTGGTGCCATACCAGAGAAGCAACTGGATGACGCTTTGCGATCTCTATTCGCCAATCCGGCGGCGATTCTGCTGCGTCTTCAAACTCAGCTCTGGTCGCGGGTTAAAGCTGAGGAGGATGTAGTCACACGTGGTCAAACCATACCGGTGGCGGTATTGAAACTGGATCAAGATTGGTATTTCTGGCGCTTCGCATTAGAGGCGGAGCAAGCTTGGCGAAATGTCGGGTTACCGGTCATCACCATTGGTCGGAATGAAGTTATTCTAAACACCAATGATGCAGCTGCAAAATTTTTTGGCCGCACGCCCGCCACGTTTGCAGAGTTATCACCAGAGAATGCTGTGCTGGGCGATCCCGGCGGGCTTGGCAGTGCAATTCGAGTAGTGACGCCCGAGGGTGATAAAACTGTCCTGGTTTCTCAGTTACGCCGAAGCGGGATCGCACGCGAACTGATTTTGACCCCGATCACTGATAGCGGTGCAAAACATGAGGCAACTTCGTTCGCTGATTTGCCGGTTCCGATCATGAGATTGGCGCCCGATGGTGAGATCATCGAAGCCAACCACCTTGCAATCGAACTGGTGGGTGAGGTTCGGCTGTGCAATTCCAGAATTGACGAGGTTATGCACGGGCTTGGCTATTCCATTCGTGATTGGCTCGCTCGTACGGTTGAACAGACTTCTGCTCCAAAGTCAGAGTTTCTGCGCCTTACCCGTAAAGACAAAGAAGTGTTCGTTCAGGTCACGCTGTCTCGTATTGTGAGTGACGGTCAGGTAAATCTAATCGCAGTTCTGAATGACGCTACCGAGTTAAAAACGCTTGAGGCGCAGTTCGTTCAGGGGCAAAAAATGCAGGCCGTGGGCCAGTTGGCAGGTGGGGTTGCACATGATTTTAACAATCTTCTGACCGCAATATCAGGGCATTGCGATCTTCTGTTGCTGCGCCACGACCAAAATGATCCGAATTATGGTGACCTTGTACAAATCAACCAGAATGCCAACCGCGCTGCCGCTCTGGTCAGTCAGTTGCTTGCATTTTCGCGAAAGCAAACCCTCAGGCCCGAGGTGTTGGATTTGCGAGACACGATTTCCGATCTGATCCACCTTTTGAATCGCCTTGTGGGCGAGAAGGTCCGCTTGACGCTCAGCCATGATCCCGTGCTCAAGCCGGTTTGTGCCGACAAACGACAGCTTGAGCAGGTGTTGATGAATCTGGTTGTAAACGCGCGCGATGCGATGCCCGACGGAGGTGAGATTCGGATCGAAACCGAAGTTCTGAATCTAGAGCGGGCCTATTCGCGCGACAGGGCGACAGTGCTGCCGGGCGAGTATGTGATGGTCAAGGTCATAGACAGCGGCATAGGTATCCTTCCGGACAAGCTGCAAAAGGTATTCGAACCTTTCTACACCACCAAGCGCACCGGAGAAGGGACAGGTCTGGGTCTTTCGACGGTATACGGCATTGTAAAACAGACCGGAGGATTCATTTTCGTGGACAGCGTACCGGGTACGGGTACCGAATTTACCGTTCTTCTTCCTGTCAGTGCTGCGGCGCAGACATCTGAACCGATCACACCAGAGGCCCCCGAAGAGCAAAAGCCGCGGCAAGGTGAAGGTGTTGTTCTGTTAGTCGAGGACGAAGCCCCCGTCCGCGCTTTTGCCACGCGTGCGCTGCGTCTGAAGGGGTACACAGTGCTTGAGGCGGAATCAGCCGAGGATGCGCTGCATATGTTGGAGGACCCAAATCTCACGGTCGACGTTTTTGTCACAGATGTGGTGATGCCTGGCATGGATGGTCCGACCTGGGTGCGCGAGGCAATGAAAACGCGCTCCGAGGTCCGGGTGGTCTTTATGTCCGGCTATACGGAGGGCGCATTTGGTGAATCCGGTCCCGAGATTGAAAACTCGACCTTTCTGCCAAAACCATTTTCATTGACGCAGTTGACCGAAGCGGTGTTTCAGCAACTCAACTGACGCCGTTACTCAGCTGATTGATGCAGTGCAAATTCCGCTGCGAATAAGCTGCGAAATTGCTGGTCTGTGTCTTTCGAGAGTTCAAGCTTGAGCTTGGGCGAAACATTCTCTTGCGGAAGCTGTATGTCGCAGTTCAGGCGATTTCGTAGGAAATCGAGTATCGTGCCTTGGTTTTCGTACTTAAACACGTGGCTCACTCCGGCACCATTGCTGCGGGGCATTAGGAATTCGCTCTGGCGTCCGACATCCGCACAGGCCGGAGGGGATTTCTGCATATAGGCAACTACAAATGCCTCAAAATCAAGACCCTGAGTAGAGTGTGGATGATTGTTCAATTCCTGCCGCGTGCGATATCGATACCAACTTCCTAACCAGTCGATGGGATCTCGGACGACGGCCATAACCTCCATTTCAGTGTCAAACAGCTTCTTGAACATGGTTTGATAGAACCGGTCAAAGCGGCGCATGTTTGCGTGTTTTAATTCAGTTGGACCTGAGACAACGATATCGGCACGGTCTTTCAGAGCAGATTGGTAGGCTGTGCTTCCGGTTTTGGGGACGGACAAAAGCGCGAGACGCTCTTCATAAAAAACAAGCATTTATCTTTTCTCTACAACGCTTTTCGATTGGCAGATTGTCGTAAACGACTCTTTAACACAATTGTCTAAGACTGAATTTCATAAGTTTTAGTTGAAATGTTCTCTTTTTGGTCCCATAAGGAACAAGAGGCGAACAAAGCAGCGATTGCCGCCCGTCAAAGGGTGTGACAAAAGGGATAGTGACAGGACAATGGCGGATCTTCTGACGATGAGCGACAAGAAAAACGCAGACAAGCAAAAGGCGCTCGACAGCGCATTGGCTCAGATCGAACGGCAGTTCGGCAAGGGCTCGATCATGAAGTTGGGCGAGGATTCCAAGCAGGATATCGAGGCAAGCTCGACCGGCTCACTGGGCCTGGATATTGCGTTGGGTATCGGTGGTCTACCGATGGGGCGGATTGTTGAAATCTACGGGCCTGAAAGTTCGGGTAAAACCACGCTGACACTGCATTGCATTGCTGAACAGCAAAAACGTGGCGGTGTTTGCGCTTTTGTAGACGCAGAACATGCGCTTGACCCGCAATATGCCCGCAAGTTGGGTGTTGATCTGGATGAACTGCTGATTTCGCAGCCCGATACTGGTGAACAGGCGCTTGAGATCACTGATACGTTGGTGCGCTCTGGTGCGGTGAACATGGTTGTGGTCGACTCGGTTGCGGCCCTGACGCCGAAATCCGAGTTGGAAGGCGACATGGGCGATAGCAGCGTGGGCGTTCAGGCCCGGCTGATGAGCCAGGCAATGCGCAAACTGACCGGCTCGATCAATCGCTCGAACTGCATGGTGATCTTCATCAACCAGATCAGGATGAAGATCGGCGTGATGTTTGGCAGCCCGGAAACCACGACTGGTGGCAACGCACTGAAGTTCTACAGCTCGGTCCGTCTGGATATCCGCCGCATCGGCGCGATCAAGGATCGCGACGAGGTGGTCGGCAACCAGACCCGCGTCAAGGTTGTGAAGAACAAGGTGGCGCCGCCGTTCAAGCAGGTCGAATTTGACATCATGTATGGCGAGGGCATCAGCAAGATGGGCGAATTGCTGGATCTGGGCGTTAAAGCCGGAGTGGTTGAAAAGTCAGGTTCATGGTTCAGCTATGGCGACGAACGGATCGGGCAGGGGCGCGAAAACGCCAAGCAATATCTGCGTGACAATTCCCGCGCCGCGTTGGAGATCGAAGATAAGATTCGCGCGGCCCACGGTCTGGATTTTGAAATGCCCCCCGAGGCGGAAGAGGATGATATCCTCGAAGCGTAATGCACTCTGACGGCATCAGCATAAATCCTCCGGCACTCCGATAGTGTTGAGAATACCTGGAACGGGGCGGCTCAAGGGGGCGGCCTTGTTTCGTTTGGGTCGTCCAATGCTGTGGACACTCTTCGGACAGAGGGCTAAACCTTCGCAGACAATTATGAATGCGCGTTGAGAGAGCCCAAATGCCCACGCTGAATGATATCCGCTCGACCTTTCTGAACTACTTTGCCAAGCAAGGCCACGAAGTGGTTGCGTCCAGCCCATTGGTGCCGCGCAATGATCCGACGTTGATGTTCGTGAACTCAGGTATGGTTCAATTCAAGAACCTGTTTACCGGCGTAGAAACCCGCGATTATCATCGTGCAACCACAGCGCAGAAATGTGTGCGCGCAGGTGGCAAACATAATGATCTGGATAACGTGGGCTATACCGCGCGCCATCATACGTTCTTTGAAATGCTGGGAAATTTCTCGTTTGGAGATTACTTCAAGCCGGAAGCAATCCCATTCGCCTGGGAGCTGATCACCAAAGAATTTGGGATCGACAAGAACCGCCTGCTGGCGACGGTCTACCATACTGATGACGAAGCCTTTGAAATTTGGAAGAAGGTAGGAGTTCCCGAAGACCGGATCATTCGCATCGCCACCAATGACAACTTCTGGCAGATGGGTCCAACCGGGCCATGTGGCCCGTGTACCGAGATATTCTATGATCACGGCGATCACATCTGGGGTGGCCCTCCGGGTTCCGCCGAAGAAGATGGCGACCGGTTCATCGAAATCTGGAACATCGTTTTCATGCAAAACGAGCAGTTTGAAGACGGCTCGATGGTCGAGCTCGATATGCAGTCGATCGATACTGGCATGGGACTGGAACGTATTGGTGCCTTGCTTCAGGGCAGTCATGACAACTACGACACTGATCTGTTCAAAACACTGATCGAGGCTTCCGCAGAGGCCACCGGAGTTGATCCTTATGGGGATCAGAATGTGCATCACCGTGTGATTGCGGATCACCTGCGTTCGACATCTTTCCTGATCGCTGATGGGGTGATGCCGTCAAATGATGGGCGTGGATATGTTCTCCGTCGTATCATGCGTCGTGCGATGCGCCATGCACATTTGTTGGGCGCGAAAGATCCGGTGATGCACCGTTTGGTGCCAACTCTGGTTCAACTGATGGGCGCGCAATACACCGAACTTGGTCAGGCGCAGCCTCTGATTGAAGAGACATTGCTTCTGGAGGAAACGCGGTTCAAACAAACCTTGGATCGCGGCTTGAAACTGCTTGATGACGAGGTCTCTGGTTTGTCGGAAGGTGATCCGCTGCCGGGCGATGCGGCATTCAAGCTTTATGACACATACGGTTTCCCGCTGGATCTTACTCAGGATGCGCTGCGCGAGAAAGGACGTACACTAGACACTGACGGGTTTGATGCCGCTATGGCCGAACAAAAAGCAAAGGCGCGCGCTGCTTGGGCTGGTTCTGGCGAAGCAGCTGATCAGGTCGTATGGTTCGATGTGTTAGACTCCGCCGGTGCTACCGATTTCCTTGGTTACGACACGGAAAAAGCCGAAGGTCAGGTGGCTGCACTGGTAGTCGATGGTGCCTTGGTCGATAGTATTGAGAAAGGCGGCAGTGGCTGGGTCGTGGTTAACCAGACGCCGTTTTATGGTGAAGCCGGTGGTCAGGTTGGCGATACAGGTGAAATCCGCAGGCTCGATGAACGAAATGACATTTCCCGTGTTGTAGACACCAGAAAATTTGCCGATGGCAAGGTCTATGCACACAAGGTGACAGTTGATCATGGATCGATCTCGACAGGTGACGCTGTTGAGCTTGAAGTCGATCACGCAAGACGTACGGCCATTCGCGCAAACCATTCAGCGACGCACCTGTTGCACGAAGCCCTTCGTGAAACGCTGGGTGATCATGTGGCTCAGCGCGGCTCATTAAATGCATCCGACCGATTGCGGTTTGATTTCAGCCACTCAAAGGCTTTGACGCGGGAAGAGATTCAAAAGGTCGAGCGTGAGGTGAATGCCTTTATTCGCCAGAACTCGGCTGTCGAGACGCGTATCATGACGCCAGACGATGCCCGTGCGCTGGGTGCACAGGCGCTGTTTGGCGAGAAATACGGTGATGAGGTCCGTGTCGTGTCGATGGGTAAGGCACCTACCGGCAAAGGGCAGGATGGTGAGACCTGGTCGATCGAATTGTGTGGCGGCACCCATGTGCGCCAGACAGGTGACATAGGTACGTTTGTCCTTCTCGGCGACAGTGCCAGCAGCGCAGGTGTGCGCAGGATTGAGGCGCTTACTGGGGATGAAGCTTTCAATCACCTGTCGGCTCAGGATCAGCGTCTCGGCGCTATTGCTTTGGAGTTGAAAGCACAGCCTGATGACGTTGTTGCGCGTGTGAAATCGCTGATGGATGAGCGCAAATCGCTTCAAAACGAAGTTGCTCAACTGCGCCGTGATCTGGCGATGGCTGGTGGCGCAGGGCAGGGTGGCTCTGAAGCAAAAGAGGTCAATGGTATGGCCTTCCTCGCCCAATCACTGACCGGCGTGTCCGGAAAGGACCTGCCAACGCTGATCGATGAGCACAAGAACCGGTTGGGTTCAGGTGCTGTGTTGTTAATCGCAGATACAGGTGGAAAAGCTGCCGTCGCCGCCGGTGTTACACCAGATCTGACTGACAAAGTTTCGGCCGTTGATCTGGTTCGCGCTGCCGTTGCCGAACTTGGCGGCAAGGGTGGTGGTGGTCGGGCTGACATGGCACAAGGCGGAGGCAAAGATGCCTCGAACGTTGAAGCAGCCATAAAAGCCGCAGAACAGGTTTTGGGAGGATAAGATGCCTGCACTCTGGATTGCTCATGTCACTGTGACTGATGCCGATGCATACGGAAAATACGCCGAGCTGGCAGGTCCCGCGATCGCCGCCCATGGCGGTGAGTTCATAGCCCGTGCCGCGCGGTACGTGCAGTTGGAAGGCAAGGAACGTCCGCGTAATGTGGTCGCCCGCTTCCCCTCGGTTGAAGCTGCTGTTGAATGCTATAATTCGCCCGCTTACCAACAAGCACTGGATCATGCCCGAGGCGCCAGCGAACGTGAGCTGGTTGTAGTCGAAATTACCGAATAACAGTTTTCTGATTCTGCCTCCCGCGCGAATGAGCATTGACCCGGCCCAGCTTTGGGCCGGGTTTGATTTTTTAGAAGGTTGTCGAAGTATAGGTCTGTAACAACAATTGCCGCATATTTCAGTGTCATTGTTGGATTTTCCAGCTCTCTATTACTTAGTCGGCTATCAATTATGGCAGTGTTTGCCATGATCTTGTGCTGAAATGGTCATGAAAGTTGACGAATTTCTGCCGTTTTTCCCGCTCAACTTGCCAAGTGGTTGCACAAACATAGCAGTTTTCGGATGTTTCCTGTTTAATATGCTAATGTGAATGGTGCCAATCATTGGTTTGAACTGGAAACTAAAGGAAAATCATGACAACCGTTGGCACCAAACTGAATAGTGTTGTTGAGCGAACCTTAGGGTTAATCAACCATTTTGGTATAGTGGTCATCATGGCTGGTTCAATGATGATTGGATCAGCTGTGTCAGCGCGTGATGCCGCATTTATTCAAAGTGTTGCCGCCTCACCTCCGCCGACAGGGGCACGGCAGTTGTGTCGTCAGTATTCTTGGGCTTGTGCTCAAAAAGGAGCGGCATCCCTTTCCAGCGCACAAGAACTGAAGCTCGTTAAACAGATCAACCGACGCGTAAATGTGTCGACGCGAGAGGTCACCGACCAAAGGCAGTACAAGATCCGCGAGTTGTGGGCCCTGCCGACATCTCTTGGCGGGGATTGTGAAGATTTTGCCCTGCTTAAAAAGCGTGATTTGATCAATGCAGGAATCGATCCCCGCAAACTATTGATCGCGACCGTACTGGATACGCGCCGAAACTCTCACGCCGTATTGGTATATCGATCAAATCAGGGTGATTTGGTGCTGGATAACCTGACGAACCAGGTAAAGCTATGGTCCGCTACGCGGTATTTGTTTCTGCGGATGCAGGACCCAAGGCAACCACGCAACTGGGTAGGTATCTACGGTCAGGGATAGGGAACACTACACAGAAAGAATACTATTCGTATCTCCTATCCCTACTATTATCCTCTAGGTTTTAGCTCCATTATCCGTTGGTGTTTCCTTCGGTGTTTCTGAACCCGGACCACCGCCACCTTTAGGTGTTTCCGAACCTGGTCCTCCGCCTCCTGTTGGGGTCGGGTCAGGAGTTGACGGTTTTGGCTCAGATTTTGGTTCAGGTTCTGGCTCTGGAGTGGAAGGTGGCTCATTGAACCCGCCACCACTATTCTCATCATCATTGCCATCGCCATTTCTCTGCTCGGCAAACCCGACGGAAGCTGTCGGCAAGTCAGTTAGTACCGAGGCAAAGGCAGGGCAATCAAGCAGCGTCTGCTCGAGGATGCTCTCGAAATCGGCGCGCCGTTGGATATAGCGCACCATGCGCGAGCTTACGACGTCGCAGGCGCAAAGGGTGTTAGAGGACAGGGATTGCTTTGCGGTCTTCACAGTACACATTTCAGATGCCTGCGCAGTACCAGCAGATATTAATGGGAATGTAGAAGCAACAAATACTATCGAAAACAGTTTGGAATTAATGCGCATGGCATTTCTCCTTGGATACTCATTAACTAACTCGCCGTATACTCGTGCGGCTCCACACTTTGAACACAAAATCTCCTTTTTGGGCCTTATTTTCAAGCGGCCAATGATGAGTGTACATGGATCAATATTGGCTTATTTCCGTGAAAGGCGTTTAAAAACAAATAGAAAGCCCGCCAAATTGGCGGGCTCTAGATTTCTGGACTATTTCCATATTGACGCAAATTTGCCACGAATGGGTCATTGTTGCGTATGTGTGAACTGAGTTACTGCAGGACCTACGCAGATCGTGCCATTCTCTTCCGCTCATGTGGATCCAGATAGCGTTTACGAAGCCGGATCGCATTTGGCGTCACCTCAACCAGTTCGTCATCGTCGATATACGCGATCGCCTCTTCCAAAGAGAATTTTAGGTGAGGCGTCAGGCGTACCGCGTCATCCGATCCGCTGGCGCGTACGTTGGTCAGCTTCTTGCCTTTAAGCGGGTTCACTTCCAGATCGTTGTCACGAGAATGTTCACCGATCACCATGCCTTGATAGACATCGGTTTGCGGCCCCACGAACATGCGTCCGCGTTCCTCCAGGTTCCACAAGGCGTAGGCGACGGCCTGGCCTTTTTCCATTGAGATCAAGACGCCTGCACGACGACCGGGGATCGATCCCTTGTGGGCAGCCCATCCATGGAAAACGCGGTTCAGAACACCGGTCCCGCGCGTGTCGGTCAGAAACTCGCCGTGATATCCGATCAGGCCGCGTGATGGGACATGGGCAATGATGCGGGTTTTGCCAACTCCTGCGGGGCGCATCTCGACCAGTTCACCTTTGCGTGCTCCGGTGATCTTCTCGATCACCGAGCCCGAGAATTCGTCATCGACATCGATGGTGACTTCTTCGATGGGCTCAAGGCGTTGACCGTCTTCGTCGCGGAACAAAACCTGCGGGCGCGAGATGCTGAGTTCGAACCCTTCGCGGCGCATATTCTCGATCAGAACGCCCATCTGGAGTTCGCCACGGCCAGCGACCTCAAAGGCTTCACCTCCGGGTGTATCGCTAATGCGGATCGCGACATTTGATTCAGCCTCCTTCATTAGACGATCACGAATGACGCGGGACTGAACCTTTTTACCGTCTCGGCCTGCAAGCGGAGAATCATTGATGCCGAAGGTGACGGTGATCGTTGGTGGATCTATCGGCTGAGCGGGCAAAGCCTCGTTTACTTGCGGAGCAACCAAAGAATCCGCAACCGTGGCTTTGCTCATTCCCGCTATGGTGACGATGTCCCCGGCTTCGGCCACATCGATAGGCTGTTGTGCGAGACCACGGAACGCGAGAATCTTTGTCGCACGGAAATTCTCGATCAATGTTCCGTCACGGCTGAGCGCCCTGAGGCTGTCACCCGCTTTCAACGTTCCGCTCTCGACACGACCGGTAAGGATGCGGCCGATGAAAGGATCGCTGCCAAGCGTGGTGGCAAGCATTCGGAACGGCTCGTCTTTTTTCTCAATTTGCTTGGGGGCGGGGACGTGATCGACGATCAGATCGAAAAGGGCAGTCAGATCTTTGCGCGGTCCGTCCAGTTCCATATCTGCCCAACCTGAACGGCCCGAGGCATACATGGCGGGAAAATCAAGCTGATCGTCGTCAGCACCAAGGTTGGCGAACAGGTCAAAACATTCGTCCAGCGCGCGATCTGGTTCGGCATCCGGTTTGTCGACCTTATTCAATACAACGATGGGACGCAGTCCCAATGCCAGCGCCTTGGAGGTCACGAACTTGGTTTGCGGCATGGGACCTTCGGCGGCGTCGACCAGAAGAACAACACCGTCGACCATGCTGAGGATGCGTTCGACCTCGCCTCCGAAATCGGCGTGGCCGGGGGTGTCGACGATATTGATACGAGTGTCTTTCCATTCGACCGAAGTCGCCTTGGCCAGAATGGTGATGCCACGTTCCCGTTCCAGATCATTGCTGTCCATTGCGCGCTCGGCAACGGCCTGATTCTCGCGGAAAGCGCCGGATTGTTTAAGAAGCTCATCCACCAGGGTCGTTTTACCGTGGTCCACGTGAGCGATGATTGCGATATTGCGCAGGTCCATGAGAGGTCAACCTTTGAACGGGAAGTTGGCCCGGCGCATAACGCGGCGCGACAAAATATACCAGCCCTAACCGGCGTTCAGTGACCCGCGGTCGAAGAAAACAGGTGAATGATCAGAATTCCAGACAGTATCAGAACAAGCCCCAGGATCGCCGGCCAGTCGAGTTTCTGACCAAATACCAGAAAACCAATCAGTGCTATTAGGAAAATCCCAAGTCCCGACCAGATTGCATAGACAATCCCGACAGGCATCACTTTCAGAGTGAGCGCCATAAGATAGAATGCGCTGCCATAGCCAACGACCACTAGGGCAGAGGGCCAAAAGCGGGTGAACTGATGGCTGGCTTGCAGTGCAGTGGTCCCGATGGTTTCCGCAATGACCGCCAGCAGCAGAATGAAATATGTTTTGGGCAAGATTGATGCCTTTCCGAAGTGTCGCGGAAGGTTGACCATAGTTGGCTATTGCCGGGCAAGAGGATTCTGACGGCGCAGAATAAAGAGTGACTTTACCACAGGTCAGGTAAACCTGACTATTCGATATTCCTGAGGCATGATAGTGGGTTGGGTGTTTTAGTTAGTTTTTAACGAGTTTGATTGAATGACGACATTTGCAAAATCAGTCATTATCGTTTCGGTGTTGATCGTAGCGCTAGGGTGGCTTGCAGACGGGGGGTCCGTCGACATTGATGCAGCCCAGAATGTTGAGCGGTTAAAGGGTATTCCAGTTTAGGCGCCCACCGAACGATCTGACGAAAAGGAGCTTTCGGGCTCCTTTTCTTTTGTTCGCAACAAGATTGCATTCAATTCTTACTGCTTCTCGATCGCTTTGAGTTTTGAGCGATGATCGGACAATTTCTTGACCACAAACTTACGGGCCTTGCGTTCTGCGAGCCGTACCCGAACTTCGGTCAAAAACGCTTCTTCCAGCGTCTGAGATGACGCGCCCAAAAGCTCGCCGACCTCCACATAAAACCGATCCTCACCGGTTTCGTCCATGACCTTCATCGTATCCTCTGCCAATCTCGAGGCAAGGGTGGTGATGGTATCAGACATCAGCGCGTATTCTCGGTCAGGCGACGCTTCACATAATCCGTCACGTCGGTCATCAGCGTGTCCATGTGGCGATCCTGGAAGAAGTGATCCGCGCCTTCAACCTCGTGATGCGTGATTGTGATCCCTTTTTGCTCGTGCAGTTTGCTAACCAGCGAAGTGGTATCCGCAGGGGGTGCAACGCGGTCTGACGACCCGTTGATGATCAGGCCGGAAGACGGGCAGGGGGCTAGGAAAGAAAAATCATACATGTTCGCCGGGGGTGACACGCTAATAAAGCCGGTGATCTCGGGACGACGCATCAGCAGTTGCATTCCGATCCAGGCGCCGAATGAGAATCCTGCAACCCAGCAATGCTTGGAGTTGTTGTTCATGGACTGAAGATAATCCAGCGCCGACGCGGCATCGCTAAGCTCGCCAACACCCTGATCATATTCGCCTTGGCTGCGGCCTACGCCACGGAAGTTAAAGCGCAGAACTGTGAAGCCCATGTTGTAGAAGGCATAGTGCAGGTTGTAGACCACCTTGTTATTCATGGTCCCGCCAAATTGAGGGTGCGGATGCAGCACGATTGCGATCGGTGCGTCTTTTTCCTTTTGCGGGTGGTAGCGGCCTTCCAGGCGGCCTTCGGGTCCGGGAAAAATCACCTCGGGCATGTGTGCTTTAGTCCTGTTTTTTGACGCCTCGGTCCCGAGATTATCTTGACGGTAATCGTCAGGTACCTTAGAACGGTTCTAATTACATTGTGTCGCGTGAAAACGCTGTCAGTGGGAGATACGCACTGGCTGCGGCGGCGTCAATGTTTTCGCGGTTCTTGCCTTAAGGAATTCAAATGAAGCTGTCGACCAAAGGACGCTATGCGATGGTTGCTCTGGCGGATATTGCTCTGCAATCCTCTGACAAGCTTGTTACACTTGGTGAGATTTCCGAGCGCCAGGATATTTCTCTTCCTTATCTGGAACAGCTTTTTGTAAAACTGCGTCGTGCTGAGTTGGTCAGCTCGGTTCGGGGTCCGGGTGGAGGTTATCGTCTTGCGCGCCCTGCATCCGAAATTCGAGTGGTTGAGATTTTGGCTGCGGTCGATGAAACCGTCGATGCGATGCACAAAGGGGCGGGGGCATCGGGTGCTTCGTCCGGCAGTCGGGCGCAATCCCTGACCAATCGCTTGTGGGAAAGCCTGAGCGCACATGTATATGTGTTCCTGCATCAAACGCGGTTGTCGGATGTGATCCGAAATGATCTGGCACCTTGCCCGGCAGTTCCAAACTTGTTTGCGGTCGTGGACGACTGAGCTGATGAAACAGATTTTCGTTCCACAGGAATCCAAGTTTGAAAAGATGTATCTATGAAACGGGTTTATCTCGATCATAATGCGACGGCTCCATTAAGGCCCGAAGCCCGCGCTGCAATGATTGCCGCGATGGATCTGGCCGGCAATCCGTCATCCGTTCACGCCGAGGGTCGTGCCGCAAAGGCGTTAGTCGAGAAAGCACGCGCACAGATTGCCACCGCATTTGGGGCGGATGGCGCTGACATCGTGTTTACCTCGGGCGCTACCGAAGCGGCGGCGTTGGCAATGTCAGGACGTGGTCTGCTGGGGGCCGCGATCGAGCATGATGCGGTACGTGCTTGGGCCAATGAAGTTTTACCAGTGTCGAAAGACGGGCAAGTTACGGTTTCAGATCCCGTCTTAACTGCATTGCAACTTGCTAACTCCGAGACGGGCATCGTTCAATCTCTCCCGTCTGATTTGGCTGTAACTGACGCCACTCAGGCGTTTGGAAAGTTACCTGTCGCCTTCAACTGGCTGGGCGCGGAAATGGCGTTGATTTCTGCACATAAACTGGGCGGTCCCAAAGGGATCGGTGCGTTGGTGATGAAACGCGGCACGGATTTGGCCGCGCAAATCAAAGGTGGCGGGCAGGAGATGGGTCGTCGCTCGGGCACTGAAAATGTTATCGGAATCGCGGGTTTCGGCGCGGCTGCTGAAGCTGCATCCCGCGATCTTGCAAATGGTGTCTGGGAAAAAGTTCGTGAACTTAGAAATATTCTAGAAAACGCTCTTGAGGCCGGATCGAAATCTACTATTTTTGTCGGGAAAGATCAGGAGCGACTCCCCAACACGTTGTGCTTTGCCACTCCGGGCTGGAAGGGAGAAACCCAGGTCATGCAGATGGATTTGTCAGGATTTGCGATCAGTGCAGGCTCAGCCTGCTCCAGTGGCAAAGTGCGCGCCAGTGCTGTGCTGACGGCCATGGGATTTGATGAATACGCGGCGGCCAGTGCGATACGCGTATCGCTTGGTCCCGAGACGACGGAAGAGAATGTGCTGCGTTTTGCGGAAACGTGGCTTGAGAAAGAGAAAAAGCATCGCGCGCGCGCCGCGTGATCTGACGGAGGGTGTCTTATGGCCGCTTTGGACCAGACCCAGGTAAAAGAAGGTGTCGATCAGGAAACCGTGGATGCGGTACGCGAGGTTGGAACCTACAAATACGGCTGGGAAACTGAAATCGAGATGGAGTACGCCCCGAAGGGGGTAAACCCCGATATCGTCAAGCTGATTTCAGGCAAGAATGATGAGCCCGAGTGGATGACCGAGTGGCGTCTCGCTGCGTTCGAACGCTGGACCAAGATGGAAGAACCGAACTGGGCCATGGTCAGTTATCCCGAAATCGATTTTCAGGACCAGTATTACTATGCCCGTCCGAAATCGATGGAAGAGAAACCCAAATCCTTGGATGAGGTCGACCCCAAGCTGCTTGCGACATACGAGAAACTGGGTATCCCTCTGAAAGAACAGATGATTCTTGCCGGAGTTGAAGGTGCCGAAGATGCGCCAGCCGAGGGGCGCAAGGTCGCCGTCGATGCGGTGTTTGACTCGGTTTCGGTTGGTACGACTTTCCAGGAAGAGCTGAAAAAAGCGGGTGTTATCTTCTGCTCGATTTCCGAGGCGATTCGAGAGCATCCGGAACTGGTGAAGAAATATCTCGGAACCGTGGTTCCGGTATCCGACAATTTCTATGCCACTCTGAACTCCGCTGTGTTTTCGGATGGTTCGTTTGTCTATGTGCCACCGGGTGTCCGCTGTCCAATGGAATTGAGCACCTATTTCCGCATCAACGCGGAAAATACGGGACAGTTCGAACGGACGCTGATCATTGCCGACAAGGGCAGTTATGTCAGTTACTTGGAAGGTTGTACTGCACCGCAGCGCGACACTGCACAGTTGCACGCGGCCGTGGTGGAAATCATCATCGAAGAAGATGCCGAGGTGAAGTATTCGACCGTTCAAAACTGGTTCCCCGGTGATGAGAACGGAAAAGGTGGTATCTACAACTTCGTGACCAAGCGCGCCGATTGCCGCGGTGATCGCTCCAAGGTGATGTGGACGCAGGTTGAAACCGGTTCCGCGGTCACATGGAAATACCCGTCCTGTATCCTGCGTGGCAATGACAGCCAGGGTGAGTTCTACTCGATCGCGATCACGAACAACATGCAGCAGGCCGATACTGGCACGAAGATGGTTCATCTGGGCAAGAATACCAAGTCGCGGATCGTGTCGAAAGGCATCAGTGCGGGTAAGGCGCAGAATACCTATCGCGGACTGGTCTCGATGCACCCCAAGGCCAAGGACAGCCGCAATTATACGCAATGCGACAGCTTGCTGATTGGCGACAAGTGCGGGGCGCATACGGTTCCGTATATCGAGGTGAAGAACAACTCGTCCCGTGTCGAGCATGAGGCGACGACATCCAAGGTGGATGACGATCAGCTGTTCTATTGCCGTCAGCGCGGCATGGACGAGGAAGAGGCTGTGGCGCTTGTTGTCAATGGGTTCTGCAAGGACGTGTTGCAGGCATTGCCGATGGAATTCGCGATGGAGGCGCAGCAATTGGTGGCGATCAGCCTAGAGGGATCGGTCGGCTGATGACGCCAAAGCCACAACAACGTATCCGCAAGGATGATGTGCTGACAGCGCTTGGCTACGCGCTGCCGGTGATCGGCGGCCTGTTGGGGGTGGCTTACGTCAACACGAAATACATGGACTTCATCAACCCGGTCTGGGCAGTGGGCGGAGGCGCGCTGCTGGGTTGGATCATCGCTCGTGTGATCCGCAAGGTGCTGGGATAGATAATTATCTGGGGCCAATCTGCGCCCCTTGCGAGATGCAAAAGGACAAAAAATGCTGGAAATCAAAAACCTGCACGTAAAACTTGAGGAAGAAGACAAACAAATCCTCAAAGGCGTCGATCTCACTGTTGAGGCCGGCAAGGTGCATGCGATCATGGGGCCGAATGGCTCTGGCAAGTCTACGCTTAGCTATGTCTTGTCCGGTCGGGACGGATATGAAGTGACAGATGGTACCTCCACACTTGAGGGTGAAGATCTGCTTGAGATGGAGCCGGAAGAGCGCGCGGCTGCTGGCGTATTTCTCGCATTCCAATATCCGGTTGAGATTCCCGGTGTCGGCAACATGACGTTCTTACGCACAGCGGTGAATGCTCAGCGTAAGGCACGTGGTCAGGAAGAACTGTCTGCGGCGGATTTCCTGAAAGAAATCCGCGCCAAGGCAAAGGCGCTGAAGATCGACGCGGATATGTTGAAACGCCCAGTTAATGTTGGATTCTCGGGTGGTGAGAAAAAGCGCAACGAAATCCTGCAGATGGCAATGCTTGAGCCCAAGTTATGCATCCTTGACGAGACTGACTCGGGGCTCGATGTGGATGCGATGAAGCTGGTATCGGAAGGCGTGAATGCATTGCGCGACGAAGGGCGCGGTTTCCTTGTTATCACGCATTATCAGCGTTTGCTGGATCACATCAAACCAGACGTCGTGCACATCATGGCCGATGGCCGTATCGTCAAATCCGGCGGACCCGAGTTGGCTCTGGAAGTTGAGCACAATGGGTATGCTGACATTCTGGCCGAGGTAAACTGATGGCTCTCGCTCAAGCAAAACAGTCGGCAACGGAAGAGCGGCTTGCAGCTCTGACCATGCCAGATGCGGGTTGCACGCGTAAGGCGCGAGAGGCTGCTCTGGCGCGGGTGCGCGAAATGGGTCTGCCCGGACGTCGGGATGAATACTGGAAGTATACCCAGCCCGATACCTTGATCTCGGCTCAGGCACCTGCGGCGGCGTTGTTTCAGAACGACGAAGCACCGATGTTCAACGAGTTTGACCGGCTGAAGATTGTCTTCATCGATGGTGTATTTAGCCCTGAAGAGTCAGACGAACTGTCGATGGAAGGTATCACTATCGACAGGTTGGAAGATATTTGCTGCAAAGATATCCATTGGGCCAAAGAGTTATACGGTGTTCTTGAAGCAAATGGTCAGACTCCGGTGCATCGCTCTCTGGCGGCATTGAACACTGCATTTGCGTCAGATGGTGTTGCCATCCATGTGACCGGAAAACCTGCCAAACCGATCAGCCTGATCTATCGCCATGCTTCGGAAACCTCGGATGCGATCCTGCACCATGTAGTTCGTGTTGAAAGCGGCGCCGAGGTGACCATCCTTGAAAATGGCCCGGCCGCATCGCGTTTCAACAAATGTATGGAGATCGATATCGCCGATGGCGGTACGCTGCACCATGTTCGCGCGCAAGGTCGCGATCATCAGCGGCGAGCAGCGACGCATATGTTCACTCGAATGGGAACGGAGTCTGTGTACAAATCCTTCACACTTACTGTGAACGGTGTTCTGACGCGGAACGAGCAGGTGGTTGAACTTACCGGCGACGATGCCGTGGTCCATGTTGCGGGTGCTTGCGTTGGAGATGGTGAATTCCATCATGACGACACGGTATTTGTGACCCACGATGCGGTGAATTGCGAAAGCCGTCAGGTGTTTAAAAAGGTGTTGCGCAACGGGGCGACAGGCGTCTTTCAGGGAAAGATCCTCGTCAAAGCGGGGGCGCAGAAAACCGACGGATATCAAATCAGCCAATCGTTGCTGCTGGATGAGGACAGCCAGTTTCTCGCCAAGCCCGAGTTGGAAATCTACGCGGATGACGTCGCCTGTTCGCACGGCTCGACCTCTGGTGCGATAGACGAAACGGCGTTGTTCTATCTGCGATCGCGTGGTGTCCCGACCAAAGAGGCGACGGATATGCTGACTTTGGCTTTCCTCGCGGAAGCGGTTCAGGAGATCGAAGATGAAGCTCTGGCCGAGGTGATTGTCACACGATTGCAAGATTGGCTGGCACGCCGCCGCTGATGTCCGTCACAACAGATATCGTTGCCACGTATCGCGGTCCGGGGCGTGTTGTGCGTCGCCTGTTGGATATGGGCCCGCGTGAAGATCGTGCGCTGGCATTTGTGATGGCCTTCTGTGTAGTTGGTTTCATCGCCCAATTGCCAAGCCTTGCACGCCGTGCCCACATTGAAGGGCTGGAACTGAACATGCTCATGGGCGGCGCCTTGTTGGGCTCGGTCTTCATACTTCCTCTGTTCTTCTATCTTCTGGCGTGGCTCTCACAGTTGGTGGCACGGGTTTTTGGAGGCCGTGGAAACGGCTATGGCGCAAGGCTGGCGTTGTTCTGGGCGTTGTTGGCATCGGCCCCATTGGTGTTGTTGAACGGGTTGGTCGCGGGCTTTATCGGTCCGGGCCCGGCACAAACGCTAGCCGGAATGTTATGGGTTGCGATTTTTACCTGGTTCTGGTTGTCCGGTCTCAGACAATCGCAAAAGGCCATTAAATGAACTCTGCCGTGCTGCTGAATATGGTCGTCCTGACGCTGACAAACCCGGCCGAGGCTGCCAAGCGTTTGCTGGCGATGCGCTTTGGTCCAGACGTGCTGTGGATTGCATTCTTTCTTGCCGTGATCCTGAATGCGTTGGTTCAAACTCTGTCCGGCATTGTGATGCCTTTTATTAACCCAGAGGTTCAACAATTTGCCGAGCCTTTATCGCGGACCTTGTTTGTATCAGTTGCCGCGATTCTGATCAGCGTCGTTGCTTTCCTCTTGGTAGGGCGGGTACTGGGCGGAGAGGGGTCGTTCAACGACCTCATGACTCTGGTCGTCTGGCTGCAGATCCTGCAGATTATCGGGCAGGCGATCATACTGACATTGGTTTCGGTGCTGCCGTTTTTGTTCTTACCGGCAAGCCTCGCGATGTTGGTGCTGAGCCTCTACATCACCTTACATTTCCTCAACGAAGCGCATCGATTTCAATCGCTAGGTAAATCGTTTCTGGTGATCCTATTGTCTGGCCTCGTGGCTATCCCGTTTGTCCTCTGGCTGTCGCCTGTATAGGGAACCTTTGTCCATGTATGACGTACAGAAAATTCGCGCCGACTTTCCGATCCTGTCGCGACAGGTCAACGGAAAGCCTCTGACCTATCTCGACAATGGCGCATCCGCGCAAAAGCCTCAGGCTGTTATTGACGCAGTCACGCAGGCCTATGCCCATGAGTATTCGAACGTTCATCGCGGGCTTCACTACCTGTCCAATCTTGCGACCGAAAAGTACGAGTCCGTCCGGGGCACTGTCGCGCGTTTTCTGGGCGTTTCGAACGAGGAAGAGATTGTATTGAACTCGGGTACGACCGAGGGGATCAATCTCGTCGCTTACGGTTGGGCGATGCCGCATCTGCAGGTGGGGGACGAGATCGTGCTCAGCGTGATGGAGCATCACGCAAACATCGTACCCTGGCACTTCTTGCGCGAACGGCAGGGCGTCGTTCTGAAGTGGGTTGATGTGGACACAACGGGTCATCTTGATCCACAAGCCGTCATCGACGCAATCGGGCCGAAGACAAAGCTGGTGGCGGTGACACAGTGTTCAAACGTTTTAGGCACACTGGTCGACGTCAAATCGATCACACAAGCGGCCCACGCCAAAGGTGTTCCGGTACTGGTGGACGGTAGCCAAGGCGCTGTCCATATGCCCGTGAATGTCGAGGATATCGGCTGCGACTTTTACGCGATAACGGGCCACAAGTTGTACGGCCCGTCCGGTTCAGGTGCGATATTCATCAAATCGGAACGCATGGCCGAAATGCGCCCCTTTATAGGGGGCGGCGACATGATCAAAGAGGTCTCAAAAGATCAGGTGATCTACAATGATCCACCGATGAAGTTCGAAGCCGGAACGCCGGGCATCGTGCAGACCATCGGTATGGGCGTTGCGCTGGATTACATGATGGATTTGGGCATGGAGAACATTGCATCACATGAGGCGGGACTGCGCGACTATGCGATGCAACGACTGAACGGGCTGAACTGGTTGCAGGTTCAGGGAACCACACACGACAAGGCCGCAATCTTCAGCTTTACGCTGGACGGGGCAGGGCATGCCCACGATGTTTCGACGATACTTGACAAAAAAGGTGTCGCAGTGCGTGCGGGCCATCACTGCGCGGGGCCATTGATGGACCATCTGGGTGTCACCGCCACCTGCCGCGCCAGCTTCGGCCTCTACAACACGACCGAAGAGGTCGACACGCTGATCGATGCTTTGGAATTGGCCCACGAACTGTTTGCCTGATGTGGTCGCATTTGCAGTTGCACCCGGATTGGAACGAGGGTAGCTAACGGCCAACGCACCTGTAGCTCAGCTGGATAGAGCGCTGCCCTCCGAAGGCAGAGGCCAGAGGTTCGAATCCTCTCAGGTGCGCCATTTCTTTCAATAACTTAGCTGAAGTGGGTTCGATCCCTTGTCTCTTCAGTGTCTTTAATAGCTACTTCATCCGTTTACCGCTGGGCGACATTCTTTTTCGACCATCAGTGAGCGGTAAGGGTAATGCCATACAACATGCCTCGGAGACTCTGCAATTTGTCCATTAATCGCACGATATTGGCAGAGTTACGCAATTAGACTGATAATAAGATAACTACTTGGTGTGCAGATCCTAAAACAGCATCAAAAGAAAGGGCGAGTAAGTGAAAACTCCATTTTATTTGACACTAGCTTCACTGTCCTTCGTACAGCCTGCGACTTCGGATGTCTCCAACAACTTTTTCTAGAGACCTGACTAGCCAATCAAATCTTAACTCGATCTGGTTCAATCCGCTCGTTCCACTTGCCGCAAATGCTCTTCAAGACCAGCAAGCGAAGTTGCCCTCAATTTGTCAATGATTAAACGCTTCCCGTTGGTGTCTGCCTAAGACTATGATCAGTTCTCTTCAGTTTTGGCAATAATTGACATCTTTCTGGCCCGAAATCGAAAGCAATCAGGCCAAGGCCTGTTCTAGATATACAAGGAATTTCAGTCATTTAGTTGCAGGGCCATGCTCCAATGGAACTAGTTGTATTATTTGTTGTGTTAGGCGGATTGCTGATAAAGGTGACTAGCGGTAGCCGTTCTATCGGCCGTTCAACTAGAAGTTCGAACCGACGAAAGCCTTCCAAAAAGCCCGTAATTAGGCCTAACCACCGACGGACCAAGCAAAAGCCACCATACCCAATTCCAGCAATGCCAAAAAGCATGATGCTGCAGGGGCGTGCTTATGTGATAGATGGCGACACTATCCGAATAAATGGAACGAAAATTCGTTTGGCCGGAATCGATGCTCCGGAATTGGACATGCCTTACGGCCAAAAGTCCAAATGGGCGATGGTCGAAATTTGTAAGGGGCAGACCATTACCGCAGAACTTGATGGTGAAAGGTCTTACGACCGACTTGTGGGAACATGCTATCTACCAGACGGTCGAGACATTGGTGCAGAGTTAATTAAACAAGGACTGGCTTTAGATTTGCCGCAGTTTTCTCGTGGCAAGTATCGCCATCTAGAGCCACCGGGAGTGCGGCGAAGGCTCGCCAATGGGCAGTTTGGGCATGCCTCTATCCGCATTCGACAGAGGACGACAATAAAGGTGAGCCGGAGCTGAGACTATTAGGCTCTGGACCTATTAACAGGTCGGAGCGTAAACGGCTGCTTTGATCCAGAGCAGACATTGGTAGAAAACACGGCTATGACCGGGTTGCGGACGAAGCGGACCTAGACCGACGTCTGGCGAATGACCGCTTCTGAACGTGGGCACTTTGCCAGTTCCGCCAATAATCTAATACAATGTCTGGCGATACTCCTCTTCTAACCCCTCATCGAGTTGTTTCTGTTCTTCAGGGTCGGAAGGTGCTCCGGTTGTTTGATCCAAAATGATCTTCATCAGCGATGCGACTTCATTTCTGTTTTGATGGAGATCGGCGTCCCAAAGATGCGACCTGCGCAAAGCCTTCGCACAATGAATGAAGACTTCTTCGACATGAACTGCGATCGCAATTCCGGGCACACGATCGTAAACAGCCATCAAAGCAAGGAGATCAGGGTCACGCGTCAACTGCGCGGTACCGTTCACCCTCATGGTGTCGTCAAAGCCAGGGACAAGAAAAAGTAAGCCAACTTTGGGGTTGGTTATGATATTCGATAGAGTATCGAGGCGGTTGTTCCCAGGCCGGTCTGGGATAAGAAGTGTCTTGCGATCAAGTATTTTTATGAACCCGCGAGGATCGCCCCTAGGGCTGACATCTGCGGTTCCGTCTTTCGATTGCGTTCCAACACAGACGAATGGCGACCTTTCGATAAACGAACGCGCATGCTCATCAACGTAATCTAGGCATTTCTTGATTGCTATGTCGTGGGTCGCAGGGAATTCAGACCTCAGTTCGACCTCACTGCGAACGAGAAATTCGGGTTTGAGTTTTGTGGTATCTGTCATGAGGCCTCCGTCTGTCACTCTTGTGAGCACCTCAAAACGAGGCAAGCCCTTGGCAGGCTACGACGGAACCGGACATTCGGACAAGTTGCAGCATCCGTCACTTTGGGCTCGGTGCTGTCGTTCGCTGTGATCTGTCCGAGGGACTGCTATGCGGACAAAGCTGCCATATGGGAAATTGGGTGGCTTCGCAATCTACTGATATCCGTCTGGGTCGTTAGGAGTGTTTAGTAGTGTGCCTTCAAACGCGTCAAGATCATCCGTCATTTGAAGCCAAGGCAACTTGCTTTGCTTGTTTACGTGAAAAGTCGGTTTGAAATCTTCCGGGTTTTCGAGTGACGCAGCATAGAGGTGCATACCACCCGGATAGTGATCGGCTTCAAATCCAATGGGTGACCCGCACATCCCGCAAAAGTGCCTGATAACGCCTTTGGAGCTTTCATAAGCGCGGGGTTTAGCACCGGTCCATTCAAAGTTTTCTATCGGCACACCGAACCAAGCAACCACCGGCGCGGCGCAATTCCGACGGCAGTCATCGCAGTGGCAATAGCATGACCATGTTTGGTCACCGTGGTAGACCCAACTTGTTTTTTTACACAAACAATACCCACGAGTCGCCATTCTTTTTTCTCCTAACCTCCCGAAGCATAAGAATCTGGTGTTTTTTAGATGGATACTTTTGGACGTTTCATCAGCAGAAAACGTCGGAGCTCAAGTTCAATTCGAGCTCGAAACAGACGTCCGACAGCGTTGGTTGGATGGCTGGTGCTATGTTCCATCGGGAGCCCCTCAAGCGGTGTCTGAAACCTCGCGAGACCGAGTTGGGGATAGTTTAGCGCACGCGAGGCCCCACTCAGACAGCGTTCAAAGACGTGCAGACTAAGCTGGCTCAACGTCACTCACTACCGAAGAACCAGCAACGTGGGTACCTTACTCTTGGACCGCAAGTGACCGTAAAGGTAAATTGTTAGATCACAAACGCAGTCTGCTTTTTGCAAGGGTAGCAAAGGAATTAGACTGCAGATTTAGAGCGTCAATACTGTCTTTTCGGCCGTACGTTGCCTCACCATCTCTGAAGTTTGCTTTGGCTAGTGGCAGAGATACTTTGTAGAAGGGCACAAGGACATCGGATGATTTTTCGCTATGGGCTTGAAGCTGTTTTTCTCCACGTTGCATGCCAATCACAGAACCAAGCCCAATTTTGACTTCCAGTTGTCTTACTTCTAATGATCAAAAACATCTTGTGGATACCTATCGTAGTGCCAACTCACAGGTAAACCCGTTGGCTATCCGCTGCTTCCAATAGCGCCGCCGTAACTGCCTCGATCATTTTGGTGTGAGGCGACGCCGTCATACTTGCCAAGCCAACAATGCGCTTAGGTCCGTTTTGTTCAAGGGGGATCCTTTTGAGCCGCAAGTGGTCATATGAAGCTAAGCGGCTGTCTGGTATGATTGATACGCCAAGTTCAGCGGCCACCATGCTTGAGATTGCTTCAAGGCTCTCTAATTCCATGGCGTCTTTGACTTCAATGCCCTTTCCTTGCAGCCAAGTCTCGATTTGCCTTCCCACAACCGCGTCACGCGTAAAACGAATAAACGGTGACGCACCAAGCAGTTCTTTCGGAGGTGAATTTGGGGTGTTTTCCGAGACAAGCAGGACTAATTTTTCGGATACAATTTCAGAGAATTCCAACGTGTTTGACAGAACGTCTGGTCGGGAAATGATCGCTGCTTGAACCTGCCCGCGGTCCAACTGCAGCAAAAGCTGATTAGTCAAACCTGGAACAATTCTTACACGGATATCTGGATGCACGGATTTTAGCCTCGCTAACGCAATCGGCACCAATCCAGTCAGGGTCGTTGGAACTGCACCCAAAGTTATTTCGCCAGAGAGTTCGTTGTTCGACCTCGCCCTTTCCGCCAAACCGTCATAAGCGGCCACCACCGCAGCGGCCTCTCCGACGAACGTTAGCCCGGCATGGGTCAGTTTGGGTGATTTGGCCGATCGGTCAAATAAAGCGAGCCCCAACGTGTCCTCCAGATTCCGCATCTGGTGACTGACCGCCGACGGAGTTAGATGCTCCGCCTCTGACGCGGCACGGAAGCTACCATGTCGATGAACTGCGATTAGTGTTCGCAGTGACCGAATGCTCATTCCGATAACCTCGCTACCGCCTACGCCGTTTTCAATATATGAATTTTTTTCACCTATTAGTCAAAGTTTTTTCGTTTTTATTCAAATTATTTGATGTGTACCTTGCGCATAGCATGCCCACGAAACCAAACCCGGAGGTACTTATGGTTGCTCCCAAATCTAACGCCTATACTTCCATCGTTGCCAAACCCTTCGCTCCAAACCTTGGGGCCGAGATCTATGGAGTCGATTTGAGCCAGCCTGTGCCTGACGATCAGTTTGCGGAGATCTGCGACGCTTTTCGCACCTACCAGGTGCTGTTCTTCAAAGAGCAAAAGGAAATACCACCTGCGCAGCACATTGAATTTGGGAAACGCTTTGGGCCGCTTCACGCACACCCCGCAGCTCCAACGATGGCCGGGTATCCGGAGATTTTCGAAATCCATGCAACAAAGAATTCCAAGGTGGCAAACGGTGAGTTCTGGCACTCTGACGTCTCTTGCGATGAGACACCGCCCCTTGGAACTATGCTACAAATCCATATCGCTCCACCCTGCGGCGGGGACACCATGTTCAGTGATATGTATGCGGCCTACGATGATCTTTCTGAACCGATAAAAAATATGATCAGCGGGTTGTCTGCACTTCATAGTTCCGAGCATATCTACAAAGGCCGCTATAGCGACCGGGGGCAAAAAGACAGCGAAATTGACTGTCCCGAAGCAGTTCATCCGATCGTTAGGACTCATCCGGAAACGGGCCGGAAATCGCTGTTTGTGAATCGAACATTTACAACAAAGATTTTGGGCTTGTCGGAAAAGGAAAGCGACGCGATCCTCAACTTGCTTTTTGAGCATGCGGAACAGATCAACTATCAAATCCGGTTCAGGTGGTCGCTTAACGACATGGCCTTTTGGGACAACCGGTGCTGTATGCATCGTGCGATCTGGGACTATTGGCCCGCTGAGCGAAAAGGGCGACGTGTAACCGTGAAAGGCGATAGACCTGTTTGAACTCGACCGAACCGAATTGCTCGATCAAAGAAACCAGATCTCTAGGAGCGCTAAGTGCGAGCTGCAGTCGTAAGAGAGTTTTGTGAAGACCTTTCGATTGAGACGGTCCCAGATCCAACCTGCCCAGACAACGGAGTGGTCCTGGAGGTCGCGGCCTGTGGCGTATGCCGCTCAGATTATCATGGATGGTCTGGCGCACACCCCAAAGTTCAAAATGGCTCCATCTTAGGGCACGAATATTGTGGAACTGTAGTAGAGGCAGGGCCTCAAGCGAAACACAGTGTTGGTGACCGCCTTATAGCGCCATTCATCTTGGGGTGCGGCAGCTGCAACGCTTGTCAAACAGGCGTATCAAACACTTGTGCTAACCAAATCGTTCCTGGATTTGGAACGCCAGGTGCTTACGCAGAATACGTTGCCGTGCCTTTTGACCACAACTTGGTTCACTTGCCAGAAACGCTGTCTCCTGCCTTGGCGGCAGGGCTCGGGTGTCGTGTAACCACGGCTTGGCATGCTTTGACTGACCGTGCAGATGTCGCAGCTGGAGAATGGGTGGCTGTCCACGGAACAGGAGGGGTTGGCTTGTCCGTTCTTCTATTGGCAAAAATGCTTGGATGCCGAGTTGTCGTAGTGGATGTGGTTGAAGAGAAACTTGAACATGCAAAGCTCAATGGCGCAGACGCCACAGTGAATGCAAGCAAACAAGACGCCGCGGCTGCGATCCGAGATATCACGGATGGAGGAGCACAGGTTTCCGTAGAAGCACTGGGCATCGAAACAACGACGAACGCATCCTTAGAGTGTCTCGCCACCCTTGGTCGACACGTGCAAATTGGTATGCCGTCGAGCGACGGCCAGATGCAGGTGAACATGCGGGCAATCTATTCCAAACAACTCTCGTTTTTCGGCACTCGTGGTATGCCTTCATGGAAATACCCACGCCTTCTAGGAATGATCGAACGTGGCGAAGTGGATATCCAGCCAATGGTCGCCAGGGAGGTCCGATTAGAAGAGGCTAGCAATGAACTTCGAGCAATGAACGGACCAACTTCCCCAGGAACCGCTGTTATAACAAGGTTTCAGCCGTGATCAGCCCAAAAGCCTGATAGGTTTTTTAAGGAGTCATTCTCTCGATCATTTTGCGCCCCAATGCAAATTCAGTTACTCGCGCAAACTGGCTGTTCTGGGTAACGCAATGAACGCCTGCTTTGGGCTCGAAGCGGTCATTCGGAAGAATTCAATGAATGCCTGCTCTGCGGACAAAATGAGCCTTCACTGCGGTGGAGCGAATGTCGGCTTTTTCGCTTCAGATACAGATTGAGTTCTGCGCCCTCTGCCTAGCCTTCGCACTTATGCAGTGCTTGGCTCAGTACTTTGACGTCTTTTGCGTATTTCCGAAACATAATTGACAATTTTGGACTCTATTTTACAGAATCGGCCATGATCCATCCAATTGATCGCAAGCTAGATATCGTTGTCCTGGTGAGTCCGCATTTCAATGTTTCGGCGACTACGTCTTTCGTGGATCCTTTCAGAATAGCCAATTACCTGACAGGTTCGGCTCGATTTTCTTGGAACTATGTCTCGGACCTCGGTGGACCAGTTGAGTCTAGCAGCGGCCTTGTCGTTGACACTGCACCATTGGCGGCCGTGACGGGGCGCAAGCCCTGGCTGGTTCTGGTGAGTACAAGTTGGTCACCTGAACGTCACGGGACATCTCAGTTTAAGGTGGCCCTTCAGAAGTGGGAGGCGTGCGGAGCAATCGTTGGCGGCTTGGATACTGGTGCGATTGTTCTTGCGGCTGCTGGACTGCTTAAAGGCAAGACAGCGACGGTTCACTATGAGCACATCGATGCCTTTGCTGAAATGGCCCATGATACCACAGTGTCAGAGAACATGATTGTTATGGATGGAAAGATGTTCACTTGTTGCGGGGGTTCCGCAGCGACCGATCTGGGTTTGCGGTTTGTGCACTCTGTCGATGGTGAGAGTATCGCCAATGCATCTGCGCGATATCTTTTTCATCACAATGTACGCGGTGAGGGCCAATCACAGAACCCCAAAGACGTGGAGCCACTGGGGTATGTCACCTCTGGGGTGGTAAGGGACGCGATCGACTTGATGGAGGCGCATTTGGAAGCCACTTTGTCGATCCCTGAAATATCAGCGAGGTTGAAGATTTCGCAACGACAACTTAGCAGATTGTTTCGGCAATATGTCCAGAAGTCGCCGATCGAGTACTACCGTGACATACGCCTTGATCGCGCGCGTGGACTAGTAACCCAAACAGAGTTGAAATTCAGCGAGATTGCAGAAGCATCAGGATTTAACGGGCAAGTTCATTTCAGCCGGGCATATCGAAGCCGTTTTGGCCTCACACCAACTGCAGACCGTATTGAAGGCCGCACGCCATTCGAGTTCCGCGCTTGGCCAATGTTCAGGCCTGATATTAAGTCCGAAGGTGTTGGGTAGCTTTTTGCATCGCGGTAAGCATCTTGTCGCGTTGCGCTGATAACTCTTCGGTACTTTGCCCCTGAGTTTGATCGTTAATGCCATCGACCAGTTTATTGATGACATCCTCATCAAGACGAGGGTTGCCCAGGTCGTCCCACCAGCCATTGAATGTATCCTTGAAATGGTCACAGAAGGCCCGCAGACCGCCGTCGCCTGCACCCAGGTGGAAAAGCGTCGTCGGACCCATCGCGGCCCACCGCAATCCGGGGCCGGCCCACATCGCTTTATCGATGTCTTCGACACTGGCAACGCCTTCAATCGCCATATGGACGGCCTCGCGCCATACTGCAGCTTGTAAGCGGTTTGCGACGTGTCCGGGCATGCCCTTCTTGATCCGGATCGTGACTTTGCCCAGGTCTTCGTAGAACGTCTCTGTTCGGTTCAGAACATCTGAACCGGTGGCGTCGTTCGCCGTCAACTCGACCAGCGGAATGAGATGTGGCGGGTTGAATGGATGACCTAAGATGAGCCTACTCGGATCGCGCCATTCCTGTTGGAGAGCATCGAGTGTTAGGCCGGATGTTGAGCTTGAAACTATTGCATCAGCGCTCAACTCTGGCTCAACTTCCGCATAGGTGGAATGTTTGATCGGCAACCGCTCCGGCACATTCTCCTGAATAAACTGCGCGTTTCGCACGGCCTCAGCTGCGGTCGGTGCAAAGGTGATCGCATCTCGGGTGGCGTGGCCAACTTGGCCCAATTCTTCCAACGCAGGCCACGCCTTTTCAATGTATTTACGGACGGATGCCTCAGCGTTCGGATCGGGATCAAATACAGTCACACTGCGACCCGACGCGAGAAACAGCGCTGCCCAGCTTGCCCCGATGACACCGGCTCCGAGAATGGCGGTTCTTTCGATTTCCGACATCAGAACAGTCCCGGATTCAGGGGGGAGGCCGCAGTCATACCACCGTCCACAGTGAACAATTGGCCAGTCGCAAAAGACGACTCGTCAGAAGCTAGCCAAACAGCCATCGCAGCAATGTCTGCGGGCTTACCAAAGCGTTTGACCGCATGGCGTGCCAGCGCTTCTGATCTAGCCTTTTCCGGGTCATGGGCGAGTTCGAATGCTGCGTCCAGCATGCCCGTCTCAATCCATCCCGGGCAGATTGCATTGCAGCGCACTGCAGGTCCATGGTCCACCGCGATAGAGCGTGTAAGCCCATGCACAAAGGCTTTTGAAGCATTGTAGAGCGCCATCGATGGGTCAGCGGCATTGCCCGAGATCGAACCAATGTTGATGATCGAACCACCCTGAGACATTTTCGGAATGAGGGCGCGGCAACAGTTAAAAACGCCTCTTGCGTTTACTCCCATCACCAAATCCCAATCCGCGTCTGTGCTTTCGGTCACTGTTTTTTCGACCTGAACGCCGGCGTTGTTTACCAGGATATCTACCAGGTCGATTGTTCGGGCAGTACGTGCAACCGCTTCGGGATTGGATACGTCCAGCGTGTACCAGGTTACTTGATCCGGTAGATCATCTGGTTGAGGGCCGCGCCCGCAGGTGGCGACAGCCGCACCTTCGGCTGCGAAGGCCTCAACGATGCCGCGACCAATGCCCTGTTTGCCGCCTGTAACAAAGGCGCGTTTCCCAGCTAACCGCATCAGTGTGCCACCATAACGTGACGGACTGCGGTGTAAGCATCCAGCGCATAGACCGACATATCACTGCCCGTGCCTGAGCCCTTCATCGCGGCCCATGGCATCTCGGGTGTCGCAACCCCATGCGTGTTTACCCAGGTGAATCCATAGCGCAACTTGGACGTCATTTGCATTGCTCTCCCAACATCTCGTGTCCAAACCGATGAGGCCAACCCGTAAGGTCCGTTGTTGGCGGTCTTCAACGCATCTTCCGCCTCAGAAAACCGAGAGACAGTTACAACGGGTCCAAAAACCTCATTGCAGGCAATTTCTGCAGTGTTGTCGACATTGGTGATGACTGTCGGCTGGTAGAAAAAGCCGTCTTCTTCGCCAGACGCCCCACCGGAAACGATTTCAGAGCTGCGGCGTGCGCGATCAACAAAACCTGCTACACGATCCCGCTGAGCCGCAGAGACAAGCGGGCCCATTTCCGTTCCTTCAGCTTTCGGTGCACCGATTTGGATCTGGCCAACCTGATCGGCAATCGCGGCCACAAGTTTGTCGTAAACACTGTCTGCAACCATCACGCGGCAAGGCTGTGCGCAATCCTGACCGGCATTGAAGTAGCTGCCATATCGGATCGTCTCGGCCACAGCATCGAGATCAGCATCATCAAAGACAATGACTGGCGCCTTGCCGCCCAATTCCAGATGAACTTGTTTAATTTTCTGGGAAGCAGCCCGCATTGCAGCCATGCCTGTCGCCGGAGAACCCGTAACACTGATCCCTTCCATCTGTGGGCTGTTCATCAGGGCATTCCCCACGCCGGGCCCGCGACCATGGATCACATTTAGCACGCCTTTTGGCAGAACATCTTGTAACAGTTCTGCAAGCCGCAGAGTAGATAGCGGCGTGATCTCGGACGGTTTCAACACCACCGAACATCCTGCCGCAATTGGTGCAGCAATCTTCCAGGACGCCATCATCAGCGGGTAGTTCCAAGGGGCGATGGCTGCGACAGGGCCAATGGGGTCGCGCCGGATCATCGACGTATGACCCGCGACATACTCCCCAGAGGCAGACCCCATCATGGTGCGCGCAGCCCCGGCGAAAAAGCGAAAGACATCAATCGTCAGCGGCATTTCATCATCATGAGCCGATGGCCAGGGTTTTCCCACATCTAGGCTCTCAAGTTCTGCCAACTCCTGGCTGTTTGCCTCGATAACATCAGCTATCTGAAGCAAGATTGTAGCGCGTTCTGCAGGGGTCGTAACCGAAAAGGTCTCAAATGCCTCCGCTGAGCCGCGCACCGCCGCCTCGATCTGTGCATCGCTGGCTTCTTTTGCGGTACCAATAACCTCTCCTGTTGCAGGGTTCAGGATGTTCAAGGCGTCGCCGGTGCCTTCAACCATTTCGCCGTTGATCAACATGTTCGTCTGCATATGCGTCTCCTCAGAAGCCAACCTGATCGCCGCCTTTTAGTGCGAGCCGCATGCGCGCTTCTGCTGGCGTCGCGACCGTAAGGCCAAGGTTTTCAACGATTGATCGGATGCGCGTGACCTGTTCCGCGTTAGATTTTGCCAACTCACCCTTGCCGATGAACAGGCTGTCTTCGAGACCGACACGCAGGTTACCGCCCCGCATCGCGCTTTGGGTCGCAAATGGCATTTGGTGACGACCAGCGGCAAGGACCGACCATTCGTAATTCTCTGTTCCGAACAGCTTATCGGCTGTGTTGTGCATGTGTGGCAGATGGTCGGCATCTGCGCCAACGCCACCCAAGATGCCAAATACCATCTGAATGAAAAATGGCGGTTTGATCAGGCCCTGATCCACGAACCATTTGACGTTGTAGAGATGTCCAAGATCATAGCATTCGAACTCGAACTTGGTGCCGTGATCTCCACCAAGTTTTTCGATGGCGTAACGAATTGTTTTGAAAGTGTTGGGAAAGATAAAGTCTTCCGTCATCTCCAAAAATGGCCGTTCCCAGTCGTGCTGAAACTCGGTGTACTTCTGCAGCATCGGAAAGATACCAAAGTTCATGGATCCCATGTTGAGCGATGCCATCTCTGGGCTGGTAGATGTCGCTGCCAGCAGCCTCTCATCCATCGACATCCCCAAGCCGCCGCCGGTCGAGACATTCATCACAACATCGGTGGACTGCTTGATTACGGGTAGAAACTGCTTGAACAGCTCAGGTCGGGGATCGGGTTTTCCTGTCTCCGGGTGCCGTGCGTGCAGGTGAATGATTGATGCCCCTGCCTGGGCCGCCTCAATACTGGCCGTCGCAATCTCGGCCGGTGTTATCGGCAGATGCGGTGACATTGACGGCGTATGGATGCCTCCGGTCGGCGCGCAAGTGATAATGACTGGCTTGGGCATCAGAGTTTCATCTGCTGCACTTGTGCAGACAGCCCCCCGTCCAGAACCCACAACTGGCCAGAGGCATAGCGCGCCTCGTCCGAAGCAAGCCAGTTGACCAAATTTGCAATATCCTCGGGCGTCCCGTAGGTCCGCATTGGGTGAACATCGCGCACGGCCTTTTGCAGCGTTTCAATGTTGCCACCTCCTCCGCCGGATCCATCGCCGTTGAAGAAGCTCTGCAGCATTGGAGTGTCGATATAGCCAGGGCAGATGGCATTCACCCGGATACCTTCTGGGCCATGATCGCAAGCCATTGCGCGGGTCAAAGCGTGAACTGCACCCTTGGTCGCGCAATAGGCCGCAAGCCCTGGATCTGCGATGAACCCGTCGTAGGAGCCAAAATTGATAAGGCTTGCGCTATTCCCTGTCTTCGCCGCTTCGCGCATCAATGGGAGGGCGTATTTCGAGGTCAGGAACGTGCCCGTGGAATTAACCGCAAAGCTTTGATTCCATTCCTCCAACGTGGTCTCTTCAACCGTTTTTTCGATCTCGATCCCCGCCGCGTTCACTAGGATGTCCAACTTTCCGTGTGCGGCGCGCACATGATCCATCGCCGCAACCGAGTCTGCTTCTTGAGTCACATCCAGCTTAACAAAATGACTGCCATCATCGTCGTGCTGATCTAACGACCCTTCCGGCGTGAGGTCAGCGGCATATACCGTTGCGCCCTCTCTTAGTAACCGAGCGACAATCGCGCGCCCGATCCCACCGCGAGCACCAGTCACGAGAGCAACTTTTCCGTTCAGCATCATTGGTTTCAATCCTTCAAAGGCGGAAAGCGGTAGCGGCGTGCAGCCACTGTCCAATCCATATTGTTGCGTACATACTGCTGGCTCGCATCGGACGGAGGGTTGTAGTCCCAAGGCTCGCGGGCACCGGCCTCCATCGCGGCATGTAACGCACGACGCGATTTTTGGGTGGCGATTATCTTCTTTCGCAAAGCACTGCCGTCCCAGCGCTCGGCGACTTCAGCCGCAAAACGAGCTTTAGCGTCGGCGTAGCTTGGGTCCGAAGCGAAATTCTTCGTTTCCATCGGGTCAGCACTCAGGTCATAGAGCTGCGGTGGGTCGCTATCACAATGAATATATTTCAAGGGCCCGCGCCGGATCATGATCACAGGATAACCCGTCATCTCGGCACAGTATTCTCCGATTGCCTCATCAACTGGATCATCTTCACCCCGAGCCAGAGGCATAAGGCTACGACCGTTGATCGGCTCTCCGATCATCGTCTCATCACCGCCACCGATGTCGATAAATGTCGGCAACAGATCGACGAGTGACACCGCATTCTGCGCCGTCCCAACCGCAATGCCCGGCCCGGCCATGACTAACGGAACTCGCGCGGAGTGCTCAAAGAAGCTCATTTTGTACCACAGCCCACGTTCGCCCAGCATGTCGCCATGGTCGGCTGTGACAATCACAATGGTGCTGTCCAACTCGCCCGTTTCTTCGAGGGTTTGAACCAGCTCTCCGATTTTGCTGTCGAAGTAACTGACGTTTGCCAGGTAGGCATGGCGCGCGCGCAGGATTTCTTCCTCGGTCAGTGGCACATAAGACGCTTCGATCCCATCCAATAAACGTCGTGAAAAGGGGTCTTGATCCTCCAACGCGGGCACAAACGCGGGCAAGTCAATTTCATCATCCGTATACAGGTTCCACCATTCGGGCCGCGCAACGTAAGGATCATGCGGGTGAATGAAGCTCACCACCATCGCAAAGGGCGCATCGTTCCTACGTGCTTTGTCTCGGGCAACATCGAAGAGCCAGCGATTGGCGGCAAAGCCAACTTCATTGTCATAGTCGATCTGGAAGGTAGCGTGGGCAACGCCGCTTTCCTTGACCGTTTGCATGTTGTGATACCACTTGTCGATCCGCTCGTCCGGGGCCTCCCAATCTGGGGTCCACGCAAAATCAGCAGGATAGATGTCGGTTGTCACACGATCCTCAAATCCATGCATCTGATCCGGTCCGACAAAATGCATCTTGCCTGCCAAACATGTACGATAGTCCAGCGATTTCAGATAATGCGCAAATGTTGGCACCGAAGCCTTGAACTCGGATGCGTTGTCGTAAGCTGCGATGCGACTGATGTGCTGACCCGACATAAAGGAAAACCGTGAAGGCGCACAGAGAGGGGAATTGCAGTAAGCTGCATCGAAGCGCATGCCGCGCGCGGCCAACGCGTCAAGATGTGGCGTCTTGGCGACCTTATGTCCGTACGCCCCTGTGAAATGCGGAGCCAATTGGTCCGCCATGACCACAAGGATGTTTGGCCGCGTCACGTGGCACCTTTTGCGTAAGCGTCCAAGACTAAGCCATGGAAGTGATGAACGGCGTGCTCGGACTTGCCGGACCCGTCCGGGTCATTGACGATCCGACCTTGGGTGAACGCAGGCGTTTTCATCCCGCGCTGTACGCTTTCGACGAGGCTGATGTCTTCGACCTGAAGTACCTCGTCCAGATAGCGAATTGCATCCAGCTCCATCGCGTCAGGTTCCGGAGTCTCAAGAAAAAAGTCATACGTCTCAAGCGTCCGATCTGGCCCAACAGGGATGATGTTCAACACGATCATGCTGGACCGTCCGGGATACCGCATCAGGCAAGTGGTGGGATAGAGCCACCAAACCGCGTGAGTTTTCACCGTGGCGTTCGAGACGTCATAGGCGGTATTTGGACTGTTGCCTGCGTCAGCCATATGGCTGGAGTAGATGCCGTAGGTTGTAACCTTGTAGGTATCCATATCCACGAGGTCACAAAAATCCTTATGGGCCGTAGGGCAATGATAGCACTCAAGGAAATTGTCCACGACGTTCTTCCAATTCGACTTGATGTCGTAGGTTAGACGGTGGCCAAAAGTGAGTTGATCCACATCCGGTGCCCAATGGCGCACCTCGGTTTCCAGGTTTCCGGATTGCTCTGACAAAGAGGCAGCCGTCGGATCCAAATTGACAAAAACAAAACCGCAAAATTCTTCAACCTGTACAGCATCGAGACAAATCTCATCCTTGTTGAAGTCTTCGAGGTTTTCAGTATGTGGCGCACGCGCCAATTGCCCGTCAAGCTTATAGACCCAAGCATGATAGGGGCACATAATCCGTGTGGTATTGCCTTCGCCTGATAGCAGTTCATGGGCACGGTGTTTGCATACGTTGTAAAAGGCGCGAAGCTTACCCTCTTTGTCGCGCACAACCGCAATAGGTTGACCGGCAACATCCACCGTTACATATGATCCCGGCTCTCGTGTTTTCTCGACATGACACACCCATTGCCAAGTTTTGGAGAGGATGGTGCAAAGGTCTGCGTCAAACCACTTGCGCTCGGTGTAGGCAGCAGCCTGCAATGAGCTGGAGCGCGATGGGTCAGCATGATAGCCAAAGAAAATTGCACCTGAATCAGTCATGATAGCGTCTCCGATGTTAGGTTAAATCTATTGCACGTGGGATTCGAAGCTATGTTTAATCAGCCGCTAGTTTGATTATTTTCGCCAAGCATTTGGCTTTCGGGGACACCGCATTAACCCATCAAGCACTGCGTTTAACTGACAAGCGAATGCTGGGCCCTTGCCTGCATCTGTTATGCGGTCATTCTCTGCACACTGCAGGAATCGGCAAAATGGGCTCACTGCCGTCATCTGAGGCTTTTCGTCGGATGACCGGTTCGCCGCTCTGAGCGGCCATCCGCGCTGTTGTGGTTTAGGTGATGTCTTCGCATTGGCTTGTCTCTCACGTTTGCGCTTGGTCATCAGATCAACCCGTACTGTTTGGGCGTTGCGGGCCATTCATCCGGGTCCGTCTTGATCAGTTTGATGATGCCTTCCAGCCCAGTCGGCCAATTATGGTAGACGTGATGGCCGTTGATGCGGGCCAACGTGCGCAACGCGGTATGGACCTTGTCGGCTGTGTCCCGGTTGCCGTGCGATCCGATCAGGACCGCTTGCCTCATACGATCCCGTTCAACAAAGCCGTGAAGGTTTTCGCGCAGCCACAGCACATAAGCGATCCGATGCAACAGATTATTCGGCCACTCAAGCGGCTTGCCACCGTTGGCGCGGATCATTTCGCTTTCGGTGATGTCGCTCGGTAGGTGGACCACATTAGGTTCCACTTCAGGGAAACCACGGGGCAACTCACGGGAAATGCTAGGGTGAGACGTCCAGCACACAGGACGCCCCACCACAGATGGTCTGCTATCAGTCTTCCTTGTCGGTTGGTGATAACGCCACGCTGACATCGCCTCGCACTTCCATGAAACGAGGCAATTCGAAAATTCTGTGTACGGCTATAGTGGGGGTGAATTGGCCCTATCTGGCCACTGATGAGCGTTCTGTACGGCTATAGTGTGGGTGAATTGATTTCAGACCTTCAAGCCGCCTCTTTGGCCAGCCTGTAAACCGTCGCCCTGCTAACCTTGAAGTCCCTTGCGATCTGGGTCGGCTTTTCTCCGTTCTGGAACGCTTCACGAATGGCGGCTGCCTTGTCCTCGTCCATCGCAGGGCGTCCTTTGAACTTCCCCTCAGCCTTCGCCTTAGCAATCCCTTCACGCTGCCTTTCAAGCCTCACCTCACGTTCAAACTGAGCGACTGCCCCAAGGATTGTCTCAAGCATCTGTGCGGTGGCGCTGTCGTTCATCATGGGCATGTTCATGATGTGTAGTTGAACGCCTTTGCCTGAAAGCCGCTTGCGAATATCGATGAGGTCGGGGACAGAGCGCGCCAGACGGTCCAGCTTAGTGACAACCAGAGTGTCCCCTTCGCGGGCGAAGTCTATGGCGGCCTCAAGCTGGTCCCTCTGCTTCACACTGCTGACCTGTTCCGCGAACACCTTCTCACACCCGTGGTCTGTTAGCTCACGCTGCTGAGCCTCAAACCCTGCAATCTGGTCTGCTGTGGATGTCCGTGCGTATCCGATGAGCATATGCCTGCCTCCGAGTTTGTATCGTTAACTTCTAAGGGTTAAGTAAGAAGGTGTGCTTTAAGTGTCAACCCCACTTAAATGAGACAGTATCTGGGGGGTTGGCACCTGTCTTGTTACACTCCGGTCAAATTAGACGAAGAGGTTCAGACGACTTTTCGGTGGTTCGTGAAGGTCAGGGCATATCGCCGAACGTCAACGAATGTCACATCGCTTCTTTTGTAGGTCACCTTATCCTGCAATTGGAGTGTGATCCTCTAACACTATGGTTCCCTTATTGGTAGTCGCAACTACGCTCTGATCTGAGACGAAACTCGAAGAGAAAAGCACCTTGGGGTCGCACTAGTTCGGTCGAAAGAGAGCCGGGGGGACGGGGGGACCTGTGCGGCAGTGTTTACTATTTATTTCAGTCAAACTTTTTCGCCGAAATACTTGGTTGCCTTCTTCGTGTAGCCATTGTCTTAAAGTCTCCTCAAGCGTTAGTCCTAATCGTGGTGTTAATGTGAAACCAAAACTGTACTTGCATGCTGGAACACATAAAACTGGCACAACCGCTATTCAGACTTTCTGCACAAGAAATCGAGGCGATCTGGCATTGCGTGGGCTACTCTATCCTCGCGTCAAAACGGGAAAACACTTTGATGATCGCCATTTAAGCTTGGTTCATGCGTTTTCAGACGCACCTACCAGGCTGACAGCGTCCGCGGCGCAGACTATACTGGCCAATATCGCAAGGGATGCACAGCGTCTTGACAAACCTGTTCTACTTAGTGCCGAACCAATTTGGCGCCACACCTACGGTATTGCCAACTTACCCTGGTACGGCGCCCGCGATGCTTATATCTCTCGATTAGCGGAAGCGCTGACACATTTCGATGTCACCCTAGTTTTGGTGTTCCGCCGCCCCGATAATTTTGCGAAATCACTCTTTTTGGAAAATTCTTCTAGAGGGGGAGTTAAGTCTGATTTCAAAACTTACTGCGAAAACATCAAGTCGAGGAGCGCTGACTACTGGACCAACTATTGCCTGCTCGCAAGCCACTTTCCAAAGGTCAAATGCCTACTCTACGAGGACTTGTCAAATGAAGGTCTTATCATTTCATTCTTTCGACACCTTCATTTCGATGTTTCCGAACTTGAACTACCCGGAATAATTCGAGAGAGCATCAATCCTGCAGAAGCCGTACTACTTAACATCCTCAAGGGCGCTTCGAACCGAGGCACAAGTAAGATGAACTCTTGGCTGGAGAATGTTCAGGTTCGTTCGTTGGTCGAAGAATACCTTGAAAAAAACCGTGACTGCGACTTATGGGAAAGCCATCACGCTCGCGCAGTGTATTTGGAACAGTTCGACACAGGTTTAGAACAATTGCGTAGCACTTGTTTCGTAGAACGAACAGAATTGTTCGAACCGCTTCGCGCTGGCGACACCAAATCCGCGCTGACTTATCCGGATAGCAAACTGGTGGAGAACTTAACTGCACTTGTTACAATGTTAGAGCAAGCCGAGGAATTGGAGCGAAGACCAAAAAGCTCTAAAGGAGTATTGCGCTCGAAGGCAAATGAGCTGTGGCGCTCCATCAAGTTCGCGAGACGCAGTGGCAGCGATTGACACATAGCGTTCATCGGTCGGTACTCAATGTTGAAATTGAATTGACACCCGCTGTACCACATCAGTACCACTTTTGAACCCACTAGCGGCTTTGTTATCCAATAAAATAAGGGGTTTTGCGAGGGTTGGATTTGCAAAAGAGCCATCTCAGGTGCGCCACATCAATTAACTTAATTTAACAAATACAATGAGTTAGTTGGATATTGCGCTCTGTTAGGTGACACATTAGGTGACACATGGCAGCAAGTTGGTTCAAAATCGGCCCAATCAATATGAAGATAAAATACGTAGAGTGGCGTAGGGGCACAGCCTACTATCGCCGTCGAATTCCGTCCGACCTACAGAATAGATACGATGGGAAAGCTCATTTGTTTTTCTCGCTCAAGACTGACAACCCGGCATTGGCAGCAAAACGGTCACTCGAAGAAACTCGGCGCATCGACAGAGAGTGGAGCCTGTTGAGGGCGAAGGGGCAATCAGACCTTCAGACTAGAGAAGAGGGAATGGCGGTACTGCGAAAGTATGGTCTGAAGCCGGGTCAAGCCGTCGAGTACGAAAAATACGACATCGAGCCGGATGAGTTTGTAGATGAACTCCTCGCTCACTCTCACGACCCATACGGAAACAACCCCGGTATCGTGAAGGAACGTCTACCAGCAAGCCTTAGGATGGCAGCTGAGTTGTTTTATGCTGAAGGTGATGAACTGAATAAACTCACCTGCCCCAGCTTCTCTGACGTTATCGTGAAGCACCTCTACTTTCATCCAAGACGGGCATCAGACCCTCAGTTTGACCGAGCCACACAGAGGTTCATAAAGGTCAATGGAGACATGCCAGTAGATCAATTTCGGCGGGAACACGGGAAGGTGCGCAGTAAATGCTGATGAAACTATGAAAAAGCATCCAATGGCTGAAATCGCTTAGAGAAATGGCATTTGGTTACTCGTTGAATTTGTAGCTGCTTGGAGCAAACCCAAAGTCACCGAATGCTCTCTGACGCATTACCTTCCCTCTGGCTTCCTTACATGGGTAGTGGTTTGGATACAGGTTAATACCGATCCTGAATACTAGACCAATTGACGGTACAATCAGGGTTGCGGGCAAACCAGTCTTTCACACTTGCCAACCCATCAGTCGCCCTAAGGTAGAGAAAATGAGCTTATTTTCCAAGATTGCGTTTGGTGCTGACACCTATTTTGACGCGTCGGCCAAAGATCGTTTTCACGATGCGAGTGCCTTTTTACTTTATTGCCTTTCTAACATTGGTGAAACGATCTGTTTTGGGGCTTCGACCGTGAGCCGACGTTGGCTAAGAAACGGTTCGATGACTGAGTTACGGACAATTCCGTCTTTTGCCGACGCAGCTACTCTGCGGACAACGCTAGTGGGACGAAATGTCTCTTTGTCTTCCTTGTCGACCGATACAGCTACAAGCTCCTACCTAGTCAGCAGGTACAGAGTCCCGTTTACCGATTGGTGTTAACACCTATGCCTTCCCCTGTAAGCGCGTAAGCGGGACTCATTTGCCCCAGAGGTAGTGACCCGCTTGTGATTGTCGCTTTTACATCGCCACACAAAGAAACAGTGAAAAGCTCTCGCACCCAGTCACACTGAAGTTCGCAATTATGTTCTAATTAGTATATGACTCGAATTTTACCCCTACCCATAGCCGAGATACCCGAGGACTTCGGGATACATGTCTGCTGTGAGGATCGAAGGTGTCACCGGGGCCGGGACTTCTGGCCGGGTGAGTTACTGAAGAAGCTAGGACCGGATTCGACGTTCCACGACATACTGAACCGTATGCGGTGTTCACACTGTGGCAGGCGTCCTGTGGGGATTAGGCAGTTCTATCGGTTGGGCGTGCCGTGCACTCCTAGTTATTAGAATGGGATCGATATCAAACCGCTTATTGCCGGATGCTCCTTATCGCGCACGTACCTTCCCAAACTTCGATAAAAACCATGTGCATTCATCGCACCAAGTCCCACCCCTAACCAGATATCCATCATATTGCTTTCAATATTCTTGATGGTGACACAACGAGTGACACATTTGACTTTTCTATTGGCGCAAGCAACTGTAAAATAATAAAAATAACGATGAAAAAGTTGGTAGAAAATCCTCTCAGGTGCGCCACTTCTCTTGTGTTTGTTTTTGCTCTGCACAGTAGCGATTGGTATGCAATCTAGCTGCCGACAAAACAAAACCCCCATCAGAGATAACTGAGGGGGTTCACATTATGGTACGGGATAATGAGTTAAATCAGCCGCGCCAGGAACGGATGACACCGCAATCCATATGCACGAAATTCGACCGATAGTACTGGCCAACGCCTCCGGCGCGGCAGGAAATTGCAGCTTTCGCCATTTGCGAGACCGAGCGCGAGGATAAACGCAAGTCGGCAGCCTGGCCTTTCATATGCAGGGAATTCTTGGCGACACCGCGAGAGCGACGGCGCAGCATGGCATTGGTTTGCGGTGAGCGGTAACCAGACAGCAGCATATAGGGTTCGCTTACATCCAGCATATTATGCGCCGCAGCCATGATGTCGATCGTGCGCAGGTCCATGTCCTTGACCTGATCGCTGCGCCAATCACGCATGAAGTGATTAACCTCTTTCACCGCGTCCTTGATATATTTTCCGTCAACCCAATATACCATATCGATCCGCTCACCGGTGCGGCCCGAATACATACGAATGCGGCGAATGTCGCCACCGCCGCGAAGAAAACCTGCTGCTTTGGAATATGTTGGTGCCGCGACAACCGCCGTTGCGGCGAATGCGCCCAATAGGGCACGCCGGGTCAAGCCCGATGTACTGCTCTCGGTCATTTCAGTTTCGTCCCGTACTGTTCCTGCCTGCACACGATGTTACGCGCGCTGTCTTAATTTTTATCCCATCCCAGATGCGGGATTTATTGCACAGTCGGAATCATCCGCCAAGGAGTCTTTGCTTGCGCTTTAATCAAGGGGGAATTTTCGGCAGTTTTTTGCGCAACTGATGCAAACATGCATGATAATTCTGCATCCCAGGTTCCAACGATGCAAACACGCATCACGGTAAAAAGAAGAGGCTAATTGATATATTTGTGAATAGACATTAACTGCACCTCCAAACATTATTTCTAAACGCCGTAGAAATTTTGCGGCAAATCATTGAATAACCAAGGCTATCTGATGTCGTTTGTTTCTCGTGCTCGTTCTAGTGTATTTGCAGCTACCTTTGTGGCAGTTTCAGCTTCCGTCGCCTTGGCGGGAACGTCTGACACCGCCTTCCAGATGGCGGTGGCTGAAAGCACGGTTTCAAACACTGCGATCGCTGAATTCTACCGAAAAAATGCGTTCGATCCGGTGTGGGTAGGCAACACACCTGAACATCAAGCGCGGCGCGCTGCCTTGATCAAGGCTTTGTCAACAATCGACATGCATGGGCTTCCGCGCGCGCGCTATGATGTCTCGGCATTGATTGCGAAGATGCAGGGCGCCAGAACAACCCGTGATTTGGGTTTGATCGAGGCTGAGCTAAGTCAAGTTTTTGCTAAATATGCCAACGATATACAGTCCGGTGTTACTTCACCTTCGCAAATCGATGCTGGCCTTGTACGGGATGTTGAACAGCGCAACCCGCAAGAACACCTGAAGCGTCTTGTTGCCGGCGATGGTGATGAGTACTTCAGTGAGATTATGCCTCAATCACGCCAGTATCGCGCGTTGATGAAGCAGAAAATTGCGCTCGAAACGCTGATCGAAAAGGGCGGGTGGGGTGAGACCGTTCCTGTCACAAAGCTTGAGCGCGGAGACACAGGCGCGAATGTCATCAAATTGCGCAATCGGTTGGTCGCTATGGGTTATTTGAAGCCCACTGCAAGCCCCAACTATGATGACGTGTTGCTTGCTGCCGTTCAGGCGTTTCAAACCGCACATGGGCTTGAACCGGATGGCGTTGCAGGTAATGGAACAATCACCGAGATCAATCGGCCAGTATCCGATCGTCTGAAAGCGGTTTACGTTGCTTTGGAACGTGAGCGTTGGCTGCCCGAAGAACGTGGTGAGCGCCATATTCTGGTGAATCAGGCAGACTTTTCGGCAAAGATCGTTGATGACGGTCAAGTCACGTTCGAGACACGCGCAGTCATTGGCAAAAATACACATGATCGCCGTAGTCCAGAATTTTCGGACGAGATGGAGCATATGGTGATCAACCCCAGCTGGTATGTTCCGCGCTCGATCATCACCAAAGAGTACCTGCCGAAATTACAAGCTAACCCGAACGCAGTGGGGCATATCCAGATTACTGATCGTGGGGGGCGGCAAGTTAACCGGGGCGCTGTTGATTTCACCCAGTTCACCGCAAGGAACTTCCCGTTCTCGATGCGTCAACCACCAAGCAGAAGCAACGCGCTGGGTCTGGTGAAGTTCATGTTCCCGAACAAGCACAACATCTATCTCCACGATACGCCACAGAAGTCTTTGTTCGCGCGCGAGGTTCGGGCTTTCTCACACGGATGTATTCGATTGGCGCAGCCATTTGAATTTGCATATGCATTGCTGGCCAAACAGGAAGAGGATCCAAAATCTTTCTTCCATCGTGTGTTGAACACTGGAAAAGAGACGAAGGTGAACCTTGAAAACCCGGTGCCGGTGCATCTGATCTACAGAACGGCCTATGTTGGACCGAAGGGTGAGGTTCAATATCGCCGTGATGTATATAACCGTGATCGCAAGATCTGGGAGGCATTGCAAAAGGCAGGGGTAGCCCTGCCGGACGTTCAGGGGTAATCACGGGGCAACTACGCGCTACGAGGAAGCCCGCATGCAATTCACAGTTCAGCAAATCGCCGACGCTCTTGGTGTTGTGGCCGAGGGTCAGACGAGTTTGACGATCCTTCGCGCAGCCGAGCCAGGCGATGCCGGACCAACCGATCTGGCGATGGCAATGTCGCCCAAATATGCCGAAGCCTTGGCGAATGGCGCGGCGCGGGCCGCTGTACTTTGGGATGGGGCAGATTGGCAGGCTTTGGGTCTTGAGGCCGCCATCTTTGTTCAGCGCCCGCGTATGGCGATGGCCGGAATAACGTCGATGCTGGATCGCGGGCAGGGCATTGCACCGGGGATCCACCCATCGGCTGTTATCGATGAAACTGCTGAGATTGGAGAGGAAGTATCAGTCGGTCCGCTCTCCGTGATCGGAGCGCGGGCAAAGATCGGTAAGGGTTCGGTTATCGGAGCGCATTGCGTGATTGGGATGGATGCTTCGCTGGGTGAAGGCGCTCTGCTTCGCGAGATGGTAAGCATCGGGGCGCGGGCGCAGATTGGCGATCGTTTTATTGCTCAGCCGGGTGCGCGTATCGGAGGTGACGGGTTCAGCTACGTCACGCCTGAGGTATCAGGCGCAGAAAACGCGCGGAAAACACTTGGCGATCAAGGGGATGCAAAAGCACAGAACTGGTTGCGCATTCGCTCACTTGGGGCGGTTGAGATTGGTGACGATGTTGAAGTTGGGTCGAACTGTACGGTCGACAACGGCACTATCCGCAACACCGTGATCGGAAGCGGGTCCAAGTTGGATAACCTTGTACATGTAGGTCACAACACGCGCGTGGGGCAGGATTGCTTGCTATGTGGTCAGACCGGAGTATCCGGTTCAGTTGAGATCGGAAATAACGTTGTATTGGGTGGTCAGACTGGCGTTTCCGACAACATCTTTGTCGGTGATGGGGTAATAGCCGGTGGAGGTACCAAGATCCTGTCGAATGTGCCTGCTGGCCGCGTGATTATGGGCTATCCAGCGATCAAAATGGAAAGCCACACAGAGATTTACAAAGCCCAACGCCGATTGCCCCGTTTGGCCCGTGACGTTGAGGCGTTGAAAAAGGCTGTTTCCAAACTGCCTCCAAGCGATTAAATCAACCCCAACACGATAACCAGGGGATCGAGATGAGCATCAGCGACCGCGTCATTGCAATCATTGCCGAGCAGGCCGTGCTTGAGCCTTCGGATGTGACGCCCGACAGCACGCTCAAGGATTTGGGCATCGATAGCCTGGGTCTGGTCGAGAGCATCTTTGCCATCGAAGAAGAGTTTGATATCACGGTGCCCTTCAACGCGAACGAACCCACCGCAAGTGATTTCGATATTTCAAACGTGGCCGCGATTATTTCGGGCATAGAAAAACTTGTATCGGAAAAGGTCTGACCTCCGGTATGAAACGCGTCGTCATTACGGGTGCGGGCACCATCAATTCTCTGGGTCATTCTGTCCCTGATACGCTGGAAGCCATGCGTGAAGGCCGATGCGGTATCTCAGATCTTGAGTTCCGTGATGTAGATCGGCTGTCGATCAAGATCGGCGGTCAAGTGCGCGGTTTTGAGGCTGAGGGGCGGTTCAATCGTCAGCAGATGACGCTGTATGATCGGTTCACACAGTTCACGCTGACCGCCACCAAAGAGGCGATCGACCAGTCAGGCATTGTGTTCTCGGGTGATACCGCGGCACGGTCAGGCGTTGTTTTGGGAACTGCCGGGGGCGGTGTTTCAACCTGGGATGACAACTATCGTTCGGTTTACGAAGACGGCAAAAACAGGGTGCATCCATTTGTTGTCCCCAAATTGATGAACAACGCAGCAGCCAGCCACGTTTCGATGGAACACAACCTAAAAGGCCCCAGCTTCACGGTGTCGACCGCTTGTGCATCATCGAATCATGCCATGGCACAGGCATTTCAGATGGTGCGCAGTGGGGCTGCACCAGCCATGGTAACTGGCGGGTCGGAATCGATGCTGTGCTTTGGCGGTGTTAAGGCGTGGGAAGGGCTCCGTGTCATGTCCAAAGATGCCTGCCGCCCATTCAGTGCGAACCGAAACGGGATGGTACAAGGCGAAGGAGCAGGTGTCTTTGTCTTCGAAGAATATGAACATGCGCGTGCGCGTGGCGCTGAAATCTTGTGCGAAGTCGTGGGCTTTGCCATGTCTTCAGATGCGGCTGACATCGTTATGCCAAGCAAACAAGGGGCTTCTCGTGCGATGGCCGGTGCCTTGGCTGATGCAAAATTAAACGCCAGTGACGTGGGGTATATCAACGCGCATGGCACTGGCACGGCTGCCAATGACAAAACCGAATGCGCTGCGGTTGCTGATGTATTTGGCCCTCATGCAGATGACCTCATGATCTCATCTACTAAATCAATGCATGGTCATTTGATTGGTGGAACTGGCGCGGTCGAGTTGCTGGCCTGTATCATGGCCTTGCGCGACGGAATTGTCGCCCCGACTATCGGCTATGAAGAGCCTGACCCCGAATGTGCACTCGATGTGGTGCCGAACGAAGCGCGTGAGGCGAAGGTCGATGTCGCACTTAGCAACGCGTTTGCCTTTGGCGGATTGAATGCCGTTCTCGCGCTAAAGCGGATATGAAAAAGCCGTCGCTGTTAAGCAACGGCCCGGGTTTTAGCTAAATTCGGTATCAGTTTGCTGACTCAGTCAGGCCATCAAATGCTGCGGTGAAACCGCTTAGCGACATCTCCATGTTCAGCACCTGATCCGGCAGGCGGGCAGGGACCAGCGAGAGCACCGCAGTGGATCCCGATCTCATGGCATCGATATCGCCCTGTGTCAGTCCCAGTTGCGCAAGACATCCTACCGGGACACAGTGGTGATAGTTATACAACTTGCGCGGCGCACCATCGATTGAAACCGCCAACTGAGCCTGCAGAAGTGTTTCAAGCGGAACCACGACATTTGCCCAAGCGACAGCGGCACCTCCTTGCGGCAACTTGCCGATCGACACCTCGGCGATTGGATCGCCTTGCTGATTGTTCAGAATCTGAACCATGGCGCACGGATCCTGGCTAGCATCGGATTTGATGCAAGAAATTTTCCAATCGCCCGATTGCTCTTTCTCATATTGCTCGCCAATCCGGGGACCGGTCTGGCCCAAATCCAGATCAGAACCGACCTCGGCCCCGGTTTCCGGAGCGTCGGTGCTTTCTTGCGCCAGGGCCGTGGTGCAGAAAAGTCCTGCCGCCACGATGCTAAGGGGTGCCAATTTCCTGATCATAAATGCCTCATCTTGATGATCCAGCTTTTTGCCTCGTCTAACATTGTTGTAGGGCGGTGTCAGGAACAATCCGAACGACGGTCTGCAAATTACTCAATTTTTTTGCCGATACGCGCCAAACACAGCAAATTAAGCAGTGAACAGGCAATGAAAAAGGGAGCCGGTGGAGCGGCTCCCTTCTTGAATTTTTCTCCCCGTCGGACTGGCCGACTTAGTTATGCGCAGACGTTACGAAAGCGAAACCCATCGGTCAACTGCTAACCCCCAAAAAAAGAACCGATATCGTTGGATTTGGTCAGAATTCATAAAAAAGCCGTGCCCGAAGGCACGGCCAGTCGCCAGGGAGGAAGTTTGCCACCGCAGTCAGACCACGATGAGCAACATTTACTCTCGCAGCGAAAGGTTAACTTTGTATGCTTGCAGCAGATCGGTAGAATTCAGGGCAGTTTCTTAATGGACAACAAAATATTCGTAGGCGGCGGCGGTGATGGATACTCAGTGGCACAGGGGTTGTCATTGAAATACGCGAACCGCCACGGTCTTATCGCCGGCGCGACCGGAACAGGTAAGACGGTAACGCTGCAAATTCTGGCCGAAGGATTTTCGCAAGCCGGTGTTCCGGTGTTTCTGTCCGATGTCAAAGGTGACTTGTCGGGATTGGCGCTGCCCGGTAGCGAAAGTCACAAGCTGCATCAAGCCTTTCAGGACCGCGCTGCAAAGATCGGGTTCGATACATTCTCGTACACCGCGTGCCCGGTTACTTTTTGGGACCTGTTCGGTGAACAAGGCCATCCCGTCCGAACGACCGTGACAGAGATGGGCCCGCTGCTGTTATCCAGACTGATGGAGCTTAGCGAGGCGCAGGAAGGTATTCTGAATATCGCCTTTAGGGTCGCGGATGAAGAGGGCATGCCGCTGCTGGACTTGAAAGACCTGCAGGCATTGCTGGTCTGGATTGGCGAAAACCGAGCCCAGCTGTCGCTGCGATATGGCAACGTTTCCACGGCATCGATTGGTGCCATTCAGCGGCGTTTGCTGGTGCTTGAAAATCAGGGTGGCACGAACCTGTTCGGTGAGCCTGCGCTGGAACTTGCAGATCTGATGCAAACTGACGAAAGCGGGCAAGGTATGGTGAACATCCTGGCCTCGGACAAATTGATGGGGTCTCCGCGTCTATATGCGACTTTCTTGTTATGGTTGCTCAGTGAACTCTTCGAGGAATTGCCCGAAGTTGGTGATCCGGAAAAACCCAAGCTGGTGTTCTTCTTTGACGAGGCGCATTTGCTGTTCGAGGACGCTCCGAAAGTGCTGGTGGACAAGGTCGAACAAGTGGCGCGGCTAATCCGATCGAAGGGTGTGGGCGTGTACTTTATTTCGCAAAACCCAGCCGACATTCCCGAAGATATCCTCGGCCAACTGGGCAATCGGATCCAGCATGCGCTTCGGGCATTTACCGCGCGCGATCGAAAAAACCTGCGTCTGGCGGCAGAGACCTATCGCGAGAATCCCGCCTTCGATACCGAGGCCGCCATTCGCGAAGTCGGCGTGGGCGAGGCGGTAACCTCGATGCTGCAAAAAAAAGGGGTCCCGGGTGTCGTCGAACGCACCCTGATCCGACCGCCGGGTTCTCAACTTGGTCCGATAACCAAGACTGAGCGTCAATCGTTCATCGAAGCGTCTCCAATGGGTGCCAAATACGGCACCCGGATCGATCGCAAATCTGCCTTTGAAATCCTGCAGGCCCGAGCCAATGCGGCGGCCAACGCGGCTGAACAGGCCGAATCTGACGAAGTTTTGGAGCAGCAGAGCCCGATGGAACGGGAATATGCCTCGGCCCGCAGATATTCGGGCAGTCGTGTCGGGCGCTCTTCTTCGCGTGTCTCGCGAAAGAAGGATACTTTCGCCACGGCCATGAGCGAGGCCGTGATCAAAGAGCTGAAAGGAACGACAGGTCGCCGTATCGTTCGCGGCATCCTGGGCGGATTGTTTCGCAATCGCTGAAACGTAGGATAAGGCGCGCGATCAACAGGTAGCAAGCCGCCTGATCAGCGCTTCAATCGCCGCAGGCCTTCTTGTTTGCAGTAGTTGTCTGCCTCGGGCACCGACATCTTGGTGGCGGGGAAATCGATCGCACGATCCCAGCTGACCCTGTCATGCCGGTAAAGCTGGCAGGTCACGACCCCTTTGGGTGTCTGCACCTTGACCGGGGTGGTTTCCAATTCCTCTGGCGTGGGTACGCAGGCCGATAACACTGCCATTGTCGGAACGGCCATAGCGAATGTTTTGAGTGGTTTGTTCATAGCGAGGTCGATGCTTTCATCCTGGTAAACTTCAGATCGTTAACAACCCTGCGCCAATCTCGCACAGAGCTTGGCACAGCAGCGATGTGGTGGATCGCAGTGTGCAGGTTTAGCCCTTTCTGATCTTCCGCACAATAAAACGCGCCGGTTCACGGTGCGTTAGGGGAAATTCTCACGAAATTTTGCTTATTTCTCTGGGATCAACCCTCTTGGGCTGAATCTGAGAACAATCAGCAGAATAAGTCCCATCGTGAACAACCGCATATGTGCTGCGCTGTCTATCAGATGCGACTTCAAAGCGCTGCCATCGGGTATTCCTGCGGTGATTAGGTTCATCAGCCACAGGCCAATGGGTTCAACCTGCACCCACAAGAACCAGATTAGGAACGCTCCCAGTACGGCTCCGAAATTGTTGCCCGATCCGCCGACGATGACCATGACCCAAACAAGGAAGGTAAAGCGCAAGGGGTTGTAGGTACCTGGTGTCAGCTGCCCGTCGAGCGTGGTCATCATTGCGCCGGCAATGCCGCAGATGGCCGAACCCAGAACAAAGATTTGCAAATGACGGCGGGTGACGTCCTTGCCCATCGCCTCAGCCGCGACTTCGTTGTCACGAATGGCACGCATCATGCGGCCCCAAGGACTTTTCAACGCCATCTGAGCCATCCAGAGCAGTATCAGCAACACGATGAGGAACAGCAACGAATACCCAAGCTTCACGGATAGGGTCGAGGCGGTGACGGGGTCCAGCCCGAACCATTCGGCCCGCGCGATGAAAGAGGGGTCTTGCTGCAGCTCAACCTCATAGCCCACCACTGGTGCGGGGCGTGGTATGCCGTAGACATTCTTGACTCCTCGGGCCAACCAGTCTTCGTTTTTCATAACCGCGATGATGATTTCGGCGATCCCAAGCGTAGCAATCGCCAGATAGTCCGAACGCAAACCCAGAGCGGTTTTACCGATCAGCCACGCCGCGCCTGCGGCCAGCAACCCTCCAGCCGGCCAAGCGAATAGGACCGGCAGGTTCAGCCCGCCGATATTGCCTGCCACAGCAGGATCAATCGCTTCGATCGAAGCAACATTGGGATCAAAGATTGCGCGGTAAACAAAAAATCCAACGACCAGAATGCCGATGATCGCAAATGTCCGTGTGCGCCCTTTCGGCATCTTCTGCGCGACCATAACGGCCGCAACCACGGTTGCCGCACCCAGCAGAAGCGAAAGTATGACACCGTAACCTCCACTTGACCATGCGCCGGGTGTCGGTGGGGTTGAGATCAGAACAACCGCAAGCCCGCCCAGCGCGACAAAGCCCATGACACCGACATTGAATAGGCCCGCGAAGCCCCATTGCAGGTTCACTCCGATCGACATGATGGCTGAGATCAGGCCCATGTTCAGGATCAGGATCGCCGCGTTCCAGCTTTGCGTAAACCCGGTCAACAGGATCAGGCCGCCAACGACAACAAATAGCAGCGTGTTTTTGACGGGCTCGCTCATATTACTTTTCCTTTGAACAGGCCTGTCGGCTTAAACAGCAGCACGATCAGCAAGATGGCGAAGCTGACGGCGAATTTGTAGTCGGTGGACAGGAACTGGACCAAACTGGACGGTTCCAGGTTTTCCGGTGCCAGATAGGTCAGCACCTTTTTCCACGCATAGGTGACGGTCACCTCAGAAAACGCGATGATGAACCCGCCAGCAATGGCGCCCAGAGGGTTGCCGAGTCCGCCAACAATGGCCGAGGCGAAGATCGGCAGCAAAAGCTGGAAATAGACGAAAGGCTTGAAGCTTTTGTCGAGGCCGTAAAGCACACCTGCAGTGGTTGCCAGGGCGGCGACGATGATCCAGGTGATCATCACCACGCGTTCGGGGTTGATGCCGGATAGCAGCGCCAAATCTTCGTTATCCGAATAGGCGCGCATCGACTTGCCGGTGCGGGTTTTGTTGAGGAACCAGAACAAAGCTGCCACGGCTAGTACTGCGACAACAACCGTGATGGCTTGCGAGGTCTTAATCGCAAGCCCCTCGTTCAGCCCCGTCCAAGCCTTGAAATCCCGCGCTTTGATCAGGAACCGCGCACCGTCTGAGAACCTCTGGTCATCCGGCCCGATGATGAACCGTACCAGCCCGTTCATGATAAACATCACGCCCATGGATACGATCACCAGAATAACCGGTTTGGCCTTTTGTTCCCGGTAGAACCTATAAACCAGTCGGTCGGTGATCAGCACCAGAACGATGCAGCCCAGAATAGCGAAGGGCAGGGCCAGCAGAGCGGTCGGCAACGGCCCAAAACTGACACCGGCGGCCTGCAGGCCCCACGTGACCAGCACGGCAATCATCGCACCAAAGGCCATAGTGTCGCCATGGGCAAAGTTCGAAAACCGCAGGATGCCGTAGATCAGCGTCACCCCCAACGCGCCCAGCGCCAACTGGCTGCCATAGGCGATTGCGGGAACAAGAACGAAGTTGGAGAGCGCCACAAGGGCGTTGAGGAAATCCATTAGTTCGTTACCTCATTTTCCAAGTTCGTTCGTTTTTTCGACTTGTTTTCAGAGTGATCAAACACGAGAGTAGCTGTCACTGGCGTCATCCCCCCAAGAAACTCTTGCGAACTTCCGGATCGGCCAGCAGTTCCTTACCCGTGCCAGTATAGGCATTCCGCCCCTGAACCAGCACATATCCCTTGTCCGCAATCTCTAGCGCCTGGCGGGCATTCTGTTCGACCATCAGGATCGGCAGGCCGGTGCGCGAGACCTCGATGATCCGGTCAAACAACTCATCCATTACGATGGGTGAGACCCCGGCTGTGGGTTCATCCAACATTAGCACCTTGGGCTGGGTCATCAGCGCGCGGCCCACGGCGACCTGTTGGCGTTGACCGCCTGACAACTCTCCGGCGGCCTGATTGCGTTTGTCGCGGAGAATGGGGAAGAGGTCATAGACCTGTTCCATCGTCTCCGTGAAATCGTCGCGGCGGATGAAAGCGCCCATCTCAAGGTTCTCTTCAACCGTCATCGACGTGAAAATATTCGAGGTCTGTGGCACAAAGCCCATGCCACGCTGCACACGATCCTGCGGGCTGAGATTGGTGATGTCTTCGCCATCCAGGCGCACAGACCCTTGGCGCACGTCTAGCATGCCAAAAACGGCCTTCATTGCGGTCGATTTACCCGCACCGTTGGGTCCCACGATCACCGCAATCTCACCCTTGTCAACGGCAATGGTGCAATCATGCAGGATGTCCGGCCCTTTGCCATAGCCGCCGGTCATGGTGTCACCAATCAGGAAAGGGCCGCCCTCGACTATGTGAGTCTCACCACTTTTGCGATGCGCTGGAGTCATGGTGCCGACACCATGCGGATTGGTGATCGAGGCGTCCTTGTTGCCCTTATCGTCCTGGTAGGGGTTGTCGCTCATGCGCCCGCCTCCAGCTTGCCTTTGTTCTTAAGGCCGGTGCCCAGATAAGCTTCGATCACGTGTTCATTGGCTTTGATCTCGTCCAGAGTGCCTTCGGCCAACACCTTGCCCTCGGCCATGCAAATGACCGGGTCGCAAATCTTGCCGATGAAATCCATGTCGTGCTCGATGACGACGAAGGTATAGCCGCGTTCCTTGTTCAGGCGCAGAATCGTGTCAGCAATGGTCATCAGCAGGGTGCGGTTCACTCCCGCGCCGACCTCGTCCAGAAATACGATCTTGGCGTCGACCATCATGGTGCGGCCAAGTTCCAGCAGTTTCTTCTGCCCACCCGAGACCTGACCGGCCTTGTGATCTGCCAGATGCTCGATGGTCAGGAACTCCAGCACCTCATCAGCCTTGGCTTTCAGTGCGCGTTCCTCATCGGCGATACGTTTACGCCCGAACCATGTGTTCCACAGCGATTCACCCGATTGCGCACCGGGTACCATCATCAGGTTCTCGCGGCAGGACATCGAGGAAAACTCATGCGCGATTTGGAAGGTACGCAGCAGGCCTTTGTGAAACAGCTCATGCGGAGGCAGGCCAGTGATATCCTCACCATCCATGTGGACCTTGCCGCTGGTCGGTGGAAGAACACCCGCGATCACGTTGAACAGAGTGGTTTTTCCGGCCCCGTTCGGACCGATCAGGCCGGTGATGGACCCTTTTTGGATTTCCAGCGATGCCCCGTCCACCGCATGAAACCCGCCGAAATGCTTGTGCACGTCTTCGACGACGATCATCTTTTCCCCTTGCCGCCCTGTTCGGCGTTCTTGTTGTCACATCCCCTTAAGGGAGGTGCGGCCTTTTGTCATTGAAACAGCCCGGACACAAGGCCCGGGCTGCTTGATTTTATGACTGTGAAGTTCGGATCAACGGAAGTTGACGGTCTTGTTCTCGCCGTCGGTCACTTCGATCTCGCGATAGGAACCTGCGCTTTCACCGGGTCCGATCAGTTCAACACCAGATGCGCCGACATAGTCGATTTCCTGACCAGCAGCCAACAGTTCCAGACCTTTGGCCAGTTCACCGGGATAGATTTTCTCACCCGGAGCGTTGGCAACGTCCATGATCTTTGCACCGTATTCTGCCGGAGCGGTCGAACCTGCGGCCTGCATGGCCAGCATGAACAGCGCTGCGGCATCGTACGCTTCGGGCGAATAGGGCGACGAGCCGTCAAAACCAGCAGCTTCTGCCATGGCAAAGTACTTCTCGGCACCTTCTCCACCCGAACCGGCGATCTGTCCGAACGAGCCGTTCAGATCGGGTCCGACATTTGCGGGCAGCGAGTCACCGATCATTCCGCCGGGCAGACCGAACGTGTCGAACGCGCCGCTGTCCAGAGCCGACTGGATGATGCCCAGACCGCCTTGGTCCAGATAGCCAGCTACAACCAGAATGTCGCCACCGGCGGAGGCCAGCGCGCCAACTTCGGCCGAGTAGTCAGCCTTGCCGTCTTCATGTGCAGCGACGATGGTGACTTCACCACCCGAAGCTTCGAATGAAGACTGGATCGCGTCTGCCAGACCTTTGCCGTAGTCGTTGTTGGTGTATGTCAGAGCGATCGAGCTGATGCCGCGATCGTTCAGGATATCTGCCATCACCTGACCTTCGCGCGCATCCGACGGGGCGGTGCGGAAGAACAGGCCGTTATCCTCCATGGTCGACAGGCCAGGCGATGTTGCCGAGGGTGAGATCATGACCATGCCGTTCGGAATCGCAACGTTCTGCAGGATGGCGCCAGTTACGCCCGAGCAGTCACCGCCGATGATGCCAGCGACGCCATCCGCGATCATGCGTTCGCCGTTCGATGTCGCCAGGCCGTTGTCGATGCAGCCGGTGTCAGCACGCGTTCCGGTAACGGTTGAGCCATCCAGCAGCTTCCCGGATTCGGTAACTTCGGCCATTGCCAGTTCAGCGCCCGAACCCATGGCAGGTGCCAGCGATTCAATCGGACCCGTAAAGCCAAACAGCACGCCCAGCTTAACGTCGTCGGCCATTGCGGTTCCCGCCAGCAGGGCGGTTGCTGCGGTAGCGGTAAGCAGCTTTTTCATTAGGTTACTCCCTATTTATTGTTTGAACGTTGTCGTTCTGGGCACGACCCTAGGCAAGCTGTTCGGAAAAGAAAAGTCCTAACAAAAAAGTGCTTTTGTCCGCAGACAATCTATCTGCTTTGATGGGAATTGAGCCTTAATACCGAAGTATTGTTGAGAAGAGGGTAGAGATGCATAGAATTTTAGCGATTCTGATTCTGTCCTGTTGGTCGGTGTCCGGCTGGTCCGATGTTATCGAGACTTCGGTCGGGAGAATTCAACTCAACCAAGTCGTGAAAGGCCTGGACACGCCGTGGGCCATTGGCATTCTTCCGGACAACAGTTTCGTCGTAACCGAACGCGATGGAGAGCTTCTTTACGTCGCTGAAGGCGAGGCAAAGCGCGTCAAAGGGGTGCCAAGAGTGGTCGCGAACGGGCAGGGTGGTTTGCTTGATGTCACGATTGCTCGGAATTTCAGTCAAACCCGAGAGCTTTTTCTAACGTTTTCAAAGCCGCAAAGAGGTGGTGCGGGTACTGCAGTTGCAGTCGCGCGGTTCTCCGAAAGCGGGGATCGCCTGACCAACCTGCGCATAATTTTTGAGGCCGTACCCGGCGGTTCCGGGGGTCGGCACTTTGGCTCGCGTGTCGTCGAGGCTGAGGATGGCTCTTTGTTTGTCACGATCGGAGATCGTGGGGATCGTCCGGCAGCTCAAGACCGGTCAAACCATTTGGGAAAGGTTATTCGAATAAATCGAGATGGAACAGTTCCTCGTGACAATCCGTTTGTGGACAATCCCGATGTCCGGCCCGAAATCTGGTCGTTTGGGCACAGGAACCCTCAAGGAGCCAACTTGGATCAGCAGGGTCGGCTTTGGGTATCTGAACACGGGGCCAAAGGGGGCGATGAGGTCAATCTGATCCGGCCCGGAGCTAACTATGGATGGCCCGTGATCTCTTATGGGGTGCATTACTCGGGTCAGAAGATTGGCGAAGGAACGTCGAAACAAGGGATGGAGCAGCCTAAACACTATTGGGACCCGTCTATCGCACCCTCGGGATTGCTTGTGTATTCGGGTAAGCTGTGGACGCAGTGGAAAGGTGATTTGTTCGTAGGCTCTTTGAAATTCGACTATATTGCACGGCTTTCGGGCAATCCGCTTCGTGAGGTAGAACGGATCAAGGGTCCTGAAACAGAACGTGTCCGTGATATCGTAGAGGCGTCCGATGGGTCGATCTGGTTCATTTCGGTCGGGCAGGGCGCGGTTTATAGGATGTCGCGCCTCTGATAACCTGCAACGAACTTATTGAATTTTCCAAGTCATCGAAGCGTTTGAGTAACCCGGTGGCCAGTTGTTTTGAGGTGCCAAATGAGTGGCTTCGTAATTGAACTGTGCAGCACTATACCGCCGAAGAGCGAACTGAATTCGATCTTGAAAGAGTATTACGCGCTTATCGTTGTCAGAATGCAGGCAATGGGATTTGAAATAGATCCAGCTGCCCCTGAAAGCGCGCTGGCCGAGTTCTGGGCAAATACGGATGACTATTTGCCTCCGAATGGATGTTTGGTCGTGGCCAGAAATCAAACCCGAGACATCATTGGATGCGGAATGCTGAAACGCTTTGATTCCCGTACAGGTGAGCTAAAGCGTGTCTTTGTGATTGAGGGAGCAAGAGGAACCGGCGCAGGGCGTGCCCTGATTGTGGCCCGTGAACAAGCTGCACGCGATATGGGTCTTAAGCGCCTGATCGCTGACACACTGACGCCAAATGTCGAAATGCGAAGCTTGTATCCCAAGCTCGGATTCGTCGAGCTTGAAGAACCGATCGAAACAACAACCTATCTGGATCAGCCGATGCTTCGGCCGCACCTGCATTACTTCGAAAAAGAGTTGTAGGTCTGGCAGCGTCCTTGGATCAAACAGACAATCGCCCGCTCTGCGCTCCACGTTCACGGTAGGGTGTAGTGTTGTAATGCGCCCGATAGCATTTTGAGAAATGCGATGGGCTGGCAAAGCCACAGGCCAGTGCCACGTTGATGACACTCATATCTGTCTGCATCAGCAAGTTGCGCGCTTTGTGCAGGCGCAGTTCCATGTAGTAGCGCTTGGGAGAACGGCTAAGATAGCGGCGGAACAGGCGTTCAAGCTGACGCGTGGACATGCCCACGTCCTTGGCCAGAATCGAAGGCGAGATCGGCTCTTCTATGTTCTTTTCCATCATCAGGATGACTTGGCTGAGCTTGGGATGGCGAACGCCAATCCGAGTTGGCGTCGAAAGGCGCTGAGTGTCCTGATCCGTGCGGATCGAGGAATATATCATCTGATCCGCGACTGCATTTGCCAGATCTTCACCATAGTCATCGGCAATTAGTTTAAGCATCAGATCAATCGACGATGTTCCACCTGCGGTGGTCATTCTGTTCCCATCCACCAGAAATACGGATTTGGTCAGTTCGACCGTATCGAATTCCTCGGCAAAGCTATCAGAGTTTTCCCAGTGGATTGTGGCCCGTTTACCTTCCAGCAATCCCGCTTTCGCAAGCGTATAAGCAGCAGTACAGAGACCACCAATCTTCAGCCCCTTGCGGGCTTCGCGGCGCAGCCAGTTCAACACCCGTTTTGTGGTGGCCGCCTGAACGTCGACCCCACCGCAGATCAGGATCACTTCATCGCGCTGCAATTCTTCAAGATCTGCATCCAATTTGAAGGTGGTTCCGGCTGAACAATGCACCAGCTCTCCGCCTTCACCCGCCAGCGTCCAAGTATACAAATCGCGATTTGCCATACGATTGGCGATGCGCAGACTGTCGAGGGCCGATGCAAAGGACAGCAGTGAAAACTTGTCCAAAAGGACAAACACAAAATTAAGCGGTTTGCCCGCGTCATTTTCCACGGTGACAACTTGGCGTTGCTCTTGCATGGCGAACTGTCCTTGATTCGGTACACGTCAGCTTCTTGGCGACGGCAGATATGCCCGTCAACATGCTCAAAGCTTGTTTGCGCCGTCAAGAGGTGCAAATCGCATATGGCCTCTCTTCAATGCTTTTTGTATAGAGACGATCTGAATTACCTCAGCGGAGATCCAAGCTATGACCGAGTGGCAAAAAACGAACTGGCGCAACAAGCCCCGAGTTCAGATGCCCGACTATACCGACGCGGCTGCGTTAGGAAAAGTCGAGGCGCAGCTTTCAAAGTATCCCCCGCTGGTTTTTGCCGGCGAAGCGCGGCGGCTCAAGCAGCATTTGGGGGCTGCAGGCCGTGGTGAGGCATTCCTGCTGCAAGGCGGTGATTGTGCTGAAAGCTTTGAACAGTTCAGTGCGGATGCTATCCGTGACACGTTCAAGGTGATGCTGCAAATGGCGATGGTGCTAACCTATGGCGCCAAGGTGCCTGTGGTCAAAGTTGGCCGCATGGCGGGTCAATTCGCCAAGCCACGCAGCGCTCCAACGGAAATTGTGGATGGTGTAGAACTGCCCAGCTACCGTGGTGATATCATCAACGAACTGGACTTCACGCCCGAGGCCCGAATTCCTGATCCGAGCAAGATGCTGCAGGCCTACACTCAGGCGGCCGCCACGCTAAACCTGCTGCGCGCGTTTTCGACCGGTGGTTTCGCGGATATGAGCCATGTCCACTCCTGGACACTGGGCTTTGCCGACGGACAAGACGTTCAGAAATACTCTGAGATCGCCGACCGCATTCAGGATTCGATTGATTTCATGGGGGCGGCGGGCATCACTGCGGATACGACGCATGAGTTTTCGTCGGTAGAGTTCTACACCAGCCATGAAGGCCTGCTGCTTGAGTACGAAGAGGCGCTGACCCGTCTGGATTCGACCTCGGGCAATTGGTTGGCTGGCTCGGGCCACATGATCTGGATCGGCGATCGTACCCGCCAGCCCGACGGTGCGCATGTCGAATTCTGCCGCGGCGTCCTGAACCCGATCGGTCTGAAATGCGGTCCGACAACCAGCGCCGAAGACCTCAAGGTTCTGATGTCGAAACTGAACCCGGAAAACGAAGAGGGTCGTCTGACTTTGATCGCGCGTTTCGGCGCAGGCAAAGCGGGTGAGCATCTGCCGCGTCTGGTCCAGGCTGTGAAAGAAGAAGGTGCCAAGGTCACTTGGGTTTGTGACCCGATGCATGGCAACACGATCAAATCGGCGACCGGGTACAAGACACGACCGTTCGATTCCGTTCTGCGCGAAGTACGCGACTTCTTTGGAGTGCATCAGGCCGAGGGCACCGTTCCGGGTGGGGTGCATTTTGAGATGACCGGTTTGGACGTCACCGAATGCACCGGCGGTGTCCGCGCTGTGACCGAAGAGGATCTTTCCGATCGCTATCACACAGCGTGCGACCCGCGCCTGAATGCGTCGCAGTCGCTAGAACTGGCCTTCCTTGTTGCGGAAGAACTGACCAATCTGCGCCGGGATCGGGGCAAGCGCGCCGCGAGCTAAAGTAGCGATGGATCAAAGACGAAAACGGCGGGCAACTTGCCCGCCGTTTTTTTATTCATCCCGCGACGAAACCAGCTTTAGGTGCGGTGCGCCTTTGAACCCGCTCGGACTTTCGGCAAATCCTTCTGCCATGTTCGGTGCGTGTTTTGGCGGGGTCTGTAGATCGGAAACCTTGTGTACCCGGTGATCGGATATTGTGAACCGGCGCGGCGTGACACCGATCATCCCATCACTGACCATGACACCCAGGACTCTGCTGATATCTCCCAGATCGCTCTTGAGTGGCAGCAAGATCATGCGCGCTTGTAAGCTTACCCGACCCAACTTGCCCTTTGAAACGAGCCCAAGTTCGGCAACTGCAGGTGCAGAGAACACCTGATCTAGAAGCTGCTTGGTGTCATCTCGGGCATCGGGCTCGAAGAACGAAGTGAGCGGCATCCCGCGAACTTCCATTCCCGCCAGTTTATTCAGATGACTCCCGGCCAGACGAAATCGGGCAAGACCGGGTGCGATGCGTTCAAGAATGAAGGTGTATTCCAGTATATTCTCAAGCCCGCGCGGATCGATTTGTGACCGCATTGGAACGCCATCTGCTGTCAGCAATGCTGTCCAATAGGCTTCGGCCTGACGAATAGGGGACAGGCTGCGTCCACTGTCAAATCGGTCCATCGCGATGATCTTTCCAAATTCAGAACCGGATTTAGTACTGAAAAACCTCTCCATTTCATCACCCCGACGTCAATCGATCACGATTTTTCTAAAATGCCACCTAGTGGGCAATGCTGCGACCCACCAGCCTTTTCCGCTGCAAGATTGACAGGGGTTAATACAATTTTGGAGTAATTCTTTAACGAATGGTTAACCTCTCGGAATTGATCCGTATTTGAGCAAGGACTTGCCCCCTGCTGGTCAATGGCATTAGGTGCGACCAGTGAATTTGACGGAAAGGGCAGTCATGATCAAATCCATGACCGGGTTCGCCTCGGGTAAGGGCGCGTTCGGGCCCCATAGCTGGACTTGGGAGTTGCGCAGCGTCAATGGCAAAGGGTTGGACCTGCGTCTGCGAATGCCGGATTGGCTGACAGGGCTTGAGGCCGCGCTGAGAAGCGACCTGTCAAAGCAAGTCAATCGCGGCAATGTCACGCTGTCCCTGCGGCTGAGTCGTGAGGAAACCGCTGCAGATATCCAACTGAACACTTCTGCGATGGAGGCTGCACTGGAGGCGCTGGCTCAGACCGAGGCCATGGCTGGCGCGCGCGGTGTGCTATTGGCGCCGTCGAAGGCCAGCGATCTGCTTTCCCTGAAGGGGATGATGGAAGTAGGCGGTGATAGTGATGATCCGGAGCCACTTGTTGAGAAGCTGAAAGCGGAGTTTGGCGGGCTGCTTTTGGAATTTATTGAAATGCGAAGTGCTGAAGGAAAAGCGCTAGCAGGTATACTTGGCGGGCAATTAGACCAGATCGCTGAATTGACAAACCAAGCTGTCAAACTGGCCGAAGGTCGTCGGATGCAAATGGAACAGGCATTGCGAGACAATCTCGCACGGGTTCTCGACAACACCCAAGGTGCTGATCCTGAACGAGTTGCGCAGGAGCTTGCGCTTATTGCGGTGAAGGCTGACATTACCGAAGAGATCGACAGGTTAATTGCGCATGTTGCAGCGGCACGCGCGCTGTTGTCGCAAGACGGACCGGTCGGGCGCAAGCTGGACTTCCTGATGCAGGAGTTCAATCGTGAAGCGAATACGCTTTGCTCGAAATCGCAAAATGCCGAACTGACAGCAGTCGGTTTAGAGCTGAAGGCCGTGATCGATCAGATGCGCGAGCAAGTACAGAACGTGGAATAAGGACGGATACATCACATGGCGGATCGCCGCGGTCTACTAATCATTCTGTCGTCGCCGTCGGGCGCAGGCAAATCTACTCTGGCCCGTCGCCTGATGCAGTGGGATGTCGGCCTTGAGTTTTCAATCTCAGCCACTACCCGCGCGCCGCGCCCGGGTGAGGAACATGGGCGAGAGTATTATTTCCTCTCGGAAGATGAGTTCAAGCAACAGGTCGCAGATGGCCAAATGCTGGAACACGCTCATGTTTTTGGTAACTTCTATGGTTCACCTGCGGGGCCGGTGCGTGAATCCATCACGCAAGGGCGTGACGTGCTGTTTGATGTTGATTGGCAAGGTGAGGTGCAGATTCGCAATTCTGATCTTGGTAAACACGCGTTGTCAATTTTCATCCTTCCTCCTTCAATCCGTGAGCTTCGGCGCAGACTGGAAGGGCGCGGACAGGACAGTGATGATGTTATCGCCAAACGCATGCTAAAAAGTTGGGATGAGATCAGTCATTGGGGGTACTACGATTACGTCTTGATCAACGATGATCTGGATGCAACCGAGGAAAAACTGAAAACCATCGTCAGTGCCGAGCGGATGCGCCGAATTCAGCAGCCTAGCCTACAAAACCACATCCGCGCCCTGCAAACCGAATTCGATGGTCTATCATGACGATTTACGCCTTGGGCAAACACACACCAAAGATACACGAAGACACTTGGGTTGCGCCTGATGCCAACTTGATTGGCAAGGTAGTATTGGAACAGGGGTCTTCGGTTTGGTTCGGCTGCACCATCCGCGCGGATCACGAGGAAATACGAGTGGGGGCTGGCAGCAACGTGCAGGAAAACTGCGTGATGCATATTGATGCCGGATATCCGCTGACGATTGGTCAGAATTGCACCATTGGTCACAAGGTCATGCTGCACGGCTGCACAATCGGAGACAATTCTCTGATCGGTATGGGTGCCATCATATTGAACGGTGCAAAGATCGGCAAAAACTGTTTGATCGGGGCAGGGGCGCTTGTTACGGAAGGCAAGGAAATCCCCGATAACTCACTTGTCATGGGATCACCCGGTAAGGTCGTGCGACAGATTGATGATGCAACTGCACAAAAGCTGACTTTGAGTGCGCTGCATTATCAGGAAAACATGCGTAATTTTCGCGATTCTCTGCGACCGGTCTGAGTTTGCATGACTGACACTTTGCTCGCTGATCTTGTCTCTGCCATTCCCGCACCAGCGCTTCTGGTCGGGCAAACCGAGCGGATCGTTGCTGCGAATACTGAGGCCTTGTCTCTGTTGGGCCAAGCCATTGAAGGCCGGCACTTTGCAACGATCCTGCGGCAACCGCAGATCATAGATGCGGTTGAGCAGAGCCTCCGTTCGAAAGAACCGGGTCGGGCGCGACATCTGTCAAATGACGGTGCGCAGGATACCACTTTTGAGGTACAGTGCAGGCCCGTCAATGGGACCGATGCCGTACTGGTTGTATTTCAGGATGTCACGCATCTGGAACAGGCCGGCCAGATGCGCCGCGATTTTGTAGCCAATGTCAGCCACGAACTGCGGACACCTCTGACGGCGCTGATGGGGTTTATCGAAACCCTGCAAGGCCCGGCCCGTGATGACACAGCAGCACGTGATCGGTTTCTGCAGATCATGGCGGATGAGGCCAATCGAATGAACCGGCTGGTGGGGGATCTGCTCTCGCTTAATCGGGTCGAAAGTGAAGAGCGGGTCAGGCCCAAGGAACCATTGGAGCTGACCGGGTTAATTCAGTCGACGTTGAACACGCTACGGCCATTGGCAGATGATGCAGGTGTCGAGCTATCACTGAATGCCCCGAACGAGCCAATCACGATGGTTGGGGACAGCGATCAGTTACGTCAGGTTTTCACTAACCTTGTTGAAAACGCGATCAAATACGGTGGGAGTGGTGGCCAAGTCGATGTGATTGTGAATCTGTCCGAGCGAGATACTGCAATGCGCGGGCCAGCCGTGCGGATCAAGATCATAGATCAGGGTCCCGGCATCGATGCCAAGCATCTTCCCAGGCTGACCGAGCGATTCTATCGGGCAGACAGCCACCGCTCACGCGAATTGGGTGGAACGGGGCTGGGTTTGGCGATCGTAAAACACATCGTCAATCGCCATCGCGGACGACTGAAAGTGGATAGCGAGTTGGGACAAGGTGCCGTTTTTACGGTGATCTTGCCGCGTTGAAATTGCGCGGACGGTTGGCATCCAGTCATGACGCCTCGTCAAGTTAAGAATTTCTGAGAAATTCGTGAGTTGTCATGAAACTGTTACATGCCTGTCACAAAAGACTTACGCGAGCGTCATAGTGCTTCGCCCAGATCATCATAGGGGTGATCAGAACGTATATTTCTCAAGGAGACTGGGATGTCCTTTGTAAAACTGTCGGCTTCGGCTCTGGCCATCGCTGCCGTATCGGCGACCACTGCGGCCGCTCGTGATCAGGTTCAGGTTGCTGGCTCGTCAACCGTTCTACCTTACGCTTCGATTGTTGCTGAAGCCTTCGGTGAGAACTTTGATTTTCCGACACCTGTTGTTGAATCCGGTGGCTCTTCTGCTGGTCTCAAGCGTTTCTGCGAAGGCGTGGGTGAAAACACCATCGACGTCGCCAACGCATCGCGCAAGATTCGCGAAAAAGAGATCAAAGCCTGCGCAGATGCTGGTGTTACCGACATCATCGAAGTTCAGATCGGCTATGACGGCATCGTGTTTGCATCCGACATCAACGGCAACTCGTTCGCGTTCACACCGGATGACTGGTACAAAGCCCTTTCCGCTCAGGTTGTTGTTGACGGCCAGCTGGTCGACAACCCCTACAAAACTTGGGATCAGGTGAACCCGAACTTCCCTGCTCAGCCGATTGCTGCCTTCGTTCCTGGCACCAAACACGGCACCCGTGAAGTGTTCGAAGACAAAGTGATCCTGGCAGGTTGCGAGCACACCGGCGATTTTGACGCCTATCTGGCCGCTGCCGAAGGTGATAGCGACAAAGCCAAGAAAAAAGCCGCTGAAAAAGCTTGTATCGCGCTGCGTACTGATGGCGTTTCAGTAGACATCGACGGCGACTACACTGAAACTCTGGCCCGCATCGACAGCAACAAAGACGGCATCGGCGTCTTTGGTCTGGCGTTCTACGAGAATAACACAGACAAGCTGCAGGTTGCCACCATGTCCGACGTGGTTCCTTCGACCGAATCGATTGCAACCGGCGAATACCCGGTCTCTCGTCCGCTGTTCTTTTACGTAAAGAAAGCGCATATCGGTGTGATCCCCGGTCTGAAGGAATATGCTGAATTCTTCGTCGCGGACGAGATTGCTGGCCCTGATGGCCCACTGGCCGAATACGGCCTGGTGTCGGATCCGGAACTGATCAAGGTTCAGGAAGCTGTTGCCAATGAAACCGTTCTGGGCGGCGGTTCTTAAACCATAGAACTTATGAACCGGGGCGATGCAAACACGCCCCGGTTATTTTTGACTCCAACTCTGCCATACCCACGGAGTTCACATGGCGTTATCCTGGATTTTGCTCACCCTGCTTGCTTTGGCGGTGCTTGGGTACTTCGCGGGCCGGTCCCGCGCCTTGGCAAGTGCCGAGGGTGATGCGCGCGCATTGCATTCCTTGCCATCCTATTATGGGTACAATGTCGCGCTTACCGCGCTTGTCCCCGCGCTGGGATTGCTGATCCTGTGGCTTCTGGTGCAGCCATTGATTGTGAACAACACGGTGTCAGGTATGATCCCTGACACTGCGATCGCCGAAGGCTCTGATCGTGGTCTGGTCATGAGCGAAGTTCGCCGCGTCGCCTATGGGTTAGACGGTGCGATTGCGTCTGGACTGCTGTCCGAGGTGCAGGCGCGCAACGCCGATGCAGATATCGAAGCGCTGACACAATCGCTGAAAGATGCAGGTCAGGTGTTAACCCAAGATATCTCAAAGCCCATTCTGTTGGCCGCGCAAAAGTACCGTAGCATGACGTCGACCGGTTCAACCGCGATGCAGATCGTGGTTCTGGTCGTTGCGCTTTTGGGAGCCGCCTTTGCGTATATCCGCACGCACAAGGAATTCCGCGCCCGCAATGTAGTCGAGCAAGGTATTTTGGCGCTGCTTCTCCTGGCCGCTTCTATCGCCATTCTGACAACCGTAGGCATCGTTCTTTCAATGCTGTTCGAGACGATGAATTTCTTCCAACTGCATTCATGGAAAGACTTTTTCTTTGGCAGCACATGGGCCCCGAACTTCCGTGGAGGTAGTGAGCTTTCGATCCTGCCGCTGCTGTGGGGCACGCTATACATTTCGGTTCTCGCGCTGCTGGTGGCAGTGCCGATTGGCCTTTTTGCGGCGATATATCTGTCGGAATACGCGACCGGAGCGACCCGGTCGATTGCCAAGCCGCTGCTTGAAATTCTCGCCGGTATCCCAACCATCGTTTACGGTTTGTTTGCTTTGTTGACCGTTGGTCCGGCGCTGGTGTCCCTGTTCGGGGACGGCGGGGCACTGGGGCTTGGCTGGATGGCAAGTTCCAACGCCGTTCTGACTGCAGGTCTGGTTATGGGGATCATGCTGATCCCGTTTGTATCCTCGCTGTCGGATGACATCATCAACGCGGTGCCCCAATCGATGCGAGATGGCTCGCTTGGGTTGGGGGCAACCAAGTCCGAGACTGTGCGTCAGGTGGTCTTGCCGGCAGCGCTGCCGGGGATCGTCGGTGCGATCCTGCTGGCAGCAAGTCGCGCCATCGGTGAGACCATGATCGTGGTTATGGCGGCCGGTGCGATTGCGAAATTCTCGGGTAATCCCTTTGAGGCGATGACGACTATCACCACCCGTATCGTCAGCCAACTGACCGGCGATACCGACTTTGCAAGCCCTGAAACGCTGGTGGCCTTCGCACTGGGTCTCACGCTGTTCGTCATCACGCTGGGGCTGAATATCTTCGCCCTCTACATCGTACGCAAATACCGGGAGCAGTACGAATGACCGATATTTCCCAATCCCCTGGCGCTTCTTCTGCTGCGAAACCCAAAGGTTCGCTGTTTGATAAGGACGCACGCACTAAACGTCGCAATGCCGCTGAGGGGCGGTTCAAACTGTATGGCATCGCCGCTATCGGTATCGGTCTGCTGATGTTGATCGTTCTGGTGACCAATATCGTGACCGCCGGTACCGGGGCCTTCCAACAAAGCTTTCTTGAGCTGAATGTCGAGCTGAAGGAAGACAAGCTGGATAAAAAGGGCAATCGTAACATCGAGGATATCAAAAAGGTCTCAACCTTTGGTTACGCCCCATTGATCGCTTCGGCGTTGGAATCCGAAGTACAAAAGCTTGGCATTCAAACCGATCTGAATCCCAAAGAAATGGGTAAGATTCTGTCGAAGGCCGCACAAGCAGAACTGAGGAACTATGTTATCGCCAATCCGGATGAGATTGGAAAAACCGTAAGCTTCCGCTTTCTGGTCAACAGCCGTGTCGATGGTTACATGAAAGGTCGCGTGACGCGCGAGTCTATTGCTAATGACAAGAGCATCTCGGTCGCGCAGTTGGACTTTGTTGACCAGCTAAGGGATGCGGGCATCTTATACAAAGCCTTCAACCCGGATTTCATCTTTGGCTCGGACGCCTCTGACCAGCGGCCCGAAGCGGCCGGGATCGGTGTATCCATGCTCGGCTCACTGTTCATGATGTTCGTGGTGCTGGCACTGGCATTGCCCATTGGTGTAGCCGCTTCAATCTATCTTGAGGAATTTGCGCCGCAAAACCGGCTGACCGATATCATCGAGGTGAACATCTCGAACCTCGCAGCCGTACCGTCCATCGTGTTTGGTATCCTCGGACTGGCGGTGTTCATCAACTACATGCACCTGCCGACCTCAGCCCCGCTGGTGGGTGGATTGGTGCTGACGCTGATGACGCTGCCCACGATCATCATCTCAACCCGCGCTTCACTTAAGGCGGTGCCGCCTTCGATCCGAGATGCGGCGCTTGGGGTAGGGGCCTCGAAAATGCAGGCAGTGTTCCACCATGTCCTGCCACTGGCAGCACCGGGCATCCTGACGGGTACTATCATCGGCCTGGCGCAAGCGCTGGGGGAAACGGCTCCGTTGCTGCTGATCGGGATGGTAGGCTTTATCGCTTCAAACCCGCCGGACGGAATCGTTGCGGGGTTCCTGTCTCCGAACTCGGCCATGCCTGCGCAGATCTATGAATGGTCCAAACGCGCTGACCCGGCCTTTTACGAACGTGCATGGGGGGGCATCATCATTCTGTTGATCTTCCTCGTGACAATGAACACCATTGCGGTCATCCTGCGCCGCCGCTTTGAACGCCGCTGGTAAGAGGGGGCTATGATGAACGATATGACACGAGTGGAGAGAACCGTGGACTCCAAAGTAATCAAGATCGCCGCGAATAATGTTCAGGTCCACTATGGCGATACCCATGCCATCAAGGACGTGAATGTCGAGATCGAGGACAAGACGGTTACCGCCTTCATCGGCCCCTCGGGCTGCGGCAAGTCCACGTTCCTGCGCTGCCTGAACCGAATGAACGACACCATCGATATCTGCCGCGTCACAGGGGATATTCTGTTGGACGGTGAAGATATCTATGACAAACGGGTCGATCCGGTGCAGCTGCGTGCCAAAGTGGGCATGGTGTTCCAGAAGCCCAACCCGTTTCCAAAGTCGATCTATGACAACGTCGCCTATGGTCCACGCATTCACGGCCTTGCGAAGAACAAAGCGGAACTGGATGAGATCGTTGAGAAATCCCTGCGCCGCGGCGCTATCTGGGACGAGGTGAAGGATCGTCTGGACGCGCCCGGAACAGGCCTGTCCGGTGGCCAGCAGCAGCGCCTATGTATCGCCCGCGCCGTCGCGACCGAACCAGAGGTTTTGCTGATGGACGAGCCATGCTCGGCGCTAGACCCGATTGCGACGGCACAGGTCGAAGAACTGATAGATGATCTGCGTAAGCGGTATTCGGTGGTGATTGTTACCCACTCGATGCAGCAGGCCGCGCGTGTCAGCCAAAAGACCGCGTTTTTCCACCTGGGCAATCTGGTCGAATTTGGTGAGACCGGCCAGATATTTACAAATCCCGAAGACCCCCGGACCGAAAGCTACATTACCGGCCGGATCGGCTGAGAACAGGTATTCAGACATGACCGAACAACATATTGCATCCGCGTTCGACCGGGATCTCGAGGAGATTCAAGCCCATATTATGAAGATGGGTGGCTTGGTCGAAGCCGCCATCATGGACGCCGCCCGTTCGCTGGAAGCCCGCGACGAGGAATTGGCGCAGGAAGTGCGGCAGGGCGATAAGGCCATCGATGCGCTGGAAGAATTGATCAACGAAGAAACCGCACGGCTGATTGCGTTGCGTGCCCCGACGGCAGGTGATCTACGATTGGTTCTGTCGGTGCTCAAGGTTTCAGCCAACCTCGAGCGGATCGGCGATTACTCCAAGAACATCGCAAAGCGAACCACCGTTCTGGTCAATGCGGGCGAGATCAACGGCAGCGCCGCCGCGCTGCGTCGCATGGCGCGCGAAGTTGAACTGATGTTGCGAGATGCGCTGGATGCTTACATCCAGCGAGATGCAGAATTGGCCACCGACGTAATCGAACGCGATCAGGAAGTGGACCAAATGTATAACGGCTTGTTCCGCGAGTTCCTGACCTTCATGGCTGAGGACCCGCGCAACATATCATCCTGCATGCACCTGCATTTCATCGCAAAGAACATCGAACGGATGGGCGACCACGTGACAGCGATCGCCGAGCAGGTTGTTTATCTCGTTACGGGTGAGCGGCCCAGCGAAGCCCGGCCCAAAGCTGATAACACGTCGCAAACGATCTAGGAGACTTTGGACATGTCCGCTGATCAACCGACGGTACTGGTGGTTGAGGATGAACTGGCCCAGCGAGAGGTGCTGGCCTATAATCTGGACGCCGAAGGGTTTCGCGTATCACGCGCTGCCAATGGGGAAGAAGCTTTACTGCTGGTCGATGAAGATCGCCCTGACATAATCGTTCTCGATTGGATGATGCCCAATCTCAGTGGTATCGAGGTCTGCCGTCGATTGAAATCGCGGTCTGACACGCGCTCGATCCCGATCATCATGCTGTCAGCCCGGTCCGAGGAGGTCGACAAGGTGCGCGGCCTCGAGACGGGCGCGGATGATTATGTGGTCAAACCGTACTCGATCGTGGAATTAATGGCGCGTGTCCGGACGCAACTGCGGCGAGTGAGGCCAGCGACTGTTGGTATCCGACTGGAGTTCGATGATATCATTCTGGATTCCGAGACCCACAAGGTCAGCCGAGACGATAAGCCTTTGAAATTGGGACCAACTGAATTCCGGCTGCTGAGCACATTCATGGAAAAACCCGGCCGCGTCTGGAGTCGCGAGCAATTGCTTGACCGTGTTTGGGGGCGCGATATCTATGTCGATACACGCACCGTTGATGTCCATATCGGTCGCTTGCGCAAAGCATTGACACAGCACGGCGGTGAAGATCCGGTGCGTACGGTTCGTGGGGCAGGGTACGCGTTGGGCTAACGCGGTAGCGCTTCTTCGGTTTGTGCTTGAGACGCCAACCAATGTCTGAACTGCCGCAGGGCGTCGTCGTCGGACTTTTCGCGCGGCCAAACCAGATAATAGGCACCCATAGCCTCAATTGCGTTTGGGAAAGCCGCAATCAGTTTGCCGGTCGCCAGGTCCTGTTCGACCAGATAGTTCGGCAGTAGCGCCACACCCAATCCATGCAACGCAGCTTGATTGATCGTGTTGAACTGGTCGTGGACCGTGCCGGGTAGTGGGTGCTGATGTTCGATTCCCATTTGGCGAAACCAGTCTTGCCATGCACGGGGTCGGGTCTGGATGTGCAACAAAGGCAGTTTGAGTAAGTCTCGAGGAGAGGTTGGCGCGCCTTGCGGCAAGAGGCCGGGCGCGCAAACAGGCAGAACACGCTCCATACTCAACAACAAGCGATCGGTTCCGGGCCAATCCGGCTCCCCAAAATGTAATGCCGCATCAAAGGGTTCGGATGCAAAGCTGAATGGTCTCAGTCGCGTGGTCATGTTGATCGTAATATCAGGGTGGAGCCGCGCAAAGTCGGGAAGACGCGGCACCAGCCAACGCATTCCGAACGTTGGCAGGATCGCCAAGTTTAGTGTTCCACCGACCGGAGCAACATGCAATTTCAATGCAGCCTGTGCGATCTGCGACAAGGCTGGCCGAATTTCCCGGACGTAGTCCTGCCCCGCCTTTGTGAGTGATAGTCGCTTTCGATCACGACTAACCAACTCGGCGCCCAGATGCGCCTCGAGTGTCTGAAGTTGTCGGCTGACAGCGCTTTGCGTCAGAGCCATTTCATCAGCGACTGCCGATGCTGACCCAAGTCGATCCAAAGCTTCAAGCGCGCGCAGTGCAGATATGGGCGGTAGAGTAGGGCGGTTCGGTCTCATCTATGCGTTTTGATCATGAAACCATGCAAATGTCTCGCTGTTTTTTGACAATAGCTCAGGTTATGATTGTGCAAACCCATTCCTGCCGGAGAAACAAAATGAATGCTCCAGATACAAAACCGGTCCTGCGCGCGAAGGATGCGCCCGAACTTGGCAGTTTCAACTGGGATGATCCATTCCGCCTGTCTGACCAGTTGGAAGAGGATGAACGCCTGATCGCCGACAGCGCGCGTGCTTATGCTCAAGAAAAACTACAGCCGCGCGTTACTCAGGCTTTCCAAAACGAAGAAACGGACCCAGAAATCTTTCGTGAGATGGGTGAAATGGGTCTACTCGGCACGACAATTCCTGAGGAATACGGTGGAATTGGTGCCGGTTATGTCACCTATGGACTGGTAGCGCGCGAAGTCGAACGTGTGGATTCTGGCTATCGTTCGATGATGTCGGTGCAAAGCTCGTTGGTGATGTATCCAATCTATGCCTATGGCAGCGAGGAACAGCGGCGCAAATACCTGCCGAAACTGGCCAGCGGAGAATGGATCGGCTGCTTTGGCCTGACGGAACCGGATGCGGGTTCTGATCCGGCGGCAATGAAAACCCGCGCCGAGAAGATTGATGGTGGCTATCGCTTGACCGGCAGTAAGATGTGGATATCAAACGCGCCGATTGCCGACGTTTTTGTGGTCTGGGCCAAATCCGATGCGCATGACGGTAAGATCCGCGGATTTGTGTTGGACAAAGGTGCCAAGGGATTGAGTGCTCCGAAGATCGAAAACAAGTTGAGTCTGCGAACCTCGATCACCGGTGAAATCGTCATGGATGGTGTTGAAGTGGACGAGGGTGCCTTGCTGCCTCATGTTCAAGGCCTAAAGGGCCCGTTCGGCTGCTTGAACCGCGCACGCTTTGGTATCAGTTGGGGTGCGATGGGTGCGGCGGAATGTTGTTGGCACGCAGCTCGCCAATACGGATTAGATCGCAAGCAGTTCAATCGCCCTCTGGCACAGACCCAACTGTTTCAGCGCAAACTAGCAGAGATGCAAACCGAAATCTCACTCGGCTTGCAGGCAAGCTTGCGTGTCGGACGTTTGATGGATCAGGCCGAGGCTGCACCTGAGATGATCTCGATCATCAAACGCAACAATTGCGGTAAGGCGTTGGACATCGCTCGAATGGCGCGTGATATGCACGGCGGCAATGGGATATCGCTCGAATTCCAAGTCGTGCGCCACATGATCAATCTGGAGACCGTCAATACCTATGAGGGGACACATGATGTCCATGCATTGATCCTGGGGCGGGCGCAAACAGGTCTGCAGGCGTTTTACTGAAGCTATATCGATTAGTTGCATAATCGGTATTATGTAAATATTGGGATGAGTAAACCACAGCTGGCTAATCCGCATTGGCTGTGGTTTCCTAGGATGTTACGCTGTGTTTGAAATGTAGAACACGGATATCGTGATGGATCTGAATGGAAAAACCGTTGTAATCACCGGTGCAGCAAGTGGCATCGGCAAAGGTCTTGCAGAACGGTTTTCAAAGGAAGGCGCACATGTGGTCTGTGCGGATATCGATCTTACTGGCGCGAAGGTTGTGGCCAAGAAAATCGGTGGTGATGCAATCAGATGTGATGTTTCTAAAGAAAGCGACATTCGAGAGTTGATCCATGTGGTCGAGGATACCATTGCTCCGATTGATTTGTTCTGTGCCAACGCTGGCATTCTAACGTTTGGTGGGCTTGACGTACCTGACACGGATTGGGAGCGTATTTGGCAAGTCAACGTAATGTCTCATGTCTGGGCTGCGCGGCATTTAATCCCAAGGATGGTCGCGCATGGTGGCGGATACATGATGTTTACTGCATCTGCCGCAGGACTGCTCAACATACCCGGCGCGGCGCCGTATGGAGTTACCAAGCACGCGGCCGTAGGTTTTGCTGAGTGGATCGCTCTGACATATCGCGACCGTGGCATCCGAGTTTCTGTTTTGTGTCCGCAAGCTGTGCGTTCAGAGATGATGCGTGGATACGAAGATTCTGTTGCCGCGTTCGACGGAATAATTGAGCCTGCTGAGGTTGCACAATCCTGTATTGAGGCAATTTCTGCCGAGCGTTTTCTGGTTCTTCCGCATCCGCAAGTCTTTGATTACATGCGCATGAAGATCGAAGACTATGATGGTTGGTTAAGTAATATGAATAAGATTAATCAACGCTTTATCGGTGATATCTAACGTGACCGACGCCGCCTTAGCAGGCCTTCCTGCGCGACTGACGCAACCAGCTTTCCATCCTGAGAAAAGATCGATCCGCGATTGAAGCTACGCCCCTGCCCCGTCCATGGTGATTCCATGGAATAAAGATGCCAGTTTTGAAACTGAACCGGTGCATGAAACCAAATGGCATGGTCCAGACTGGCACCATCGATTTCGCCAGTAAACCAACTCAGCCCATGGGGCCTCATCCCGGAAGTGAGCAGCCCCATGTCCGAGGCATAGGCCAAGAGAAGATGTTGCGTAATCGTGTCCGCATCATTCGCCGCACCCATGCGAAACCAGAGATAGTTCTTATCATCTGCCTTTGAGGGCGTGAACAGGTCCAGAGGATCAACTTCGCGCACTTCGATGGGACGTTCGCGCAGAAACTCTGACTTCAGCTTGTCCGGAACACGGCCAAGGTACTTTTGCCGCAGATCGTCACGCGATGGATGGTGTTCTGGACCATCAACATTGGGAATCGGATGCTGATGATCCCACCCATCATCCTGTTTGTGGAATGAGGCGGACATGTTCAGGATCTGTTTGCCATGCTGGATCGCAACCACGCGACGGGTCGTAAATGAACCTCCATCTCGTGCGCGATCCACTTGATATATAACGGGAATGGACGGATCGCCGGGGCGGATGAAATAAGCATGTAGCGAATGACACAGGCGATCTTCAACCGTCCGGTAGGCTGCCGCAAGCGCCTGTGCAATCACTTGACCGCCAAAGATGCGCGTTGGCGTTTCACCACCTGAACCGGTGCCGCGGAATAGATCGACTTCAAGCCTCTCAATATTCAGCAGATCAAGCAGTACACGTTCGGCTTCGGTCATCTTGGAGTCTCCTGCATCCAGACTTTTCCGGTATCATTCGACAACCGATCATTCAACGAGTGCTGCATGCACAAGCGCCTTCAATTCGGCGCGCGATGGATAGGAGCTGGACGGCGAAAGCTGAGTGAAGAATACGGTCGTCAGATCATTGACTGGATCGACCCAGAAATACGTCGATGCCATACCACCCCAGCCGAAGTCACCAACCGAACCAGGGCATTTGGCAAGTGCCGGGTTTAGAACCACCGCTCCTCCGATACCGAAACCTGTCCCGTTCATGGGTTGTTCCGCGAAACTTTGCGGCCCCATTGATGCAATGTCGCCCGGTAAGTGATTGCGAAACATAAACTCCATCGTCTTTGACCCCAGGATTCTGACGCCATTTCCTGTTCCTTTGCTCCGCAACATTTCGGCGAATTTACTGAAGTCGTCGATCGTACTGATCAGCCCGCCGCCTCCGGAAAAAGTAGTCGCCGCCTCGAATGGAGATTGCCCGGAATTATCCACCAATCGGAGTGTTTCGCCGCCTGATTTTGCGGCGTTCAGCGCCATCGCGTCACCTTCCAATGGGGTGTAGAGTGAGGCAAACCTGTCCCCTGCACCATTAGGCACTGAGAACGCGGTTTCATTCATACCCAAAGGCTCGAAGATATGTTCATTCAGAAACACATCAAGCGATTTGCTTGAAACCACTTCGATCACGCGCCCAATTACATCTATCCCGACCGAGTATTCCCAGCGCGCACCGGGTTGAAAGGCCAGCGGGAGTTGCGCCAACAGCTTAATCCTTTCTGACAGAGGGCCCTGTTGTGGTGAAAAGATCAGATCAAGATCGTCCATGGCCTTGGGCAGCAGGCCGGGATTGAACGGGTAACTCATCCCGCTGGTATGGGTCAAAAGCTGATGCAAGCTTGGTGACGGCGCATCCTCTGTCTGATCAAGGCTAGTTGCGTCCGGAATCAGGGCCCTCATGGACGTAAATTCAGGCAGAAACTCGGAAACTGGAGCGTCGAGATGAAACAATCCCTGTTCGACCAGGGTCATGAGGGCAACCGAGGTCACCGGTTTTGTCATCGAATATATCCGAACCAAACTATCACGTTGGAAGGGAAGGTCGTTCTCTATGCAACGCCGCCCGCAAGTATGAAAGAACGCCTCTTTCCCGTACTGGCGGATTAGAAGCGCGCTACCCGCATATTTGCGCTGGTCCACATACTTGTTCATCCATTTGCGAATATTGGCCAATGAGGTCGGATCAAATCCCATGAGGCAACTCCGTTTGGGTCAAACCGCTTACGCCTCGCTGCGTAAAGCAGACAAGCCATGTTGGGCAAAGATTGGGACATAGGCACCAAATGCCTGTGCCCGCTTCGGATCAGATGCATTTCCGTCAAGTGCGCGCTTGTAAACACCTTGCAGAATTCCAGCCATTCGAAAGAAATTGAAAGCAAGGTAAAACCCAAAGTTCTCGATCGCTGGAATGCCGCGACGTGCGCAATAGTTTGCGACAAAGGCGCGATCTGTTGGTAAGCCAAGGTTTTCTCGGTCTACGCCCGCCAATCCGCGACCCTCTTTTCCCGGAGGCAGCTGCCATTGCATGATAACTGCCGCGAGATCCGCATATGGGTGGCCGATGGTCGACAATTCCCAATCCAGGACCCCGATGCAGCCCGTGCCATTCGTTTCAAACATCAGATTGTCGATGCGATAATCCCCGTGCACCAACGTCCTTTGGTTGTCATCCTCTGGAACTTGATGCTCGAGCGCGGCAATCAACTGGTTCATGTCTGGGATAGTTTCGGTCTCAGAAGCACGATATTGCTTGTTCCAGCGGGCAATTTGCCGTTCGAAATAGTTGCCAGGTGGCCCGTAATCCGAAAGACCAACTGCATCAATATCGACCATGTGTAACTCAGCCAGAACGCGGTTCATTTCATCAATCACGCCCGTACGAGTGTCGTTGTCTTCACCCTTCATGACCGGATCTACAAACGTACGCCCTTGCAGATATTCCATTACGTAAAAAGCCGACCCTATCTCCCGGTCATCTTCGCATAGCAGGTGAACTTTCGGCACGGGCACATTGCTGCCAGCAAGCGCGCTCATTACGCGAAACTCGCGATCCACTGCATGGGCTGATTTCAGCAAAACCCCGGGCGGCTTGCGCCTTAAAACATATGCCTCATTCGGTGTGCTGAGCAAATATGTCGGGTTGGATTGGCCTACGGTGAACTTTGTCGCCTTCAATGGGCCGTAAAACCCATCAAGATGAGAGTTAAGATAGGTCTCAACTGCGTTGATATCTAATGTACTATCGGTTTCTTTCATCTACCAAACCTGCGGTCGATCTGGGGCTAAAGAGCGTCGGCAAAGATGTTACCGCCTGTCTGGACGTTGATACCGCCGGATACCGGCAACACCGCACCCGTGATGTAGCTGCCACCACGGCCACACAGGAACAACATACAGCCCGCGATATCTTCGTCACGACCCACGCGACCCAACGGTACCGCCTTGCCGACACGCTCGCGCTTACTTTCATCTTCGGTTGCAAACGCGGTCATGCGCGATACGAACGGCCCAGGCGCCAGAGCATTTACTGTGACACGATACGGCGCAAGTTCCTTGGCCATGATTTTTGACAGGTGAATCACCGCGGCTTTTGACGCGGAATAGCTGTAGGCCCCGTCACCCATCGGGACCTCGCCCATAACCGATCCAATATTTACGACCCGTGCTGGATCATCGTCGCTGGCTGATTTCATTAAAAGCGGTAGTAGCTTTTGGGTCAGATCGAATATACCTGCGACATTGACGGACATCACTTTGTCCCACGCCGAGTGGGGAAACTGGCCCATCGGTGCGCCCCAGGTAACACCAGCATTATTCATTAATATTTCAATAGATTGCGTTCGTTTGTTGACCTCACCAACTAATGCATCAATACCCACTTCGCTGCCGATATCGCCTGCAAAACCTTCTGCAGATCCGGCGGTGCCTAACGCGTTCAACTCTGCCGCAACCTGTTCACATGCATCACCCTTGCGCGAGGCAATCAGAACATGAGCACCGGCGCGAACAAGCGCCTCGGCTGCCATCCGGCCAATACCCGTGGCCCCACCTGTCACCAGCGCAGTTTTTCCGTTGAGTGAAAACAATGTCTCGGGCGTCATGAAATCTCCTTTCAGGTGATCTGTTCTTTGCGCCTATCGTTTGAGACCCAGAGCGGCGGTCATCTTGACAATACGTTCGTGTAATCCAACGATTTCAATTCAAACGAAGCAAGGGGCAAGTGGGGCATATGCAGACATTACTCAGCGTCAAACCGGGCGGACCAGAAACATTGGAGTTGACCACCCTGCCCGATCCCGTGCCAAAGGCTGGTGAGATATTGGTGCGAATACACGCGGCCGGAGTGAACTTTCCAGATACGCTGATGATCCGGGACCTTTACCAGATGAAGCCTCCTCGTCCATTTGCTCCAGGTGGCGAGATTGCAGGTGAGATCACCAGCGTCGGCAAAGATGTCGTTGATTTCTTGCCCGGTGATCGTGTTCTGGCGCTGACAGGACATGGAGGGTTCGCCACGCACCTGACGCTCAGACCAGCGACGGCGATCAAAATCCCGGATGATATGCCATATGAAGACGCCGCGTGTTTCATATTCACGTATGGCACGTCTTACCATGCGCTCAAAGATCGAGCACAGCTGCTCTCGGGGGAAACCGTACTTGTGCTGGGCGCATCGGGTGGCGTTGGCTCTGCCGCGATAGAGCTTGCCAAAACCATGGGCGCGCATGTGATCGCGGCAGTTTCGTCCGAAGAAAAAGCACAGTTTTGCAAAAACGTTGGTGCAGATAAAACACTGATTTATCCACGTGATCTGGACCGAGCGGCGCAAAAGGCGCTATCTGCCGAAATCAAATCGCTGGCCGGTGGCGAAGGTGTAGATGTGGTCTATGACGCCGTTGGCGGGGACTACGCCGAACCTGCTTTGCGCAGTTTGGCGTGGGGAGGCCGATATCTGGTCGTCGGTTTTCCAGCAGGCATTCCCAGCATTCCGTTGAACCTGACGCTGCTCAAAGGATGTCAAATCGTCGGCGTGTTTTGGGGCGCGTCAGTATTTCGGGATCCGAAAGGGCATTCTCAGAATGTGGGTGAACTGTTCAAAATGTATCGAAGCGGTGCCATCTGCCCTCGTATCAGCGCCCGGTTCCCACTTGAACGCGCGGCGGAAGCGATCACCAAGATGGATCAACGCAAAACTCTCGGTAAAGTTGTGGTCACAATGGGAACTAAATGAGCTGATATTCATTCAGAACTTTAGATTCTTACCAATATGCGACACAACCACTCGCGCCAAAGGGGCGATGGTCGCTGGACGCCTCAAATTTTCGGGTTTATGAAAAAGAAGAAGATGGGGACAGTTTGAATATGCAAAAAATATTGGTTCTGAATGGTCCGAACCTGAATCTGCTGGGGACGCGGCAGCCCGAGGTTTATGGATCAACGACCTTGAAGATGATTGAGGACCTGTGTGTTGCTCATGGTCAGGCACTGAATCAGACGATCACGCATATTCAAACCAACCACGAAGGCGCATTGATTGATGCGATTCACGCAGCACGCGGCGAACAGGATGGAATCGTCTTGAACGCGGGTGGATACACCCATACGTCGGTCGCGCTGATGGATGCGATTTCTTCCGCCGAAGTCCCGGTTGTAGAGGTTCATCTGTCAAATATTCACGCGCGCGAAGTGTTTCGACACAAATCATACATCGCCCCAGTTGCCATTGGTCAGATTTGTGGATTCGGCGCACATAGCTATGTGCTTGCGCTGAATGCCCTTGCGGCCCATTTGGCTGAGGGGGGCACAGGATGAACCTCAACGATTATCTGAACTTTCTGAGCTATACCAAGACATTGGAAGAGCTGTGGGATGCCCACTGCCGCCAGATGGCAAAGTTCGGATTTGATCGGTTGCTGTATGGTTACACCCAGTATCGCACGGCGACATCATTGGGGGACCCCGAGGATTTCGTCATCCTGTCCAACCACTGCAAAGATTACCTTGATGGGTTCCTACGCTCGGGATTGTATTTTCACGCTCCGATGTTGAAATGGGCCTTGGATCATGAGGGCGCGGCAAGCTGGAGCATGATCAATGACATGATGTCCAGCGGTGTTATGACACCCGAAGAACTTAGGGTTTATGAGTTTAACAAATCTTTGGGTCTTACATCGGGTTATACGGTCAGCTTCAACTCGGTTTCGATGCGAACCAAAGGCGCGATCTCACTTGCAGCCCGAATGCATGATCAGGATGAAGTGGACGAGATCTGGCAGGAACACGGCAAGGATATTTTGCTGATGAACAATGTTGCTCATCTCAAAATCCTTACCTTACCGTACAACGCTCCGAACCGCGCTCTGACTAAGCGGCAGCGAGAGGCGCTTCAATGGGTGGGGGATGGAAAGACCACTCAGGACATCGCGTTGCTTATGGGATTGACTGCCGCGACGGTGGAAAAGCACCTAAGGCTGGCGCGCGAGGCGCTTTCGGTTGAAACCACAGCGCAGGCAGTGCTTAAGGCGACTTTGCATAACCAGATGTTTGTAATGGAAGCCTGACCCTAATTTGACGCTACATTGCGTCAAATTGACCTAAGGTAAGGAATACATGACTTTCCGAATCTCCCCCATAAATTGCAAACTGGTATTGTTCCGTGAGTGGTGGCTTTAGCCAGGGAACGTTTTGATTGGATCTTTGTAATACCAAAGCTCTCTGATCGCTCTGACATAGAGGCGCCTATTCGTCCGCGTCGCTTTGTCGGAATTTTTGAGGGGCCCTTCCATCCCCATCATGCGGGGCCCCTCAATCTCCTCTTTTCCTTGATGTTGTTTACTGCGCATTGAAAAGCTGCCTAGCACAAAAAAACCCGGCTGCATCGCAACCGGGTCTTTTATGGATTGCAGCCCCTCAGTGAGGCTGCATTTTATCTTTAGCCTTGAGCTGCCTTCGCAACTTCGGCTGCGAAGTCTTCTTTTTCGACAACGATGCCTTCGCCTACTTCCATGCGGACAAATCCGGTTATGGTTGCACCCGCTTCTTTAGCCGCAGCTTCGACGGTCAGGTCAGGATTCACAACGAAGTCCTGGTTCAGCAGAGTCGACTCGGCAACGAATTTTTTCATACGACCGACGATCATCTTTTCGATCACCTGCTCCGGCTTGCCGGATTCGCGGGCGATGTCCATCTGGACCTGCTTCTCTTTCTCGACAACTTCCGGGTCCATGTCCGCCTCAGACAAGGCCGCCGGGTTCACTGCTGCAATGTGCATTGCAACCTGCTTGCCGAAGGCTTCATCGCCGCCAGACAGAGCAACAAGAACGCCGATTTTGCCCATGCCGCTGGTTGCAGCATTGTGGACATAGGACACGACAGTGTCACCGCTCAGCTTGGACATGCGGCGTACCGACATGTTCTCACCGATGGTGGCGATCTTGTCGGTTAGAGTGTCTGCAACAGATTTTCCGCCCAGATCGGCAGCCAGCAGAGCTTCGACATCGTCGACGCCTTCGGCTGCATAGGTGATCTTGCCGACCATTTCCTGAAACTCGCCATTTTTCGCAACGAAGTCGGTTTCCGAGTTCACTTCGACTGCAACACCGTTGCCGCCGTTGACGTGAACGGCCACCAGACCTTCGGCGGCGGTACGGCCCGATTTCTTGGCTGCTTTGGCCAAGCCCTTGGTGCGCAGCCAGTCAACGGCTTCGTCCATGTTGCCGCCGGTTTCGGTCAGCGCTTTTTTTGCGTCCATCATGCCTGCGCCGGTCGAGTCGCGCAGTTCTTTTACCATTGCTGCTGTGATTGCCATCTTTTGGCTCTCCTCAATTCAAACGGAATTGGGGCAGGTCTACCCTGCCCCATATGTCATTTACGTGACGGGCAGCTTACGCTTCGGCTTTGGCTTCCGGCGCGGCTTCTTCTGCGGGTGCTTCTTCGGCAACGGCTTCTTCAACCGGAGCTTCTTCGAATGCACCCAGATCAACACCTGCAGCACCCATCTGTGCGGTCATGCCGTCCAGAGCGGCGCGTGCGGCCAGGTCGCAGTACAGGGCAATGGCGCGCGCTGCGTCGTCGTTGCCGGGGATGATGTAGTCAACACCGTCGGGCGAGCAGTTGGTGTCGACAACAGCCACAACCGGGATACCCAATTTGTTGGCTTCGGCGATGGCCAGCGCTTCTTTCTTGACGTCGATGACGAACAGCAGATCAGGAACGCCGCCCATTTCGCGGATACCGCCCAGCGATGCCTGCAGTTTGCCCTGGTCACGTTCCATGCCCAGACGCTCTTTCTTGGTCAGGCCTTCGGCACCCGCTTCCATCGCTTCGTCGATCTGGTTCAGACGGTTGATCGACTGGGAAACAGTTTTCCAGTTGGTCAGTGTGCCGCCCAGCCAGCGGTGGTTCATGTAGTACTGAGCCGACTTTTCAGCGGCTTCGGCGATCGGGCCAGCAGCCTGACGCTTGGTACCAACGAACAGAACGCGGCCACCTTTTGCGACGGTGTCACGAACTGCCTGCAGAGCCTGATCCAGCATCGGAACAGTCTGGGTCAGGTCCATGATGTGGATACCATTGCGCGAGCCGTAGATGAACGGGCCCATGCGGGGATTCCAACGCTGTGTCTGGTGACCAAAGTGAACGCCAGCTTCCAACAGCTGACGCATGGAGAACTCGGGAAGAGCCATGCTATTTTCCTTTTCCGGTTTACGCCTCGGCGGGGGTGAAAGAAGCGGATGCTCCAACCGGCGGGCCAGATAAGGATGTCTCCCTCAAATGACCCAAACCCCGCCTGCGGGTTTGAATGGCGCGCGTATATGACAGGATTTGAGACAGTGCAAGGGCCAAATGCCCTTATTTTTCAAGCCGCGCCAAGCTGTGAGCGTGCCGCACGGCCTGTTCGCAATGTGCTGCCAGAGCTTTACGGTTCTCAAAATCGCTGACCTTGGCGGGCTCATGATATATTAATTCCACCCAACCTTGTCGTCGCGCGCCCAACGTCTTGAGCAGATGCGGCCCGAAATCCATGTCACCCCACCAACCGTAAAAACGCGCAGGCTGCCCTTTGGGCGCATGAAAAATGGCCGAGACGGGTTGGACATACATGAATTCACGCAGCTCATCCGTAAAGAATGCAGCGAAAAGCGTTGTTTTGAATGGCAAAACTCGCAAACCATCTGTCGAAGTGCCCTCTGGGAAGAACAACAGCTTATGCCCGGCTTTAAGGCGCTCTTCGAATATGCGGGTCTGTTCGCGAGCTTTTTGGCGATTTCGCTCAATGAATACCGTACCGGTTGCTTGTGCCAACCATCCGATCCCCGGCCATTTCGCCACCTCGGCTTTCGAGACAAAGTACACGCGTTTGCGGGCATTCAGCGCAAAAATGTCCAGCCACGACGTGTGATTTGCGACCACGGCGCCACGTTCCCGCATCAACTCACCAGAGCTATGAAATCCTATCCCGAGGATCCTGAACGCGTTGCGGCAGACAAATTGACTGATGAAAGGTGTAACTGGTCGCTGAACGCCACATAATGGACGTTCGATCAAGCGTATCGACAGCAGAACGATCAGGCCCCCAAAAACTAGCACCGCCAGAGGGACGCCGCGCAAAAACACCAATATCCAGCCAAGAACACCAAGTTCGATCGGATCAGGTTCGTCTTCGCTCTGCCATGAGGGATCGCTCACCTCGTTACGCTCCACTGTAAATGCGTCGCTGACGCGCGTTCATGCGTGTGGTGTCGAGGATCAGGCACACATCGGTTGTATTGAATGCATGATCGATAAAGGCCCCCTCACCGACGAAACCACCCAGACGGAGGTAAGCCTTGATCAGGGATGGCACCTGAACCATGGCAGCACGACGATCCAGGGCATCGGCCGGCAGTAGGTTCATAGACTCAAACACGCCCGGCTGTGCCCGGACCCGTAGATCCGGAGGGGCTAGATGGTTGTGATGCAGCATCGATAGCGGCTGTGCCAGTTTCTGGACATCGGTGCCATGAAAGCTTGCGACACCGAACAGAACTTCGATTTCGCGCTCCGTGACGTAGGCCGCCAGCCCATTCCACAGGTGATACATCGCGGTGCCACCGCGGTAATCCGGATGCACGCACGAGCGCCCAAGTTCCAACAGTTTGCGCCCGCTTTGCTTTAAAACGGTGAGGTCATATTCATCCTCGGAATAGAACTGCCCCAATTCGGCCGCTCGCTCACCGGGAAGCAATCGATAGACGCCGATAACCGCGCCCGTTGAATCATCAATGGCCAGCATATGATCGAAATGCGGGTCGAACCGGTCTTTCTCAAGCCCGGACTGATGGTCCACCATCTCACCACCGCCGCCGAGTTCACGCACAAAGACGTCGTAACGCAGACGCTGGGCTGCGCGTTGTTCAGCCTCGGTTTCAGCAAGTTTTACGGTGAATGAGGGGCCTTTATCCGGCATCAATGATTGGTCCGTTATTTGTGATTGCGCGCTGATAGCGCGATTGCATTGCGAAAGGCAACAAGCCCGCGTTTCGCCTGAGTTGTTAACCTTTCCTAAACCAGTTTCACGGATCAAAGACCGGCATCAGGGCTATGCGTGTCCCGTCGATTACCACTTTCCCCTGCTCGCGAAAGTTCACGGTGATCTTGCCCCCGATATTGGACTGTACCTGTCCAACGCCCCAATCGGGGAAATCGGGGTGGCGGACATACATGCCCGGTGCAAGAATGGCATTCAGATCTGTCATATTGGGCTCCGGGTCCTGAGGCAGATGCAGCAGGAGGTACGCATGGGCGCTTCAGACGTCAACCTGGCCGAATTGATCGGCTCTCGGATCTGTCATGATCTGATCAGCCCAATTGGGGCAATCACCAACGGGCTTGAACTGTTGGAGATGGTTGGCGCAGTCCAGGGTCCCGAGATGGAGCTGATTTCCGGCAGCGTCGGAAGCGCGCGCGCGCGCATCCGGTTCTTTCGCGTGGCCTTTGGGGCAGCCAGTGATCAACCGCTGGGAAGAACTGAGGTAATTGAACTGCTGAAGGATCTTGAAAAGGCGAGCCGGGTTCGGATCACATGGAACCTGACCGAACCCGTGCCGCGCAATCAGGTTAAACTCGCCTTCCTCGCCGTGATGTGCTGCGAAAGCGCGATGCCGTTTGGTGGTGAGGTGGAGATCGAAACTCGGGGTGATGCGTGGACTGTGACAGGAACAGCCGACAAACTGAATCTAGACCCCGATTTGTGGAAAGGGGTTTCAACCGGCTGTTTTGCCAGCAAAGTCAGTCCTGCGCATGTTCAATTTGCACTGTTGCCCGAAACCGCCGCTGCGATGGGGCGTCGGGTTGCGGTAGAAACGACCACAACCCTGGTGAAACTGCGATTCTAAACCCTCGTCGTTCCGTTTCCACGCACCAGATATTTAAAGCTGGTCAACTGAGCCGCCCCGACAGGTCCGCGCGCATGCATCTTGCCTGTTGCAATGCCGATCTCGGCGCCCATTCCGAACTCGCCACCGTCGGCAAACTGGGTTGAGGCGTTGTGCATCAGAATCGCGCTATCGAGGCGTTCAAAGAAATGCGCTGCAGCAGCAGTGTTCTCGGTCATGATGCAATCTGTATGGCTGGAACCATACGTATTGATATGATCGATCGCAGCATCGATGTCAGCAACAGGCTTGGCTGCGATGATGCTATCCAAAAACTCCTTGCCCCAATCCTCATCAGTTGCGGCAATAGTGCGATCATTGGCCAAGATGCCTTGTGCATGTACCTCGACACCTGCCGCTTGAAGCGCCGCAATGACGTCACGCCCAAGCGTTTCCGCCACGTCCTGATGAACCAACAAACACTCCGCAGCACCACAGATGCCGGTGCGCCGTGTCTTGGCATTCAATACCACATCCAGCGTTTTCTGAGGGTCTGCAGCGTTATCGACATAGATGTGAACAATGCCTTCAAGATGGGCAAAGACCGGCACGCGCGCCTCGCGCTGCACAAGACCAACCAAACCTTTGCCGCCGCGCGGGACAATGACGTCGACGTAATCTGTCATCGTTAGCAGCTCTTGCACCGCGGCACGATCCCGGGTCGGTATCAGTTGGATTGCATCTTCGGGCAGGTTGGCGGCCTTCAGTCCTTCGACCAAACAGGCATGAATAGCGGTTGACGAATGAAAACTCTCGGACCCGCCACGCAGGATTACTGCATTGCCCGACTTCAGGCATAGCGCACCCGCATCCGCCGTCACATTGGGGCGGCTTTCATAGATCACTCCGATCACACCCAAAGGCGTGCGTACACGCTGAATGTTCAGACCCGAGGGCATGTCCCATTCGGCCAGAACCTCACCCGCCGGATCGGCCTGATCAGCCACGGTTCGCAAGCCGTCAACCATACCTTGAACGCGCGCCTCATCCAGCATCAGGCGGTCCATCATCGCGGGGCTTAGGCCCTTCTCGCGACCAAACTCCAAATCTTTCTTGTTGGCCTCAATGATGTCATTGCGATTGTTCCATACGGCATCTGCAGCCGCGATCAACGCCGCGTGCTTTCGTTCGGCGCTGGCAAATGTCAGTTCGCGCGAAGCCAATTTCGCGCGCTTGCCGAGGTCTTCCATCAGGCTGGGAATACTGTCGAAGTCTTTCATCTCGTAAGCCTTTCAGGTGGTTCTCTCTATTCTATCAAAGCGCCAGATCATCGCGATGGATTAACACTGCGCGGCCCGGATAGCCTAGTGTGGTTTCGATTTCAGAGGACTTGCGCCCCTTGATCGCGTCGGCCTCTTGCGCGGTATAGCGGCTGAGGCCTTGCGCCAGTGGTCGCGCTGCTGGGTCTAGGATCGTAACTGGGTCACCGCGTCCAAATTCGCCGGTCACTTCAACAATTCCAACAGGAAGAAGGCTTTTACCGTTTGTCAGAGCTGTAACCGCACCATCATCGATCATGATCTCACCACGCGGTTTCATGGCCGATATCCAGCGTTTCCGGGCAGCATGCGGATCAAGTGTTGCTGTAAACCAAGTGCAATTCGCGGCGTTTTCCAGCGCTTTCAGCGGGTTCAATGTTGACCCTTCAGTTATTGCCATGGTGCAGCCGGCAGCCGTTGCCATCTTGGCGGCGAGAAGCTTGGTTTTCATTCCGCCTTTAGACAGACCCGATCCCGCATCACCGGCCATGGCCTCGATCTCGGGCGTGATCTGGTTGATCACATCGTATCGAGTTGCGGTGGTGTCTTCGATCGGGTTGCCAGTATAGAACCCGTCAACGTCTGACAGCAATATCAATTGATCTGCGCCGACCGTCACGGCGATCTGTGCGGCCAGCCGGTCATTGTCGCCATACCGAATTTCATCGGTCGCCACTGTGTCATTTTCGTTAACGATAGGCACAACACCTAACCCAAGTAATGTCTCAAGCGTCGCACGAGAGTTCAGGTATCGCCGCCGATCTGCACTGTCCTCTAGCGTCACCAAAACCTGCGCGGTCTTGATGTCATGTGGCGTTAATACTTCTTCATACGCTCGGGCCAACCGAATTTGACCAACAGCAGCCGCAGCCTGTGACTGCTCTAACGGCAGAGTCTGCATTGGCAATCCGAGAACGCCACGCCCAAGCGCGATCGAGCCCGAAGATACCAGGATGACATCTGTCCCCTGCCCTTTTAGCCATGCCACATCCCGTGCGAGCGATTGCAACCACTCCAATCGCAACTGGCCGGTATTCCGATCCACCAGCAAGGCGGACCCGATCTTGACCACCATGCGGTTTGCGGCGGTCAGGGTTGCCAAGGCTCTGCCTCCTCGGTGGGTTTTTGCCGCAGGCGGTTTTCATCAATCTGTGTCCGCAAAGCGCGCAGCACTTCTGTTACACCCAGATGTGCAACACCAGACATCGTCATAACCGGGCCACCCACGGATTGCTCGAGCTCTTCCTTGGTAAGCTCAAGTTCTTCCTCATCCAGAGCGTCAACCTTGTTCAGAACGGTGATACGCGGCTTGTTCGCAAGCTCGCCGCCATAGGCCTCAAGTTCGTGAATGATGGTGCGGTAATCTTCGGCGACGGTTTCGGACGTGCCATCGACCAGATGCAGCAGAACGGCGCAGCGTTCGACATGGCCGAGGAAGCGATCCCCAATCCCACGCCCTTCGTGCGCGCCTTCGATCAGGCCGGGGATGTCTGCGACGACGAATTCCACGTTATCTACGCCGACAACGCCCAGATTTGGGTGCAGCGTAGTAAAGGGATAGTCAGCGATTTTGGGCCGAGCATTTGATGTTGCGGCCAGAAAGGTTGACTTGCCCGCATTGGGCATCCCAAGCAGACCCACATCCGCAATCAGCTTCAGCCGCAACCAAATCGTGCGATCAATCCCCGCCTGCCCCGGATTGGCACGGCGTGGAGCCTGATTGGTGGCTGATTTGAAGTGCAGGTTACCGAACCCGCCGTTGCCACCTTTGGCTAACAGTACCCGCTGACCAACTTCCGTCAGGTCGCAGATTACGGTCTCTTCGTCTTCATCGAGAATCTCGGTTCCGACGGGCACACGTAGGATGATGTCATCACCATCCTTGCCAGTACGCTGCTGACCGCGCCCGGGTTGACCGTTCTTGGCGAAGAAGTGCTGCTGGTAACGAAAGTCGATCAGGGTATTCAGCCCGTCTACGACCTCGGCCCATACCGAACCGCCCTTACCACCATCCCCGCCATCGGGTCCGCCGTATTCGATGTACTTTTCGCGTCGGAAGCTGACGCACCCGCCACCTCCGGCCCCGGACCGGATGTAGACCTTTGCAAGATCGAGAAATTTCATAGCTGTCCCCTACTGCAAAGGCCCCATCGGCCACAAGTCAGAGTTTCTTTGTATACGTCCAGGTGGGCACATTCGCATCGCGCGCCACCGAATAAGTTTCCGCATCGCCAAGATACTGGAACCCGCAATGAGTCAGCACCCGAGCTGAGGCCGGATTGTCCTGAAACACGCTGGCGAACATGGTCGCGTTTTCCAGCGGATTGGCTTTGACCAGCGTTTCAACAGCCAAAGATGCAATGCCTGTGTTCCAATAAACCGGCGCGACCCAATAGCCGATTTCGGATTGATTGCGATCCAGCTTTTCAAGCGAAATCAAGCCAATCAGCTCGGGCCCGCCATCTTTGGTCGCATCCATCGCCCAAACGTCCTCGTCCCGCTCGTCCGACATGGCGCGCGTTACGAACGCCTCGACAGCTCCGGGCGGCAGCGGATGGGCGATCCGCGTGGTCATGCGCGCGACACGTTCATCGCCGGCGTAGTGCTCAATTAGTCCCATATCCGACCGGCGCAGGGGGCGCAGATCGAACCGCTCGGTTTCAATGACCGGCTGATTTATTATTGCCTCAAGTTTCATGAGTGCGTTCCTCCTCCGAACAACACAAAAAGTACGGACGCAACTGTCAAACTGGCTAACGTCCACATCAGATATTTTTCGGCAGGCCGACCTTCAACCGCATGGGCGATCCGATCTCCTGCAAATGTCCAAATCGGGTGCAACACGATCTGGCAGATCAACAAACAGAGAGCGATCGTGAGAGTCGCCTCAAAACTCGGTGTCCCTGCGGCCACAAATCCAGTAAAGCCCGCAATAATCATCGCCCAGGCCTTGGGATTAAGCGGGTGTACAATTAACCCCGCCAGAAATCCGGGCACTTGCTTATCCGTTTGACCGCGAGAAAGCCGCAGATTGGCGATTTTCCACGCAAGCCAGCAAATATAGGCAGCCGAAGCATATTTGAGCGCCTCAAACACCAGCGGCGCCTGATCGGCCACCTGCATCAGTCCGAAACCAACCGGCCAGATGATCAACTGCTTGCCCAGAATGACCCCGCCTACAAACGGCAGCGCCGACCGAAACCCATAGCGCGCACCTGTTCCCAGCAGGACCATGTTGGCTGGTCCCGGTGTGCCAACCTGCGAGGCGGCAAAAATCAGGAAACTGGTGGTTGCGACTGTCATCGGCTCTGGTGATCACGACTGCGTTAAAACGAAAAAGGGACCGGCACTTTGTGCCGGTCCCCCATGAATTTTTCTTAAACCTTCTGGGTTTCGGCTTACTCTGCGGCCTCCGCCACTGGCAGGACCGAAATAAAGGTGCGGTTTTTAAGTCCCTTATGGAACTTCACGGCGCCATCGACAGTTGCAAAGATTGTGTGATCTTTGCCCATACCTACGCCTTCGCCCGGCCAGAACTTGGTGCCGCGCTGACGTACGATGATGTTGCCTGCGATGGCGGCCTGGCCACCATACAGTTTCACGCCAAGGCGGCGACCTGCTGAGTCGCGACCGTTACGGGAGGAACCGCCAGCTTTTTTATGTGCCATTCTCTCTCTCCTTAGCCTTGAGCCAGCTCTTTGGCTTGCTCAACCCATTCGGGTTTCACTTTGATGGTGTCGATAGCAGCAATCTGCTCATCCGACAAGGCGGCCAGAGCGGCAAAGCTCTCGATACCGGCCTCAACCAGCTTTTTGGCAGCGGCAGGGCCGACACCGTTCAGCTTGGTCAGATCGTCAGCAGCAGCAGCGGCGGGTGCCTCTGCCTTGGCTTCTGCTTTCTTGGCAGGCTTTGCAGCAGGTGCCGCTTCGCCAGCCGGAGCAGATCCGGTTGCAGCTTTGATGCCCGACTTGTCAGCGCCCGACGACAGGATGTCGGTGATCTTGACCAGAGTCAGCTTCTGACGGTGGCCAACGGTACGCTTTGAGCTGTGCTTACGACGGCGCTTGACGAACTTGATGACCTTGTCACCTTTGATCTGTTCGATCACTTCGGCCTGTACGCCTGCGCCTTCAACGAAAGGTGCACCAACAACCGGAGCGTCACCGCCCAGCATCAGAACATCGTTGAATTGAACTTTTTCACCTGCGTCGGCAGCCAGCTTTTCAACGCGGAGGATATCACCCGCCTGAACCTTGTACTGCTTGCCGCCAGTCTTGAGGACCGCAAACATGCGTCTTTCCTTTGTCTAACCGCGTTCTGTGGTCCCCGGTTGGGTGTTTCTGGCTTTCGCCACCTCGAACAGCGCGCCCTTTTCGGGCAGAGTGGATGACCCTTAGCGCGTTGCTATCGGGTCAAAGAATAACGATACCCGGCGCGGAAAACCGGCCGGGATGCGCGCTTATCCAAGCATTGCCCGCTAAAGTCAACCCAAAACCGGGATCAAAGATCTGAGGCGCTCATTGCCTGCGCAACGGCCTGGCCAAGCTGGTATGAGATGCTGTTGAGCATCTCGTCATAACTCTTGAATAAAGCCGCGTTTAGGGCGCGTCCAGCATCCGTGCGCGAAAAGGCAATGTTCTCGCGCAATTGCGTTTCACTCAAAGGCCGATAGGCTAAAAGAAGAAATGAGTACATCCATTCCGTCGTTTCTGCCTTGGTCTGCTCATGTTGGGACAGCAGTTCATCCAACACGGATGCCTCATCCAATGACCCGTTCTGCCCCGAGGCGAGCCCACGGTAGAAACTGAAGTCTGCACTTATGGTTCCCCGGACATTCTGTTCGATTAAGTCGTTAACCTGCACGTACTCGTCCACCAGACGAAAAAACATGTCTTCACGATCACTCTCAAAATAGGCCGTTCGCGCCATCTGATCGATCGTATCATCCGCCAGAGCCTTCCGTGCTGAATTTTCAAGAGAAACAATGCTCTGCCCAAGATCGCTTTCGAAAAAGATCGAAGACTGTTCCAATTGTGCATTGGTCATTATGCGCCCAACCGATTGCGAAAGGCGTTCGTACATGGATGAAGGATCATACAATTCAGCAACCTGAGCCTGAAAATACGACCCTCCCGCTCCGCCCAGCATCGACTCGTCAATCGAGAGCCCTTGGGCCAAGCCCTCTTCGCTTAGAATTTCCAGGAAATCCGACAAATGCATGGCCTGCATCAACCGTTCAGCCTGCTGATTGGCTGCCAAGGGCACTGCCCATACGACCAACAAGATCGCAGCGGCGAGAACGCGCATCAGATATCCTGCGCCGGACGAAGCTCGGCCATGCGGGCCGCCAAGACCTCGAATCGCATAGCCATGATCTCGTATTGGATTGCGTTCAACAGCTCATACACCTCTTGCATCAAAGGCTGTTCCAGAGCCTTGACATAGGCGTCGACATCATCATCCGAGAATTCCTGGTAGGTGTAAGCCGCACCGGCCAATGCAGACAGTTGCAGCGATCGACGCATATCGCCTTCGTTGCGGCGCATCATTTCACGCAGCTCATCCCCATTGAGTTGCAAGTCGATAATGCCGGACGCACTGGCCGCCATCAAAAATCGAACCTGAATCTCCTGCAGTGCACGTAAGGAAGTGCCGCTTGCATCTACCGCGCGGTTCATTCGTTTCAGGCTTTCGACGCGGGAAGATCCATTTTTGATGAGCTCGGACACAATTTCCTGCCCCGCAAGCTGCTTGGCATCATCATCTTCATCCGAATGAGCCGCGTTTTCGGCAACGACGAGTCTTTGCCCCAGCGCGGATGCATAAAATGTCACAGCATGGTCCAACGCCTCGTCGCTGAGCGTCTGCTCGAGGATTGAAACAGCGGTATCGTACATGAGTTCTGTATCGAATACTTCTTCAGTCAGTCGCGTCCAATCTGAACCGAAACCGTCGGGGTCAATTCCCAGCATTTGCGGGGCCGAGGCAGACGCATGCGCGATACTTTCCAACGCAACGTCAAACCCTGTTGTGGTCAGAAATGCCTCAATCTGGTCTCGGCTGGCGGCATGCGACTGCGCCGTCATGGCACCTAGCGAAAGGAGCAGAAGTATAACACTGATGGTAAACTGGCGTAGATGGTAGGTCATACCCATCAGCCTAGGAGTTTTCTTGTCTCTGGCAATGGAAAATCCCAGGATCACTAAATTCCGGAATTTTCCACTTGCGCCCCTGCCCGTTCACCACTAAATCCCCCCTTCACAGACCCCCGCGGAGAGGTGCCGGAGTGGTCGAACGGGGCGGTCTCGAAAACCGTTGTGGGTGCAAGCCCACCCAGGGTTCGAATCCCTGTCTCTCCGCCACTTTGCTGAGACTAGTACATGCCTTTGTCAGCGGCGCGAAGCGTCACTCGCTTTTGGTGTACTATCCGTTTGACAACAGCTGGGTCAGTATCCAGATATCTCAAAATAGTTTTAGAGTTTAAGCAAACATGTCTGCTTAAGTCCGCGCCGCACAAAAATACAAAGACTGGGATGGGCTCGTAGCAGCCTCGGAACTCCTGAAGCATAGAACCCTGTCTCGTATTCCACGATCTATCCCCTGCCCATGAGAGGCATTCAGCGTGGTGCTTTTATTCTGCTGTGGCAGCTCCCGTTATCGCCATTCGCTACAAGTATTAAATGTAGCGCTGCGCGAACTAGCAGAGCGCGGGGTGAAACGGACCATACCTGCTGCTATCACCGCCTTTACCTTGGCGCATAGTATTACACTGGCCTTGGCTTCATTGAAATTGATCCATGCCCCTTCCCCACCTGTGGAAGCTGTCATCGCTTTGTCAATCTTCATTCTTGCGGTTGAAATTGCAAAAATGCGACGGCGAGCAACTGCGTATGTCCAAGAGATGGCCGTGGTGTGTCTCATTTTCTTTCGGCCTTCTACACGGCCCGGTTTTTGCCAGTGCTCTGAATGAAATCGGGTTACCAGAGGGAGACAAATTTGTTGCTCGTTTGGGGTTCAACCTTGGTGTGGAAATCGGTCAAATCATGTCTGTTGCCGGGATCCTTTCACTGGCGAGTTGATCACGAAGCTTTCTCCGGCATTCGAACGGATCAAAGCAGAGAAACGGCAATTTCTAAACACGGCGACCATTTATCTGATAGGCTCAGTTTTGGCTGGTTGAACGTGTTGAGGGATTTTGGGGGTAGAACGGTTTCTTATGTCGAGTGCGGAGAAGCAAATCAATTGGATGCCACATCTTCCGCTGTTGATGGCCATTCTCTGTCTGTTTTTCTGTGTCGTGGCTTGGCCCCGGTCGCTGCACGCATGTTCGGTTTGCATCGAACTACCGGAAGCTTCTGTTGCTGACCATATTCTTTCGGCAGATTTCATCGTCCTCGCGCGACCTCAGCCAGACAATCCTTTCAAGTTCGCACCAATACAAGTGTGGAAAGAAAATGATCGGAAAATTGGTAGACTACCTGAGATCCCGTTCCTGATCGACAGCGTGACAAGGCGCGCGCTGCAATCCGATCCCGACAAGACTGTGCTATTCACTTACGGCTCTATTGACCGGGATAGCGCTGGCCGCGCTATATCCCGGCGTTGGACACGAATTTTTCTGATGACGCCTGAAAGAGCCGAATTTGTAAATCGCTTGCGAGAGGCCGCAGCGTTCTGGCCTTCCACAAAATCCGTTAAACAGGAACGAATAGCCTTTTTGGCCAACTACCTGTCACACCCAGACCCGGTCTTGCGTAACGTCGCATTGATCGAGATACATCGGGCACCGTATCAACTCGTGCACCCCCTAAAAACCTCTGTTCAGACAAGCCAGCTTTTGGAAGAATTCGGCAGAATTGATCGCGTCAGTTACGTACCGGTTTCCATCCGGCTACTGGGTCTGCAGACTGACGAAAAGGCCGCTGCTGTTGTTAGGTTCAATTTTGCGGAGATATTACGATCAAAAAGATCAAATGTGTATGAATGGGCACTTGCCGGGATCGAAGTCGATGGCATGAAAGCAATCCGCGCAATCGGAGAGGCACTCGGGCAATCCCATGTGCACCATCCAAGCATCAAGGAACTTGTTCGGGCATTGGCTGATGGCGGCACCGTTCATCCGGAATATAGACCATACATCATTGGTTTGTATTCTGAGGCCATGGCTAATAACGCGTCTTTGGCTGCCCGCGTCGCGACGACCATGCAAAACTGGCATTCAAAGGCATTAAATCATCAATTCGAAAGCCTTCTCCAAGGCGACGAAATTGATCCAGCAACGCGATTTGTTCTCGCAGCGATTGTGGATGCAAAATTCGAGGATTGATCGGAACTAAAATTGGTTTCTTGCCGAATTCTCACGCTCTGACTGTAGATCAATCAATGTCCTAACTTTATCGAATGTTTGATCTGTGTTCAGTAATGTGCCTCGCGGAAACGCGGCGAATTCCGCACTCTGCCCACGCTCACAAGTACCGAAAACGGTTCTAAGGTGACATCCAACAGCCAGCTGAGATGCTGTGGTGGTATTCTGCTTTCTAAGGCTGCCTACCTCTGTGTTCTGACCGATGGAGGCGGGATCGCTGACGATGCAATCGTGTCGAACAATGGTGGCAATGAATGGATGGTCGTGCACGGCTCCGGTGACACCATGGCACTACTGGAAGCCTCGGCGGCAGGGCGTGACGTTCAGATCGACTTTACTGACGATCTGCATGACCTTTCGGTGCAGGGCCCTGCCTCCTTGGAGATCCTGAACGCCCACACAGATATCGACTTGGCAGAGTTGGACTATTTCGAACACGCACTGGCGAAGCTTTTTGGCTATCCGTGCCGCATCTCACGCACAGGTTATTCCGGCGAACGCGGTTACGAGATTTTTGCAGATGGGGCAGTGATTACGGATATCTGGGACAAGCTCGCGCAACAGGGAGTCATGCCCTGTTCCTTTATCGCTTTGGACAAGGTGCGTATCGAAGCCGGGCTGCTGTTTTACGGCTATGACATGACCGAGGAAAACACCCCATGGGAGGTTGGCTTAGGCTTTACCGTAAGCACAACCAAGGCCGACTATCGCGGAAAAGCTGCCGTCTCGGCAGCAAAGGGGGCCGAAAAAATAAACAATGTTTGCCTGGAAATTGACCACACCAACATGGTTGTTGGCGGTGAAACGCTTTTGTTGGATGGCAAATTCGTCGGCGTGATCAACAGTCCCTGCTACTCACACCGGATGGAAAAATCCCTTGCCCTTGCACATGTTGTTCCAGAACTGGCTGTTGGAACGACGCTCTCCGTCGCAGGCGAGGGCCTAAACACAAAAGCAAAGATCGCAAACTACCCCATCTACGATCCAACGAAGCTACGAACGCACGAATAAGGAGATCGTTGCGGGTTTCTGTAAAAACTGTTGGCGGCCTAAAGTGGACTTCAACGTTTCAAATATGATGCCGCGGTGCAGTCGTCCAAAGCCGCCTTTGGTGTGGCGCGCAGCATTTCAGCACCTCGATTGACGGCAGCCAAGCTCAAATAAGACCCTAAGCGACTCTGACGGTGCCGCTGCACAGCATATGAAGTGCGAACATTGGATTTTCAAACACACAGCGTTGCAGATGTCTATTTCTTCAAGTCGTTGGCCTTCTCGCCAACGATCTCGAGTATTCTGTTTCTTTGAATCTTTCCCGACGGCCCTTTTGGAAGTTCCGGCAAGATATGAACTTCGTCGGGGGACTTAAAACGACCCAATTGAGCTTCACAAAGTTTCGAAAGGCCCAGCGACGTCACCTGGGACCCTTCACGAATTTTGACCGCTGCCTCGACGGTTTCGCCGTAGCTTTTGCAGGGACGCGCAAATGCGGCGGCTTCAACAACATCCGGGTGAGAGTATAGCGCTTCGTCAATCTCGCGCGGTGCAATGTTTTCGCCACCCTTGATGATCAGCTCCTTAAGCCGGCCAGTCACAAAAACGTAACCATCCTTATCCATGCGGGCGAGATCACCGGTTCGCAACCATCCGTCAGACGTAAACGTGCCCCTGGTTGCGTCTTGGTCGTTGAGGTACTCCAGCATTACATTTGGTCCGCGAATAACCAGTTCGCCTTCTGATCCGTGTGGAACAGGTCGCAGGTCGGCATCAACGATTGCCGCCTCGTTCCCGTATGGGATGCCGGGAGAGCCGATCTTGCGAACGGCTGGAGGCAATGGGTTGGAAAGAATTTGCGCTGCTGTTTCCGTGAGACCCATAGTTTCCACGATGGGGATTTTGAACCGGTCCTCAAAGGCGCGCTGCACATCCGGGGCCAACGCTGACGACGCAGAACGACCGAAACGCACATTCTGGCGCGTTTGGGTGTCCGGGCAGGTATCCGAGTGCAGCAGGTGGGAAATGATGGTTGGAACCACAGAGAACCATGTCGCTTGGGACTTTCCAATATTGCCCCAGAACCGACTGGCCGAAAACCGATCGCACATGGCCAGCGATCCGCCCGAGACCAGTGTTCCCATGACCGTCACACAAAGACCGTTGATGTGATAGATCGGCAGAACGCAGAACCCACGGTCGGCTTCGGTCAAATCATGCGCCACGGTGGTTGTCCAGCCTCCGGCGAGCAGGCTGGAATGCGTGTGGACCACGCCCTTTGGACGCCCGGTCGTGCCGGATGTGTACATCAAAAGCGCGTGGTCGCCGGATGAGAGGTCATGCAAGTTGCCATCGGAACTCTGGGCATCTTCAACCCGCAGCGCGGTGACCTCATCAGGATTGGCCGTGCGCGCGAACAAATCCATCTGTCCGGGATGGACGAAGCCATAACGCGCGCCGCTGTGTTCCAGCGCATAGGCCACGGCGCTGTCACCAGCGACAAGGTTAATCATCGTCGCCCGGAACCCGCCATACAGGACGCCGAAAAGGATCTCTAGCGCTTCACGGCAGTTAGGGTACAGGATCGCCACGCTTTCTCCTTTCTCCACACCCATGCCGGTTAACATAATTGCGATGCGGTGGGCCGTTTCGCGCAACTCACTCCAACTCAGCTCCGGTGCCCCATCCGGGAAAACAAAACCGGTTCCTCCCTGGCTTGCCCTGTAGTCTAACCGTTCGCGAACAGTTCCCTTGGGCGGTTCCATCATTGTCCGGCCTCCGACCAGTAGTCACCGAAGATTTCTTCCAGCTCGGGTTCACGCGGGGATGTTTCCCGAACGATCTTGGTAGTCTGCACGAAATGCCGCCAATGCAGGTTGGTGTCGATGGAATTGCCGCCCCAGCTACCGCAGCCCATCGAAAGGGAAAAAGGCATTCCATTGGTGAAACTGCCGCCGGTGGCAAAGGTGTGCGGCTGATTTACGATGACCCGACAGGTTGGCAAATCATGACCCAATCCAATCGCACGCTCGTCGTCGCCAGTATGTATGCCAACCGAATGTCCGGCCCCCTGATGTGCCAAAATGCGCGACGCTATGGCCTTGGCCGCCTCAAAATCTGCAGCACGATAGAGAGCTAGGACCCGACTGAGCTTTTCGCCTGACAAAGGATGATCCGGGCCGATTCCATCAGTCTCCACCGCCAGATATCCAGTCCCCTCAGGTACTTTGCCCGCCATCCCCAAGGCTTCGAGCATTTTGTCGGCGTCCTGCGCTATAGCCGATCGGTTGAGATGGCCATCGGGCCAAAGTCGCGCCACGATGTCACTTGCCTTAGAGGACGGCACCAAGGCACCGCCCTCGGCAGCCATTGCAGCCACGAACGCGTCATAGACTGCGTCCACCACGACCAGTGCGTTTTCAGAAGAGCAGGACGTCGCGTTGTCGAAACATTTTGAAGCCGTGATTTTGGCTGCGGCTGACTGCAAATCAGCGGTCTCGTCCACAATCACTGTCACATTGCCAGCGCCAACCGCAACGGCTGGCGTTCCACAGGACTGCGCGCGGTGGACATTGTTCTGGCTGCCAGTGCAAATCACGCGATCAACAGTTTCCATCAACCGTTGTGTCTTGGCCTTGGATCCGGGCGCGGGGATCATCTGAACCAGATCGCGATCCAGCCCCAGCTTGTCGAATTCGGAATGGATGTAGTCAACCAACATTTCGCAGGATGCCACGCCCTTGGGCGACGGAGCCACCACGATAGAATTACCGCCTTTGAGCGCATTGATGATGTTGTTCGCGGGCGTTGCGGCAGGGTTGGTCGAGGGTACAACCGCGCCGATCACGCCGATTGGACGCGCAATTTCGGTAATACCTGTTTTCGGGTCGTCACTGATGACGCCGTGGGTTTTCACGTCGGCAATATCGCGCAGCAGGCCGAGTGTCTTCCGGTGGTTCTTGGTGATCTTGTCCGGCACGTTGCCCAGACCGGTGGTTTCAACCGCAGTTTCCGCCAGCGTCCGATTGCGCGTTGGTTCCATGATGGCCCATCCCGCTGCCAGTGCCGCTTTGTCGTATAGCGACTGACTTCCACCAGCTTCGAAATCCCTCTGCGCCTTGCGCGCCTGAGCTACGATACGATCTACTTCGGCTATTTCCGGCGAAATCCCGTCCTGAGCGTTCATCTTGGTCCTCGATATGTTGTTCGGGGCGGACCAACTCCGCCCCGCTGCGTCCGTCCGGCTTAGAGGCCGGCAAGCAACTCGTTCAGTGTCTGCTGACGCTGAGCCCACATCTCGATCACTTCGTCACGCGTCATGATGTGCATAGGTGAACCGCCGGCCTCCATCTTTTTGGCAACGCGGGAATTGGCAAACATCTCGGGCACTGTTGCCGAGAGTTTCTCGATAACCTCGGGTGGCGTGCCTTTGGGCACCATCACGCCTCGGAAATTGACCGACGAGTTGTCGACGTCCAATCCCTGTTCCATCATCGTCGGCACGTCGGGCAGGAATGCGTTACGCTCGAGGTCAGCAACACCCAGAATTTTGACGTTGCCCGCTTCCTGCGCGCGGAACGCATCCGACAGGTTGTTGATACCGCCCAACACTTCACCTGCGATCACGGCTTTCATGGCTGCGGCCCCGCCGCCTTTGGTCGGGATGTAGGCCAGCTTGGTTCCAGCGGCCTTGTCGATCTGCAAGGCTGCAATGTGGTGACCCACAAAAAGGCCCGCTCCGGATACCGTCAGTTTGCCGGGGTTTTCTTTGGCAAAGGCGACAACGTCCTCCATCGAATTAAACTCACTGTCCGCGCCAACGACAAATACAGCCGGATCAGCGCCCCAGTTGGCAATGGGTTCAAAGCTGTCGGTTGAATATTCCACCCCACCTTTGATCGACTGAGCGATAAAATGTGGAACGTTGTAGGCTGCCAGAGTGTAGCCATCCGGGTCAGCCTGCGTGGCAAACCAGTTCCAGCCCACGCGCCCCCCCGCCCCGGGTTTGTTGATAATGGCGATGGGCATTCCCAGCGCGTCTTCATTTCCGGATGTCATGGTCACAATGCGCGCCTGAAAGTCGGTCGCGCCTCCCGCGCCGTAACTGACCATCATCATGATCGGCCGTTCGGGGTACTCCTCTGCCACTGCGGCACCTGTCAGGCTCATGAAGGCCAATGCGGCCCCTGCAATCATTCGTCTCATTTGCGTTTCCTCCCTAATTTAGTTCCCCGCGCCCTGCGCGGTTAGAACAGAATTTCTCTTGGTGTGTAGACGTTCAGAAGCATGGCGAAGAGCCCGTACATCACCGCCAAAAAGACTGCCGTGATGACGCCGCGCTTAACCCAGGTTTTGGTTTCGGAATGTGGGGCTGGATCATAAATCGACAGCAGAACGAAAAATGCGATGGCCGTCGCTGTGTAGAAGCCCAACGACTTGGCCGCCCAGAACACGTAGATCAGTGTAATGATCAAACCCGGCAACATGTTCAGGAACATCGATCGTGTTACACCATTCCCGACCTTGGACAGACCCATCACCGCTTTGCCAAATGTCCACCCGGCCAGAACCACGAAAACTGATGCGATAAGTCGCGGGAATAGGAATGCCTCGGCCGGTTGCTGGGTATAGCTGACCCAGGTCACCCATAGACCCACGGCAAAGACCAGACCCGACCCGAATACGTGTTGCGAGCGGTTCATGCCTGCGCCTCCTCTTTCGTGGTGTAGCGACGGTGGCGCAGTTCCATCCAGACCGAGTAAGCGATTGAGGCTAGCACCACTGCAATCAGCAACAGGTTCAGTCCACCGGTCAGGAAATACGAAGCCTTGCCGACAGTTGCGTCGGCGATCATCCCGCCTTGAATGAAGTTGGCTTCAGCGATGGGGCCAAGGATCAGACCCAGCACTAGCGGTGCGGCAGAGAATCCGAAACGTTCCAGAAAGAACATGCCGATGCCAAGACAGGCCATGACATAGACGTCGCCCATCGACCCCTGCACCGAATAGGCCCCGAATACCGACAGTGCCAGAACGATGGCAGCCATCACCGATTGCGGGACTTGGGCTACACGTGCTGCGAGACCAGCGACATAGAGGCCAAAGACGCACATCAAGACCTGGCCGATCAGCATCGAGTTAATGAAAGTCCAAGCCACATCGGGATGGTTGTCGAACAGATCCGAGCCTGGGAAAATCCCATGGATCAGCAATCCGCCCAGCAGAACGGCAGCCGTTGGGCTACCTGGGATCGACAGGGTCAGCAGCGGCACCAAAGATGGGCCTACCATCGCATTATTGGCCGATTCCGCGGCGATTACGCCTTCGGAATGTCCTGTGCCGAACTTGTCTTTTTCAGACGAGAACTTTTTGGTCTGGTCATAAGCGACGAGCCCGGCGATCTGCCCTCCGACGCCGGGGATCAGGCCGATGATCGAGCCGGTCAGCGTTCCGATGCTCAACGCGCGTGTGCGGCTAAAGAGTTCGCGGAAGGCTTCGAGGATAGAATGGCGTTGCACCTCGATGACTTCGGCACCGGTGTTGTGGCGACCCTTTGCGAACATCGTCAGCACCTGCGGGATCGCGAACAGGCCAATCAGCGCGGCGATGATATTGATCCCGCCTCCCAAAGCAGGGTGAAAGATGAAGCGCTGCGCGCCCATGATGTCATCAAACCCGATTGTAGCCAGCCACAACCCGATACAGCCTGAGAGCAGACCTTTAACCACCGAGGCGGAATCCAGCGTCCCGATTACTGTTACGCCCAAAATAGCCAGCCAGAACAGATGTGACGGCCCGAAAGCCAAAGCCCATTTCGCCAGTACCGGGGTCAGAAAGATCAGTAAAAGCACGCCAAAAATGCCACCAACGGCCGAAGCCAGAAACGACAATTGCAGCGCCCGCGCACCCTGACCCTGTTTGGCCATGGTATGCCCGTCCAAGGTCGTTGCGATATTTGCTGGCGCACCGGGAATCTTGAGCAAGATGGCGCTGACTGCACCACCTGCGACTGTTGAAGTGTAGGCGGCACCCAGCAGGATCAGGCCCTGCGCAGCCTCCAGCTGAAAGGTGAAAGGGATCAATAGTGCGACTGCCATTGTTGGCGACAAGCCCGGCGTCGCGCCCAGGATAAGCCCCCCAATCGTACCGCCCAACAGTAGCATAAAGGACAGCGGCGTGAATACGTCTCCGAAGTAATAAATGAAGTCCATTCAGGGCCTCCCAACCCATCAGTTCACACTTTTACTTTTGTTGACAAATCAGGGTAGGCGATGAAAATAGTATTGCAAATGTTTTCATAAATTCGATCAAGTGAGAGAATATTATGTCTAACTTTCAAAAAGGTAAGGTGGACATTGTAGCGGTTGCAAAGGCCGCAAAAGTATCACCATCAACAGTGTCGCGCACGTTCAATCACCCGAATTTGGTCAACCCCGCGACTCGGAAAAAGATCAATCGGGCGGTGCAAAGGTTGGGTTATATCCGAAACCGTGCCGCACAGACGATGCATGGCAAACGTTCCGGCACCATCGGCCTGGTCGTCCCCACGATCAACCACGCCATTTTTGCCGAAGTGATTCAGGCCTTCTCGGACTCAATCGACAACGCCGGGTTTAGCCTGCTGCTGGCGTCGCATGGATATGACCTCGATCGGGAATACGCGATGGTACGAAAATTTCTTGAACATCGTGTCGACGGAGTGGCGCTGGTTGGATTGGAACATTCTGACGCCACCGCCCGACTGATCGAACAGCAGAAAATACCCGCGCTCGCTATATGGAATTTTTCGGAAGAATCCATCCTTCCTTGTGTGGGGGCCGACAATCGGCTGGCCGGGCGTCTTGCGACGGAACATCTACTGGCCTTGGGGCACCGTGACATTGGGCTGATATTTCCCCAAACCAATGGTAATGACCGCGCCCAACATCGGATATCTGCCGTGCATGCAGCGCTTAACGAAATGGGTATTTCCGTTCCGAGTGAACATGAGTCTGAAGCCCCATATAGTGTGTCGCAAGCTAAGCAAGCAGCCCTGACCCTCTTGACGAAGCACTCTCGTCCTACGGCTCTGCTTTGCGGCAATGACGTCATTGCTCAAGGCGCATTATTTGCGGCCCAGAGCCTGGGGTTGAAGGTCCCCGATGACCTGTCGATCATCGGCATCGGAGATTTCAAAGGATCAGCGGATGTTGAGCCGGGGCTCACAACCATTCGCATTCCGGCAGAAAACATCGGCAAACTCGCTGGCGAGAGGTTCACCGACTACATTACCTCAGAGCATCCAGAGCCTTTTAAAATCTGTTGCGAACTCGAGTGTGTCGTTCGAGGAACGACAAGCCCGGTGTCAGTATATTAACCTACTTGGACAGATTATTTCGCCAACTGAAATTGTTAGGCTCGGGAGCCATTGAATTCCGTTTGGTTGCGTGATTCACGGGTCGAAAAACGAGCGGTGAACATATGTGGTCTATTCTGGTTGAGCGACGCGCAGATGGCGCGGCTTGCACCTTTCTTTCCGAAGTCCCATGGCAAGCCCCGTGTTGACGATATGCGTGTGCTGAGCGGGATTATCTTCATCAATCGCAATGGGTTAAGGTGGCGCGACGCACCCAAAGAATACGGGCCGCACAAGACATTGTACAATCGTTGGAAGCGATGGAGCGATAAGGGTATCTTTGCTGAGATGTTGATTGGTTTGGCCGCAGATCACGGTGAAAAGAATACAGTCATGATCGACGCAACCTACCTCAAAGCCCATCGCGCGGCGTCGAGCCTTGCCGGTGAAAAAGGGTGACGTAGCCGTCTGATCGGGCGGACAAAGGGCGGGATGAACACCTAGCTTCACGCGATCTGTGACAGCACTGGATGACCGTTGAATTTCTTCACAACCGCCGGTCAGGTCAGTTGATTACATCGGCGCTTGAGCTCTCGTTTCCAGTCTACCAAAGGTCGATTGGCTGCTGGGTGATCGAGGCTATGACGCTGATTGGTTCAAGGAAGCATTGAAAGACAAAGGGATACGCGGCTGTATCCCCGGTCGAAAGCCACGCAAGACGGCAGTTCGATACGACAAGCGACGATACAAACGACGTAACTAGATTGAGATCATGTTCGGCAGGCTGACGGACTGGCGGCGAGTTGCAACAAGATGCGACAGATGCCCGAAGGTCTTCCTGTCCGCAATCGCGCTCGCCGCACTCTTAATCTATTGGCTATGAGTCTTGAGCCTAGTTGGCCGCTTGAGTTTCCACCACAAACTTCCGAAACATGTTTTTATCTGATCAATCGACCGAATACGGCATGATGTTGCCACCGCATAACATGCCTATCAGCACAGTGTAGCTCAAACCCGGAATGTGCTGCAGATTCACGGGTTTTCCCCTTGGCGCTAGGGTAAATTCAACCCATGTCGGCGACACATTATTTGAAGGAGACCCCCTATGTCGCGTCTATTGTTAATTGTTGCCATCGCCATCATTGGCGGAGGGGCATACTATTTCGCCACAAAACCTGAACCAACACCAGCCGAACAGCTTCAATCGGCTGCCGAGGACGCATCCGACGCTGTTGGCGAGGCAGCCACAGCCATTCAAGAGGCTGCGAGCGATGCGGTTGAAGCGGCGACTGAGCAAGCGTCTGAGGCCGCATCTTCGGTTGCAGATCAGGCAAGTGAAGCGGCGTCATCTATCGCAGAACAAGCCAGCGATGCAGCTTCCGACGCCGGAGAACAAGTTGCTGCGCTCACGGCGCAGGGGCAAGCGCTGTTTAATTCCTGGGTTCAAGAGGGAATGCTGACTGCACAGAATTTTGACTATGACGCCATGGTCACATCGATCCAGGACAGCACTCTAACTGAGGATGTTAAATCCAAAGCTCTTACAATTCTCGACGATATTAAAGCATCGCCCGAGCTGATCGCCGCCAAGATACAAGACCTGCGCAACTTGCTGACGCAGTAGCGCGGCTCTTTGAACCAGCCCGGTTGGGGCTGGTTCAGCTAAGCTTGGGCGCTTTGATTTGCTTAGTGTTGCGATCGTGCGAAGTAATGCAGCAAACCCAAGAATGCTTAGTTCTGCAACACGGGGAAATACAATTTTAGATGTTTGTCAGAGTGTTACGTTGAAGTAGTTTCCACATTGTGTTGAACTTCCTTTCCAAAAGGATTGCAAAATGACCGCTCTGCCCGACTCCATGATTGCCATTGTACAAACACATGACGGCTATTCAGGTACTGCCACCGGACCCACTTTGGAAAAGGCATCGGATTGGTTGGCCGAAGCTGATCTGCCCTTGCCCGTTCCCGGGCCGGGTCAGGTGTTGATCAGATTGCGAACTGCCTCGGTTAACCCATCTGATATCCATTTTATCAAAGGCGAATACGGTCAGCCTCGGGTCAAAGGTGCTGCTGCAGGTTTCGAAGGATGTGGAGACGTCGTCGCCACAGGTGCCGGCGCTGAAGCCCTGCAGGATCAGCGGGTGGCGTTTGTTGCAGCAGGCTCAGGTGCATGGGCCGAATATGTCGTCACGCAAGCTCAGATGTGCATCCCTTTGCGGCCCGATATCTCAGACGAAGACGGTGCTGCGCAGATTGTTAACCCTCTGACAGCTATGGCGATGGTGGATATCGCGAAGAATGCAGGTGAGGCCTTTGTGGTTTCCGCTGCAACCAGCCAACTCGGAAAATTGATGTGCAGCCTTGGGCGGGACCTTGGGTTGAAACCAATCGCATTGGTGCGACGAGCTGAGACGGTTGACCCGCTAAAGGCCCTCGGCGCTGCAGAGGTGGTGGTAACTGGTGGCGCTGATGCAGCCACGCAGTTCGCGACTATCAGCAAAAACCTAAAACCTCGTGTGTTCCTTGATGCCGTTGCGGACCAGCTGTCCGAGCAAGTGTTTTGTACCATGCCCAATGGCGCGCGCTGGGTGTGTTACGGCAAGCTCAGCTCTGAATTGCCAAAGCTGACCCAGATGGGACAGTTGATCTTTATGAGCAAACGGATCGAAGGGTTTTGGCTGACCCGCTGGATGATGGACACTCCCCCGGCTGATCAAATGCGCGTTGTCGGCGAAGTACAGGCGCGATTTGCGGACGGACGCTGGCACACAGATGTTTCCGCAAGGCTTTCGTTGCGAAAAGTGCTGCCAAATCTGGCAGACGCTCTAAAAAAGAGTGACGGCAAGGTGATTATCACGCCATAGTAGAACAAAGCGCCGGACATAACCGGCTGAGGGAGGGTGAGATTGGATAACGCACAGCTGCTGATCAGCGGGCTGGCGAATGGCTGCGTTTACGGCCTGATCGCTCTGGGCTTTGTTCTGATTTACAAAGCGACCGAGGCGGTGAATTTCGCGCAGGGCGATTTCATGATGCTGGGTGCGTTTGTCACTATCGGCCTTACGAATACTGAATATATGGGTCTGCCCTTCTGGCTAGCAATGCCAATCTCTTTGATGATTATGGGGGCGTTGGGATATCTGATTGATCGGCTGATCATCCGTCGCCTGTTTGGTGAAAGTCAGACCGCGGTCGTGATCCTGACCATCGCTTTGGGCTTTGTGATTCGGTTTGCCGCCGGTCTGATCTGGGGGCACGAGCCACAAACGCTGCAGAATCCTCTGGCCGGGAAGGAAATCCGGTTTGGTGGACTGGTTCTAGGCATGGAAGATGTGGCCGTTATCGTCGTCACTATCCTACTCACCTGGGGCCTTTATGTGTTTTTCAGCAAGACCAAGTTGGGGCTTGCCATGCAAGGTGCGTCTCAGAACCAGTTGGCGGCCTATTACATGGGCATCCCGGTCAAGCGCGTTCAGGGGTTTATCTGGGCCTTGGCAGGTGTCGTTGCCGGTATCGCCGGAATATTGTTCGCCGCCAAAGGCTCGGTTGATCCCACGACCGGATTGCTGGGAATCAAAGCCTTTGCGGCCGCCGTGATCGGAGGGTTCGGCAGCCTTCCGGGTGCATTGGCCGGAGGGCTGATTGTCGGAGTGATCGAACCCTTTGCTAGTCGCTATGTCGCCGCTGGATACAGCCAGATTGCCCCTTATGCGCTCTTGCTGGCGGTACTGATCTTTCGACCGCACGGGCTGTTCAGCCAGGTGCGGGTCAAGAAAGTCTGAGCGCCATGCGGGTTGTTTTCAAAACAAGCTATATGCAGGATATTCGCCCGTGGAAGGATGGCTATCAGCTTAGCCTCTATCTGATCCTGTTGGCGGTCGTAGGCGCTGCGCCCTGGTGGCTGGATGACTTTTATCTTGGTGAACTAACCAACGTTCTGATCTGGGCCATAGCGGGTTTGGGTTTGATGATCCTGACTGGCCATACCGGGCAAGCCAGTCTTGGCCATGCCGCCTTTCTGGCCGTTGGGTGCTATGCCAACGTTATCCTGATCGAGGCTGGTGTACCCTTCCTCATCGCTTTCCCCTTGGCGGGTCTGTTGACCGGCATCGTCGGAGCAACCGTCGCCATCCCGGCCCTGCGCCTGCACGGCATCTATCTTGCGATTTTTACTTTGGCCCTGTCTGTGCTCATGGACGACATCATCGTTCTGGCCGAACCCATCACCGGAGGTGTCGCGGGTAAATATCTGGGTGGTGTCGAGATCTTTGGACATCTGGTCGATCGTTGGGCCACCCCGGCCCCGTTCTTCTGGCTGGTGCTGGCCGTCGCCGTTGTCGTGACACTGGGCTATATCAACCTATTGCGCGGGCCCTTGGGCCGCAGCTTCATCGCCGTACGAGACTCGGAGGTCTCAGCGCAGGCGATGGGCGTGGATATCGCGCGCACCAAATCGATCTCATTTGCCCTCTCCTGTGCGGTCACCGGGCTGGCAGGCGCACTGATGGGAATGTTTGCGGGAGCGTTCAATAACGAGACTTTCAGTGTCGTCATTTCGATCCAATTGCTGATGATGATCGTGATCGGCGGATTGGGTTCTATCCATGGCGCGTTTCTGGGTGCAATCGTGATCGGTTTCCTGCCGCAGTTCCTATCGATCTCGAAAGAATATGTAGCAGCCTTATTTGGCGGCAACACCGTTGCCATTCCGGGCTTGGAGTTCGGCGTATTCGGCATGATCTTGATCGCCTTCATCCTGTTTGAACCAATGGGCCTCTATGGCCGATGGCTGAAAATCCGCACTTGGTTCGAGCTGTTCCCCTTCTACCGCAAGGACATGTTCAAACGGCAAAAATCGTATCTCAAGACGGAGCGTCTGAGATGAGCTTGCTGGAGTTTGAAAGCGTCACCCTGAAATTCGGCGGTCTGACTGCAGTCGATAATTTGTCATTTGATGTTCAGGAGGGCGAGGTTTTTGCAATCGTTGGTCCGAACGGGGCTGGCAAATCTACTGTCTTCAATCTGATCTCACGATTTTACGATCCTTATGCGGGGGCGATCCGGTTCGATGGGCACGACTTGCTGCGCGTGAAACCTTCGGCCGTAGCGGCCTATGGTGTGGCACGTACATTCCAGAACATTGAACTGTTCGAACACGCGACCGTTCTACAGAACCTTCTGGTCGGGCGCCACCGGCACCGCAAAACCAACCTGTTTTCGGAAATTCTGTTTACGCCCGCTGCGCGCAAACAAGAGATTGAAAACCGTGAAAAGGTAGAAGAGATCATCGACTTCCTCGACCTTCAGGCATTCCGCGACAAGATGATTTCGGGCCTGCCCTACGGTGTACGCAAGGTTGTAGAGGTCGCGCGCGCGCTGGCCACCGATCCAAAACTCCTACTACTGGACGAACCCGCCTCGGGCCTGTCGGTTGAAGAGACCACCGATATGCGCTGGTGGATCGATGATATCCGGCGGCAGATGGGGATCACCGTGCTGATGGTGGAACATGACATGGGACTGGTCTCGAGCGTTTCCGACCGGGTGCTGGCGATGGCGGACGGAGCGAAACTTGCGCTAGGAACCCCAACTGAGGTTCAATCGCATCCAGCCGTGGTCGAGGCTTATCTGGGGAAAGCCTCATGAATGAGCCAATTCTCAGAATCCGCAATATCGAAAGCTTCTATGGCCCGATCATGGCCATTCGCGGTGTATCGCTGGACGTGCATCCAGGGCAGATCGTCTCGATCCTTGGCGCCAATGGTGCAGGCAAGACGACACTAATGAAAACCGTCTCGGGCGTGATGGACCCCGAAAAAGGCACGATCACATTTGACGGCCAGCAAATACAAGGCTCCGAACCTCACAAGGTTGTTCAAAAAGGCATCGTACATGTGCCTGAAGGACGTGAGGTTTTTCCGCTACTGACCGTCGATGAGAACCTGAGCCTTGGCGCGTATACCCTGTCAGACAAAGGTCAGATCGATCACGACCGCGATCTTGTCTTTTCCTACTTTCCCGTTCTGAAAGAACGCCGGGGTCAAGAGGCCGGCACCTTGTCTGGCGGACAGCAGCAGATGCTGGCAATCGGGCGCGGTTTGATGGCCAACCCCCGTATCATGCTGCTGGACGAGCCCTCGCTGGGCCTGTCGCCGCTGCTTGTTCAAGAGATTTTCGGTATCCTCAAGCGCCTCAATGACGAGCAGAATATGACGATGATCTTGGTCGAACAGAACGCCAATGCGGCCCTTGAGCTTGCCCATCATGGCTATGTTATGGAGATCGGGCGGATCGTCATGGATGGTGCCGCCGATGTACTGCTGCGATCCGAGGACATCCAGAACTTCTATTTGGGCGTTCAGGAAGAAGGCGCGCGGGAGAACCGCCGTTGGAAACGCAAGAAGACGTGGAGGTGAGCCGGATGGACGCGAACCCCCTGCCCCCTCAGATCACGATCAACGGCGTGCAGTTCAACGCGACGCCCGGGCAGCGCCCGCTGCGGGTCGATGGTTGCGTGACGATTTGCGAGCTGTTCCAAAAACGTTGTGCCGAGTTGGGATCACGCACAGCGCATCGTGAAAAGGATCTCGGCATCTGGAAATCCTATTCATGGGCCGACTACTGGCAGCACGCCAGATGGATCGGGCTGGCCCTGCGTAAGTTGGGCCTGCAACGTGGCGAGGTTGTCTCGATCTTGTCCGAAGATCGCAAGGAATGGGCATGGTTCGATATGGGCATCCAATGCGTCGGAGGGATCGCCTCTGGCGTCTACACCACGGATTCAGCTGCTCAGCTGAAATATCTGATCAACGACAGTGGTAGCCGGTTTCTGATCGTTGAAGACGAAGAGCAGTTGGACAAGTTCCTCGAGGTAGAAGAGCAACTTCCAGATCTGCTCAAGGTCATTATCCTTGAAGACGAAGGCCTGCACGATCTTGACCATCCGCGTTGTATGATGATTGGGGACTTGTACGCTCTGGGGCGGCAGGCTGAGGCCGAAGAACCTGGCGCATTCGAGGCAGAGATCGCTGCGGCCACGCCACAAGACACTGCCTTGCTCATCTATACATCGGGCACCACCGGCAATCCTAAGGGCGCCATGCTAAGCCATGAAAACATCATGGCGGCGATCGAAGCTGGCGCCCATTCCCTGCCTTCTCAGTCGACCGACGAACAGCTGTGTTTTCTACCGCTCTGTCATATCCTCGAGCGCGATGTGTCGATCTATTACCCACTGGCGATGAAAAGCACCGTGAATTTCGCCGAAAGCCCCGAAACGGTATTCGCCAACCTGCAAGAAGTCTCTCCCGCCACCTTTACCGCCGTTCCACGCGTGTGGGAGAAAATCTACTCGCAGGTCATGTTCATGGCGAAAGAAGCCACGCCGACCGGGCGTTTCGCCTTTGTGCAGGCGCTCAAGGCGGGCACGGCACGGGCTGATTACATCCTTACGGGCAAGCCTGTGCCTTCGCCGGTCGCCATGCGGTTCTGGTTCTGGGATCGGCTGGTATTGCGCAACCTCCGACGGATGCTGGGCCTAGACCGGCTTCGTCGGGGTGGCTCTGGCGCAGCGCCGATCTCTCCCGATCTGCTTAGATGGTATTGGGCCATCGGCGTACCAATTGTCGAAGGCTTCGGGATGACCGAGACTGCCGGCATAGCGGCGTTGAACACGCTTGGGGTCAACAAGATCGGCACCATTGGAATGCCAGTGCCCGGCAACGATATGCGTATTTCGGATGATGGGGAAATTCAGGTTAAAGGTCTGAACATTTTTCAGGGCTACTGGCGCAATAATGCCAAAACAGCTGAAAGCTTCACCTGCGACGGCTGGCTGCGCACCGGGGATATGGGGCATATCGACGAGGATGGCTTTGTCACCATCACAGGTCGCCTCAAGGACATCATCATCACTGCGGGCGGCAAGAACATCACGCCCGCCGAGATCGAGAGTGGATTGAAGTTCAGTCAGTACATCTCGGACGCGGTAATCATCGGGGACAGGCGTAAGTATTTAACTGCTCTGATCATGATCGATCAGGAGAACGTCGAGAAATTCGCGCAAGAGCGTAAGATCCCCTTCTCGAATTTTGCATCCCTCTGTGCGGCATCGGAAGTCACCGAACTAATTGGTGCAGAGATCAAAGCCGTAAACAAAGAGTTTGCACGAGTCGAACAGATCAAGGATTTTCGTTTGATCGATGTGTTGCTGACTGCAGAGGATGAAGAGCTGACTGCGACGATGAAACTAAAGCGTGGTCTTGTGGAAAAGAAACACGCACATCTCATTGATGATATGTACAATTAGTTAAGGGACGACCCAACAGGGAGGAGAAATATGAAACAACTGATTAAAGGGTTTGCTGCAGCCACGGCATTAACTGCATCCGCCACAATAGGCTGGACGCAAACCCAGGGTGTGAGCGATGATGAGATCGTCATTGGCTCTGTTAACGACCTCAGTGGCATCTTCGCTGCCGTGGGCGTCCCGGCCACCAAGGGCGCGAATGTAGTCTTTGATCGGGTCAACGCTGAGGGCGGCGTTCACGGGCGCAAGATTCGCTTTGTGGTCGAGGATAATGGCTATCAGATGCCACGCGCGATGCAGGGCTATAACAAGCTTCTGAACCGCGACAAGGTGTTTGCTATGTTGCAGTCGCTGGGCACACCGATGAATGTTGCCGGGTTCAAACTGCTGGACCCGAAAGGTATTCCCAACGTCGCTCCTCTGACCGCCGCGCGGCAGATGCTGCAAGAGCCGATGAAGAACAAGTTCACCTCGTTCTCGACCTATTACGACCAGGCGCGGATTGGAGTGAAATATCTAAACGGTGAATTCGGATCGCAAACCGTCTGCACAATGTATCTACCCACCGATTTCGGTGAGGAAATCCTGGAAGGCAGCAAAGCCGGAGCTGAAGAAGCTGGTATTACGTTTGGTGCAGAGACCACCCATAAGCCTGACGAGACGGACTTCGTCGGTTCCCTGAGCAAGCTTAAGGAAGAGGGTTGCGATATCGTCACGATGGCCCTCGGCGTACGTCAGGCGATCACCGTTGTTGGAACGGCCAAAAAGATGGGCCTGACCGACATGAAATTCCTCGGAACCTCGGCCAGCTTCTTGACCGTGGTCGCACAGGTGCCCGGTGGCGTCACGGACGGATTTTATGCCGCGGCGTCTTGGCTGGACCTCTGGGCACGCGCGGAAGAACCTGCCCCGGCGGCGTTTATCGCGGAATACAAAGCGGCCACAGGTGAAGATCCTGTCGGTTTCTCAATGCTTGGCTATTCAGCCGCCGAAATGATGGTCAAAGCGCTTGAGGCCGCAGGCCCCGACCTGACCCACGAAAATTTCATCGCCGCAATGGAGTCGCTGGATTACATGGATGAACTGGTCGGTAACCAGATCACCTATGGGCCGAATGACCATCAGGGTGCTGATACTGTCTTTGTCAGCGTCGTTGAGAATGGTGCTTGGAAACTGGTTTACGAAGAATAAACCCACCAAAGAAAAAGGGCTCGCAGTTGCGAGCCCTTTCCAATTCGGTTTCCGTAGCGATTAACGCTTCGAGAACTGGAACGAACGACGCGCTTTGCGCTTACCGTATTTCTTACGTTCCACAACGCGGCTGTCGCGGGTCAGGAAGCCAGCAGCTTTCAGAGCACCACGCAGGTTCGGATCGTACAGTTGCAGCGCTTTCGAGATGCCGTGCTTGACCGCACCGGCCTGCCCCGTCAGGCCACCGCCTTTGACGGTTGCAACAACATCGAACTCACCTTCAACACCAGCAACCTGGAACGGCTGGCGCAGGATCAGCTGCAGAACGGGACGCGCAAAATACTTGTCCTGATCTTTGCCGTTCACGGTGACCTTGCCGGAACCCGGCTTGATCCAAACGCGGGCAACGGCGTCTTTACGCTTGCCGGTGGCATAGGAGCGGCCCAGTTCGTCACGTACGGGTTCACGCACGATGACTTCTTCGGCCACGGTTCCAACGCCTGCGACGGCGCTCAGCTCTTCGAGAGTATTGATCTGATCAGCCATCGGTCATTAGCTCCGGGTGTTTTTCTTGTTCATGGATGCAACATCCAGAACTTCGGGCGCTTGCGCCTCATGGGGATGCTCGGCGCCTGCGTAAACGCGCAGGTTGGTCATCTGCTGGCGAGCCAGGCGGTTGCCCGGCAGCATGCGCTTGACCGCCTGGGTCACGACGCGCTCGGGATGTGCACCCTCGAGGATCTGCTGCTTGGTGCGCGATTTGATGCCGCCCGGGTGGCCAGTGTGCCAGTAGAAGTTCTCTTCGCGCTTCTTGCCGGTCATCTGGATTTTGTCAGCGTTGATCACGATGACATTGTCGCCCATGTCCATGTTGGGTGTGAACGACGCTTTGTGCTTGCCACGCAGGCGCATGGCGACGATCGAGGCAAGACGGCCCAGAACAACGCCCTCGGCGTCGATCAGGATCCATTTCTTGTCGATGTCTGCAGGTGTTGCAGAAAAGGTTTTCATGGCAGGATAGTCCTGTTTGATGTGAAAGACCGCCCCAAGCGGAGCGGCCCGAATTCGATGGATGGGGTTTAGACCTACTCGTGATGCAGGTCAATACACGTAAGGTAGAATAAATAACGCAATAACAGAGACTTACAAAATAGGTAATATTTTACCCCAATGATTTATTCGCCAACCTATCTAAATCTATAAGGTGCGCAACTGTAACCCACTCATTAAAACCAACCAGTCCCGGGAGGCTACCATGCAAGAACTAAACAATGTAATTGCTGCTTACGGTGCTGCCTGGCAGGAAACGAACCCGAATAGACGACTGAAACTGCTTGATCAGTGTTTTGCTGGCAATGGCAACTATGTCGATCCTACCGCTGCGGTAACTGGAAGAGATCAGCTATCCGAACATATCGGAGAAGTCCTGAAAGATACGCAAGGCCGCGTTGAACTGACAAGCGCCCCCACCTCACATCATGACGTCGTCCACTTCACCTGGCATATGGTTTCACCCGATGGTTCGATCATGGTTGCGGGACATGATTTCATCCGCCTCGATGCCAACGGCAAGATCGGGCATCTGGCCGGTTTTTTTGGCGACCCTGCCCCGTTGAATTAAGGCTTAGACGCTTATTTGTTCGGGTGGGTTATCCAACAACGCGCGCAGACGCAGCATTGCATCTTCGAATTTAGCTAACGAGACATGCCCGTTCACTGCAATTCGGACAGCATTCGGTGCCCTGCCGTCCCTAAGCGCGAATTCGTCGGCGGAACGCAATTGAATACCTTCACGTTCAGCTGCGCGACTGAAGGCAGCAGAGCGCCAACCCGAAGGCAGATGCAGCCACACAAAGGGAATCTCTGAATCCCAATTGAGGTCAAAGCCGCCCAAGGCGTTTACTGCGACCCGCACATATTCTCCCATCTTGGAGCGAACATCTCGTGCCAGTTGCCTCGCCTCTGGGTGCCCCAACAATAGCCGCGTCAATTCGGCTAAGGGTTGGGCCAACCCAAAGTACCCGTACTCGGCAGATCGGCGCAAATCTACACTTCGCTCCCGTGGGGCAATCGCGAATCCAACACGTAGCGCTGGCGTCAGCGTTTTTGAAATTGAAGAGACATGCCAGCCCCGCTCAGGTGCCAACGCACGATAGCTGGGCGCGCGTGCCTCACCCATGCGATAGCAATCATCTTCGATGATCTGCAATTCATACTTTCGCGCAATCTCGACCACCTCTTTGCGTCTCTCCAGCGGAGAATGCCCGCCCGTCGGGTTCTGCACCTCAGGTGAGACGCAGATCGCCTGCGCCTTGGTTTGCCTGAGGATGTGATCCAGCGCGTCGGGGCTAATGCCCCATTTATCCATCTTTACCCCGACAATCTCGGCGCGCATCAACTCGCCGGCCCGCCGGAAACCGGCATACGACAGATCTTCGACCAGCACGACAGGTTTTGGATCCCTCAGAACGGTTTGAAAAACAACACAAATACCACTTTGTCCGCCATGCGTCAGTACAATGTCATCAGAATTCAATGAACCAAGTGGAAGATCCGATAACCAGTCAGCCACGACTTGGCGCACCGGTAGATAAGCATCGCGGGTCGGATAGTTCATGAACATCCGCGGATCGCCTTTTGCAACCTTTTCAAGGCATTCGCGGATTAAGGTCACCTGCCCTACATCCGGCAGGCGTGGGCTGAACAGGCTAACGTTGGACTCATATTTATCGTCCCTCAGGTGTAACTGCCGCGACCAGACATCATCCAAAATGGGCGATCGCGGCGGGGCGACAAATGTACCACGCCCGACCTCGGCTTGTAGCAAGCCTTCATCGGTCAGGATCGTATAGGCACGCGCGACAGTGCCTGGTGTGATCTTTAATCGATATGCCAGTTCCCGCACCGGAGGCAGTTTCTTTCCAACCTCCAGTGTCTTGTTATCTATTGCTTTTCGGATCGTGTCGGCGACCAGAGTGTACTTTGGACCTTTGGATTTAGGTAATGCCTCTGGCTAAATTGTATCCATTACAATTCTTCCTTTGATTTCGATACAATGTTGAATGTATCAACGCACTGTACCGAACATCTTAGCTTTGTGTCAATACAATTTGAAAGGATACCCAAGATGACACGCGCAATGCACAACCCCGCCCTCTTGCTGCTGAACGACAGCCCTCGGCTGCCGCTGATCGCCGCGCTGGCCGTGCGGTTTGCGGCGATTGTCACACAGTGGGAGCAACGCCGCCGCAGCCGCGTCAATTTAGGCAAGCTGGATGACAGGCTGCTTCGCGATGTAGGACTGACCCGCCATCGCGCTGATGAAGAAGCAAGCCGCTATTTCTGGATGAAATAATTATCCCCAGTCCCACCTAAGGGACCTCTTCCTGGCCGGGGTTTGTCCCCGGCCCTTTTTTATCCAAACGCGGCGGCGGCTGAGCCTTCTGGAGGAATGGAATACGTCATACTCGCCCTTGCGACCGGTTTGTCCGAGCCTTCTGAGTACATCAGCACATCTCCTACTGCCAATGTTCGGCCTAATTTCAACAACTTGCATTCGGCAATTAAGTCTGCGCCACCTTTCGGTTTGCGAAGGAAATCCAGCGAACTGTTTGTGGTTACCGCCAGCGATTGCCGACCCTTTCGCGCCAAAACCATCGCGTAAACGCTAACATCAGCCAGCCCGAACATGGACGGCCCAGATACGGTGCCGCCAGGTCGCAGATGTCGGTCCTCGACCCTTAGTCGCATCGTGATGGACGTCTCGGTCAGTTCTTCCACAACAAAATCGCTGTGGACCTGTGGAAATACTTCTTCCAGATACTCTGTCAAATCTTGTTTGCTCAGTGCTAACGACATGCTTCCCCTCATGGCTCTGCCCGCCTAGAGTTGGCCCAAACGCCAGTGGGAGGGCAAGATGGCAATTCTGGAACGTAACGACACAGGCGCTATTGCGCGGCTCAAGATGAATGCGCCAGAGCGTTTGAATGCACTGAGTGACGAAATGCTCGCCGCGTTGCAGGCCGAGCTCGATGCACTGCGTGATGATAATTCGATTCGTGTCGTTGTTCTTTCAGGGGCAGGAAAAGCGTTTTGTGCCGGGCACGATCTGAAACAGATGACGCAAGGACGACAGGCCAGCGACCGAGGGCTTTCTTACTTTCAGGATCTGTTCGACTGCTGCGCAAAGATGATGCTGTCTATCCAGTCCCTGCCCCAGCCTGTTATTGCCCAGACGCACGGAATCGCTACGGCGGCAGGCTGTCAGTTGGTAGCAACCTGTGACATGGCAATTGCGGCCGAGGGTACACGGTTTGGCGTAAATGGCGTTAATATCGGCCTGTTTTGCTCGACACCGATGGTGGCACTCAGCCGGAATATTCCGCGTAAACAGGCGTTTGAGATGCTGACGACCGGTGATTTTATTTCAGCCGAGCGCGCAGCCGAGCTTGGTCTGGTCAATCGGGTTGTCCCTGAAAACCTGCTGGCGGAAGAAACTGATACGCTTGCAGAGAAGTTGGCGGCAAAGCTTAGCAGTGCGGTGAAAATCGGTAAAACAGCTTTTTATCAACAGGTTAACATGCCTGTTGACCAGGCCTACGCGTACACTGCCGAAGTAATGGCAAAGAATATGATGGACCGGAATACTGAGGAAGGCATAAGTGCATTTATAGAGAAACGTCCGCCCAATTGGCATCAGTGACGCTGTTATTTCATACATTTTTCAGCACTGTTCGCATTTTTTCACTTTTCAAAAGGGCGACACTGTGGCAATGCTGGGACAAGGCCAAGGCCTGAATATGCTTTTGGGTCGCCGTGGGCGGAAGGTCCCTCCAGCTGGTTTCTCTCACCGGCGCAGACATTCCCGCAGCGGCGACCCCAAAAACTTCTCCGTTTAAAGTTGCTGATATCTGTGCATTGCGTATGACGTTGCAGTGCCCTATTTGGCAGCGCATGACAGATAAGTTGCACATCGTGGGCGGCGGCATGGCCGGGTCCGAGGCCGCCTGGCAGGCGGCGGAACTGGGCGTGGATGTTGTGATCCACGAAATGCGACCTAATGTAGGCACCTTTGCCCACCAGACCGGCAATTTGGCCGAGATGGTATGTTCGAACTCGTTCCGCTCAGATGATGATGAACAGAACGCTGTCGGATTGCTGCATTGGGAAATGCGCGCAGCAAACGGGTTGATTATGACCACGGCTGATAGCCACCGCCTACCAGCAGGTGGTGCCCTGGCGGTTGACCGTGATCCTTTTGCTGAATCTGTGACCGCCAAGTTGAAGGCACATTCACACGTATCAGTCACTGACGAGGAGGTCATCAGCCTGCCCAGTGAGGGCCACTGGATATTCGCCACAGGCCCGCTGACCTCACCCGGTTTGAGTGAGGCCATACGGTCAGAGACGGGTGCCGAAGCACTAGCCTTTTTCGACGCCATAGCGCCTATCGTCTACGCCGACAGCATTGATATGAGCAAAGCATGGATGCAGTCGCGCTATGACAAGGGCGAGACCGAAGAAGAACGGACGGCCTATCTCAATTGTCCGATGGATCGTGAACAGTACGAAGCCTTCATTGATGCGCTGCTGGCGGCTGACAAGACCGAGTTCCACGAGGGCGAAACCGCTGGTTATTTCGACGGCTGCCTGCCGATCGAAGTAATGGCCGAGCGCGGCCGTGAAACCTTGCGTCACGGTCCGATGAAACCCGTTGGTCTGACCAATCCGCACCAACCGGATGTAAAGCCACACGCTGTTGTTCAATTGCGGCGTGACAATGCCTTGGGCACCTTATTCAACATCGTTGGTTTTCAGACCAAGATGAAATACGGCGCACAAACGGATGTTTTTCGTAAAATCCCAGGGCTGGAAAACGCCAGCTTTGCGCGGTTGGGTGGCATTCATCGTAATACCTTCATCAATTCCCCGACATTGCTAGATGCGCAGATGCGGCTGAAATCCCGGCCCAATATTCGATTTGCGGGCCAGATCACTGGGGTTGAAGGCTATGTTGAAAGTGCCGCGATGGGCTTGCTGGCTGGTCGTCTTGCTGCCGCCGAGATTTTGGGCAAGACCTTGCCCGAAGTGCCTCAAGACAGCGCGATGGGCGCGTTGATCCACCATATTACCGGCGGTGCTGAGGCCAAAACGTTCCAGCCCATGAACGTGAATTTCGGATTATTCCGCCCGGTCGATGGTCTGAAAGGTGGTCGTCGGGGCCGTAAAGATCGCTACAAGGCGTATACAGACCGGGCAAAAGCTGTCTGGAGAGACTGGTTAAACCAGTGTTGACTGGACGGCACGCCTACCCTGCGCCTAACATGTGAGGTATGAGCGACAAGTTTCTGAAAAACACATACAATCTGAACTCTGCCCAGGAAACGCAGGAACACTATCAGAATTGGGCGGCTTCGTATGATGATGAAGTCGATGAGCATGGCTACGTCACCCCGGATCGTGTTGCCGCAGCATTGTGGTCATTTATCTCAGATGCCGAGGTGCCGGTTTTGGACTATGGCTGTGGCACAGGGCTTTCAGGTGTTGCGCTGAGCAAGGCCGGTTTCCACGTGATCGACGGCATGGACCCATCGCCGAATATGCTGAAAGGGGCAGCGGCCAAGGGTGTCTATCGCAATCTGATAGGCTTTGACGTCACCAACCCCGAACCGATTGAGGCGGGTGCTTACTCTGCCATCACATCTATAGGGGTTATTGGAGCCGGCGCGGCTCCGCCTGAAACATTTGATCTTCTTATGAATGCGTTACCACGCGGTGGGTATCTGGCCTTTTCTTTCAATGACCATACCTTGGCCGATCACGCCTATACCGCGCGTCTCAACGATTGGCTGGACATGGGGCACGCACGGTTGTTATTTCGTGAATATGGCCCTCACCTCCCCGGAATGGACATGAAATCTAACGTCTACGTTGTTGAAAAAGCGTGAGATTCATAACGCGCTTTGCGCCTTCTCCGACAGGTCCATTGCATCTGGGCCATGCATATTCTGCACTTCTGGCCAATGATCAAGCGCAGGCTGCAGGTGGAGAATTCCACTTGCGGATCGAAGATATAGATCAGTCGCGTTCTCGCCTTCATTGGGAAAACCAAATCTATGACGATCTGCACTGGCTTGGCCTGACATGGCCTCTGCCGGTGATGCGCCAATCAGATCGAATCCAAAAATATCGACACGCGCTCGAAACCTTGATCGATCTGAAGTTGGTCTACCCTTGCCAATGTAAGCGTGCCGATATCGAGGCTGCGGCTGGGGCCCCACAGGAAGGAGCGCCCCAGTTTGGACCAGATGGGCGCATCTATCCGGGTACATGCCGTCAGCGGCTCCTGCTCGATGCGGGCCCCGAGGATGTTCTTCGCCTCAATATGGAAAAAGCGCTAGAGGCGTCAGAGCTTCGTACTTTTCGTGAAACCGGAGCGAAACATGCGGGAACACACTCACTTAGTGCCGATACGCTTCTCAACGCAGTCGGCGATATCATCCTCGTTCGGCGCAATATGGGCAGTTCTTATCATTTGTCCGTCGTCGTTGACGACGCAGATCAGGACATAACGCATGTGGTCCGAGGTGAAGATCTGTTCGACGCTACGCAGATACACGTCTTTCTACAGGGCTTGCTTGGGCTTCCAACGCCGGTATATCACCACCACCGTCTGATCCGAGACGAAGCTGGCAAACGGCTTGCAAAACGCGATGATGCGCGCGCGATTTCTCTCTATCGCGATCAAGGTTTTACACCGGCCGAAATCAGAACGATGGTCGGGCTTTAATCTTAGAATCAACCTGATCGCCAAACGCTTCATTCCATCGGTGACATAAGCTCGACTTCGGTGCCATCGCGAACCGCTGTATAGAAGCAACTCCGCCGATTTGTGTGACAGGCCGGACCGGATTGTTTCACTACGATCAGAAGGCAATCCCGGTCACAATCGACGCGAAAATCCACCAACTCCTGCACATGGCCCGAACTTTCGCCTTTGACCCAGAACGCCTGTCGCGATCGCGACCAATAGGTGACGCGCCCAGTATCCAGCGTGCGCTCGATGGACTGGGCGTTCATCCACGCCATCATAAGAACCTCACCGGTTTCTTCATCCTGCGCAATCGCAGGGATCAAACCAGCCTCGTTGAATTTCAGTGTCGACGGGTCGAACAAGACTGTGTCAGCCATCGCAAAAACCTTTTGCATCCCAGAATCTCGCCATTATGTATGGGGAATAGAAAACGAGGGAAAGCCATGAGCGGCGAAACCGATCTAATCAAGCTCTATTCCGGACGCATTCTGGCGCTGGCGGCGGATATTCCGCATCTGGACCGCTTGGAAAATCCCGATGCAACAGTGAAGAAACGTGCGCCTTTATGTGGCTCGACAGTAACTGTCGACGTCAAAGTCGAGGATGGGCGGATTACCAACTTCGGGCAGGATGTTAAGGCTTGTGCTTTGGGTCAGGCTTCGGCTTCGGTTGTCGGCAGCGCGGTGATCGGTACGACACGGGCTCAGGTCGAGACCGCGCGCGATCAGCTTTCGGCAATGCTGAAGAAAGACGGTCCGGCCCCCGACGCTCCATTTGACGGGCTCGAGGTTTTAATGCCCGCTCGGGACTATAAGAATCGGCATGCGTCGATCTTGTTGGCACTGGACGCAACTGCGGAAGCGATGGAGCAGGTAGAACAAGCCAATTGCGCCTGATCGTGGCCTTTCCAAACAAAGACGTATAGTGTGCCCCCAATTGATTTGGGGGTTAACGTGAACAATTTGCTGGAACATTTCGTGACGCTCTGGGTTGTGATCGACCCTATCGGCACGATCCCCGTCTTTATCGCCGTCACTGCGGGTATTGCCGCTGGGGCCCGTCGCAAGACCGCCCTATTGGCGGCATTGGTGAGCGCGGGAATACTAATGTTCTTTCTCATCTTCGGACAACTTGTAATCGAGGCATTGGACATCGGCCTGAACTCGTTTCAGGTTGCCGGTGGGATAATACTGTTCCTCTTCGCGTTGACCATGATTTTTGGCGAAAGCAAGCAAGAGATTGAACAACGTCAGGCAGAAGAGGACCTGGACGATAAAATGCACAAGACCAACCCGGCCATTTTCCCGCTCGCCGTTCCATCCCTCGCCTCCCCTGGCGCGATGCTCGCTATCGTTGTTTTGACCGACAACAACCGATACAGCGTCGCTGATCAAAGTATCACTGCATTGGTTATGCTAGCTGTGATCGCCATCGCGTTTGTGCTGATGCTATTGGCAGAACCGATCATCCGGTTAATCGGTCATTCAGGTGCAGCCATCATCAGCCGCGTAATGGGAATGATCCTGGCCTCAGTCGCGGTCAACTCTGTCCTGTCGGCGACGATTGAGATTATCAAAACTGGTCAGCTTTGAAAAAAGAACCGCCGCACCTTCCGGGCGGAAAGGGCGGCGGCAAGTCATGCGTTTCTCATGTAGGGTCCGGATTACCGCACGGGGCCGAGGCTGGCCCCTTCAAGGGAAATGGGACAGGCAGGTCACCCTTGATCAGGACGGGGAAACAAGCGCGGTATGATCGGCACGAGATCGCAGGCAGAAAGGCTTAGAACCCGCTTGGCAGGTGAAGGGCAACCACCAGCATCACAACCAGGGAAACCGCGCCTGCCGCATCCTGTAAGATCGTGGATTGCGAACGGGTAAAGGCAGTTTTGATCTGGCTCAGCATGGTCTCACCTCCGGTCAGGTTTAATCATTTGTTGACCTTTTGTTCTCATATTTTGACGAGTCGGTAAAGAACTTTTTAAGAACATTTGTGAACTTTATGGGATTTACAGTCTAACCCACTGATATCAAACGGATCGCCTCGTCCTGTTTCATGAGCCACAGAAGAACACGCGCCGCCTGGCCTCGGTCTGATGTCAACTTGGGATCTGAAGAGAGCAACGCGCGCGCATCTGATTGCGCCACTGCCATCAATCCTGCCTGGCGTTCGAGATCGGCAATCCGGAACTTGGGCAGGCCAGATTGCGCTGTACCGATCAAGTCACCCGCGCCGCGCATCTGCAAATCTGTCTCGGCAATGCGGAACCCGTCCTCGGTTTCACGCAGAACTTCCAGACGCTTGCGGCCACCTTCGCTAAGTGGCGGTTGATACATCAGCAAACAGGTCGAAGCATCCTCTCCGCGTCCAACCCGCCCCCGCAACTGGTGCAATTGCGCCAATCCGAAAATCTCTGCCCGTTCAATCACCATAATCGTGGCATTGGGAACATTGACCCCAACTTCAATCACCGTGGTCGCGACTAGAACCTTGGTTTGGCCAGTCTGAAACGCCGCCATTGCCGCATCTTTTTCGGTGGGTGGCATTTGGCCATGCACGAGGCCAACGACTTCCTCCCCCAAAATCGCACGCAGCCGCTTGAAACGCTCCTCGGCGGCGGTCAGGTCTGAGACTTCGGATTCATCGACCAGAGGACATACCCAATAGCATTGTTTGCCCGCATCAATCGCGCCGCGCAGGTGGGCCACAACCTCGTCCATTCGCTGTGTGCTGACGATCGCGGTCTTGATTGGCTTTCGGCCAGGTGGCTTTTCATCAAGAACCGAGACATCCATGTCACCATACTGCGCCAACGCCAAACTGCGCGGGATGGGCGTTGCGGTCATCACCAGAACATCCGCGCGCTGGCCTTTTTCGGACAATTCCATCCGTTGGCGGACACCAAAACGATGTTGTTCATCAACGATGGCCAGCCTTAGAGCTTTAAACTCGACATCGTCCTGAAATACCGCATGGGTGCCGACCAGTATTTGAATGTCACCTTGTTTCAGTGCGGCCAACTTCGCCCGACGTTCGGCCCCTTTGTCGCGCCCGGTCAGAATTTCCAGCACAACTCCGGCCTCTTCGGCTAAGGGTCGCAGTCCTTCAAGATGTTGTCGGGCAAGGATCTCGGTGGGTGCCATCATCACCCCCTGCCCGCCTGCTTCAACCGCGATCAAAAGCGCCATAAACGCCACAAGCGTCTTCCCCGCGCCGACATCGCCTTGCAGCAATCGATTCATGCGGGAACCCGAGGCCATATCCGCCGAAATCTCTTTGACCGCACGAGATTGAGCATCGGTTGGTCGATAGGGCAAGCTTGCAAGCACTTTGGATTGTAGCGCCCCTGTCCCGAGACTGATGATGCCACGCGCCTTACGCTCACGCTGTCGTGCCAGAGCCAAAGTCAGCTGATGGGCGAGCAATTCATCATAGGCCAGACGCTCCCTTGCAGGTGCAAAAGGGGCTACGTCATCCGCCCCATGCGGATGATGAGCAGCACGAATTGCGGCCGACCAATCGGGCCAGCTTTGCTGAGCCACCTGAGCTGGGTCTGCCCATTCAGCCAGAGCAGGCACCCGTTTAAGTGCGCTTTGCGCCGCCTTGTACGCCGTTTTCTGCGTAACGCCCTGGGTCAGATGATAAACTGGCTCAAACTCTGGTAATTCACCTGCGTTTTCTGGCGCGACCATGTGATCGGGGTGGACCATCTGGGCCATTCCATCAAACAGTTCCAGCTTTCCCGAAACCACGCGGCGCGCACCCTGCGGCAGCAGTTTCTTCAGATAATCCCCGCGCGCGTGAAAGAACACCAGTTGAAAATCCGCTTGGCTGTCCTCGACATGAATGCGGTATGCACCACCTTTGTTACGCGGGGGGCGGTGGGTTCCGATCGTGACCTCTACCGTCAAAGTGATCGGAAGATCGGCCCCTTGTATGCTATCGCGTCGGCGCCGGTCGATCACTGCATAAGGCAATGAAAACAAGACATCTCGCGGCGACTCGATGTCTAACTGGCCGAAAAGTTGCGCTGTTTTCGGTCCCACACCATCCAGCGTTTCAAGCCCCGCGAACAGCGGAAAGAGTTGCTCTGGCCTGCCGCTCATAGATCGCCGATCAGTTGAAGCCAGCCGTCTTCATCCAGGGTTTCTATACCCAGATCGGCCGCCTTCTTTGCCTTGGAACCCGCACCCGGACCCGCCACCAACAAATCGGTTTTTTGGCTGACCGAACCCGACACCTTGGCGCCCAACGCCTCGGCACGCGCCTTGGCCTCGGCGCGGGTCATCTTCTCAAGCGTTCCTGTAAAGACGACCGTTTTTCCTGCAACCGGGCTATCCGATGCAGGCGCATCCGGCGGAACAATGGTTAAGTGACTGCGTAGTTCATCAAACGCCTTGCGTTCGTCCGGGTTGGCAAAGGCGTCAGATAGCGACAGCCCCAGCGTGGTTCCAATGCCATCAATTCCAATCATATCCGTCCAAGCGCTGGCAGCGTCCGCTGGTACATTTAGCTTAGCAACTGTAGCATCCCGCGCCTCTTTGACTCTGGCGCGCCGACCTTCTTCTATAGCTGCGATCCTTTCTGCATCTTCCGCTTCGTCAGCGGCACGCTGCGCAAGTGCTGCGGGTCGCGCCGTATCGATTGACGCGGTCATTTGATCCCACTCCCGATAGAATAGGGCCAAATCCCGGGCGCCGACTTCGCCCACATGGCGAATTCCGAGCGCAAACAACAATCGAGCGAAGGGAATGGTTCGTTTGTCATCAATCGCGGCGAACAGATTGCTGGCCGAGGTCTCTCCCCAACCGTCACGGTTTTTCAAACGGGCAAGATTTTCAGCGTCCCGTTCTTTCAAGGTGAAGATATCGGCAGGTGTGTTGATAGGCAGAACGGGGTCGTTGTGGAACATCTCGATCTGTTTGGCACCGAGCCCTTCGATGTCGAAGGCTTTGCGCGACACGAAATGTTTAAGTTTCTCCACCGCCTGCGCGGGGCAAATTAAACCCCCGGTGCATCGGCGTACTGCATCACCTTCTTCGCGGATCGCCTCACTGTCACATTCCGGGCATGTTGTTGGAAAGGAATAAGGTTTCGCATCATCCGGTCGTTTCGACAGATCAACATCCGAAATCTTTGGGATCACATCCCCTGCCCGATAAACCTGCACCCAATCGCCGATGCGTATGTCTTTGCCATCGCGGATAACCCCGCCTTTGGCGTCCCGCCCCGCGATATAGTCCTCATTGTGCAGCGTCGCGTTCGACACAACGACCCCACCGACAGTCACAGGATGCAAACGTGCAACCGGGCTAAGCGCTCCGGTCCGACCCACCTGAATGTCGATCGCTTCAAGCCGGGTCCAGGCCAGTTCGGCCGGAAATTTATGCGCGATCGCCCAGCGGGGCGTTGTCGAGCGGAATCCCAACCGGGATTGCAGACTCAGATCATCAACTTTGTAGACCACCCCGTCGATGTCATATCCCAAAATCGCGCGCTGTTCTTCGATCGCGCGGTAATGATCCAGCATCTGACCTGTCGTGGAACAGAGACGCGTGAGCGCGTTGACTTGGAAGCCCAATGCTTTGAGTCGTTCGATTGCCCCCATTTGCGTTTCAGCCAGAGGTTTCGACAGTTCGCCCCAGGCATAGGCAAAGAACTTTAGTGGACGTGATCGAGTTACTTCCGAGTCCAGTTGACGCAGGGAACCAGCCGCTGCGTTACGCGGATTTGCGAAAGTCTTTCCACCTGTTTCAATTTGCCGTGCGTTCAGCGCTTCGAAATCATGATGAGACATGTAAACCTCGCCGCGAACCTCGAATATATCTGGAGCACCTTCAATTCGAGGCGGAATATCCGACACAGTGCGCGCATTGGCGGTCACGTTTTCCCCGGTCTCACCATCCCCTCGGGTCGCCGCCTGAATCAGCTCGCCGTGCTCATATCTTAAGGATAACGAGAGGCCATCGATCTTTGGCTCGGCTGTATATTCAAGTGGTGCGTCTTCCCCTAACCCGAGATACTTGCGGATTGAGCGGTCAAAATCGGCAACATCCTCCTCGTCAAAGGCATTGCCAAGTGACATCATCCGCACTGCATGCGTGACTTTGGAAAACCCATCTGAAACTTGTGCCCCTACTTGATCCGAAGGGCTGTCTGCACGTTTTAGTTCTGGAAAGTGCGCCTCAATATCGGCGTTGCGACGTTTGAGGGCATCATAATCGGCGTCTGATATTTCCGGAGCATCTTCAGTGTGATAAAGCTGGTTGGCCCTCTGCAACTCCTTGGCAAGCCGAGCCAGTTCTGCACGTGCTTCGTCTTCCGTCAATTCTGCGATTGCAGTGGTGTCGCTCATGGCCCCGCCCTGTCACGTCATATTAGAATCCAGTGATAGGACGAGGCCATGATCAGGTCCAGTGTTGTGCTGAGACGCGAGTGAAATTACCGTCCTGGACTATCGACGGTAGCAGTCAGATCAAATCAGGCGCCAACGGCAAGGCGGGGTTCACCCATATTGCTGGATTGTGGATCGCGCAGAACATAACCGCGACCCCAGACTGTTTCGATGTAATTCTCACCACCAGTGGCATTGCTGAGCTTCTTACGTAACTTGCAGATGAACACATCGATAATTTTCAATTCTGGCTCATCCATGCCGCCGTAGAGATGATTCAGGAACATCTCTTTGGTCAGAGTTGTACCTTTGCGCAGGCTTAGAAGCTCAAGCATCTGATATTCTTTGCCCGTCAGGTGCACGGTCTTTCCTTCGACCTCGACGGTCTTGGCATCCAGATTGACGGCCACCTGCCCTGTGTGGATCACGGACTGGGAATGCCCCTTGGAACGCCGGATGATCGCATGAATACGCGCCACCAGCTCTTCGCGATGGAAGGGTTTGGTCAGGTAATCGTCTGCACCAAACCCGAAGCCTTTGATCTTGCTTTCGGTGTCGTCCGCGCCCGACAGAATCAGGATCGGTGTTTCCACGCGTGCGATCCGCAATTGGCGCAGCACTTCGTGGCCGTTCATATCAGGCAAATTCAGGTCAAGCAGAATGAGGTCATAATCATACAGCTTGGCCAGATCGATTCCTTCTTCGCCAAGGTCCGTCGCATATACGTTGAGATTTGCGTGCGTCAGCATCAATTCAATGCTCTTGGACGTGGTTGGATCATCCTCGACAAGAAGTATGCGCATTTTTCACTGCTCCAATTAGGTCAAATTCTTCAACTGATCTGAGCCTGAACAAAAATGGTTAATCTGACTTTAACGTTGAATTATTTATTCATCTTCTCCTTTAGGTTGTCGATATTTTTTTAATGCAGTCACCTTCAGCGCATCGATTCCGTGCTCTGCGACGGCTGACACCTAGGAATTGAATTCCTCATCGCTGATGCCGTAGCGTTTCTTTGCATCAGACAGGGAAATCAGCCCGTAAAGCACTCCCGGCACGACAATTACTTTGCGCGAAGCTACCCATCGCCGCGTGTCTGCCGGGGTAGATCGGCGCGTGTTAGCACGCTTCCATCCGGCAAGGTGACCGATCTTGGACCTTCCACTTTGTGCAAATACATCTGTTCCACCTTCTTCTGCTGCGACAAAGCTGCATCCAATCTACTTAAAACGGTGTGAAACCGCCCCTTGAGAGTGTGTAGAATTTTCCTATATTCTGCCGGTCTTTCTTAACCCGGACTGGAACCGCCAATGGCCCTCGATACCGAGACCCCGCTAAACTCGCTCGGCTTTGCCAAACCGCCCTCGGAAACGCGGGTGGTTGTGGCTATGTCTGGCGGCGTGGACAGCTCTGTTGTCGCGGCCTATCTGGCTGATCAGGGCTATGACGTTGTAGGGGTTACGCTGCAGCTTTACGACCACGGCGCGGCGCTTGCCAAGAAAGGCGCGTGTTGTGCTGGGATCGATATCCACGACGCGCGCCGCGTGGCCGAAGAGCGCGGCTTCCCTCATTATGTTCTGGATTATGAGAACATCTTTAAAGACGCGGTAATCGACGAATTCGCTGACAGCTATCTGGCAGGAGCGACTCCGGTGCCTTGTATCCGCTGCAATGAGCGGGTGAAGTTCAAGGACCTGTTGGAAACCGCCAAGGACCTAGAGGCCGACTGTATGGCCACCGGTCATTATATCCAGCGCAAGATGGGAACCAATGGGGCCGAGTTGCATAGTGCTGAGGATGCCAACCGCGACCAGTCTTATTTCCTTTTCTCGACAACGCCCGAGCAGTTGGATTTCCTGCGCTTTCCTTTGGGGCACCTGCCCTCCAAGGACGCCACGCGCGAGATGGCGGCGCAATACGGGTTGGCGGTTGCGGACAAACCTGACAGCCAGGACATCTGCTTTGTACCGAACGGCAACTACGCCAGCGTAATCGAAAAGTTGCGCCCAGGTGCTGCAGAGCCGGGTGAAATCGTACATGCCGATGGCCGTGTTCTGGCACAGCATGATGGAGTGATTCACTATACAATCGGTCAGCGCCGGGGGCTTGGTATCGGTGGCCTGAGTGAGCCGTTGTATGTGGTCAAGCTGGATGTGGACAAGAAACAGGTTGTTGTTGGCCCCAAAGAGATGTTGGCCACCCGAACCGTTCCGGTGCGTGAAATCAATTGGCTTGGGGATGAACCCTTCACTTCGCAAGACGAATGGCATGTGTCGGTCAAGGTCCGCTCGACCCGCCCGCCGCGCGAGGCGATCATTCGGCCTCTGTCCGACACGACGGCCGAGGTTGAGCTGTTTACGCCCGAAGAAGGTATCTCTCCGGGTCAGGCTTGTGTGTTTTACGAAACTGGTGGAAGCCGCATCTTTGGCGGCGGCTGGATCTGGCGCGGTTATTAAATCGCGTCGGTCCAGGAATTGCTGAGGATATAGATACCGGCACATATCATTACGTAAGGAACCAGTTTCTCAAGTCGCCGCGCAAACCCGCCGGTCATGATCGGAGATCGCGCGCCTAGCAGACCAAGCATGGTTAGCGTCAGGGCCGCAGCAACCGCACCTGTAACGCCTGCAATACGGTAGCTTGGGGCCGAGTCTGCCAAAAGCGGTGCGAGCACAGCGAACGTATCCATCGACAGGCTTATGAACAGCAACATCGTTACAACGGTTGAGGCACCTGAGGATACTTGCGGAGCCTCCTCGGTCTCTGATCCCCGAAACTGCCGGATAACCCCAATCACGCCGAGGCCAAGCGGGATCACACCCAGATAGCCAGCCCAATGTGGCACCACGTCATCGACACCCAAAGCCAGCAACAAGGCGGCGGCAATGATCAATATCTGCGCAAGCAGGAACCCCGCAACGGTCCGTCGCGGACCGGAAACCATCATCAGCGCAACAAGCGCTGCGAGGTTGTCGAGGTTGGTCAGAACCTGTGCCATGTAGGCAGAGGCGGCAAAAATCACGTGATCCAGCATCACGTGTTCATTCTGTCCAAAACGGCTTTTGCCGCGCGCAGACCCGGCGCCTCTCCATCCCGCCCAAGACGCTCCATCGTCATCGCCATAGCCTCATGTTGGGCGTCCGGCGTAGCTGCAACCTTTTCCAGCGCAGCAGCGATCTTTAGCGGCTGGCAGTCGTCCAACAGACATTCAGGTACAGCACGTGTGTCCGAGACCAGATTGACAAGCGTCACCGTATCGAGCTTGACCATGCGCTTCGCGATCAATGTGGTCAGCCAATTCAGATTATAAGCGATCACCATCGGCGTTGACTGTGCAGCCAGTTCCAGTGACACGGTGCCCGATGCCGCCAATGCCAGATCGGCTGACGCGAAGGCCGCCCTCTTCTGAGCCTGTGCCTCGTCCGACGGCAACTTTCGTGGATCGACAACAATCGGATTGCCCGGCCAATCCCGAACTTGTTCGGCGACCACATTAACCATATGCGCAACAGTTGGAACAACGACACGGTTATCGGGTCGATCGGTGAGGAATTCTTGAAGAGCAGCGCCAAATATCGGGGCCAATCGTTCGACCTCTCCCCGCCGAGAGCCGGGTAATGCGAGCACAATTGGAGCGTCGCCCAAGTCATGATCCGCACGGAATTTCTTGATATCTTGTTCAGACGCAATCGGCTCGTTGACGACGGGGTGACCGACAAAATCACACTCCATCCCTGCCCGCTCCATATATGGCGGCTCAAACGGCAGCAGCGCCAGAACATGGTCGATCACCTTCGCCATTTTATCGGCGCGCCCGGGCCTCCAGGCCCAAACGCTGGGTGCAACGTAGTGGACGGTTCGAATACTGCTGGACGCCTTCACCAGTTTAGCGACCCGCAGCGAGAAATCCGGACTGTCGATGGTTATCAACACATCCGGTTGCGTGTCCAGAACCGCTTGAGCGGTCTCGGCGATCCGGCGCTTCAAGTGAAAGAACTTGGGCAGAACCTCGACCAATCCCATGACGCTGAGTTCGGACATGGGAAAGCGGCTATTCAGTCCCTGCGCCTGCATCAGTGGACCACCGACCCCATCAAACCGCACCTCTGGCGAAAGGGTTTTAAGTCCCTCCATCAAAGCGGCGCCCAATCGGTCGCCCGACGGTTCACCGGCGACCAGGAATACGCGCATCAGACGGTGCGCTCGCGAACGTAGAGAAATAGACCGAGGCGATTGCACTCTTCAATCACTCGGTCCCGTTGCAGGACAATGACACCGCCCTCTTCGATGACAATACCTGACAAGCCTGCCGCAACCGCGCCCGATACGGTGTCGGGTCCGATAGCGGGCATATCCGCACGCCGGTCCTGATCGGGTTTGGGGCCTTTGTACAGAATACCCCCACCCGCGTCAGGGCGTTGGGTCAGCGACTGCAACATCCAAGCAGTGCCATAGATGCCCTCAATTGCTAGCGCCTGCCCTTTCAGCACTACACAAGCCTGACCGACATCTGCAGCCCCCATGCTGCGCAGGATACCTGCCGCACGGTCAGCATCTGCGTGATCAGTATCCGAGGGTTGTGCCTCAGTCAGCGCGCCGAGCGGCGGTAGCAAATCCGAAGCGATCTCGTGCGCGGCACGGACCGTTAAATCAGAATCTTCAAAAATCCCGATAACCGCGCGCAGGGCACCGTCATCACCGGCCATAATGGCCTTTTGTAAGATCGGGACCAATGGCATCGTCGCAGCATCAATGCGCGCAGGATTTACGGTGGGCCGGCGCACAGCCCCGGCCATGCAAATCTCGGTCACGCCGCGCGCTTTCAGATCGGCGATAAAGCTGCCCAATTCCTCAAGCGGAAAGACCACGTCAACATTCAGCCTTTCAGGCTCAAACCCTTCCAGCGCGCAAATCAAAGGTCGGTTCGGCAAACATGCAACCACCTCGTCCGGTAATGCCCCAGTTCCCGCGATCAGCGCCAACATGTCTTATTTCCTCGGCGTCAGAAAGGAACGGTCCGTTTGCCCCGTCACAAACTCGACAATCTGGCGCACATATTCGTTGTCGGCTTCCTCGCCCAAGCGATTGGCGCGATCCATGAACGTACCATCACCTTCCGACAACTCTTTGAATGCCGCGCGCAGCGCCGATATATCCTCGCGCGTGACACCGCGCCGTTTCAACCCAACCAGATTCAATCCATCAAGCTCACCGCGTGGTGCCTGAACCAGACCATATGGAATCACATCGTTCGGAACCATAGTCAGCGCACCGATGATGGCCCCGCGACCAACGCGCACGAACTGATGCAGACCCGAGATACCGCCAACGATGACGTCATCCTCGATTATACAATGACCTGCTGCGCCTGCGTGGTTCACCAAAATGACCCGGTTACCGATCTGCACATCATGCGCAACGTGGACGCCAGCCATCAGCAGGCAGTCATCGCCAACCCGCGTGACGCCACCGCCGCCATCCGTGCCGGTGTTGATGGTGACGTGCTCGCGAATGCGATTGCGTTCACCGATTTCAAGCCGTGTATTTTCGCCGCCAAACTTTTTGTCTTGTGGGATTTCGCCGACAACGGCAAAGCTGAAGATCACTGTGTCGTCACCAATTGAAGTATCGCCGGTGACTACCACATGGGACTTGAGCTCAACCCGATCGCCTAGACGGACGGACGGCCCGATATGGCAGAACGGACCAATCGTACAGCCCTGCCCGATCTGCGCACCGTCTTCGATAATGGCGCTGGGATGAATGCCGCTCATGTTGTCTTTTCCATGTCCCAGTCGACATAGGCCGAAAATTCGGCTTCGGCAGCGACCTCACCTTCAACAGTCGCGCGACCACTGAACTTGAAGATCTTGCCGCCTTTCTTGCCACGCACAGTTTCAACATGCATCTCAAGCACGTCACCGGGCACGACTTTGCGGCGGAATTTGCATTTGTCGATGTTCATGAAATAGATCAGCAATTCACTGTCGATCACGTCCATGCCAACACCCAGCATGACACCTGCAGTCTGCGCCATCGCTTCGACAATGGTCACACCGGGCATGATCGGCGTGCCGGGAAAATGACCCTGAAAATGCGGCTCGTTCATAGTGACATTCTTGATGCCAACTGCAGATTGATAGCCGTCAATATCCACGACCTTGTCGACCAGCAAAAACGGATAGCGATGCGGCAATATACGCTGAATCAGCTGAATGTCGGCGCTCTGGGTTTCCGTGGTCATGGTGCGGATGTCCTGTTTTGGATGTCTCTTTCAAGCGTGGTTAGCAATACGCGTACTTAAGGGCAAGCCAGCCTATTCGTCATTAGCGTCTTCAAGTGCAGACCCGTCGCCAATTGCCGCGTCAATCCGGGCAATTGCGGTATCGGTAATATCTGACGCATCCGAGCTGAGAACAACATTTGAACGCTCGATGACAATCGACGCCCCATATTCGCGTAGAAGTTCGATCAATACAGGTTGAGCCATCTCAAAGAACTGATTGCGTGCCTCTTCTCCGTGCCGTGCCAAAGCATCCAGTTTGGCGCGTTGGCCATCCCGATGCGACTGGACTTTCTGATCAAACGCCTCGGCCAAAGGTCGAAATTCACTGGCGGACATTTCAGAGCGCTTGTCCGTCAGGTCTTTCTCTTCTTTGCTGAGCTGTGCCACGATCAACTCATTTTCATCCGACAGCAGAGCGCTCTCAGCTTCTATCTCGCGAAATATGCGCTGACCGAAACGAGAATCAGCAAACAGCCGTTCACTTGAAATGGTAAGTACGTCAGATTGCGGAACGCCCAATTGTTGCGCCAACAATGGACTTGGCGCCATCAGGGCCGCCCAAACACACAGGGCCCTTAGCGGGCCCTGCAGAATGTTCATGACTTTGGTCAACATCTGAGTTCAGAACTGTGCCTGAATGGTCAGGTCAAAGCTCTGTTCCTTGTCGAACTCTTCTTTCTTCAGCGCTTGTGAAAAGTTGAAGCGCAGAGGACCAAATGGCGTTGTCCACAGAACCGAGACACCTACCACATGGCGAATGGATCCGCTGGCTCCGACGATATCGGCACCCGACGTATCCACGTTGTTGATGTTGTACAGGTTGCCTACGTCGTAGAACAGACCACCTCGCAATCCAAGTTCTTCTGGCAAGCCCAAGGGGAAATCAGACTCGAACCGGGCAACCCAATAATAGTTACCACCGATTGCATCGTCCTGACCGTTGGAAAGGTCGCGCGGCCCAAGACCGGCAGGTTCGAAACCACGGAAGGTGTTCGGGCCAAGCACAAATCGATCAATCGTCCGGCTAAAATCATCCCCGGTCCAGTTGAGCGCGCCAAGTTCCAGAGATGCCCGAAGCACGACCTCCTCGTTGAGCACGCGCTTCTGAGCGATCGCGCGGGCTGTGGTTTTGATATACTCGTTGTCGCCGCCCAATCCAGCTGCATCCACGCCAAGCTCAAACAAGACGCCTGCATTGGGATTCAAGCCACCCAATCGACTGTCGTAGACATAAGAAACACCAATCGAACTGCTGGTTCTTTTGCCCTGAGCAATTTCAGAAGCGATGACCGCCCCATTGGTCTCATTGCTCTGCTGGGTCATTTCGCTTTGGTTCCAGCCGTAACGCAAGCGCAGCGCTGAAAGTTCGCCGATGGCATAGCTGACCTGAGGATTAAAGAAGACGGTTTTGGTGTCGTAGCTCGCAAAGCTTGAGTTGGTGCTTGCGAGACCCACTCCAAGATCAAAGCGTAATTTCCGCCCCAACAGATAAGGTTCGGTAAAGTTAATTGTATACTGCTCAGAATCTTGAGCCGTCGATAGCGTGATCCCAAGATTCTGGCCACGGCCAAGGAAATTGGATTCGTTCAGGCCAATGGCGATCCCGAAACCGTCCGAGACCGAGTAGCTACCACCCAGGCTAAGCGATCCGGTTGGTTGTTCTTCAACATCGACATCAACGATGACCTGACTTGGAGATGTACCTTCGCGGGTTTCAACATCAGCGGCTGAGAAGAAGCCCAGCGCACGAATACGTTCGGCGCTCTGACGGATTTCCCGGGGATTGAAGGGGTCACCTTCCACGGTATCGAATTGCCTCCGGATCACACGGTCAAGTGTTGTGGTATTGCCTTCGATGTCGATGCGTTCGACAAAAATACGCGGGCCGCGGGTTAGGACAAACTGAACATCCAGCGTCAGATCACGCGGGTTGCGCGTCACCCGAGGTTCAACCCTCAAGAAATCGACGCCCTGTTTCAGGCCCAGACGCTCAAGTCGAGCAATCGAGTTTTCAATCAAAGTCGGCGAGTAGATAACACCAGGCTTGACCTTTAGTGCTGCCTGATAGGGTGCCGGATCGACGCCAGGAATTTCACTTACAGTTGAAATCTGACCAAAGGCGAATCTCTGACCTTCGGTGATATTCATAACCAGGAAAAACGCATCCCGTTCACGCGTGAATTCCACATTGGCACTGTTTACTCGGAAATCGATATAACCGCGCGAAAGGTAGAAATCGCGGATGACCTGCTTATCGAATTCGATACGATCAGCAATAAACGTGTCGCCCCGCAGGAAAGTCCGCAGAATATTTGCCTGTTTGGTCTCGAGCACACGACGCAGGCGGCGGTCCGAGTAAGCACGGTTGCCAACAAAGCTGACGCGCTCAACTTCGATGGTGGTGCCTTCGGCCACCTCAAAAACCAAATCCACACGATTGTCATTTCGGCGGATGATGCGTGGAATCACCGTTGCCGACACCCGGCCCTGCGCAGAATAGATCTCGGCGATCAAATCTGCGTCGGCTTCTGCCAATTGCGGGGTAAAGACGCGGCGGGTCTGGGATGAGATCGCCTCGAGCAGTACGTCATCCTTAACGCGACGGTTCCCCTCAATGCTGATCTGATTAATCGTCGGGTACTCTTCAACCGCAATAACCAGTGTGTTTCCGCGAGGAGTCAGTTCGACTGTTTCAAAAACACCACTGTCAAGCAAACGCTGAAAAGCATCATTTATCTGTCCGGCACTGACAGTTTGCCCCGGCTCGATTCCCGTTCGTGCGATGATTGTCGAGGTTTCGATCCGTCGATTGCCTTCAACCTCGAAGCGGTTAATCGTGTAAGATTGCGCCTGAGCAGGATCCGGTAACACCAGCAAACCCGGTGTAGCAAATAGAAAAAAGAGCGTTAGTGCCTGCCACAAAATGTTGGTCTTCTGCCCTCGAGCGCCGCAGAATGTGCTCGTGCCCCTGCAATCAGTCATTTTTATCACTACCCAGAAATCTCAGCCTGTAGTTGCTGAGTAGCCGGATTGAGAAGCCATGTCAAAAGAGCAAACACAAAAAAACGGCCCGGTGGGCCGTTGCATTTTCATAGCCTTGGTCTGAAGAATCACAAACCGACGAGATATCCGCCTACAGCCAATGCCAAGGCGGTTACGCCAAAGCTAAGTAATACATCCCAGTTCAACTGAAAAAGGACGCTGACGCTTTTGTAAGATCTCTGCAACGCTTCGGTCATCGCTCTCTAGCCCGCTCATCGAATTACACTAATGAAGATAAGCTTCAATTGCGGCAATATTGCGTCCAAACGGTGCCTGTCACGCCTTATTCAGCAGAACAGGTCATTGCTGACAGAGAAGATCATCAACGAAAGGATCAGCGTTATCCCAATCCCCATCAAAATCCGCAGGGCATTGTCACTGGGTGGTTTGCCCGAGACAGCTTCGTAGGCGTAAAACAACAAGTGTCCGCCATCAAGCGCTGGGATCGGGAACAAGTTCAGCAGCCCAACCGCCGTAGAAAGTACCGCGATAAAGAAGATGAAATTCTGTGCACCTTGACTGGCCATCGCGCCAGAGGTTTCCGCAATCCCGATCGGGCCGGAAATATTGCACGTGCTGATCGCCCCCGTGATCATGTGCCACATACCTGACAATGACCCTTCGATAATGCGTCCGGTCTGAGCAAAACCGGTTTTTACGGAATCCCAGATGCCGGCGGGAACAGTCTGAGGTTCAAACATCATTCCCCGAACGATCCCGATCCGCCAGTGGGTCACAAAACCTCCATCTGCTTTCGGCTCGTCGGTACGTCTGGGGGCCAGCGCAAATTCAAGCTCGGTTCCATTGCGCCAAACGTCCAGAAGCAACACGCGCCCGTCCGAGCTTTCGACACGTTCTTTCAATTGTTCGAAATTGAAAATCGGGTCGCCATCGATCGCTGTAATTACGTCGCCCTGCTGCAATTGTATGTCCATTGCAGCGCTGCGTGGTGTAACCTGCTGGATCAACGCTGGAAACAGCCACGGGGCAGAAACATCGATGGTCTCACCGTCCCGGATTACAGTATAGTCCAGTTCAGGCTGTACGGGCAGAGCATCAACGAAATCCGACCAACTGCCTGCATTATCAAAATCCGGTGTCGGCACGCCTGCAATCGCAACAATTTCGTCCCCTTCAAGCAACCCCTGCTCGACTCCGGGGAGCGGCTGCAAGGAACCGACTGTCAAAGGTTCTCGTGATACGCCTTGCGACCAGTACACAAATCCAAAAACCAGGATCGACATCGCGAAGTTGAATATAGGCCCAGCCGCCACAGTGGCGGTACGTGCCCACAGCGGTGCCCCATGCATCGTTCGACGCAATTCTTCCGGGCTCTGCTCGACTATTTCGTTCATCGCATCCGTATCTTTGCCAGACGCAGCGTTGGCATCCCCCAAAAACTTGACGTATCCGCCAAATGGAAGCAACGCGACCTGCCACCGTGTGCCGCGCTTATCTACTCGGCTCCACAGAACCGGACCGAAGCCGATCGAAAAAACTTCGGCATGAATGCCCGACCAGCGCCCGACAATATAATGACCGTACTCATGCACAGCGACAATCACTGAAAGCGCAATAACAAAGGCAACTATCGTATAGAGAAGATTGCCGAATTGCGGGATCAAAGAGAGTATGTCCAAAGGTATTATCCTGCTCGTTCCAATACGGTTTCATCGACCCACTGACGTGCGAGATGGTCCGTTTGCTGTACATTATCAAGAGTCAACTGAGCATCAATAAGGCCATCTGTCGCCTCAAATCGCTCCAAAACCGACGAAACTGCGTCAGCCATATCCAGAAACCGAATTCTACGGGCGATAAAGTGGTCCAGCGCGCGCTCTTTTGCGGCATTGAAGATCGCACCCGACAATCCGCCGCGTTGCATCACTTCGCGTGCGAGACGCAACGCAGGATACCGGGCTTCATCTGGAGCGCTGAAGCTCAATTGCCCCAATTGAGCCAGATCAAGCCTTGCGACAGGTAGATCAAGCCGCTCGGGCCAGTGCAATGCGTATCCGATGGCATGGCGCATATCGGGTGCACCCATGTGTGCCATCACGGCACCATCCCGATACCCAACCATCGCGTGAACAATAGATTCGGGGTGCACCAGAACTTCTATTTCAGAGGGCTGAATGCCGAAGTATTCTTTTGTTTCTATGACTTCCAGTGCTTTGTTGAACATAGAAGCACTGTCGATTGTAATTCGCTGCCCCATGTTCCAATTCGGATGGCTTGACGCTTGTTCGACAGTTGCGTTCGCCAGATCACTCAGCGGCCAATCCCGAAATGCGCCACCGCTTGCCGTGATAATAATCCGCTCGACGCTTGTCATGTCTTCGCCAACAAGGGCCTGAAAGACTGCCGAATGTTCACTATCGACAGGAAGTAGCCTTGCGCCGTAGTTCTGCGCAGTCTCCAGAACCAAAGGTCCTGCACATACCAGCGTTTCCTTGTTCGCCAGCGCAAGCGTCGCGCCTTGCTTAAGGGCTTCGATCCCCGGAGCAAGTCCTGCAGCGCCGACAATCGCTGACATAACCCAATCTGCAGGGCGCGCACCTGCCTCGATCAAAGCCGCCTGCCCAGCAGCCGTTTGAACACCGCTTCCGGCTAAGGCTGAACGCAGGTCATCCAACCTGTCATCAAACGCGGTGACAGCAACTTCTGCGCCCAGACGGACCGCATCTTGCGCCAATTTCGAAATATTGCCTCCACCGGTCAGCGCGACGACATCATAGGCATTCGGATTCCTCGAAATCAGATCAAGCGTGTTCTGCCCGATCGATCCCGTCGCGCCGAATATCGATACCTTTCGCATCACATGCCTCCGGGTGCATAAAGCAACCCTGCCAACAGGACAAAGACCGAGGCCCCCATCATCCCGTCGAACCGGTCCAGAAAGCCACCATGACCAGGTAACAAGTTCGAACTGTCCTTAACTCCAAACCTGCGTTTTGTTGAGCTTTCGACGATATCGCCGATCTGGCTCGCCATAGAGGCGAGAACCGATACAACTACGAAAGCCAAACCAAAACCCGCGTAGAACGCAAATAATGCACCAACTATTCCTGCGGCGACCCATCCCCCTATCGTTCCGGACCATGTTTTCTTGGGGCTGACCTTTGGCCAAAACTTGGGTCCACCAAGCGTTTTGCCCACAAAATACCCGGCAACATCCGTCGCTATGACAACAAGGATCAGCCACACCATCCATCCAAACCCCAAGCTTTCGCGTATCGAGATAAAGCCCAGCCCCGAAGTTGCTATCCAGATCGCAAAAAGCGCGTAGGTACCACGCGCGCACTTGATTTGACCCGCGCCAACCAAAGCAGGTGCCAACAAAAATGGAATTTTATACAGCGGCGGCAAATGGTAACTCAGAACAACGGCGACACCGGTCAATATCGCAAGCTGAATCGCGACACCTCGTTGCTGAGGGTCTACAATCCGCACCAGCTCCCACGTCATGAGCCCGCACGAAGTGGCAATAAATGCCTCGAACCAAAGTCCACCCAGCCACACCATGATGGCCGCTATGACGACCAACACGGACGCTGACAAAACCCGAGCGGTCAGATCAGACCATCGGCCATCACTCATGCCGGAACCGCCCCAAATCGCCGTTCACGCGATCCATAGTTCAGGCATAAACGTTCCAACTCGGCAGCAGTAAAGTCGGGCCACAATGTATCTATGAATTCATACTCTGAGTAGGCAGATTGCCAGAGCAAGAAATTCGAAATTCGGGCTTCACCACTGGTACGGATTACCAGATCAGGGTCCGGCAGAACCCGCGTGTCCAGATATTTGGGCAGAGTTTCTTCGTCCACATCTTCGGGACGCAAAACACCTTCGGCCACGTCACGCGCCAAACGCTTGGTTGCGCGAGCAACCTCATCTCGACCGCCATAGTTCAAGGCGACTGTCAGATGGACCAGATCATTATCCTGCGTTTCACGTTCAAGCGTATCCATCAGCTCGGTAAGTTTGGCATCCAAACGTACGCGGTCACCGATAAATCGCACCCGGATACCATTGTTCTTTAGCGTATTGGTTTCTTTGACAATATAGCGCCGGAACAGGCTCATGAGGCCTGCAACCTCCACCTGCGTACGCTTCCAGTTTTCTGTCGAAAACGCAAAGATCGTCAGATATTTGATCCCGAGCCCTGGGCAGGCCTCGACCACCTCACGAACACGCCGCGCGCCTGCGTGATGGCCAAACAACCGAGGCCGTCCCCGTGCCTGAGCCCATCGACCATTGCCGTCCATGATAATGGCCACATGGCGCGGACCGGTTTGCAAAGCGTTATCGGGATCCTTTAGCATAACCGAATCTCAGACCTGCATAATCTCGGCTTGCTTGGTCTCAAGTGCCTCATCGACGGATTTGATCATCGTGTCGGTCAGCTCCTGCACTTCTACCTCCCAGAATTTCTGATCATCCTCGGACATGCCATCGGCTTTGGCTTTCTTGATCTGGTCCATACCGTCGCGGCGCACGTTCCGGATCGAAACACGCGCGCTTTCGGCGTATTGGCCTGCAACCTTGCCCAATTCACGTCGGCGTTCCTCGTTCAACTCGGGAATCGGCAGCATGATGATCGTGCCATTTAGCTGTGGATTTATGCCAAGCCCGCTTTCACGAATTGCTTTTTCAACTTTGCCCACAAGACCTTTGTCCCAGACATTTACGGTGACCATTCGTGGTTCGGGGACGTTTACGGTGCCGACCTGATTGATTGGAGTCATCGAGCCATACGCGTCAACCATCACGGGCTCAAGCATCGAGGCCGACGCGCGCCCGGTCCGCAATGATGCGAATTCGGTTCTGAGGTTGGCCATTGCGCCGTCCATACGGCGTTTCAGATCATCGGTGTCGAGTACGAAATCATCAGACATGCTGCTCACTCCCCGTCTTCAGGTGATGTTTGGATGGGTCTTAAGCCATCACAATTGGGATGTATAGCAATCATGCGGATGAATTGTAGCAATGACCAGAACTGTTTCCGGCATTCCGGCCCCAATCGCGACCAAGGGACCGACCGAACACTGAATTCGGTCGGATTCTTCTTGGTACAATCAATATCAGGTGTTCACATCGACTACGACGCGACCTTTGACTTGTCCCTGCAGAATATCCGCGCCCAATTGCGGCAGATCAGACAGTGTTGCTGGGTGAATCATGGCCTCAAGCTTTTCCATGGGCAGATCGGTAGCGATACGCTGCCAAGCGCGAACGCGGTTGTCATAGGGCTGCATGACGCTGTCGATACCCAACAGATTCACGCCACGCAGTAGGAATGGGATGACAGTCGCAGGCAAACTCGCACCTCCGGCAAGTCCAACGGCCGCAACTGATGCCCCATATTTCATCTGACCCAATACGCGGGCGAGCATGGCGCCACCCACTGCGTCAACACACCCAGCCCAAGTTTCACTTTCCAACGGGCGCTTGGTGGTTTCGTTCAACTCGTCGCGCGGTACAATTGTGGTTGCACCCAAAGACTTTAGGTAGTCAGCGGTATCCGGGCGACCGGTTACTGCTGCGACCTCATATCCCAGATGAGCCAGAATGGCAGTGGCGACCGAACCTACGCCGCCTGCGGCACCCGTGACTAGCACCGGGCCATCGCCCGGCTGCATTCCATGATCTTCCAACGCCATGACGGCTAACATGGCCGTAAATCCTGCGGTGCCAACCGCCATCGCCTGTCGCGTATCCAAACCCTGCGGCAAAGGAACCAGCCAATCTGCACGGGCATTGGCTTTCTGAGAATACCCGCCCCAATGCGCCTCACCCACGCGCCAGCCCGTCAAAACGACTTTGTCACCGGGTTTATAGCGATCATCAGAGGATTGCTCGACGGTGCCCGCATAATCGATACCCGGGATATGCGGATAACTCCGCACCAAGCCGCCACCCTTTGGCGACATACACAGCCCGTCTTTGTAGTTAACCGTTGAATATTCGACAGCAACAGTCACTTCTCCATCCGGCAAATCATCCAGAGATATCTGTTTTACCGAGGCGCTTGCGAGGCCACTTTCTTCATCTTTTTCAACGACGAGTGAATTAAACATAACCTTACTCCTTTAGTAGCCCGTATGGGCATGTCCTCAGATACAGGGCTCAGCGCCAGAATTTCTCTTGTACGACGGCCCATCGCATACCGTGTTCAGTCATCAACTCGATCCGTGTGCCGGGTGCCCAATGCGACCGGTCCACCATCCCTATGGCGACGTTCACCTCGAACTCGGGCGAATATGCAGCAGAGGCCACTTGCCCCACCTGACGACCCTCAGCCATCAAAGGCCAGGATTCGGTGCACGGGCCGATCTCGCCCTCGATAGTCAGCGGACGGATTTGTCTGGGCGGCCCGTTTTCCGCGTGATCCGCCAAAGCGGCCTTACCGATGTAATCCAGCGGAGAATTGCAAAAGCGCTCAAGCCCGCATTCATAAGGAGTGTTCTCGCGTCGCATATCCGACCCAAAACTCAATAGGCCGCTTTCGATCCGTTCAATCCCGTTGGGACAACCCGCTCGTACATTCAGGTCGCGACCATTTGCGAACAACGTATCCCAAAGCGGCATTCCGTAATCCGCCCCTTCGACATAGATCTCGAACCCACCTTGTTTCGACCAGCCGGATCGGGCGATGACAAACGATGTATCTTCGAAGGGCAACCTCTTGTATCGGAAGAACTTTATGTCCCTGACATCTTCTCCAAATACCCGTGCCATCAGATCATCTGCCCTAGGGCCTTGAACGGCTAGCGGAGACACGTCTGGTTCGGAAACTTCGACATCCAGCTCCAGGGCAAGCACGATGCCCAGAGCAAATTGCCAAAGATCTCCATCAGCGACGGAAAGCCAGTAATGGTCATCTGCCAGTTTGATCGCCACCGGGTCATTCAGCATACCGCCATTTTGGTCAACGATCGGCACATAATAACACTGATCCGTCTGCATCTTGTCCATATCGCGCGGGCTGAGCATTTTCATCAGTCGCAGCGCGTCCGGGCCTTTGATCAGAACCTGTCTCTCACACGAGACATCCCACACCTGCACATGCTTTTTCAGATGCGCAGCATCAGCCTCGACACTTTCGAAGACTGTAGGCAGAAGCACATGATTATAGACAGTGTATCCCTTAACCCCTTCGGCTTCGACACCCGGAGTAAACGGGGTTTTGCGCACGCGTCGGTTCGGCGTAATGACTGCCATGTCAGAAATCCTCTGGCAGAAAGACAAGATCGCTCACAGGCGCATCAGAGCCTGCCTCGGTCAGCATTTGGTGCAATTGTCCGCGATGATGCGTCTGGTGATTGAACATGTGAATGATGCATTGCGCATAAGGCTTTGTTACATCTTCTTCTTTTGCAGCGGAATACCATGTGAACGAGCCCGTAAGTTCGTCGTCTCCCAACGTTTCGCTCCACCTAGTAATCCGAACATCAATGGTATCCCGCAGCGGCAACCACTCGGATAAACCAGCGCAGATTGACACGCTCTCTGGGATGCCACCGCCTGGTCCAGGGCCTTTGTCGAACCGTGAGATCCAGATCCAGTCCCCCCAAAGCAGGTGATTGGCTGTTCCCATGATTGAACCGAAAAAGGCGCCCCGTTTCCGCGTCAGTTCTTCGTCAGAAAGAGCCTTAAGAAAACCCTTTAACTGACTGTTCTCCCATCGACTATAACGCGCCATCTCACGGGCATAGGCACCGGTGATCATTACTTTGGCCCGTGCCAGTCGATGGGGCAAATCTCGGCTGATTTCCCGCCAAAGTCCCAGACGCGACCATAATCACGTACCTTGGATTTCGTTCCTCTGGCCACGATGATGTCCGGGCCCATCCAGTATTTCGAGTTTGAAACCATCACTGGATGCTCAGGGTCTTTACCAGCCAGCATCTCGATCTCGCCCTGAATTTTCCGCCCGATCATGATCCGGCGCTTTGTCCCATCTCGCTCGATTTGAACCGGTGCACGCTCTGCCCCGATGATTTCACTAACCAACATGGTGAACAGACCGGTAGTGCCGCCTGCCTGCCCGCTGAAGATTTGCAGCAACCCGTTATAGGCCTTCCCACTGGCGCGTTCGTCGACATAAGCCGCGACTTTCCACTGGCCCTCGCCCATGCGCCCGGGGATATCGACCAACAGCCCGACGTTGAGGCCTGACAGATCTTCGCCTTCGTAGTGGCCTTCGTCGATCACGATACCCATCCACGCATGGCAATGCCCTTCGGTCGGAGGGTGTGCACCTAGCGAAACGACGCAAGGACAAAACACATCGCAGGAGCAGTTCAGGATCAGTTCACCCTTGACTGCCCAGTCGGTCGGGCTCATCTCTCGGCGCTTGGGATTGGGCATTCGGCTGTCAATTCTCTGACTGACCGGCAGCTTATCCGCATCCGGTTTTCTGTTCTTAGCCATAGACCTATCCTCCGTAAGTAATGTGATGTACGAGCAGTGCCAGACCGCCCGCTATTAAGATGAACCCCATCGGCCGGGTCACTACGTGTCCGATTTGGGGTAGTTTTTCCAAAACCATGAACAGTGTCGCCAGCCCCATCCACAACAGGCTCATGACGCCGCCCACAAAGCCCAGAGCCATGAAGCCCCAGCAACAGCCTACGCAAAATGCACCCAACCCCAGGCCCATGCGCAGGCCGCCTGAGAAACCCGTATTCCAATGTCCCAGAAAGTACATCATGGGCGCATGACAAACGCCATGGCAGACCTCTTTTGCACGGGTGAATTGGAACGCGCCCACTGCCATAAGCAGGCCTGCAGCCAAGTAGGGCGATTTGGCGACACCCAGCATATCAACCGCACCTCCGAACAGCAGTGCCAGCTGAAGGCCGGTGATCATCGCAGCAAAACCCACCCAAGCTATGAAGTATCCGGTTAGAACGCCCAGCCACCCTGCCCGCGTGCCATTCGCGCTGCGGATCAGATCATCGTAACTGCGCAATGTGGGGACTAGTGTTGGCAGCATCATTGCCGCCATCATGATCGCCCACATCCAGAACAGCGGGCCAAACTCGGCCATGGGCATATACATATCCATGCGCGGGTCCATCGCCGCCATGGCCTGTCCCATTCGGCCGGGCCGACCGATCCAGTCCAAATCCATATCGCGACTCATCGAGACCATCATCCACCACGCCCATAGGATCGCGATGTAGAAGCCCAACCAAAGCGCGCTGCGGAAAACTGAGCGACTCACTTGCCTCTCCCGACTCAACTCTCTTGCTTTTCAAATGTCAGACTTTTAAATGTCAGACAAATAAAAATTTACTTTTGACGCAAGCGACGATGAAGATTGACCCCCAAAGCTCTGCCGATCTATCGGCTCAAATTGCCCAAGCTATCCGGGATGCCATCATATCGGGGCAACTCATCGTCGATGAACGCTTGCCCTCCGAATCTGAACTTGCCGAGCAATTCAATGTCTCGCGCCCGACTGTTCGCGAAGCTTTGAAACGCTTGGCGGCACAATCTCTGATCCGTACGCAACGTGGGGCCACAGGGGGCGCGTTTGTAAATCGACTAAGCTTTGAAGGCGCTTATTCTCAACAGGTTACGACCTCAACGCTATTACTGTCGATGAACGCGGTCAGTTTCGACACTGCGTGCGAGGCACGGTACGCGCTGGAACGAGCCTGTGCGTCCCTGTCTGCACAGCGTCGGACGGCGGATCAGCTTGCTACAATGCGGGCCGAGATCTTTCGGCAGGCACAGCCCGGTCTGACCGACGAAGCATTCTGCGCCTCAGACGTTGCCTTCCATCGAGCGCTGGTCGATGGCGCTGGCAATCCCGTCTTGTCCTACCAGCTGGCTGGCGCTGTCGAGGCTATGCAGCCTTTGATGAACATGATCACCTTCACTGCACGGTCGCGGGAAGAAATCATCGCGTTGCATACCAACATCGCCAATGCCTTAGAGGCGCGTGACGCTGAAAAGGTTGATGCGGCGCTGGTTAAGCTTGAGAGCTATACTCGGCAACTGGCGCAAGATGTTGCCCAGAAAAAACGCAAACCGGCCTGATCTATACGGCTTAATATCAGAGGTTTGGAATAGAAACATGAGGTGGAAATGATCAATGCCCTCAATGTAGCTGCCGCTTTGCTGACAATTGCTTTCGGGTTATTTGGCTTCCTGGCGCCTGCGCATACTGCTAACGCATTGGATTTGGTCCCGACCAAAAGCACCATGGGTCTCAGTGAAATGCGCGCCTCGGTTGGTGGGCTGTTTGTAGTCACCGGCGCTGCAGTGCTGTGGCTTAACAATCCGATGGCTTATATGATGCTAGGGATAGTCTATTCTGGTGCAGCACTTGGCAGATTCGTTTCTGTTGCTCTCGATCATCCACCTTTGGCGAAAGCATTGATTTTTGGTGGAATCGAACTTGTTCTCGCCATCTGGCTTATTCTGGCAAACATGAACAGAGCGTCGTAACGCATTGAAACAAAACCACCCCATAGTCCAGATTCCGAGTTTGCATCACCACCGATCCTCACCTATATAAGGGATGTCCTTCGGGACTATGGACATAAACGCGCTCGTAATAAGCGGATCGGACCCGGGGGCGGTACCCGGCGGCTCCACCAATCATCCTTCGTTTGGGGATTTTGGGGCCGAAATAGGATCGACGAACGTCTAAAGGGGTTAGCTTTGTCTCGGCTGTCTGCCACCGTTACCGGCGAAAATAGTACAATTGCAAACGACAATCGTGCTCCGGTTGCAGTTGCTGCGTAAGCAGTAGCAAGACCGAAACTTAAGCCCTTGCGCCTAGCCGCGTAAGGCGGGGTTCGCAGGTACCTGGCAACAGAAACCTGCATTTTCCCTGTTATGTCTGTTTATTGCTCATAGCTCATTAGAGATTCAGGATTTATTCACTTGTTTATCCCACATTTCTGTCCAGGCGACAGGAGGGTTAAGATGACGAATTCTGACAGGCTTAGGGCTTGGTATTCTGAGGTTTGGGAACAGGGCAATACCGACGCAATCGATCAGTTTTTTGCTCCAGACACGATGGCCGAGGGGTTGATCCCTGAAATGCAGGTTGGGGCCGATGACTTTCGCGATCTGGTCATGGCCTTCCGACATGTACTGGGCGAAATCAAGGTCGACCTCCCCAAAATCATTGAAAACGGTGATTGGGTGTCCGGAGTTCTTCACGTCCGCACATTTCGGGCTGACAACGGCGCACCATTAGAGGTTACCGGGCAAGTCATGGCCCGATTCAAAGGCGAGAAAATGGTCGAGGCGTATAATCAGTTCGATTTCATTTCACTCTTTGAACAGCTTGGGCAGTTCCCGCAGGATACGCTTCCGGTTTGCATGACTGGGCAAAGGTTGGACTGGGTCGGTTAAACCACAACCGCAAGCTTGACCCCTACCGCATCCACGCGATAGCAGAGGTTCAAGGGGTAAGCTTGCGAACACCCCGTGAGGCGGCAGCCCAAGTTCGCATGTATCCAAAGCCACAAGGAAACATGCAATGGCTGCCCCCAATGCAATAACACCCCGACAACTGCTTCGCTTAATCGGTACGCCCAAGGCGCCTGTCCTTATCGACGTGCGAACCGAGGCGGATTTTGCGGACGAACCTGTGCTTGTTCCGAGCGCTATTCGTCGCTCTTTCAAAGATGTTGACAAAATCAGAGAAAGGATCGGAGATCGCTTTTCTGTTGTGATTTGCCAAAAAGGCAAGAAACTAAGCCAGGGTGTCGTCTCTTGGCTGCAATCCGAAGGCGTAATGTCCGAATATCTTGAGGGCGGCATGTTTGCCTGGCGCGATCTGCCAGGGGCACCCTCCGTGCCTATTTCTGCCCTGCCTGAGATTGCCCAGGGCGGTACGATTTGGGTGACACGACATCGCCCCAAGATTGATCGCATTGCGTGCCCTTGGTTAATCCGAAGGTTTGTCGACGCTCAAGCGCGCTTCCTTTTTGTGGCGCCCGGCGAAATACAGGGAGTAGCGGAGCATTTCGGCGCCACTCCCTTTGACGTTGAAGGTGTCGACTGGAGCCATCGCGGTGAGAAATGCACCTTCGATACCATGCTGGACGTGTTCAACCTGCATTCCGAACCAATGGACCGATTGGCCACCATCATACGCGCTGCAGACACCAACAAGCACGATTTAGCCCCTGAAGCTGCTGGATTATTGGCAATATCGGTCGGACTGTCGCGCCAATATCGGGACGATCAGCAACAACTGGAGGCTGGTCTGCATATCTACGATGCGCTTTATCGATGGGCGCGGGATGGATCTGGTGAAACACATGACTGGCCAGCAGGTCACGGGAAATGACACCATCGTACCGTGAGTTGTTCAGCGTTTTCGGGCGTATCGGGCTTTTGTCCTTTGGTGGGCCAGCGGCGCAGATTTCACTGATGCATCAGGAACTCGTCGAGAAACGCCCCTGGCTGGACGAGCAAACCTATCTACGTGCGCTTTCGTTGTGCATGTTATTGCCGGGGCCCGAGGCCATGCAGCTGGCAACATACGCGGGTTGGCGATTGCGTGGTGTGACCGGAGGCTTGATTGCAGGTGGCTTGTTTGTCCTGCCCGGGGCGCTGGTCATTGCAATACTTGTAGCGTTGTATGCAGCGTATGGCACATTGCCACTGGTTCAGGCGGGGTTTTTGGGCATCAAGGCCACCGTCATTATCATCGTTCTTCAAGCCTTGCGTAATCTATCGAAAAAGGCGTTGACCGATACCGAACATCAGATGATCGCCGGGCTCGCGTTTCTTGGTATCTTTCTGTTCAATCTACCCTTCCCTCTGATCATTTTCTGTGCGGCCCTCTGGGGCTTTGCAACATCCAATGGCCAGGCCCCAACTGCCTTTCAAGCAAGCCCGGCATTAGGCAAACCCGTTCAAACGGCAGTATTCTGGCTCATATTGTGGCTAGGACCTTTGCTTTTGCTGCAATTGTCAGGGCAGGAACTGCTCAGCGACTTAGGCTGGTTTTTTGCCCGTCTTGCCGTCGTCACCTTTGGAGGAGCTTATGCGGTGCTGGCCTATATGACCCAGACCGTTGTGGACACATACCACTGGATCAGCACGGATCAGATGATCGACGCGCTTGGCCTGGCCGAAACCACGCCGGGACCTCTAATCCTTGTGACGCAATTTGTGGCGATGCTGACTGGACAGGTTGCCGGAGGGCCATCACTTGCACTAGCGGCCGGAGTTGTCGCTTTATGGGCGACATTTGTTCCCTGCTTCCTCTGGATCTTCCTCGCAGCGCCACAACTGGACAGAATTGCGGCACGCCCTCGGCTTGGGGCCGCTATGCACGGCATCACGGCTGCGGTTGTCGGAGTGATTCTCAACCTCTCCGTGTGGTTTGGGTTGAACGTTCTGTTTGGCTCACTCCCCGGTTGGTCATTGGGACCTGTGTCAATCCCCCTGCCCGATCCTGCTACGCTAGATATCAGGGCGCTTGTTCTTACGGTGTTAGCTGGCCTGTTGATTTTCCGTATGAAATCCGGTTTAGCGACCACATTAGGAATTATGGTTCTGGCCGGAATCGGGTTGCAGTTTTTGTGATCAATACAGCCCAGCACGGACTTTCGTTTCCGTCCGAATGAACTATGCTGGTATTAACCACTTTCGAGGATCAAACATGTCGCAAGACATCGACTACGGGAATCTGATGCACACGGCCATGCGGGGCCTGATCAAGACCGTCCTGACGGATGTGTCCAAGACTGGCCTGCCCGGAGCACATCATTTCTTCATCACCTTTGATACACGATATGAAGGCGTTGAACTGGCTGACTGGCTACGAGAGCGGTATCCCGGTGAAATGACGATCGTCATGCAGCATTGGTTCGAAAATCTCGAAGTCGGCGATGAAGGATTTTCGATCACGTTGAATTTCGGCGATGCGCCTGAGCCGCTGTACATACCGTATATGGCAATAAAAACCTTCGTTGACCCTTCGGTCGAGTTTGGCTTGCGCTTTGAAAGCCCCGAGGATGAGGACGACGAAGTCTTTGTGGCGGATGAAGCCCCAATCGAACTGGAAGCGGAAGAACCGGAACCACAGCATCATGATGCGGATGTGGTTTCGCTGGATAGCTTCCGAAAATAATTAGGTAGTTCCCCGCTTGATGTGGGGTTTACTCCTTTTTCAAAAATGTCTCGACCGAGCGTGATTTGACTCCGTCCCGGAACCTCGAAAATGACAGATCCAGACCGCCATCTGCCAAGGTCCGGTCAAACTGTTGCAACTCGTAGCCCCCATTTTCTGCGATGAACAACGAAAACACAGTCAAAGTGTCGCCTTCAATCCTGCCCCAGACAAAAGGTTCACCTTTCATCGGGTCAAGCGGCACCTCGTGTCCGAACACGTTGCGTTTCATCGCGGCAGAATAAACATCCGCACGATCTGAGCTTTGAAAATCAACCGAATATTTCTCATCCTTGATGCGCCCATCTGCTTTGTAGGTCGTGGTGGTCCAACTTACATTGAAACCTCCTTTAATCTCATGGATTGAAACACTCATATCCCGAGGCGTCGAAGTACCATCGGCGTCAACAACTTCGGCAGATCCAGTATAATCGCCGACAAAAGGCTCAATGTTGGTCGCGTTGGCTTGCTGTAAAGATGCGGCCAGCCAGATACATGCGGCAAACGCCAACGCAACCGCATGCAGGGGTCTGTTCATAAGTGATACTCGCATGGCTGACTCCGTCCTCTATGAAACTTCATTCTAACTTTAGTCCGTCTGCGCACAATGGCACTGTTTTCGCTAACAGAAATTAATTGGTGCGGCGCTTCGTCTATACCTTTGTCTGGCCTAGGTTTATGGTGCGCTCAACTGGCCGATTGCGCCTCAGCCCCGCTGCGGTTAAACGGCATACGACTGCATACCAGACCGGAGCGACCGATGTCTCAAACCCGTACCGAATCCGACAGCTTTGGCCCTCTTGAGGTGCCCGCCGACAAATACTGGGGCGCACAAACACAACGCTCGATCATGAACTTCCCAATTGGCTGGGAAAAGCAACCCGTTGCAATCGTACGGGCGCTGGGCGTGATCAAGCAGGCCTGCGCAATGGAAAACAAGGCAACGGGCAAGTTGGATGATAAGATCGCTGACGCGATTATTCAGGCCGCAGGAGAAGTATTCGAGGGTAAGTTTGATGACAACTTCCCCTTGGTCGTCTGGCAAACCGGGTCGGGTACTCAATCCAACATGAACTCGAACGAGGTCATTGCAAACCGCGCGATCGAGATTTTGGGTGGCGTGATCGGCTCGAAAGAGCCAGTGCATCCGAACGATCATTGCAACATGGGTCAGTCCTCGAACGACACCTTTCCTACTGCTATGCACATCGCCACCGCAATGAGTGTGCGAGATGTGCTGATGCCTGGGCTCGAGAAATTTGCGTCTGCGCTGGAAGCCAAGGCGAAAGAGTTCGCCGGGATCATCAAGATCGGTCGCACCCACACACAGGACGCCACACCGCTGACACTGGAACAGGAATTCGGCGGTTACGCGCATCAGATTCGTCAGGGCATTGCGCGGGTCGAAGCCTCGATGCCTGGCATTTATGAACTGGCACAAGGTGGCACCGCCGTTGGTACTGGATTGAATACGCATGACGGTTGGGACGAGGCTGTCGCCAAGAATATGGCCGAAATCACCGGCCTTCCCTTCGTTACTGCACCAAACAAATTCGAAGCGTTGGCCGCTCATGACGCCATGGTCTTCCTGTCCGGCGCTTTGGCCACGATCGCCGGATCCTGCTATAAAATCGCAAATGATATTCGTCTGTTAGGTTCGGGTCCCCGCTCGGGGCTAGGTGAACTTATCCTGCCCGAGAATGAACCCGGCTCGTCCATCATGCCCGGTAAGGTCAATCCGACCCAGGCCGAAGCGTTGACACAGGTGGCCGCGCACGTGATGGGCAATGACGCAGCAATGAAGTTTGCTGGCTCGCAAGGACATTTCCAACTGAATGTCTATAACCCGATGATGTCGTATAACCTGTTGCAATCCATCCAACTGTTGGGTGATGCGACCGACAGCTTTACCGAAAGGATGCTACTAGGCATCAAGGCCAATGAACCGCGCATCGATAAACTGATGAAAGAGTCTTTGATGCTGGTGACCGCTCTGGCCCCCACCATCGGGTATGACAACGCCACGACCGTCGCCAAGACGGCGCACAAGAATGGCACGACGCTCAAGGAAGAAGCGATCGCATTGGGCTTTGTCGATGAAGAAACCTTCGACGCAGTTGTCCGCCCGGAGAAGATGATCGGCCCCAAGAACTGATGGGCAAGCCGGTTAACCTGAACCGGTATCGAAAAGAAAAAGCGCGGGCCCAAAAGAAGGCCCGTGCAGATGCAAACGCTGCGAAACACGGACAGACCAAATCCGAGAAAGCTGTGGTAAAGCTGGAACAAATGCGCCAACGCCGCGACCTCGACGGTCACAAGGTCGACGAATGAGCGGGCGGCCTGTCAAACGCTCTCTGACCTTGCAAGGTCATCGAACATCCGTTTCGCTTGAGGATGAATTCTGGCAGGCATTCCGTGACATTGCGCGGAAAAAAGATATTCCAATCAATGTTCTGGCGGCAAATATTGATGCAGAACGTGATCCTGAAACCGGGTTAGCTTCGGCCATTCGCGTGTTCATTCTGAATTGGTATCGTCAATCTGAATGATTGCTTGATTTCAGCCAATAGAGTCGCTTATCTTCATGGGGAACAAAAGGGGTACATTCATGAGCGATTTGGCAACGGGCCCAGATGGAAAACCTCGGTGCGCGTGGTGCAACGCCGCCCCAGAATTCTTCGACTATCATGACAATGAATGGGGATATCCCGTTTCCGACGACAGACGGTTGTTTGAAAAACTATGCCTCGAAAGCTTTCAGTCGGGCCTGAGCTGGCGCACCATTCTGTCAAAACGCGAGAATTTCAGAGCAGCGTTTGGAAACTTTGATTTCAACAAGATAGCAGAGTTTTCTGATGCAGATATCAATCGTCTACTGGACGACAAAGGCATCGTACGTCACCGTGGCAAGATCGAAGCCGTGATCAATAACGCCGGCCGCGTGCAGGGCCTAATCGAAGCTGAGGGATCATTGGCAGCGTATGTCTGGAAGTACGAGCCTGAGACGCCACCTGCCCCGCAAAGCGCATCCACTTCGGCAGAATCCATTGCGATGTCGAAAGATCTGAAAAAACGTGGCTGGAAATTCGTCGGTCCTACGACCGTGTTTGCCTTCATGCAGGCCATGGGGTTGATCAATGATCACGCATTGGGATGTGCCATGCGCGAAAAAGCGACGCAAATGCGCCGCGATTTCATCAAGCCAGAATAAAATCTCCTGCGATCAGATCGAGGCGCGGTAGATATTGTCAATGTTGCTTCCGAGCGCTGCATTGAAATCCGCATCGGATTGTTGCTTGGACAAGCCTTCAGTCAGAGCGCGAGAGAAAGACGCGATCATCTTGCCGTTCTTGCCGAGCAGGTCACAAGCCTGCTCGGTCGAATATCCACCCGACAGCGCAACCACGCGCAGGACACTTGGATGGTCGGCTACCTCGTCATACAAGTTGGCCTGACTTGGAATGGTCAGCTTCAGCATCACCTCCTGCCCCTCGGCCAATTGATCGAGGTTCTTCAGGATTTCTGATTTCAAGATGTCTTCGGCCTCGGCTTTGGTTTCCGAATGGATGTTCACTTCGGGCTCGACAATCGGCACCATGCCTGCGTCTGTAACGACCCGGGCCACTTCAAATTGCTGTGCAACAACATCCGCGATGCCCTGCGCATTGGCTTCGTGGATGACCGAGCGTTCCTTGGTTCCGAAAACGCCATCCGCGTTGGACAGGGTTTCCGCCAGCCCCGGGATAGGCTTCATCATTTGAACGCCATTGGCTTGATCCTCAAGCCCCTTGTCGATCTTCAGAAATGGCACGATGTTTTTGACCGACCACAAGTAATCTGCGACTTTCTTGCCTTCGATTTCTTCACCTAGCGTTCGTTCGAACAGGATCGCCCCAATCACTTTCTCCTTGGTGAAATCTTCTGCCAGAATGATCCGGGCGCGCATCTTCTGGATCTCTCCGAACATCTCTTCGTCCGAGTTATACCCAGAGGCATCAACGCCATACAAAGCCAGTGCTTTCGGGGTTGAACCGCCGCTTTGATCCAGGGCTGCAATAAATCCTGCGCCTTCGGACATCTGCGCGCGCTGTTCTGCTTTCGACATAACTCATTCCCGTTCAATATGATTCCGCATTTTCCAACCGCATACAGCAAGCCGACGAACGATGGTAGTTTGTTAGCGCTCAACTAGACGCAACCAAATCCCATCCTTTGATCTGACGGTCAGATGTGCGACCGGTACGGGCGTTTTGCCTTCGATTGTTTCGAAGTGATATCGACGTAGCAGCATCGACAGTATGAGTGGACCCTCAACCATGGCAAACCCCGCGCCTGTGCAAACCCGAGGGCCGGTAGAAAATGGGATGTAGGCGTCACGCTGACAGGCCTTTCCGTTCTCTGTTGCCCATCGCCCGGGATCAAATTCGTCTGGTCTGTCCCATAAGCTTTCGTGGCGATGTAAATGCCAGGGGCTGACCACGATCTGAGATTTTTGCGGGATATCTCTGTCACGGAATTTTTCCGGACAGGAGGCTTCACGCACCATCATTGGAACAGGTGGGTAAAGGCGCAGCGCCTCACGAAATACGTCGCGGCTAAGTCGTAGGTGGGACATGGCCGAGAACTCGGGTGTATCCAGCGCTTGCGCCTCTTCTGCCAGTTTATCCTGCCAATCGGGATACAAGGCCAGTAGATACAGGGCCCATGCCAACGCTGATGCACTGGTTTCATGCCCCGCGAGAAAGAAAATAGCGACCTGATCGACCATGTCTTGCGCGTCAAAGCATTTGCCTGTCTCTGGATCGTTAGTCGTCATGATCTTTGTGGCGAGATCATCAGGTGCCGTTCCGTTCTTGATTGCTGCTGCCCGGTCAAGTGTTAGTTGGCTGATCAGAGCGCGTATTTGTCGGGCGGTCTGACGCGTCTTGCGCGAATGTAACCGGGGGGCCCATCTGGGAAGCGGTACAAAGGCTGCCAGGTTCAACAAAGGTTGTTCGCGCTGATAGATCCTGAACTTTTCAAAAACCTGCGCAGCTACCTCATGCTCAATCGGAACCGAGAACAGGGTTCTAAATATGACATCTGCGGCCACGTGGCTGGTGATCTCTTCACATTCCACGTCCTGCCCAATGCGCACCCCAAGCCTGTCGACGCAAGCTTGCGCCGCATCTACCATCGCAGGAAATGTGTCTTTCAATCGGCCACCTTCAAACGCAGGATCGATGATCCTGCGCTGCTGCTTCCAGACCGCCCCATTGGTCAGAAACACGGACTGCCCCAGCAGCGGGCGCAAACCTTCGCTGATGCGGCTTGATTTGGGAAACACATCGGATCGATCTTTCAACACAGTGCGGATCAGTTCCGGTTGGTTGATCAGGAACGATCGAAAGAAAGGCGTCCGAAACTCAGCCATCCAGGCCCGATACAAACGTTGAGGTTGCGCCGACAGAAGGTCTTGTCGAAACAAACGCATATACCGCCAGAGTGAAACCTTATCGGGCCGTGAAGCAGGTTTAGGTGGCCTCATGCCGCCACCGTAGTGTGTTTCGAAATGGTGCGTTCAATGCGTGAACGCGAAGGTGTTCGGTTAGCAAACCTTTCTCCCAGCGTTTGCGGGCCCGCGGTTATTTTGAAGTAGTCGTAATCATTGGGCCAATCGAACGCGCACAGATACTGAAAATGCAGCCGAAAGAACCGCCACCTGAGCTTTTTCCAGCGCTTGGGTGAAAGAGTTTGAGTGAACGCTGCGGACAGTACCAGCGGCCAGCGTTTGTTGGGTGGCGATACCCCGCTAACCGCCACCGGATCACACAAGGCAAACGCACAGCCGTCTCCGGGTGCTGATACATCGACCCAGGTCAGTCCCTCGCTACCCGAGAGGTATTGCAGATCGGTCCGCAATGTGTAGGCCTTAGGCAAAAAGGAAACCATCGGCACGACCTGCCCCAATGACAGGAATGACAAGGCCGGCCCGCCGATCTTGCCCTGCCTCCTTAGAACCTCAGCCAGGGCTGTCACGCCAAGATGAGCCCCAGAGCTATGGCCGACGACTAAAACCTCATCAACGTCAGATCCGAGGGCCTGCAAAATCTGATCTGAAAACTGGTCAAGCCGCGTTGTCAGCTCAGGTGAATATGCACCTTTTAAACGTGCGGAATGCGCATAGTCATGCATCAGGTAATAGGCGAGCAATCGGTTGTCGATCGCTCGAAACCAGCGCATCAGAGCGTAAACGGCCACAGCAGCAGGCAGCACAGACCACCACCACATGAACGTGCCTAACCCAACAGCAACACCCCACCCAACCAGCAGAGCCAGCGCAAGTTGAGCCAATAACATTCCTACCGGATATAGTGCGGCGATAACCGGACCCTTGCGCAATTGCATAAGGCGCCAAAGCGTTCCCGTTGATATGTAGATCCAGGCGGTCTGTACCATCTGAAAATACGTCGCCAGTATCGAGCGCGCCATGCTGTCCTTAACGATATCAGTCCAAACCAAAACCTCGATCTCGGTCTCAACAGATACACCGTCTTGATGTGAAAGAACGCGCCAACCATAGGCTCCACCATCGGTTTTGCCGATCACATCGATCTCGTAGCCAGATATCGCGGCCTGGGAACGGCTCTCTCTTCGATAGAGTTCGCGATAGCGGCGTGGGGGAATCGGATCATAGCCGGGTATATAAAACACCCGGCGCTTGCGCACCTGTGGTTGGGTTTGTTGACTGCTCATGACCCGGCCCTCTGATCCGCAGATTAGCGCAGCGGCAAGGTCAAGGTAAGACCCGCCGTTTAACCATCCACGTTTAGCGCCAGAGGGTTAACCAAAATTCGCCAAAGCTGGAAATGTTTCAAGCAGCCACCAGCTGAATTCCGTGAACAGCCCAGTGATCAACATGATACCGACGAACAATAGCAACCCACCCATCACCTTTTCGATCGTACCCATATGAGGTTTGATACGGTTCATAACGGCCATGGAGCGGTTCAGGAACATTGCGGCCAAAAGAAACGGAATACCCAGCCCTGCAGCATAAACACCTAGTAACAACGTGCCGCGTGCGACAGACGCCTCAGACGCGGCCAACGATAAGATTGCCCCCAGTTGAGGACCGATGCAGGGCGTCCAGCCAAAAGCAAACGCCAGGCCCAGAATATAGGCCCCGAATACGGAACCACCGGATTCTCCCGCATCAACGCGCGCTTCGCGATCTAACAGAGGGATACGGAACACATTCAGAAAGTGCAGGCCAAAAACAATCACCACCGCGCCTGACAATTTAGCAAAAAGCACCTGATTCTGGAGTACGAACGCCCCAAAGGCCGATGCTGTGAAGCCCAGCAGAAGAAATACCGTCGACAGACCCAGAACAAAGAAAAGCGCCGACAGAGTCGCCTTGCGCCGCGCACGCGCCTCGTCCTGCATCTCGTGAATGGTCACGCCGCTCATATACGCAAGATAGGGGGGCACAATCGGCAACACGCAGGGCGACAAAAAGCTGATCAGCCCGCCGAGCAAGGCGACAAACATGGCAGGTAAAAGTCCTGCATCGATGATCTCAATTCCGAACATGGATCAGCACATATGGTATCAAGTGGGTTTCGTCACGGGGCCATTCGGTCACATCCTCGTGGTTACACGCTGGACAGTGCCCCTTGTTGGAAATATCTCAACCGAATGACAGATGAGACAGATACGTTGGATGCGCTGGGGTTGTTATGCCCTCTACCCGTCCTCAAGGCCCGAAAAAGGCTTAAATCCTTACCCGCAGGTGGCGTCTTGCGCCTGCTTGCTGATGATCCGGCGGCGATAATCGACGTGCCGCATTTCTGTACTGAGGCGGGTCACACGCTCATTTCACAAGACAGTGTAGATGGTCATCAGATCTATTTGATCCGAAAATCCGACTAGCGACTCGTCACGATAGTATTAAAGAAAAAGGCGGGCCAATCAGCCCGCCTTTTCATTATTGCCCGAGTGACCACCACCCGCGCCGCTTTGGCTTGGCTGGCGCAGGCTCAGGTTCTTCCGTCACAACCTCCAGGACAGGCTCTGGGGTCTCAGTCTCAACAACTTCAGGTTCAATCTCTATAGGCTGTTTCTCGGCCTCTACGGCCACTGTTTCGGCCTGTTCAGAAGCTTCCACTGACTGAGCCTCGGCAACCTCAGGTTCGGGTGCTTCCCCGGGGTTCTTGGCTTCTGGGGTTTGCTCTGGTTCGACCTCGGAAACCTCAACTGTGGAAGCAACTGGTTCGTTCGCCTGTTCAGCCGCCGTGTCATCTGTGGCAGGCTGAGTTTCGTTGGCACCGGTGTCAGTATCTGCATCCTTTTTACGGCGACGCGGCGCCCGACGCTTCTTGGGCTTGGCTGGTTTCTCAGCCGCTTCCTCATTAACCGGTTCAGCCTCGGCCTGCTCGGTCTCAACAGTTTCAGCCCGTTCAGCCGCCTCAGCGTTATTCTCGGTCTCAGTTTCGTCAGTATCACTATCAGACGCCTCTGAACCGCCCGCGTTCTTTTTGCGCCGACGCCGACGACGCTTGCGCTTGGGCTTGGCCTCTTCCTCGTTCTGTACTGCGACTTCTTCTTCGCTTTCTTCCTCTTCGGTGGCGTCGACCAAATCCATCAGGGACGCATCCACCGATACCACCGGGGCAGTAGCCTCGGGAACAACGCGGCTGGCGGTTTTGAACTTCTCCATCGAGAAATCAGGGCTAACCAGATGCACATCCCCTTCGATACGCACCGACAAACCATACCGCGCCTCGATCTGAGCGATATGTTCACGTTTCTGATTCATCAGGAAATTGGCGATGCTGACCGGACACCTCACCAGAACCTCACGCGAACGGCGGCGGGTGCCTTCTTCTTCGATCTGGCGCAAGATCGAGAGCGCCATATTGTCATCCGATCGGATCAGACCGGTGCCATGGCAAGACGGGCACGGCTGTGTCGTCGCTTCAAGCATACCGGGCCTCAGACGTTGGCGGCTCATCTCAAGCAGACCAAAGCCCGAAATCCGGCCCACCTGAATACGGGCGCGATCTGTTTTCAGCTTGTCCTTCAAGCGTTTTTCAACAGCCGAGTTGTTCTTACGCTCGTCCATATCAATGAAATCGATGACGATCAGACCCGCAAGATCGCGCAGACGCAATTGGCGTGCCACCTCTTCTGCGGCCTCTAGGTTCGTTTTCAGCGCAGTTTCCTCGATCGAGCCTTCTTTGGTCGCTCGACCCGAGTTCACGTCGATTGCCACTAGCGCTTCAGTCACGCCGATAACGATGTAGCCACCCGATTTCAACTGAACCGTCGGGTTGAACATCCCCGCCAGATAGCTCTCCACTTGATAACGCGCGAACAGTGGCAGCGCATCCTCATACCGTTTCACGTTCTTGGCATGGGACGGCATGATCATCTTCATGAAGTCTTTGGCGATGCGATACCCGCCCTCACCTTCAACCAGAACTTCATCGATATCACGATTATAGAGATCGCGGATCGATCGTTTGATCAGGTCGCCTTCTTCGTAAATCTTTGCCGGCGCGATGGATTGCAGTGTCAGTTCGCGGATCTGCTCCCACATACGTTGCAAGTATTCATAGTCGCGCTTGATCTCTGACTTGGTGCGCTTGGCCCCTGCCGTGCGCACGATCAGACCCGCACCTGTTGGTACGTCGATCTCCGAGGCGATGTCCTTCAATTTCTTCCGGTCAGCCGCGTTGGTGATCTTGCGGCTGATCCCTCCACCGCGCGCCGTGTTTGGCATCAGCACGCAATAACGACCAGCCAACGAAAGATATGTGGTCAGCGCCGCACCCTTGTTGCCACGTTCTTCCTTGACCACCTGCACCAGCAGAACCTGGCGCACTTTGATGACTTCCTGAATCTTGTACCGGCGTGGGCGCGGTTTACGCGGAGGACGGATGTCCTCGCTATCATCCTCATCCGCTACGGATTCGATCGAGTCGTCTTTCGAGGCAGCGTCCGGCGCCTTGGCCTCCTCGTTCTCGTCCACATCTTGATCAGCCTCCTCCGAGGTCTCCGTGTCAACAGAGCCTTCAACGGCTTCTTCTTGAGCCGCATCCTCGACAGTCTCTTCGGATGCTACTTCTGTGACATCCCCTGTAACAGCTTCGGATTGCTCCTCAGAGGTATCTTCCGTGCTGGGTGCCTCTTGCTCGGCAACCTGCTCAATCGCGGTCTCTTCCGGCTGGTCAACTGCTTCGTCGGCCGGTTCCTCTACAGGGGTCTCAGCAACCGTTTCCATGGGCGAAGTCCCCTCTGGAACCGATAGATCGGTCTCCTCAGTTTCATCTCCCAGATCGATGGTTTCCATACCGGTGGGTTCGGACGAAACTTCGAGGGTTTCGACCGGATCATCCGTTTTCACATCTGCCGCCTTGCTTCGTGAGCGCGAGCGACGTTTTTTGGGTTTGGATTCCTCTGCTTCATCCCGCGCCCTCATGGCTTCAGCATAAGCGCGCTCTTCTTCCATCAGCGCTTCGCGGTCGGCGACCGGGATTTGATAATAATCCGGATGAATCTCAGAAAACGCCAGAAACCCGTGCCGGTTCCCGCCATAATCCACAAAAGCCGCCTGAAGCGACGGCTCAACCCTCGTTACTTTTGCAAGATAGATGTTGCCAGCAAGCTGGCGTTTGTTTTCGGATTCAAAGTCAAATTCCTCAACCTTGTTTCCATCGACCACCACAACGCGGGTTTCCTCCGCGTGGGTGGCATCGATAAGCATTTTCTTAGCCATGTGTCCTTGGTGCACCGCGCCAAACGCGTTGTCCTGACCCGTCCAGGCGGACAGGCGCTTTTGGGGAGGTGTCTTGTACGGGCGATTTCAGACGGCGCGCGGCAGGGTGCGGCACTGTGGCCCCCTGCCCGTATACTCAATCGTTGCGCGCGCGTCATCGCGGTTCTTCTCCGACAGGCGCGGGATAGGGCCGCGGCCTGCCCATTATTCCTTTCACCCGCCAGAACGGGTTCAGGTACTCAGTTGCCCCGGTTGGGGCACAATCGGCCTGCTGAACTGCGTGGAAATGATCCTCAGCAGCAGATCAGCAGCGAAACTCAATGATTCGGGACTTCTGGGCGTCAAATCGCCCGGCCCGTCCGAACACAATAAAAGCAGTCCTGTGGAAAAGACAATGGGCAAACTGAATAACACCCACAGATCACAGCACAGGATCTCTTCATCTGGCTGAAAATATCTCGGGGGTGAATTGAGCCCAAGGCTCAAGAGGGGGCTGGCCCCCTCTCCGGCCTACAGGTAATCCGAGCGCTGCAATCCATACTTTGCCATCTTTTCATTCAATGTTCGGCGCGGCAGGCAAAGCTCTTCCATCACGGATGCGATCGAACCTTTATGGCGACGCATCGTATTGTCGATCAGCATCCGTTCGAAAGCTTCGACATATTCCTTTAGCGGCTTACCCTCAGTGGTCATTACGGGCTGCATCTCTTCATGATCTGACATCAGCAGCGACGCAATCGTCCCTGATCCGCGTCGCGATTGAAGCACTGCGCGCTCGGCAATATTGATCAACTGCCGAACATTCCCCGGCCAAGGGGCTTGCAATAGCTGCGCCGCTTCTTGTGCGCTGACTTGGGGTGCATCGCAACCATATTCCTCGGCAAACTGTTCGCTCAAGCGCGTAAACAGAGTCAGGATATCCTCGCCGCGCTGACGCAGCGGCGGCATCGTGATGCGCAAGGCCGCAAGCCGGTAGAACAGGTCAGGCCGCAAAACATCCTCGGATGTCTTGCCGGCCTCCTGCAGATTCGAGATCGCAACGATCCGCGTTTCCGCAGGCGTCCCCTGTTCGTTCATAACACTCAGCAAACGCGCCTGCAGCGTATCGCTCAGCGCTTCGACATCCTCCAAAACCAATGTCCCGCCTCGTGCTTCTTCGATAGCAGGCAACTGAGTATCCTCTGGCAGCATCGGGCCAAACAAGCGCTTCGACAGCGCTTCCTCCTCCAACGCGGCACAAGAAACCAGAACAAACTTTTTGCCCGCCCGGCTCCCGACAGCGTGCAAGGCATGCGCCACCAAAGTCTTCCCGGTCCCCGTTTCACCGTCGATCAGAACGTGACCATCGGCCTGCCCCAGATCAAGAATATCCTCGCGCAAGCGTTCCATGACGGGGCTGGCACCAATCAGCTTGTTCATGATCTGAGTGCCACCCGACAATTCGCGGCGCAGCGCCCGGTTGTCCAGTGTCAAACGTCGTGCGTTGCTGGCCCTCTTGGCCAGTTCAGACATCTTGTCAGGATTGAACGGTTTCTCAAGAAAATCAAAAGCACCCACCCGCATGGCTTCGACGGCCATTGGGACATCGCCGTGACCCGTGATCATAATCACCGGTAATGTGCTATCCGCGCCCATCAATTTTTTCAAAAGCTGAATGCCATCCATACCCGGCATTTTGATGTCAGAGATCACGATCCCCGGATATTCCGGACCAAGCACCTTGAGCGCATCTTCGGCGCTGGCGAAGGTTTCCGTGTCATACCCCGACAAAGCCAGCCACTGGCTAATTGACTGGCGCATGTCCTGTTCATCATCCACGATGGCGATTTTCATGGCCTGTGCCATAGTCACTTCCTTTATTCCGCGGCCTCAAGGCCGTCGCTTCCCAGTATGGGCAATTGCATCTCAAACACCGCGCCGCCCTGTTGGCCGTTTCGTGCGGTCAAACGTCCGCCATGGTCGTTCACGATCCCGGACGAGATGGCAAGCCCCAGACCAACACCGTCTCCGGGGCGTTTGGTCGTATAGAACGGCTCAAACAGGTTTTCGATATCTTCGATCCCGTGGCCATTATCACGTACGGTCAGTACAGCGGTATCTCCTGCAGCCAGGATAATCTCGACATCAGGTTCAGCGACAGATTTGGTGGCATCCAGCGCATTGCGCAAGAGATTGACCATAACCTGTTCAATCCGCATCCGATCCCCCATCACTATAACAGGGACTTCGGGTAAAATCTGGGTTATCTTGACGTGCCTTTGACGGAGCTGCGGCTCCATCATCGACAGGCTCGATGCCAGTGCTTCGCCTAGATTTACAGGCGAAAACGCATCCGCGCCCTTGCGGGCATACGACTTTAGCTGGCGCGTGATCGCACCCATCCGTTCAATCAAACCATCAATGCGACCAAAACTTGCCAGAGCTTCTTCGGGTCGGTTCCGACGCAACAGCAAACGCGCGCCTGCCAGATAGGTTTTCATAGCGGCCAGCGGCTGGTTCAACTCGTGGCTCACCGCTGCCGACATCTCACCCAAAGCCGCCAGTTTCGAGCTTTGAGCAAGCGTTTGCTCAGCAACTTCCAGCGTCTTTTCAACCCTTTCTCGCTCAGCGATTTCCCGCTGCAGCCTGGCGTTCAATGCGCGAAGCTCCGCCGACTCTCGCTGGAACAAAGTCATGCGCGAGGTGGCCCTGCGACTGAGCGCATAGAAGGTCAGCGCCAGAAGAATCGCAAATGCCATGATTTCAAGCGCGAGGACGCTGTTCACACGTTCCCGGATTGACGAATAGGTGGTGAACGATGTCATCTGCCAACCCCGGAACGGTATGCGAGTTTCCATTCGCATCACAGCTTCGCCTTGCAAGTAAGCATCCGGCGGCAGCGCATTCCAGTCGGCCGTCGCGCGGATCGCACGTTGAATGGCACTTTGAGGGGGCTGGCGCAGAATAGCGCTTCCTTCTTCCAGGCCACGCCATTGTGGTTCAGTCGACAGAATGATCGCACCGGTGCTGTCTGTCACCATCACGGCATCAGAAATCCCGGCCCAGGCGCGCTCGAATTTCTGCAAATCGACCTCGACCACAATTACCCCGAGTATCTCGGCATTGGCTTCAATTCTGCGTGAATAAACAAAGCTGTATCCCCCAGCCTCGCGCGGGATGACCGAGAATATCGTAGCATTCGATCGCATCGCATCAATGAAGTAGGGAGAGCTACGATGCCCCTCACCCAATCGATTGCGATCGGTTGCCGCCACCGTAAGCCCATCTCCGTCCAACAGAACCAGCGACGCCGCTCCGATTTCTTCTACAAAAGAGATCAGTCGCTGAGTCGACAGCGTATAGTCACTGGACTGCAAGGCCGAGATCAGCGTTGGGTCTCTGGAAAGAAGTTGCGGAACGATGGAATTGCGACGCAGTTCACTGAGCAAGTTACCGGAATACAGCGCCAGACGCAGTTCGGCCCGGTTGCGGGTGGATTCCGTGAAACGGCTGGTCAAAAGACTGTTGGTAATCCAGACCGTGGCAACTGTTACAAGAAGCAGCACGAACACAGCAAGACGCAGCCGCCAGCCCATTGGCGAGCCACGCAGTCGGTTCAGGAACCCGTCGCGGTCTGATTGATCTTGGGCAGTCATGTTCTGACGCTACGCGTCCCGACTGATGACCTCAAGTCACGCTGGCGCCAGCACCCCGGCCAATGCGCGGAAGAGCGCCGTTCCATCAGTGCCTCCGTGGCCTGAATCCGCCGCCCGCTCGGGGTGGGGCATCATGCCTAACACGCGGCGGTTGTGTGATAAAATGCCCGCAATATCGTCGCGCGAACCGTTGGGATTCTCGGCGTAAGTGAAGGCAATGCGATCCTGATCCTTAAGTTCAGAAATGGTCGCGTCATCGGCGAAATAGTTACCATCATGATGGGCAATCGGGATATCGATCACATCACCGGCGTTATACCCTTCGGTAAATGCACTGTTGCTGGTTTCGACTTTTAGTCCGATAGTTTTGCAAATGTATTTCAGACCGCCATTTCGCAGCAGTGCGCCGGGCAGAATTCCAGTTTCGGTCAGAACTTGAAACCCGTTGCAGATACCGACGGCGTAACCACCACGCTCGGTATGCGAAGCCAGCGCTTTGCAAATCGGTGACTGCGCCGCAATCGCGCCACAGCGCAGATAGTCGCCGTAGGAAAATCCACCCGGAACACCAACGATATCGATACCCTCGGGCAGCGCGGCATCCTTGTGCCAGACCATATCGACGGAAAAACCGGCCTGTTCGAAGGCGACAGTGAGATCGCGATCGCAGTTGGAACCGGGGAAAACGATGACGGCTGCGCGCATGGCGGACCCTCCTAGGTCGGAAAAACTCAGAGCAGTTCGATCTCGAAGCGTTCGATGACCGTGTTGGCCAACAGCTTTTCGCACATTTTAGTTACGTCCGCTTCGGTCGCGCCGTCGGCCAGTTCCAAATCGATCACTTTGCCCTGACGGACACCTTCGACCTGATCAAAACCCATCGCACCCAATGCGTGACGCACAGCCTCACCCTGCGGGTCCAGAACCCCGTTCTTGAGCATCACATGCACACGTGCCTTCATTTTCGAAAACTCCACTGGTGGACCGCTCTCCGATCCGTTTCGTTGCGCGCGGGATACCCCGCTTGGGCGTGTCGGACAACCCTGCCCGTCCGGGGCAGGATCAGTTGATCAGCGTTGGCTTGGTCACATTACTTTTGGGCAGAACACCAAGACGACGGGCGACTTCCGAATAGGCATCCGTCAGGCTGCCCAAGTCGCGGCGGAACACATCCTTGTCCAACTTCTGACCGGTTTCGATATCCCAAAGACGGCAACTGTCGGGGCTGATCTCGTCCGCAATGATCAGGCGTTGGAAATCACCTTCGAACACGCGCCCGATCTCAATCTTGAAATCGACCAGTCGAATGCCGACAGCCAGCATTACACCGCTCATGAAATCATTCACACGCAGTGCAAGGCTCAGGATATCGTCCATGTCCTGCTGGCTAGCCCAGCCGAATGCCGCGATGTGCTCTTCAGTCACCAGCGGATCACCCAGCGCATCGTCCTTGTAGCAGTATTCAACAATCGGGCGCGGCAGTTGAGTCCCCTCGGCGATACCAAGACGTTTGGACATCGTTCCGGCGGCATAGTTGCGCACGATCACTTCCAGTGGGACGATCTCGCAATTCCGCACCAGTTGTTCGCGCATGTTAAGACGGCGGATGAAGTGCGTTGGCACCCCGATCTGGGCCAGACCAGTCATGAAGAATTCACTCAGACGATTGTTCAGAACACCCTTGCCGTCGATGACATCTTTTTTCTCGGCGTTGAAAGCGGTGGCGTCGTCCTTAAAATACTGCACGATGGTTCCCGGTTCCGGGCCTTCATACAGAATTTTGGCTTTACCTTCGTAAATCTTCTTGCGACGCGCCATGAGCGACCTTTCCAGGCTGGGGAAAGGGAATGAGTCCCCTTACGTTGGCGCCCTCATAGTGCAAGCCCCGCCTTCCCGCAAGTTCGCGACCCCGAGAGGCTTTGACGCAGCGCAAATACCTTGCGCCCGAGGCGTCGTATAGTCATATCATCAGGAAAGAGAATTCAAGCCAAGGGGTCCCGAACCAATGACCACATTCGACGAACGCGAAGCCGCATTTGAAAGCAAATTCGCTCATGACGAAAAGATGCAGTTCATCGCGCGGATGCGCCGTAACCGGTTTATGGCTGTCTGGGCATCGGCACTGAAGGGCGAAACCGTAGAGCAAGCTCGGAAATATGGCCAGGAACTGGTCCATACCGATCTGCAGAATGTCAGCGAGGACGATGTCGTCGAGGCGGTTAAAGGCTATCTTGGCGATCTTGCAGACGAGGCTAAGATTCGTGCGAAAATGGCGGAACTGCTGGTTGAAGCCAAAGAACAGGTTATGGCGGAAGCCGAAGATTGATTGCGTAAAATGCAAAACTCATGATCTTCATGAGTTTTATGAATTTGATTTGACGCCCCGGTCATGAGACACGGGGCGTCTCATATTTTGACGGGCCACGGCCTTATTCTTGGAATACCTCAATGACAAACGCGCTCAGCACTCTACTTGAAACCGTCGACGTCATTCTTGCGGATGGTGCGACGGGCACGAACCTGTTCAACATGGGCCTGCAATCTGGTGATGCACCTGAGTTGTGGAACGTCGATGCTCCCGACAAGATTCGCGCGCTGTATCAGGGCTCGGTCGATGCCGGTAGCGATCTGTTTCTCACCAACACATTCGGCGGAACCTCAGCACGTCTGAAACTGCATGATGCCCAGAACCGTGTGACCGAATTGAACCGTATCGGGGCAGAGCTGGGTCGTGAAGTTGCAGACAAAGCAGGCCGCCCAATTGTTGTGGCAGGTTCTGTTGGCCCGACCGGTGAAATCATGGAGCCCGTTGGCAGCCTTTCGCATGCTGAAGCCGTCGAGATGTTTCATGAGCAGGCAGAGGCGTTGAAAGCCGGAGGCGCAGACGTTCTGTGGCTTGAGACCATCAGCGCCCCAGAAGAGTTCCGCGCCGCAGCCGAGGCCTTTGCTCTGGCCGACATGCCCTGGTGCGGCACCATGAGCTTTGACACCGCGGGCCGGACCATGATGGGTGTTACATCCTCTGATCTGGCGATGATTGTCGAAACCCTACCCAATCCCCCTGTGGCCTTTGGGGCCAATTGCGGTACGGGTGCGTCCGACATTTTGCGTACGGTGCTTGGTTTCGCTGCCCAGGGCAGCGAACGTCCTCTGATTTCCAAGGGAAACGCGGGCATTCCGAAATACGTGGACGGACATATCCACTACGACGGAACGCCCGAACTGATGGGCCAATACGCCGCCATGGCCCGAGATGCAGGTGCGACAATTATTGGCGGGTGCTGCGGCACCATGCCTGCGCATCTGCGCAAGATGCGGGAAGCACTGGATAGCGGCCAACGCGGAGATCGCCCGACCCTGGATCAGATTACATCGGCGCTTGGTCCGTTTACCTCAGCCTCAGATGGCACCGGCGACGAGGCGGTGCCTGAACGACGCACGCGACGTCGCCGCCGCGCCTGAATGATCTCTCAGCGCCCCTCGAATTTCGGGGGGCGCTTTTCCAGAAATGCCACCACACCTTCGGCAAAGTCACGGGTTCTACCGCATTCGCCTTGCAGGTGCGCCTCGGCGGCAAGCTGTTTCGGCAATGTTCTATCGTAGGTCCCCCGGATCGCCTGTTTGATTGCCCGGAACCCGGCAGTTGGGCCATTAGCCAGATAGGCGGCCCGTTCGCGCCAATGCGCGTCGAACTGATCGTCAGAGACTGCTTCCCAGATCAACCCCCAGTCGTCCGCCTGACGCGCGCTGATCTTGTCTGCAAACAAAGCAGCCCCCATCGCTTTGGCAAATCCCATCTGACGCGGCATGAACCAAGTTCCGCCAGCATCAGGCAGCAATCCGATCCGAGCAAAGGCCTGCAGGAAATAGGCGCTCTCGGTTGCGATTACGACATCGGCACAGAGTGCAAGATTCGCCCCTGCCCCTGCTGCCGCCCCGTTAACGGCCGCGATCGTTGGCACCGGGCAGTCGTAAACCGCGTCGAGCATAGGCTCATATTCATCCCGTAATGCTCTTTCGAGATCGATCTTTCCTGTGCTCGACGCGTCCCCTAGATCCTGGCCAGAACAGAACGCAGGCCCGGCCCCTGTCAAAACAATTGCCCTGGCATGGCGAGCCGCTTCTTTCATCGCATAGGTGATCTCGGCCCGCATCTGCGTCGTCAGCGCATTCATCTTGTCTGGTCGATTCAATGTCAAAACCGCCAAATCATCGGTAATATCCAGAAGGACCGCTTCGTATTCCATGTACAACCTCACCTGCGCAGTGTTTCGCAAAACCCTGACGCAAATGTGGAAAAAGGAAAAGCAGAACCGCGCGTCAGTCTTCCAAGATTTGGCGCAAGCGTTCCTGTTCTTCATCGGTCAGCGCATCAGAATGCGCCGCTTGTTGGTGCCGCGAACGCTTCCGCAAAAAGCTCCAGCCCATGCCCGCCGCGATCAGCAACATGATCGGGCCTGCCAACCAAAGCATCAGATTGGCTCCGGTCGTGGTTGGTTTCAGAAGAACGTATTCGCCATAGCGATCAACGATAAATTCGACTGCCTCTTGGTCCGTATCGCCCGCAACAAGACGTTCCCGCAGCAGAATGCGCAAATCACGCGCAAGCTCGGCATTACTTTCATCAATGCTTTCGTTCCGACAGACCAGACAGCGCAAGCCCGTGCTGATATCCCTCGCCCGCGCTTCAAGCGCCGGGTCGTCCAGAACTTCGTCCGGCTGAACAGCCAAGACCGGTGACGCGATCAGTAGCAGTATCAAAAGTAAACGTTTCATTCGGCCGGCACCCCACCTGCAGGCGTCTTACGCGCGCCAGCTGCGACCCGGAAACGGCGGTCCGACAGGCTGAGTGCACCACCCAGAGCCATTAAGATACATCCGCCCCAAATCCAGTTGGCGAGAGGTTTGATGTAGGTTCGCATCACCCAGCCGCCATCCGCCTGTTGATCACCGATCACAACATAAAGATCACGCAGGAACCGATAGTCAATTGCGGCTTCTGTCGTCGGCATGCGGGCCACGGGGTAGTCGCGCTTTTCGGGGTTAAGCGTCGTGACAAAACGCCCATCCTGTTCCACCCTCACATCCGCCATCGTCGAGAAATAGTTCGGTCCCTGGACCCGGCGCACATCCTGCAATGTCAACGTGAACTGCCCAACTTCGTATGGCTGACCGGGTTGGGCGACTCGAATATCTTCGACTTCCCACGCTGTCAGCCCCGCGATGGCAAACATTGTGACACCCAAGCCAGTATGGGCGACGGCTTTACCCCAATCAGCACCCGGAAGGCGGAACAGGCGTGCAAGGTTGCCTTTGCGGCCTGTTCGGCTCCAAAGATCGACAAGAGCGCCGAACGTAATCCAAGCGCCAAGGAACAGACCAACAGGCCCTAAAGCGCTGCGCCCTGTCTGCATCACCCAGACCAGTATCGCCAACGCTACTGCAAGAATGAATGCATAGCGCAGAGACCACGCCGCGCGACCCAACCTGCCACGCTTCCAGGGCAGCATAGCGCCAACAGGCAGCACGATCCCTAGGGCAATCATGAATGGTGTGAAGGCCGCATTAAAGAATGGCGCTCCGACCGAGAGTTTCCGGTCAAATGCCATCTCAGCCACCATGGGCCACAGCGTACCAAAGAACACGACGAAACAACTGACTGCCAGCAGGATATTGTTCAGAATCAGCGCGCTTTCCCGGCTGACCATCCCGAACACTCCCTTTGCTTCCATCGCCTGCGCACGGGCCGCAAACAGGGTCAGTGCGCCGCCGATGAAAATCACCAGAATGAACAGGATGAATACCCCCCGTTCGGGATCATTTGCGAAGGCATGGACCGAGGTCAAAAGCCCCGAGCGCACGATAAAAGTCCCGATCAGCGAGAACCCGAAGGCGATGATCGCCAGCAAAATAGTCCAGCTTTTTAGCGCCTCGCGCTTTTCGACAACGATGGCCGAATGCAGCAGCGCTGCGGCCAGCAGCCATGGCATAAAGCTGGCATTTTCGACCGGATCCCAGAACCAGAAACCACCCCAACCCAATTCGTAGTAGGCCCACCAAGACCCCAGTGCGATACCAATGGTCAGGAAAATCCACGCTGCAAGCGTCCAAGGTCGCACCCAACGGCCCCATGCCGCGTCCACGCGGCCTTCGATCAGGGCCGCGACAGCAAAGCTGAAGGCCATGCTCAGGCCGACATAACCCAGATAAAGAAACGGTGGGTGAAACGCTAGGCCCGGGTCCTGCAACAGTGGGTTCAGGTCCCGACCGTCGAAAGGTGGAATTGGCAAGCGATCGAACGGATTAGACGTGAACAAAATGAATGCGAAAAACGCAACAGCGATGGCTGACTGCACCGACAGAACTCTTGCTTTGAGCGTCGGGGGCAATCCGCCGCCAAAGATCGCGGCCATTGCCCCGAAAATTGTGACGATAAGGACCCATAGCAGCATGGAGCCCTCGTGGTTTCCCCAAGTCCCGCTGATCTTATACAGCATCGGCTTGGCGGAATGGCTGTTCTCAACCACAATCCGCAACGAAAAGTCGGACGCCACGAAAGCCCAAACCAGTGCTCCAAACGAAAACGCGGTCAGCAAAAACTGAGCGATGGCCGCAGGTTCTGCGAAATCCATCCATCCGTTCCATCGTTTGGCAGCCCCGATCTGTGGCACCACAGTCTGAACGATGGCGACCAGGAAGGCTAGGATCAGTGCGAAATGGCCGAGCTCTGTAATCATGACGCGCTTATACTGCGGCAGGTCGGCATGTGCCATTAACATTCGTCAAGTATCGCCGCACATAGTGTCGCGCCTCAGGCTGCGCGCTGCCGTCGCCAATCTTCTAGTGCAGGGTTGAAATCGGCCTGTATTACTGCTTCGGTCAGGGCCGTGTCCGACCGGGTATCCGCGATGCCGGGACTGTCCTCGCGAAGTTCACGGATTTTCGCTATGTTGGCCAATACTTCTGGCGCTCGCAGCACCGTTTGATTGATCTCGCGCTGAAAATCCTGCGCTTTGAACTGATGCCTCGCGCCAAAGTAGAATGACACGACCACACCCAACAGCCACCACAGCGGTTCCGGCACCAGTGCAATGCCCTGCATGCGCGCCGCAAACCAGTGCGGGTCGATCATAGCGGCAAGGAACAGGCACAAGGTGCCCAACGCCAGAGCCGGGCGCGGCAGTCGATTTAGCCCGTCCATGAATCGATCAAACCCCCCTTTTCTGGGCACTTGGAACTCGTCCCCGAACTGCACCATCGCCGCACTGCGGAGCGCTGTGGTCCGCTGCGCCTCGCTTTCAGCATTTTCTCGAAATATCTCGGTAGTTTCACGAACCACATTGCGGCCTCCACCGAACAACAGGGCTAAAAGGCCAGAGATCAAACCCATCCTGAAATCCTCCTCTGAAAATCTGCATCCGTCAGGTGATACTGAGGAGACAAAAACTCTTCAGCGCGCTTGATCCAACCACCTTTGCCCCCGGCCCGGGTTCGGGCATATTTACGCAGTGAAACCCTCCAATCTGCTAACCGAAAATAATAGTTACGCCGTGCGACGCCATAGGCATCTGTTAGGGCCTGTGGTTTTGGTTTGGCAGCAGCATCTGTTGCGCGCGCAGTTTGGGGGCCAATCACGCCATCAACCGCGACCTCAAACCCCATTTGGCACAGCAGGTTTTGCAATATTCTAACTGCCTGCGAACCCGCATTGACGTACATGTCAAACACCGAGGCCTGTACAGCCAGGGGTAGCAACTCAAGGCGAGGCCTTTCAAAATAGTGGTCGACAAAGATGTCTACGGCCTGTGCCCTGGTCAGAGCTTTCACATCCCGATGTGTCACAGCACCGTCGCGATCCAGATCAAGACCCAAACGCTGCATGGTGTGGATCGTCACACCAAATTTTGTTGCCCCACCGGGATCGTCGGGATCGTCGACAAAGCCACCTTCCCGCGCCACGATTTCATCTGCGATCTGTCGAACCGTCCGCATGCCCGCCCCCTTTAGTGTGGTCAGGCTAACGGTCCGGCAAATAAGTTAATCCGACGATAGAACAAAGGGCGCTGCGTGTTTCTTGCACGCAACGCCCTCAAGATTTCAATGCTTTGGAACTGATCAGCTGTCACCGGCTTCTTTGTAAACACCTTGCTCTTTCAATGCGTCCACAACCTCTTTCGGCATATAGGTTTCATCGTGTTTCGCAAGGATTTCAGTGGCTTCGAAGACACCGTTCACATAGCTACCTGTACCGACCATACCTTGATTTTCTGAAAACAGATCAGGCAGGACGCCCGTGAAAGCGACTTTGACGCTTTCACCGCCATCGGTGACGACGAAATACACAGTTTCACCCTGCCCACGTATGATCGAGCCCTCTTCGACAAGCCCACCGATGCGGAACACTTCGGACGGCTTAGGCGGCTCGGCGATCACTTGACTGGGTGAACGGAAGAAGTTGATGCCATCTTTCATGGCCACCCCAATCAACGCCGTCGATAAGGCAAGGGCCACCGCGGCTAGCACAATGATCTGTATTCGACGACGTTTCTTGAGCGTTTTCATACCGTCCTCACGGGAACAGAGGGGCCATCATCAGCCCTTGAGTTTCATCCTCACCTAACATCAGGTTGGCGTTCTGCAAGGCTTGCCCGCTGCTACCTTTTGTCAGGTTATCCAAAGCTGCCACAACGATTGCGCGGCGTTCGATCCGATCACCAACGACACCGATATGGCAAAAGTTCGACCCCCGTACATGGTGGGTTGAAGGTGTTTCGCCAAAGGGCAGCACCTCGACGAACGGCTCATCCTCATAGGCCGATTGCAAAGTCTCAAAGACGCTCTGCGGATCGCCCTTCACGTAAGAGGTCGCCAGAATGCCCCGATTGGCCGGGATCAGATGTGGAGTGAATTGAATATGAACGGTCCGACCGGCAAGCTCAGAAAACTCCTGATCGAACTCACCCAGATGCCGATGTGTCCCACCTACTGCATAGGCATTTGCTCCTTCGCTGAGCTCTGCGTGCAGAAGGTTTTCTTTCAGTGCCCTACCTGCGCCTGAAACTGCGCATTTCAAGTCTAGAATGATGTCATCCAGATCAATCACGCCCGCTGATATCAATGGCCGCAGCACATATTGCCCGGTCGCTGCGTTACAACCAGTACCGGCGACGAGCCGCGCAGAACTGATATCATCACGATAGAATTCAGTTAGCCCATAAACGGCTTCTTTCTGATGTCCCAACGCGGCGTGCGGGTTGCCGTACCATTTTTGATATTCATCTCCGTCCCGAAGCCGGAAATCAGCCGAAAGGTCAACGATTTTCAATGTGTTGGGTAGATCACGGATGACTTCCTGGCTGGTCTTATGCGGCAGGGCGCAAAAGCACAGGTTGATCTGGGAAAAATCGATCTCGGAAATTTTGCAAAGCACCGGCAAATCTATATGGCGCAAATGCGGAAAGACCTGCGCCATGGTCTGCCCGGCCTTCCGCTCGGCGGCCAATGCCTTGATTTCCATATTCGGATGCCCGGCGATCAGCCGCACCAACTCTGCGCCGGTATATCCAGAAGCACCCAGAATTGCGATTTTATGGGTCATGTCAGACCTCTTTCATTCATGTGTCACATGGGGTGACCGCCGATGAGACGGTCAACGAATTACAAAATCAGAAAAGCGCCGTCCTTGACCAAAATCAGGCGGCTTCAAAGGTGATTTGTCGTCGGAGGAATTGCGTTGCGCGATCCGACACTGTGCTGGGCTTGCCGGTGGTCAAGAACCCACCTGCACCTTCGCCGAGCATGTTTGGGTGACGTTTCAAGTAGTCTGCAAGGCTTTCAGCCACCAAGTCTCCTTGGCTATAGACCTTCACATCAGGGCCTAATGCATTCTGAAACGTTTCCGCCATCAACGGATAATGGGTGCAGCCCAGAATAGCCGCTTGCGGTTCCGGCATCTTGCGTTTCAGCGCATCCACATGGCTGCGCACCAAGGCTTCGGCCAAGATCATATCGCCATCCTCAATGGCGTCGACCACACCGCCACAGGCCTGCGCCTCTACATCCACGCCAATCGCCCGAAACGCCAGCTCTCTCTGAAACGCCCTACTAGACACAGTCGCGGGTGTCGCAAACAGCGCGACATGTTGCACTTCGACCTCGCGCGGAGGTGAATTGTCACCCCATTGCCGCTCGGTCAGCGCTTCGATCAAAGGAACGAACACGCCCAGTACCCGCTTACCATCTGGCACACCCGCCTCCTGCATCCGGCGCAAAGCGGCAGCACTGGCAGTGTTGCAGGCCAGAATCACCAGATTGCAGCCGCGATCCCAAAGATCATGAACGGCAGTGCGGGTCAGGTTGTAGATGTCTTCGGCATCACGAACGCCGTAAGGCGCATGCGCGCTGTCCGCAAAATACAGGAAATCCACGTCCGGCAGATGTTTCTGCGCGGCGTTCAGGACGGTTAGACCGCCCAACCCGGAATCAAAGATACCTACTGCCATTTGCCCCTTCAGGCGCGATGCCGTTCCTCAAATTCATAGCCGTAGTCATAAGACTTTAATGGCTCTGGAGACAGCTCATACGTCGCTTTGCGCAGGAAATCCATCATCTTGCGCGTATCCTTGCCCAATGGGTCCAGAATGTCGCGCCCGATGGGGTCTCCAACAACCACGCGCACTGGAGTATCAACACGTTTCTTGAACTCTTTGATTAGAAGACCCATGCGCAACGTGTTGTGCAGATGGCTAGCAATCTGGAACAATCGCGAGGTGTGTCCATCAAAAAAAACCGGCACAACAGTCGCATCAGATTTGGCCACCATCCGAGCGGTAAATCCGCGCCACCCCGGGTCCATCGGATGCGCAAATGGCTTCGAAGCCGTGCTGACGGTGCCACCCGGAAATATCCCGATTGCCCCGCCGTCGCTTAAATAGCTTAGAGCAGTCTTGCGGGTCTCAAGGTTCAACCGCATCGCCTCTTTGGTGGCATCAAAAGAGATTGGTAGGACGATCCGATCCAAATCTTCAGCTTTGCGGAAGACATGGTTGGCAAGAATACGAAAATCTCCGCGCGTCTGAGACAGGATATGACCCATCATCAGCCCGTCCAGAATGCCGTATGGATGGTTCGCAATCAAAATCAGCGGGCCATCTTTAGGAATTTTCGATAACGCGCCACCGACCACATCTAATGTCAGCCCATAGCGTTCCACCATCACCGACCAGAAATCACGTCCCTGTGCGACTTCCAGATCGTAGCCATCTGCGCGACGGATAAGACGCAGGCGGCCCGTTGTGTTTTCCATCAACTTGATCACCATACGCCCACCCCGCGTTTCTGCGGAATGAGCGTAGGATATGTCACGAGCGACGTGGTGATGCGGCGGCATTGGCTACTCCGGTTTGCTACCGACTAAATATGACGAGGTAACCAATTTGCTTAGATTTTATGACAGGATTGTAAAGCCTCACTCTGCCGCAGCTTGCATTTGAGGCCCGCCATTGCGGATAACAGCCAGTAATTCTTCGCGCCGTTTCGCGGCCTTGGCTTCATTCGCGACCAGAACCGGACCAAATCCACGAATCTCCAAAGGCAGAGCGGCAAGCGCCGTAATTGCATTGCTAGTCTCGGGTGTCAGCTTGGGCAGAACCTCTTTCAAATCCTTTTCATACTGACGGATCAAAGCACGCTCCATTTTGCGCTCCGCCGTGTAGCCGAACAAATCCAGAGGAGTGCCACGCAGACCTTTCAGTTTTGCAAGCACTTTCAGAGGGCCAAGAAACCACTCGCCAAAGGCTTTCTTGGCTGGACGTCCATTATCGCCCTTTGTGCCCAAAGTTGGCGGTGCAAGATGGAAGGTCATTTTGAAGTCGCCGTCAAACTCGGCCTCTGCCTTCTGGCGACTGTCGAGCAGCAACCGTGCGACCTCATATTCATCCTTATAGGACAAGAGCTTATGGTAGCCTTTGGCGATCGCTTCACGGACCTTCTGATCATCGACGCTTTCGACCAGATTACGATAGCGTTTGGCCAATCGCTTGCTCTGATAGTCGATCAGATGTGCCGCGCGGAAATCGATCATCTGATCCAACGATTTAGGTAAATCGGCCACGTTCGGCCTTAGGATTTTGTTGACCTCTTCGGGATGGGTCACAGCCCAGCGGCCAACTTCGAACGCGCGTTTGTTGCGTTCGACCGCCGCACCGTTCAGTTCAATCGCTTCCATGACCGCCTGATGGCTGATCGGTAGCAGGCCACGCTGCCATGTGGCGCCAAAGACCATCATGTTGGAATAGATCGAATCCCCCATCACCGCGCGGGCCAGATCGGTTGCATCGAACAGTGCGACCCTATCCTTTAGCCGTGCTTGCAAGGCAAGCTGCAGCTGATCGCTGGGAATGGTAAACTCGGTATCTCGAGTGAAATCACCGGTAATGATCTCATGGCTGTTCACGACTGCCCCGGTACGACCAGTCTGCGTTAGACCCAGCGTTTTTGCCCCTGCCGAGACCACCAGATCACCGCCGATCAGCGCGTGCGCTTCACCAGTGGCGACACGGATCGCACTGATGTCTTCCGGCTGGTTTGCAAGCCGGCAGTGGATATGAACGGCACCGCCCTTTTGTGCGAGGCCCGCCATCTCCATCATGCCTGCCCCTTTACCGTCGATCTGTGCAGCCTGTGCCAGTACCGCACCTATCGTGACGACGCCTGTGCCGCCAACACCCGTGATTACGACATTATGGGTTCCATCGATCTGCGGCAGCTCAGGTTCCGGCAGGTCAGGTAAATCAAGCTCAGTGGTGGCTTCTTTGCGGATTTTCGCGCCTTCTACCGTCACGAAGGAAGGGCAGAACCCATTCAAGCATGAGAAGTCCTTGTTGCAGCTCGACTGATCAATAGCACGTTTGCGCCCGAGCTCGGTCTCTTTCGGGACAATTGAGACACAGTTCGACTGGACACCGCAGTCTCCGCAACCTTCACAGATATCGGTATTGATGAACACACGCTTGTCCGGGTCCGGGAACGTGCCCCGCTTGCGCCGCCTGCGCTTTTCGGCAGCGCAGGTCTGGACATAAACAATGACTGATACGCCCTCGATTTCGCGGAACTTTTCCTGAACCTTCATCAGTTTGGCACGCTCAAAGGTCTCGACGCCCGAGGGTAGCGCCCCGAAGTTCACATCTTCTTTTTCGTCATAGACGACGGCAACGTTGCTGACACCCATCGCGCTGACCTCAGCAACGATACGCTCAGCACTCAGACCACCTTCGTTCTCTTGCCCACCAGTCATGGCAACGGCATCGTTGTATAGAATTTTGAAGGTTATATTGGTGCCAGCCGCCAACGCGGCCCGGATCGCTTGAACGCCCGAGTGATTATAGGTTCCGTCGCCAAGATTCTGAAACACGTGCTTGGTGGTCGAGAACGGAGCCTCGCCAATCCAGTTCGCCCCTTCACCGCCCATCTGGGTGAATCCGGTGGTCTCGCGATCCATCCATTGCACCATGTAATGACAGCCAATCCCTGCATAGGCACGGCTGCCTTCCGGCAACTTGGTCGAGCTATTATGCGGGCATCCTGAACAAAAATAGGGCAATCTTGCTGCGATTTCCTGAGCATTATCAGCGCGGCGCGCCTCGTCCAGTTTTGCAAGACCTGCGCGAACGCCATCGGTATCATGGCCTTCCTCAACCAGAATCTGCCCAAGTTTTTCAGCAATCATGATTGGATCAAGCGCCCCTCTGGTCGGGAACAGCTCTTCGCGGTGCAACGTCCCTGCCCCGCCTTTGTACCAGCCGTAAACGCGACGACCACGCCGATCGTCGAAGATCGCCTCCTTGACCTGAACCTCAATCAGCTTGCGCTTTTCCTCGACGATCACAATCAGGTCGAGACCTTCCGCCCAATCGTGGAAACCCCTCATATCCAGAGGGAACGTCTGTCCGATCTTGTAAGTTGTAATGCCAAGTCGCTCTGCCTCGTCCGCATCAATGTTCAGCAGTGACATTGAGTGCATCAGATCAAGCCAGTTCTTGCCCGCAGCAACAAACCCGAACTTGGCACCGGGTTTGCCCCAGACCCGTTTGTCCAGTTTGTTCGCATGCGAGAACGTCTCAGCCGCAAAACGTTTATAGTCAATGACCCGCGCTTCCTGTAGATGCGGCGTGTCTCCCAGCCGGATGTTCAGCCCTCCTTCGGGCATATCAAACTGTGGTATCGTTATCTGCATCCGATCGGGGCTGCCATCAACGACCGAAGTGACCTCGATCGTGTCCTTCATCGTTTTCAACCCGACCCAAACCCCGGCAAATCGGCTCAGCGCAAATCCGTAGACGCCGTAATCCAGGATTTCCTGAACTCCGGCCGGACTGACGACTGGCATATACATATCGACCAAAGACCATTCAGACTGATGCAGAACGGTCGAGCTTTCGCCCGTATGGTCGTCGCCCATGGCCATCAAGACGCCGCCTTGTTGCGCAGTACCAGCCATGTTGGCATGACGCATCACATCTCCGGACCGGTCGACCCCAGGGCCTTTGCCATACCAAAGGCCAAATACACCATCGAACTTGCCGTCGCCACGTAACCCGGCTTGCTGACTGCCCCACAATGCGGTGGCGGCAAGATCTTCATTCAGACCGTATTGAAACGTCACATCGCTTTCGGCCAATTGCTTTTCAGCGCGCGACATCTGCAAATCGACAGCCCCGAGGGGTGAACCTCGATATCCCGTAACCAGACCCGCAGTATTAAACCCCGTCGCGCGGTCACGTTCTTTCTGCATTAACATCAGACGCACCAACGCCTGCGTTCCGTTCAAAAGAACCGGGCTTTTGGATAGATCAAACCGATCATTTAACGTGATCTTCGGCTGACTCATCTGACGTCTCCCCTCGTCGGATTAGTGTGCTGTATCTTTAGGTATTTTAGGTCATAATTACTGACCTGCATAGTAATTTTCTCCTTTGCCGTAACGATTTCCCGGTTTGAATGTGGAATTTGTTACGTGTTTCATATAGGGCTGCCGAAAGATAACGAAAGTTGCGGCGATGGATTGGGACAAGCTCAGAATATTTCACGCGGTTGCGGATGCAGGCAGCCTCACACATGCAGGGGACAAGCTCAATTTGTCTCAATCTGCTGTGAGCCGTCAAATTCGCGCTCTCGAAGAATCACTGGATGCGACCTTATTCCACCGCCATGCCCGTGGCCTGATTCTAACTGAACAAGGCGAATTGCTGTTCGACGCGACTTCGGCAATGTCCAAACGTCTGGACACTGCGGCTGCAAGAATTCGGGACAGCGAGGACGAGGTGTTCGGTGTTTTGCGTGTTACCACCACGTTTGGTTTCGGAACGCTCTGGCTCGCACCTCGACTGCCCAAGCTTTACGAAAGATATCCCGATCTCAATATTGATCTGATGTTGGAAGAACGCGTTCTTGACCTGCCGATGCGCGAAGCAGACGTCGCCATCCGCATGAAAGAGCCCAGTCAGGCGGATTTGGTGCGCAAGCGCCTGATGACAGTGCAAATGATGCTCTATGCCACTAAAGCCTATCTGGACAGCCACGGCGGAAAACCTGAGTCACTGGAAGAAATTGCCAAGCACAGATTGATCTGCCAGACACCATCTGCGCCTCAGGTCGGGGCCGGCGCTTCGATGGTAAAGCACCTAATGACCTATAATCCTGGATCGTTATTAACCGTGAACAACTATTTTGGCGTTCTGCAAGGTGTACTCCACGATCTTGGAATTGGTGTCCTGCCCGACTACGTGACCGAGGACTTTCCCGATCTGGTTCCGATCCTTTCGGACATTGAAACTGCTGATGTACCGGTTTACCTCGCTTATCCCGAAGAGCTTCGCCATTCCAAGCGGATCGCGGCCTTTCGTGATTTCGTGCAGGACGAAATCATCGCCCACCGCAAACATCTGAGGCAGATGGGGAAACTCTAGCCATGCACTCAGGGCATAGCGGGCATGACGATCTTATCTTCTATTAAACCTTGATCGTTAACAAACTGATCCCTAAATGAGCAATTGAAGGCGATGATGCTGTAACGCTCATCATCTTCATACCTCCCTGTTGGACTACGGCCGAGCTTAGTGCTCGGCCTTTTTTTTGGCCTTACGTTCGGCAATTCTCAGGAAAGCACTGGGAAAATTGAATACACGAGCCTATGATCCCGAAAAAACACTTAAAATCGTGTTCGAGGTCTAATTCATGTTCCATTCATTGCGCCTATTGTTGGCGATGATTTCAGTCTTGTTTCTGGCGGTGCCGCTGCACGCACAAGACACAAGCACAACTTCTACGGTTACGATCCCCCAGGATCTAACGCCTGAGCAAGTCGATGATCTGGTTGCGCGTATGTCTGATGACCAGGTACGGGCGATCTTGCTTGAACGCCTTGACGCAGTTGCCGAAAAACATGCCGCAGAGAAGGAAGGTCACGAAGATCCGCTGACTGAACTGAACGAGATCTGGGCGGAGATGGTTACCTCCTGGACGCAAGTATTAACGACAGTTCCCAATATCGTCAGTGCGCAAATAAAATCGTTCAGCAATTTTGCGGATAAATTCAACGAAACCGGAGTCTTTACCCTGATCGGGCTAGTGCTATCGGTCCTACTGGTTGGATATGTAGCAGAAAAGCTGTTCAGCATACTAACCCGTCGCTGGTCAAAGGCATCCGAAGTCGGAGATGAAGCTGACCTTTGGGGAGCCGTGCAGTACCTATTCCGCCGGTTTTGCCGCGAAATTGCCGGTCTCATCGTATTTTACGTGGTTATCCGCGCGCTTGGTCGCGCATTACTGACCCCCGAACAAATCACGTTTGCCGCACCATTCGTATTCTTCTTGATTTGGGTCCCGCGCCTTGGAGCGGCTGTTTCAAGATTTGTACTCGCACCGCAAAAGCCGCAATACCGCCTGGTGAATATTGATGACCACTGGGCTAAATACCTGCACAGAAATCTGATTGGCCTTCTGATCCTGATCGGTTTCACGCTGTTTGTTGTCCGCTTCAATGCGCTCAACGGAATTACTCCAAACGAGACGCGCATCGGCTTTTGGCTGAATGCGGCAATCCACATCTATATCGGTATAATCGCCTGGACTGCACGCGAAGGACTGTCGCAGATGATGCTGGGCACAGACCCGGATCGCACCAAGTTTGATGAGGAGGTCGCGCATTATTACCCCTACTTCGCCATTGGCGTGTCGGTGGTGATCTGGTTGCTCGTTGAATTCCTCGTAGCACAGCGTAATCCGGCAATCTTGCGCGTGATTGGAACCGGGGCGCATTTCACCACTATGTTCTGGCTGCTGATCGCACCAGCGCTCGATACTTTGATACGTGGATTGGTCCGCCATCTGCAGCCGCCGCTATCAGGTGAAGGACCTTTGGCGGAACGCGCCTATCGCTCGGCCAAGCGCAGTTATATCCGGATTGGGCGGGTTATTGCGGGACTGTTCGTGGTCCTGATGATTTCGCGTGCCTGGCAACTTGACCTTCGCCATGTCGCATCAGCTGGCATCGGAGCAGAAGTCGGTGGCGCGGTCATCCAGTTCCTGCTGATAATCGCAGTCGGCTACATCTTGAACGAGATTGTCTCGCTCTGGATCAATCGTCGTCTGGCGAAAGAACAAACTGCTGCGGAAGAGCTGGATGAAGAAGCCGGCGGCGAAGGCGGCGGTGCTGGTGGTTCGCGTCTGGCAACGGTTCTGCCTTTGCTGCGGATCACCGCACAGGTCACAATCTGCGTCATCTTCGGCCTGCTGGCGTTGAGTGCGCTTGGGATCAACATTACACCACTACTAGCCGGTGCTGGTGTTCTGGGTCTGGCTATTGGATTTGGCGCGCAAAAACTGGTGGCCGATATCGTAGGTGGTATTTTCTTCCTGATCGATGACGCCTTCCGTGTCGGCGAATATGTCGATGTCGGCGGTACGATGGGAACGGTCGAAAAGATCTCGATCCGATCCATGCAATTGCGCCACCATCGCGGGCCCGTTCACACGATCCCATATGGCGAGATTCAAAAGCTGACCAATTTCAGCCGCGACTGGGTCATCATGAAGCTCAAGTTCACTGTGCCTTTCGATACCGATCCCAATAAAGTCAAAAAGATCTTCAAAAAGATCGGTGCCGAGATGATGCAGGACGAAACTCATAAAGATGGGTTCCTGCAGCCGTTCAAATCTCAGGGTGTGTTCGACTTTGATGATGTCGGTATGATCATCCGAGGCAAGTTCATGGCCAAGCCGGGCAAGCAGTTCACGCTGCGGAAGGAAATCTTCAATCGCGTGAAAGCAGAGTTCAACGCCAATGGCATCGACTTCGCCCGCCGCGAGGTGCGCGTTGCGATACCTGGCAGCGAGAATATGACTGAAGAACAAAAAGCAGCCGCCGGTGCAGCTGCAGCTGATGCCGTCAACAAAGGTCAGAACCCGGCCTAAATCGGTAGGATTGGCGCTGGGATTTTACAGCGCCAATCTATAAGCCAACCTCCAGATGTGCGGAATCGGCGGCATTGTCGGTTCCGCATTTTCTTTTCTAAATGGCCCTGCGGTGACTTGACCCTTCCCACGGAAGCGCCCTTGCCCTAAAAGGCCCGCAATCTCGGCCACTATGGACACAGGACAGAAGATGCAAGAGCCCGCCATCACCCCGGATCTGATTGCTGCACACGGGCTCAAGCCCGAGGAATACGACATGATCCTCGAGATCATCGGGCGCGAGCCAACATTCACCGAACTGGGCATTTTCTCGGCTATGTGGAATGAGCATTGTTCATATAAGTCCTCAAAGAAATGGCTACGCACACTGCCCACCTCAGGCCCACAAGTTATCTGCGGCCCGGGTGAGAACGCAGGCGTGGTTGATATTGGCGACGGTCAGGCCGTGGTGTTCAAAATGGAAAGCCACAACCACCCCTCCTACATTGAGCCCTATCAGGGTGCCGCGACCGGCGTTGGTGGTATTTTGCGGGATGTCTTCACCATGGGGGCGCGCCCCATCGCCTCAATGAATGCGCTGTCCTTTGGTGAGCCCGGCCACCACAAAACCCGTCAGCTTGTGAATGGTGTGGTTGAAGGCATCGGCGGCTACGGTAACTGCTTCGGTGTGCCTTGCGTTGGTGGCGAAGTTCGGTTCCATCCAGCCTATAACGGCAACTGCCTTGTGAACGCCTTTGCCGCAGGTTTGGCCGACAGTGACAAGATTTTCTATTCGGCGGCCTCGGGTGTCGGTATGCCTGTTGTTTATCTAGGCGCTAAAACCGGACGCGATGGTGTGGGCGGTGCGACCATGGCTTCGGCGGAATTTGACGACACCATCGAAGAAAAGCGCCCGACTGTTCAGGTCGGCGACCCCTTCACCGAGAAACGCTTGATGGAAGCCACGCTGGAACTGATGCAGACCGGCGCCGTGATCTCGATTCAGGATATGGGTGCGGCAGGGCTGACCTGTTCGGCCGTAGAGATGGGAGACAAGGGTGGCCTCGGCGTTCGCCTTGATCTGGAGAATGTCCCTCAGCGCGAAGAGAACATGACCGCATACGAAATGATGTTGTCTGAATCTCAGGAGCGGATGCTGATGGTCCTCAAACCTGAGCTTGAAGCCGAAGCCCGTGCGGTTTTCGAGAAATGGGATCTGGATTTCGCCATTGTCGGTGAAACGATCGCCGAAGACCGGTTCCTGATCATGCATAACGGCGAAGTCAAAGCAGACCTCGTCCTTTCCAAACTGTCTTCAACGGCACCAGAGTACGACCGCCCATGGGAACCAACGCCCAACGCGGAAGAGCTGACAGATGTGCCCCAGATCGACCCTGTTGATGGCCTTCGCGCCCTGCTCTCTTCGCCGAACTACGCAGGCAAGCAGTGGGTGTACGAACAGTATGACACCATGGTCATGGCCGACAGCTCCCGCACGCCTGGTCTGGGTGCTGGGATGGTGCGTGTGCACGGTACTGACAAGGTGCTGGCGTTCACCAGCGACGTGACCCCGCGCTATGTCCGCGCAAACCCTGTTGAGGGCGGCAAACAGGCCGTAGCCGAAGCCTACCGCAACCTGACTGCCGTGGGCGCCAAGCCGCTGGCCACCACTGACAATCTGAATTTCGGCAATCCCGAAAAGCCTGAAATCATGGGCCAGTTTGTAGGGGCAATCCAAGGTATCGGAGCCGCAGTCGGAGCCTTGGACATGCCCATCGTTTCCGGCAACGTGTCGCTATATAACGAGACTGATGGGCAGGCGATCCTGCCAACTCCCACGATTGGGGCCGTAGGCCTGCTGCAAACTGCCGATGAAATCATCGGCAACGAGGTTCGTGAAGGCCATGTCGCTCTGGTTATCGGCGAAACCCAAGGTCATCTGGGCCAGTCGGCCCTTCTGGCCGAAGTCTTCAACCGCGAAGACGGGGACGCCCCACATGTCGATCTGGACGCTGAACAGCGCAACGGAGAGTTCATTCGCGCCAACCGTGAAATGATCAAAGCCTGCACCGATCTGGGTGACGGTGGCCTTGCCCTAGCCGCTTTTGAACTAGCCGAAGCTGCTGGTGTCGGCGTCTGCCTCGACGACGCATCGACCGAGTTTCTGTTCGGAGAAGATCAGGCGCGCTATCTGGTCGCCTGTAACTTTGATCAGGCCGAAGCATTGATGATCGCAGCTGGTCAGGCTGGTGTTCCCCTAGTGTCAGTCGGACGTTTCAGTGGGGATAGTGTCAAAATCGGCAGCTCCGAAGTCTCGCTTGCCGAGCTGGCGGATACGTTCCGCAGCAGCTTTGCCGAAGCCGTTGCCTAGTCAATCTCTGTTCTGGTGCGATCAAACAGATTTCTTGCGCGTGTCGGCGCGCAGGAATTGTTGTTGAACGGAACCGGCCCCATCTTGCACGCCCCGTCTCATCGCTCTACATCTTGGGAAAGACCTTCAGGAGTAAACCTACATGCCGATGAGCGCCCACGAAATTGAAACTCTGCTACGCGAGAGCTTTCCAGATGCGGAAATCCAGGTTGGTGGCAGCGATGGCGTGCACATGTCTGCCATGGTCGTGGATGAAAGCTTTCGCGGTAAGAACCGCGTTCAGCAACAACGTGCTGTTTATGCCGCGTTGAAAGGCAAGATGGATGGCCCGGATGGAGAGTTGCACGCGCTGGCGCTGACCACGAAAGTACCGGAGTAATATGGAGCACGCGATTGTAATCTCAATTACATTCACCGTCTTTGTTGTGTTGATCGCGCTCATAGCTTGGAACCATTCAAAGGCGGGACGTAATACAAGACGAGGATCGCCACCTGGACAGGGAGAACACCTCCTGCATTCCTCCTACAATTCACATGACGGTGCAATTAGCTCGGCGCAGACCCATATTCCGAAGAATCCTCAAGACTACGCCAAAGCAATAATGCCGAAGAGCAAAGGAAACACCAAATGACCGACGTGAAAACCCAGATCGACGAAACCGTCAAAGCCAATGACGTGGTGCTGTATATGAAAGGTACCAAAGAGATGCCGCAGTGCGGATTCTCGTCGCGCGTCGCTGGTGTATTGAACTACATGGGTGTCGAATATACCGACGTGAATGTTTTGGCGGACGACTCTGTCCGTCAGGGCATCAAGGATTATTCAGACTGGCCAACTGTGCCCCAGCTTTTCGTCAAAGGCGAGTTTGTCGGCGGCTGCGACATCATCACCGAGATGACCCTTTCGGGAGAGCTGGATACTTTGTTTGAAGAAAACAATGTCGGCTACGACAAAGATGCAGCCGATAAAATCCGTGAAGCAAACGCCTAATTCACCGGCTAGAGCAGTCCTTGAACAAGACACGTTCGGGGGCTGTGCTGCCTTGGGCCTGATGGCTGATCGTAGCTTCCCAGCCTTTGGATCGAAGGGTGTATGTCCCTGCCCCGTCTACAGATTCGTAGCGAATACCTGATCCGCTTTGAACCTGTTTCAGCGCAATTAACTGGTCCTCAATCAGCATCGCGGCAGCACCCGATCCATCTGCGGCGTTGAAATAGGACACTGGCACCTGCGTGTTGCTCTCGCAGTTAAATGTCACAGACAGTATATCGATCTCGGCCAAACCCGCCGTAGCGTAAAAAGACAATACCGCGGCCCCCGCTGCCGTTCGAACAAAGCCCATCAGGCGTTCCTTTCCTCGATCACCGCAGCCAGCGCTTCTGCGCGCGCGGCCATCTCCGCCAATGTGTCTGTTACCGAAGGCGGCACCACTGCAACTTCAATTCGCTCGGGCTCGGGCAGAGGTTGACTACGCAGGCGATTCAACTCGGCTTCGGCTTCCACAAGCTTTGCTTCGGCCAGCTTCAGGCGATCTTCGTGCGCTGCAGCTTTGTCGGCCAACATTAGTCCGGCCATCAACAACATGCGCGATTCAGGCATGCGTCCGATCTGGTCCGACAATACCTGTGCTTCATCATCCAAAAGCTTGGCCGCGGCCTGCAGAAAGGGTTCTTCACCGTCCTGGCACGAGACATCAAATCCTCGTCCACCGATATGAATGGTCACCTCGGGCATTATTCAACCTCTCCTTCAGCCAGATTGGCATGGGTCAACAGCGGTTCGAGCCGGGCCAGAACCGCATGTGCTTCGGCCGCGTCCGAGGCTCTTGCGGCACGCGTTGCCTCCAACTCTGCAGCAGTTGCGCGATTCAGCATGTCTGCATCGGTCACACCCTCTTCTGCAGCGGCGCGCAATTCATCCACTGTTCCACGCAACTGTTCGTTTGCCTTGCGCAACCGTTGCAAATCGTCATCCAGTCGCGACATCGCCGCGCCATGGCTGGCACGCTCGGCACGCAGCATTTCAAGCTCGGCGTTCAGTTCGGTCAGCCGCTCGCTATCGACCAATTCAGCGCGCAGACGGGACAGCTCTGCCTCCATCTCTTCGGCGCGATCTGCGATGGGGGTCAATTGCTCGACCTCGGCCCGCAACGACTCGGCTTCTTCTGCGGCATTTTCCATGGATCGCAGGGTTTCGATTTCGGCTTTCAGCGAATTTACTTCGTCGCTATTATCCAGAGCGGCCTTGGCCTCGGCTAACTCTGCGCGCGCGGCCTCGACCGTTGCAAGCTTTGCGGTCGCCTCGGCCAATTGATCACGCAGTGCAGCAACTTCTTCTCCTGATCCCGCCTGCTCCCGGAGGGCATCAATCTCAAGAGCGTGCCTTTCTATGAGCGATTTCAGCCGCTCTTCCAACTGCGCATTGGCCAACCGCTCTTCTTCAAGTTCTGATCGTAATGCAGCACCATTATCGACCGCGGGCTCAGCGTCCTGCAGTGCCTCGACTCCGGTGCCGATCCGCTCCATCGCAGTAATGATACGGCGTTGTAATTCTTCGATCTGACTCATGCCCCTGTCACCTCTTTATCAAGGTTCGTTCTGCTATACGCCTGTCCGAATCAAAAGCGGCGGCTCTCTGCACTAGTCTAACGGAATGTAACAGAAAATACCCACTGTTTGGTTTCAATCACTTGCACACGGCTCTTGAAGCGCCAGTTCGGCGCAGAACCCGGTTCTACTTGCACTTTGTCAGACGGATGGTATTCAGCGCTAAATCTGCCCGTAACCCAAAGGAATAACGCCCGTGGACCTGACTGCGCTGCGCAATGCCAACCCCGAACACTGGGACAAGGCTGCGGCCATCCGCACCCTGACCCTCGATGCCGTCGCCGCCGCCAATTCCGGCCATTCCGGTATGCCCATGGGCATGGCCGATGTTGCGACTGTATTGTTCGAAAAGCACCTAAAATTTGACGCCTCTGCCCCGAATTGGCCGGATCGTGACCGGTTCATCCTGTCGGCGGGCCACGGTTCGATGCTGGTCTATTCGCTGCTTTACCTGACTGGTCATGGCGACGTTACGCTGGAAGAAATCAAAAACTTCCGCCAGTTGGGTGCCAAAACAGCCGGCCACCCCGAGAACTTCCTGATAGACGGTGTCGAAACCACCACTGGCCCTCTGGGTCAGGGCATCTCGAACGCTGTGGGCTTTGCCATGGCCGAGGAAATCCAGCGCGCGCATTACGGCAAGAAGATCGTTGATCACTACACTTATGTGATTGCGGGCGACGGCTGCCTGATGGAAGGCGTTAGCCAAGAGGCGATCACCCTGGCTGGCCGACACGAACTGAGCAAGCTGATCGTCTTCTGGGACAACAACAACATCACCATCGACGGCACCGTTGATATCGCCGACCGCACCGATCAGGTGCGCCGTTTTGCGGCTTCGGGCTGGCATGTGCTTGAGATTGACGGTCATGACCCCAAGGCCATCGACGACGCCATCGTGCGGGCGAAAAAGTCGAACAAGCCGACAATGATCGCCTGCGAGAGCCACATCGCACTTGGCCACGCGGCGCAGGATACTTCGAAAGGCCACGGCGCACTGACCGATCAGGATCAGTTGAAGGCGGCCAAAGACGGCTATGGCTGGCCGCATGATGCGTTTGTCATCCCCACAGAGGTCAAAGCCGCATGGGAAGCTATCGGTACACGTGGTGCTGCCGAGCGCGCTGCATGGGAAGGGCGTTTCGCGCAAATCTCCGAGCGTAAGCAGGCGGAATTCAACCGTGCCTATGCGTTTGAAGCGCCGAAGAAACTGGCTGGTGCCATCCGGTCATTCAAGAAACAGATGTCGGAAGAGCAGCCAAAGCTGGCCACCCGAGCGTCGTCCGAAAAGGTTCTGAACGTGGTGAACCCGATCATGCCAGAAACCATTGGTGGTTCGGCTGACCTGACTGGTTCAAACAATACCAAATCGGCGGATATGGGCGTTTTCCTGCCGGAAAACCGCAAAGGCCGCTACATCCACTATGGTATCCGTGAACACGGCATGGCCGCCGCGATGAACGGTATGGCTCTGCACGGGGGCATCCGCCCCTATGGCGGCACCTTCATGGCTTTCACTGACTATGCCCGCCCTTCCATGCGTCTGGCTGCCTTGATGAAGGTGCCTACGGTCTTTGTGATGACACATGACTCGATTGGTCTGGGCGAAGACGGCCCGACCCACCAGCCGGTGGAACATCTGGCGATTTCGCGCGCAACGCCAAACACCTATGTCTTCCGCCCCGCTGACACTGTTGAGACTGCCGAAGCTTGGGAACTGGCACTTACCTTCAAAGACAGCCCCTCGGTCCTGTCGCTGACCCGTCAGGGCGTGCCAACAGTGCGGACCGAGCACAAAGGTAAAAACCTGACCTCACAAGGCGCATATGTGCTCGCTGACGCAGAAGCCAAACGTCAGGCAATCCTGATCGCTACCGGATCCGAGGTCTCGCTGGCCATGGAAGCCAAAGCGATGCTGGAGGCCGAGGGCATCGGCACCCGCGTCGTATCAATGCCCTGCATGGAGTTGTTTGCCGAACAGGATGAATCCTATCGCAAACGCGTCCTACCTGCCGGTGCCGTCCGCGTTGGTATCGAGGCCGCCGTACGCGCTGGCGGATGGGACCGCTGGTTGCTGGGTGAACGTGGCCGCGAAGCCAAAGCTGGGTTTATCGGCATGTCGAGCTTTGGTGCATCGGCCCCGGCAGGTGAGCTTTACAAACACTTTGGCATTACCGCAGAAGCGACCGTCGCGAAAGTAAAAGAACTGCTGGGGCTGTAAGCACTCGGCTCAACAGTTGTAGATACAAAGGGCGGCTTTCTAGGCCGCCCTTTCTTATTTTGGCTGGCCCAATTTCGCCCTTAACGCCTCATATGCCAATTTCGCAAAGTCCAATCGCAGTTCGTACCGTTCCGCTGGCACGATCCCTCCGGGTACGTTTTGCCCTGCCCAAGACAAAACTTGCCGCACATGCGTTCCATAAAGCGGAATGAAGTGCGCAGATTGACCCCGTAAGCAGGTTGAACATTCGCCCGCCTGCCCACTTGGCACGTTCGGCAGCTTTGTCCGCCGTGTCGATCCGAATATGCAGAACCAGATACGGTGCGTTCGGTTCAAACGGCATTTGTTCCGCACCAAGGTTCATTGCAGCCAATGCCGCTGCTTTACGTTTGGCAGCGAGCCCCCTCAACTTAAACCGGGTGCGGTATTGAACCGGTCGAAAAGCTGGTAGATGACTTAGCTCCATCACTTCATGCCTTCGATTCAGTGAGCTTCAGGCTTACCTGAAAACTTCCCGATCATCGGCGCAATGACCTTCGTCGCCAACGGTATCAACACAAATCCCCAAGCCAAACCGAACACCCCATCCATTGTCGCTTTTGCGATCCATTCGGCGGCTTTTTCCCATTGGGCTGGCACTGCATGTCCTACCGCAAAAGCCCAGTCATGAATATGATGGCCCAGCCAGCCAAAGCCCAGAACCTCCATCCCGTGGATGATAATCGATCCTCCGACCCAGAGCATCGCGGCAGTTCCAACGATTGAAAGTGTCTTCATCACGCCGGGCATGGCTTTGACCAAGCCCCGACCAAGACCTCGGCCTACGGGCGTCGCTGCGTTCTTAGCCAGATATAACCCGACATCATCCATCTTCACGATCAGCGCAACCGAACCGTAAACTGCCAGAGTCACACCCAACCCAACCACCGCAAGCGTCGCAGCCTGCATCCAGATGTTGGGCGCTTCGATAGCCGCCAATGCAATGGTCATGATCTCGGCGGACAGAATGAAATCGGTCTTGATTGCCCCCTTGACCTTCTGCTCTTCCAAATGCCCTGGGTCGCGGTTTTTCATGTCTTCTTCGATGACGTGACTGCCATGCGGGAACAAGACATGAAAAATCTTCTCGGCACCCTCAAAGCAAAGATACGAGCCACCTATCATCAGCAAAGGCGTAATCAGCCATGGCGCAAAGTTCGCCAACAGCAGTGCCACGGGCAACAGCAAGACAATCTTGTTGAAAACCGATCCGCGAGCGATGCGCCAGATGATGGGTAATTCTCGTGCCGGCGCGAACCCCTGCACGTATTTAGGAGTTACCGCCGCGTCGTCGATTATTACACCGGCAGTCTTGGCCCCGGCCTTGCCAGCCGCCGCTACGACATCGTCCACTGATGACGCTGCAACCTTTGCAATGCCCGCCACATCATCCAACAGGGCCAACAGACCACTCATCGCACATCCTCTTGTTTGTCCGCTGTTGCCGACACTACCTGATCCAACCCTTAGCGCAAGCGTTAGCGCAACCGGCGCAGGTTTGCGCTAACACCTTAAAAATATGCCATTTTTGCCCTTTTGAGATTCGGTTTTCACGGCTATATGGCCAGCAACACAAGCGCAGTTTGGAGACGTCGGATGACCATCAAGGTCGGTATCAATGGTTTTGGCCGCATCGGCCGCTGTACACTGTCGCACATCGCCGCATCGGCGCGTAACGACATCGAAGTGATCAAGGTCAACGCCACTGGCCCGCTGGAAACATCGGCACATCTGCTGAAATATGACAGCATTCACGGCCGTTTCCCGCGCGAAGTGTCTGTCGAAGGCAACACCATGGATCTTGGCCGTGGCCCGATGGAAATGTTCTCGACCTATGACATGAACGAGCTTGACTGGGAAGGCTGCGATGTCGTCCTGGAATGTACTGGCAAGTTCAATGACGGGCTAAAGGCAAAGACGCACCTAGATCGCGGCGCTGGTAAGGTGCTGCTTTCGGCGCCAGGTAAGAATGTCAATAAGACAATTGTGTTTGGCGTAAACCACAACACCCTGACTGCAAACGACAATATGGTGTCCAACGGCTCCTGCACGACCAACTGCCTTGCCCCGCTTGCCAAAGTTCTGGATGAAGGCATCGGTATCGAGCATGGCATCATGACCACGATCCACGCTTATACCGGCGACCAGCCCACTCTGGACCGTCGTCACAGCGACCTGTATCGCGCGCGGGCCGCAGCCATGTCGATGATCCCGACCACAACCGGTGCTGCTGCAGCGCTAGGTGAAGTCCTGCCTAACCTCAAGGGCCGCTTGGACGGTTCCGCGATCCGTGTACCTACCCCAAATGTCTCGGCCGTCGACCTGTCATTCCGCGCATCGCGCGACGTGACCGTAGAAGAAGTTAACGCAATCGTTGAAGAAGCTGCCAAAGGCCCGATGCAGCGGGTCCTGGGCTATGAGCCTGCGCCTCTGGTCTCGACCGATTTCAACCACACCGAGGAAAGCTCGATCTTCGCTCCAGACCAGACCCGCGTCGTTGACAACCGTATGGTGCGTGTACTGGCATGGTATGACAACGAATGGGGCTTCTCGGTGCGTATGGCGGATGTCGCCGTTGCGATGGGCCGCCTTAACTGACCCTTCGCACATCGCTTGTACCTTGATGCCCGCTCAGGTTATCTGAGCGGGCATTTTCGTTCAGGGCGCAGCAATGACAAATCAAATCGCCATCTGGCTTGGAGTCCTGATCCTGGGTGGGCTGATGCTGGACGTTGCACTGTTCGGCACCGAACACCTGCTGTTCCTTGGTAAGAAACTCTACGATTTCCTGGATTGGCTCGCCTTCTGGCGATGACAGAGGTTTTGCTTGACTTTCGCGCCAATCTAGCTTTGTTAGCGCTAACCATCAATCGACCGAATTCTGACGGAGCGCATTATGACACTCAAGCTGGCAATCAACGGATTTGGACGGATCGGGCGTGGCGTTCTGCGAGCCGTCATGGAGTCCGGACGTACTGATGTTGAAATCATCGCAATCAACGATCTGGCAAAACCCGAAATGAACGCACATTTGTTCGAGTTCGACAGTGTGCATGGCCGCTATCCCAGACCTGTCACACTGACTGACGCCGGTCTGGATGTTGGTGCCGGACCGATCCGGTTGACCAGCGAGCGAGACCCCGAAGCACTGGACTGGTCTGATGTGGATGTGGTTCTGGAATGTACCGGCGTCTTTCGTACCCGCGAAGCAGCCGAGCGGCATCTGAAAAACGGATCAAAGAAAATACTGATCTCCGCCCCTGCCCGCGGCGATGGCGGTGTGAAGACCGTCGTCTTTGGCGTAAACGATCATGAGCTGACCGCTGACGATATCGTTGTCTCGAACGCCTCGTGCACCACCAACTGCCTGTCGCCCGTGGCCGCAGCACTGGACGCAGGGCTTGGCATCAAGCACGGCAATATGACAACCGTTCATGCCTACACGGCGAGCCAACCGGTTCATGACACAGCTGGGAAAGACCCCTACCTGTCGCGCGCAGCAGCACTGTCGATGATTCCCACGACAACCGGCGCGGCGTCTGCAGTGGGTCTGGTTTTGCCACAACTGGCCGGAAAGTTGACCGGGCAAGCCATTCGCGTGCCTACGCCCAATGTCTCAGTTGTTGACCTGGTCGCCGAAGTATCACGCCCAACAACCGAAGAGGAGGTCAATGCCCTCTTCGTAGAAGCCGCCGCGAAAGTCCCCGGCGTTTTGGCAGCCGAGAATCGCCCGCTGGTATCGATCGATTTCAACCACGACCCACACAGCTCGACCGTTTCGCTGGCTGAAACCAAAGTAACCGACGGCACGCTGGTGCGCGTCCTCGCTTGGTACGACAATGAGTGGGGCTTCTCGAACCGAATGCTGGACACGGCCGCCGCGATGGGTGCCCTAGCCTAAACGCTCACGAAGAGCTTCATTGACGCGGGGCGTGACGAATTTCGACACGTCCCCGTTTAATCTGGCGATTTCTTTGACCAGTTTCGAGGCAATCGCCTGATGCCGAGCCTCGGCCATTAGGAAGACCGTTTCAATCGAGTCGTCCAGCGCGCGGTTCATGCCAACCATCTGGAATTCATACTCGAAATCCGCGACCGCGCGCAGACCGCGCACAATGATTTGCGCCCCGGCATCTCGTGCACAATCGATCAGCAGGTTTTCAAATGGGTGCGCTACGATTTCGGTTCCGGTCTGTTCGGTGAGATGCGCACACTCGGCTTCGATCATCGCGACTCGTTCTTCCAAAGAAAACAGAGGGCCCTTGTCGCGGTTGATAGCGACGCCAATCACAAGCTTATCCACCAATGCAGCGGCACGGCGAATGATGTCGATATGGCCCAATGTGATTGGGTCAAAGGTACCGGGATATAATCCAACCCGCATAGGGCTCTCCAGCGCAACAAAATTTCTGCGCAAGCAAACATAACTTTGCCGCAGGTGCAAGAGGCTGAAACAGCCCCCGCGCTCAGTGGCCCATGATCATGCCTTCAAGCGCGTCTTTTTCCATAGCAAGTTCAGCCAGTTGCGCCTTGACCGCATCGCCCAGCGTTACGATCCCGACCAGTTTGCCCTCTTCCAGAACAGGCATATGGCGAAATCGGCCTTCAGTCATTTGCGACAGGATCGACTCGACCGAGTCCTGCTGGCTGGCTGTTACAAGCTTCTTGGTCATGTAGGTACTGACCGGCTTGTCCAGACACCCGCTACCACTGGCCGCCAGCTCGCGCACGATATCACGTTCGGACAGGATGCCCGAAGCCGTCTGCCCGCCATCTTCGGAAACGATCACAGTACCGATCCGATTCTCCGCCAGAATTGCGGCGGCCTGCGAGACCGACGCCGATGGTTCGACCGTCACTACGCCGCTGCCAGCTTTGGACTTGAGAATGGCCTGAACGAGCATCTGCAAAAACCTCCGGAATAACGTACTGTTTTCTAAGCGTTGCCGGAATGTCTGAAGGTGTCAAGGTGAAGCTTCGGCTTCCAGCCGCGCTACTTCGTCCCGTAGGCCACGTGTTAGTGCTTCGGCAAACCGATTCAACCGCTCATTGCGCTGGTCACCCTGATGGCGGACCAGATAGAACCCCCGGGTCAGACTTACCTGATCCGTCAGTATTTTTTGCAATCCCCGGTGGAACGGCAATGTAAAATCATGCGCAACACAAACCCCGGTGCCCAGCGACACCTGCCGCAACTGAACTGAGACCGAGTTTGATGCAAGCGCGACACGCTCAACACCAATATCGTTGAGGTAGTCAAGTTCCCGATCGAAGATCATGTCCGGGATATAGCCGATCATCCTGTGCCCTTTCAGATCCTCAATGGATCTAATTTCAGCGTGGCGATTCAGGTAATCTTTCGTGGCGACCATGTGCAGCCGATAATCGGATATCTTTTGAACCAGCAATTGCCCGGCAGTGGGCGCGCTGACAGAGACCGCCATATCGGCCTCTCGCCGGGATAGGTTGATAATGCGCGGCAACGCCAAAATCTGAATATCGAGGTCAGGATTCGCATCGCTGATCTTGGCGCAGACCTGCGGCAAAAGGTAATTGGCACTTCCATCCGGCGCACCAATTCTGATCTGACCACTCAGCGACTTGGCGGAACCCGACATGACACCTGTCGCCGCGCGCATAGCCTCTTCTGCCTGTAGACCATGCTCCATGAGACGCTGTCCCGCAGTCGTCAACACATAGCCCTGCTGTGATTTCGTGAACAACACAGCGTCCAAAGCCGCTTCCAATCGCGCGATTCTGCGACCGACAGTCGCCGGGTCTATCTTAAGAACCCGTCCCGCTCCCGAAAGGCTTTCGTCGCGAGCAACTGCTAGGAAAACCCGCAAATCATCCCAATTCGGTGTCATGCCTCGCCCTTTGCATTTTTGCAAAACTGATTTGAAATATTGCCTCTGTTCAGGTGATTTTCGCAAGTCTATTCTGCGCGCAACCTAATCCGGAGGAATTTGCCATGCAGAACCTGACCCATTTCATCAACGGCGAACATGTCGCCGGGACATCTGGCCGCTTTGACGATGTGTTCAACCCGGCAACGGGCGAAGTGCAGTACCAATGCCCGATGGCAAGTGTTGCCGAGACCACCGCAGCGATCGAAGACGCCGCAGCGGCTCAGGTCGCTTGGGGCGCAACCAACCCGCAGAAACGCGCACGCGTCATGATGGCGATGGTTGGCTTGATGAACCGCGACATGGACAAACTGGCCGAGGCGCTCAGCCGTGAACATGGCAAGACCATTCCCGATGCGAAGGGTGACTTGCAGCGTGGTCTGGAAGTGATCGAATATTGCATCGGCGCGCCCCAGATGCTGAAAGGTGAATTCACCGACAGCGCGGGCCCGGGCATCGATATGTATTCGATGCGTCAGCCGCTGGGTGTGGTCGCCTCGATCATGCCGTTCAACTTCCCGGCCATGATGCCGCTGTGGCATGTCGGCCCTGCTCTGGCCTGCGGCAACGCAGTTGTTCTGAAACCGTCCGAGCGTGACCCATCTGTTCCATTGATGCTGGCTGAACTGTTTGTCGAAGCTGGTCTGCCCAAAGGCGTGTTCCAGGTTGTAAACGGCGACAAAGAGGCCGTTGACACCCTGCTCGACAGTGAAATCATTCAGGGCGTGTCGTTCGTGGGTTCGACCCCGATCGCGCAGTACATCTATGCTCGTGCAACCGCCAACGGCAAACGCGCGCAGTGCTTCGGTGGCGCCAAGAACCACATGATCGTTATGCCTGACGCCGATCTGGATCAGGCCGCTGACGCGCTGGTCGGTGCTGGCTTCGGCGCAGCTGGCGAACGCTGCATGGCAATCTCGGTCGCTGTACCGGTTGGCGAAGAAACCGCAGACGCGCTGATCGAAAAACTGATCCCGCGTGTCGAAAAGCTGAAAGTCGGCCCCTACACAGCCGGCGACGATGTTGACATGGGTCCGGTTGTTACTGCTGCCGCGAAAGAGCGAATTCTTGGTCTGATCAACTCGGGTGTTGAGCAAGGCGCGAAGCTGGTTGTCGACAACCGTGACTTCAGCCTGCAGGGTTATGAGGACGGTTTCTTTGTCGGCCCGCACCTGTTCGACAACGTCACGCCCGACATGGACATCTATAAGCAAGAGATCTTTGGCCCGGTCCTGTCGACCGTACGCGCAGGTTCCTACGAAGAGGCGCTGAAACTGGCGATGGATCATGAATACGGCAACGGCACCGCGATCTTCACTCGTGACGGCGATACCGCGCGTGATTTTGCCAGCCGGATCAATATCGGCATGGTTGGCATCAACGTCCCGATCCCGGTTCCGCTGGCCTATCACACCTTCGGTGGCTGGAAGAAGTCCATGTTCGGAGACCTGAACCAGCACGGCCCGGACAGCTTCAAGTTCTACTCGCGCACCAAGACCGTCACATCGCGCTGGCCGTCGGGTATCAAGGAAGGCGGCGAGTTCAACTTCAAAGCCATGGACTGATCGGTTAGATCATTTATCAGGAAGCCCGGCCTAACGCAGGCCGGGTTTCTTTCGTTTTGGGCCTATTCCCGCTGGTTCAGACACTTCACAAGAAATTCAGAGACCAACCTCTGGAAAAATCAGGCAATCACCAATATTTTATCGGCGATTCAACTAATCGAGCAGTTCGTATCTTTCCGGAGGCAACCTTGTCCCAAAATCGTTTGACCCGTCGTCATGCCCTATTGGGCGCTGCATCTTTGATTGCGGCACCAGCCATCCTACGCGCCCAAAGCATCGATGCATTCCCGCAGGATGAAGAAGCGATCAGCACACAATTACCCGTTCGTCGCAATGTATCGTCATTCTCGCAGCAGAATTGGCAGGATCACTTTGACGAACTGGGCGTCGGTGCGTTGCTGGCCGATATCACCAGCCGGGCTGTGCATTACTGGGGACCCGATGGGACCTATAAACTCTATCCCAGCTCTGTCCCGATGAGCGAAGAGCTCACCAAGCGCGGATATACCAAAGTCACGCGCAAGTCGGAAAACCCAAGCTGGACTCCAACTGCATCAATGCGCGAACGCGATCCGTCGTTGCCGGTTCGCATGGAGGGTGGCGAACCCGGGAACCCGTTGGGGACCCGCGCTATGTATCTTGGCTGGCCTGCCTATTTGGTTCATGGCACCCACGATACCCGCAAGATCGGTCGTCAAAGCTCGTCCGGCTGTATCGGTCTTTATAACCAACATGTGGAAGAGCTGTATCCGCTGGTGAAGGTCGGTACTCAGGTACGTTTGGTATAAACGGCAGATTTCTACTCGGAACTCAAAAAAGCCCCGTCCATCAGGAACGGGGCTTTTACGATTGTGGAAGTGGTAGATTTATTCGGGGATAATCACTTCATCTACAACGTGAATGACGCCGTTACTGGCTTCGATATCAGCCTGCACAACTTCGGCGCCGTTAACTTTCACACCATTCTTTGCGTTCACGCTTAGACGATCGCCTTGTACGGTCAGAACCTTTGCTCGTTTCCCAGCGATGTCACCAGACATCACTTTGGCTGGCACAACATGATAGGTCAGGATCGCTACCAGTTGGTCCTTGTTTTCTGGTAGAAGAAGAGTTTCAACCGTGCCTTCGGGCAGAGCGGCAAAAGCCTCGTCCGTGGGTGCAAAGACAGTGAAAGGCCCATCGCTTTTCAACGTATCAACCAATCCAGCGGCCTGAACGGCAGCGACCAGAGTGTTGAACGACCCGGCGGCGACTGCCGTATCGACGATATCTGCTGCCTGTGCTTTGACGGGTAGTGCAAGTGCAAATGCGGCGGCAGCGCCCATGAATGTGCGACGGAACATGGCTGTTAACTCCTCTCCAGCTTGTTATGCAGAGGATTACGGGCCTTTTCGCAAACCGGATCACATGTTGATCATTTTTCTTTGAGCTGCACCCATATGCTCTGCGCGCGACCGTCTTTCAGAAACGGTAATGCCTCCACCGCGTCGGGGCGTTCCTGTTGCAAATAATATCCGGGCCAAAGCATTGAATAGAAGCCAGATTGCAGCAAGGCGTGCAGCATGTATTGCTCGCCCCAACCCGGACAATCATAGAAGAACCGCTTAGGATATTCGTAAGGCAGAAAAACATCGTGGACGTGGATGACAACGCCCGGTTTCAGCGCCGGAATGATCCGACAGAATAAATGAGCCACGTCATTGCTCATCCGGACCACGTGGCTTGAATCGATGAAAAGAACGTCTCCGGCTTCAAGCTGATCGAATATTGCGGGATCGACCTCTTCCAGTCGCTTTTGCTCGAACTGATCGACGACATGAGCGATATCGGCACGCGGATACGGATCAATTGCGGTGATGGTCGTATCCAAGCCTCCGTCGATTATCGCTTGGCGCGTCACGCGGGTCGAGTTTCCGCAGCCGACCTCGATCACGCGTTTTGGCTGAAAGCGGCGGATCATCAGATAAAGCGCATCCGCATCCGGGCTGTCATAGTACCCATTGTTGGTTACATAACCTGTCTGATTGCGCGCAGGATCTTTCAGCGCCGCAAGATCGTCGGCGTGTCGCGTGTACGCGTCCACCAACTGTGTGATCTCGAACTCTTCCATCCCCGGTGACAAAGCGTATGCAGGGCGGGTCAGCCCCCCTGCCCGCTCAAAGGCTTCAAGCCGCGCCCGTTCATCCTGTTCTGTGACCTTGTCGATCAGCTTCACTCCTAACTCGTCCAGAGCAGCGTTGATCTGTAGAAATTTTCTGGGTTTCACGAGGATGGCTCCAATCTACGTTGCGCCTTTCCTTACCTTTGCTCGCGGCACCTCTGCAAGAACCCTTGAGCCAAACCCTTGGCAAAAGAGAAAATTCCGTATTCACTGATTGGAATTGAACGACGAGGACCGCCATGCAGCAGGAATTCACGTTAGGCATCGAGGAAGAGTATCTGCTGGTTGATCGCGACAGCATGCAGCTTGCGCATGCCCCAACCGCGTTGATCGAAGCCTGTCAAAGTGATTTCGAAGGTCAGGTCAGCCCCGAATTTCTGCAATGCCAGATCGAGGTCGGAACCCGCCCGCACGCCACCATCAAATCCGCCCGAGAAGACCTAAAGCGGTTGCGGTCCTGTGTCTCAAAGCGCGCGGCTGAATACAATATGGCACCAATCGCGGTTTCCTGCCATCCATTCGCAAACTGGAAAGATCAGCATCATACAAGAAGAGAGCGCTATGACGCATTGCAGCACGCTCTTGGCGGCGTTGCACGCCGAATGCTGATCTGCGGGATGCACGTGCATGTGGGGATCGAAAACCAGGCCCTGCGCGCCGATCTGATGCCACAGCTGTCTTACTTTCTGCCGCATCTCCTGGCTTTGTCTACTTCGTCACCTTACTGGAACGGCGAGGATACGGGCCTATCCTCCTATCGGTTGACCGTATTCGATAACTTGCCCAGAACCGGTTTACCTCCGGTATTCAGTAGTTGGGGCGAATATGAACGTACAACCGGAGTTTTGGTCGAACTCGGGGTAATCGAAGATACCTCAAAAATCTGGTGGGACCTGCGCCCTTCGCATCGCTTTCCAACGCTCGAAACCCGGATCATGGATGTCCAGCCCCGGCTGGAACACACATTGTCTTTGGCGGCTTTGGCGCAAGCCTTGACCCGGATGTTATGCCGTCTGAAAGCGCGCAATCTACGTTGGCGGCAATATGACAAGTTCCTGATCGGCGAAAATCGCTGGCGTGCGCAACGCTATGGCGTTGGCGAAGGGCTGATTGATTTCGGGGATCGCTCGATCAAGCCCATGGCCGAACTGATGGGTGAACTCATGGGTATGCTGGCTGAAGATACGGAAGCGCTCGGCACGATGACCGAGATTGCACGTCTAAGGCACATTGCCGAGACAGGCACTTCTTCAACCCGCCAACGTCGCGTCCATGCCGAGGCTGTCGCGCGCGGAGATGATCCAGGGAAAGCCGTGGTTAGCCATCTGATCGAAGAATTTCACGCCGATTTGTAGTTTCAGACTGCGGCCAGAATATCCTTAATCCGTTCTGCCACCGGTTCGTACAGGTCCCGGTCTGTCCAATATCCGTTGTGCGAGAACGGGTTCCATGACGTAAATATTTTGCCCGCATTGATTGGTTTGTCTTTCAAGGCTCTGCTTTGTGCCAGCTGCGCATAGCTCGGCGCGCTTTTGCCCAACGGAAACCCAAGAACATCGTGACGATCATAGTAGTTGTGCCACCATGTCGTAAACCGGAGCGCGGGTGGAAGCTCGCGATTAGGAGCCATAATCGGGAATATCTCATTCTCGGGATACGCGAACAAGAAGATCGGAATATTGCATCCGAAGGTCACGATCCCCGCGACTGTTTTCATGTTTTCTACATGTGTCGGATGAACCGGTGATCCACCCTGCCGCAGATGCCTCTGCATATCGTAGATATAGTTGGACATTATGTGCCCACCCAGTGAATGGGCCAGTATCAGGACGGGGCCGTCATGGCCTACCTGATGTTTGACCACACCCATCACATTCTCGATTTTCTTGTGGATCGCATCATAGATTTTGTCACCGTCATCCGGCGTCGGGCGATACGAGGCAGCATCGGACAAGTTACACACAACAAACTCGCGCAGCTTGTCATAGCCCAAACTACGGTTGATCTTGCGCAGATAATCTTTCTGCCGCCCCTGCAGGATTTGAGCCCAAACAACCTCATGCCAGATCACATGGCTCATATCGGCTCCGATCCGGTTCGCGACGCGCCGCTTCAATCCTTTCGAAAATGTTGGGGTTGTTGATGCAGGTTGCCCTTGGGGTCTGTATTGGCTTCCCATTCCGTGAATGGCGATCACGGCCATTTTGTGAGACGGCATCAGAATACTCCATAAAATCGATCTTTAGAATTTCCTCAGTATAGCGCAGGTAAGTAAATCTCCCAAACCCGTCCGCAGCGTTTGCCGCCGTTGAAAAATTTCTGTAAGGATTGAAGAATAAAACGCTTGTTCAATTCTGCAGTATACAGGGACCACCGCCATGGATTTCGCGTTGACCGAAGAACAGACGGCCATTTTTGATATGGCCTATGCCTTTGGCCAGGAACATATCGCCCCATTCGCGCGCCAATGGGAAGCTGACGGCACGATACCGAAAGATCTTTGGCCCAAGATTGGCGAACTTGGTTTTGGCGCCCTCTACGTCTCGGAAGAAGGTGGCGGATCAGGCCTGAGCCGTCTTGATGCGACGCTGGTGTTCGAAGCCCTGTCGATGGCCTGCCCCTCGGTCGCGGCTTTCCTGTCGATCCACAACATGTGCGCCAAAATGCTGGACAGCTTTGCCAGTGATGATCTGAAATCGCGCATCATGCCTGACATTCTCAGCCTTGAGACGGTGCTCAGCTATTGCCTGACGGAACCTGGTTCCGGCTCAGACGCAGCCGCTTTGAAAACCCGGGCGGAACGCACGAACGAGGGATACACCCTGAACGGCTCTAAGGCTTTCATCTCGGGCGGCGGTTATTCGGATGCCTATGTCTGCATGGTCCGCACGGGTGAGGATGGTCCCAACGGAATTTCGACAGTCTATGTCGAAGACGGGACCCCCGGCCTTAGCTTTGGCGCTCTGGAGCAGAAAATGGGCTGGAAAAGCCAGCCCACCGCGCAGGTCCAGTTTGATGACTGTAAGATCCCCGCGGGAAACTTGGTCGGTGCAGAAGGCGACGGATTCAAATACGCCATGATGGGGCTGGACGGCGGACGCCTGAATATTGCTTCATGCTCATTAGGTGCAGCGCAGAATGGATTGGATTTGACGCTGCAATACATGTCAGAGCGCAAAGCATTCGGCCAATCCATCGATCAGTTCCAAGCGCTGCAGTTCCGCCTCGCCGATATGGAGATCGAACTGCAGGCCGCCCGCACCTTCCTACGGCAAGCTGCGTGGAAACTGGATCAAGGTGCGCCTGATGCCACCAAATTCTGCGCCATGGCCAAGAAATTCGTCACCGAGACCGGATCGAAGGTGGTTGACCAGTGCCTGCAATTGCATGGCGGCTACGGTTATCTGGCCGACTATGGCATCGAAAAGCTTGTGCGCGATCTGCGCGTGCACCAGATACTTGAAGGCACCAACGAGATTATGCGCGTCATCGTTGCACGGCAAATGCTGGCGAACCGCTGAGGGTCCAATGGCTGACATCTATATTCGTACCGTAGGGCGCGCCGGGCGCATCACGTTAACTCGCCCAAAGGCCTTGAATGCACTTAGCTATGAGATGTGCATGGCCATCGACACCGCTCTCCGGAGTTGGCGTGAGGATGATGTAGTCGATCTGATCATTTTTGACGCCGAGGGTGAAAAGGCTTTTTGTGCCGGTGGCGACATTGCAGAGCTATACGCAACTGGCACCAATGGCGATTACGATTACGGCCGTACCTTCTGGCGCGACGAATATCGGATGAATGCTACAATCTTTGAATACCCCAAACCTGTTATCAGCTTCCTGCAAGGCTTCACCATGGGTGGCGGTGTTGGCATCGGCTGTCATGGCAGTCATCGCGTTGTTGGTGAAAGCTCGCAAATTGCAATGCCGGAGTGTTCGATAGGTCTGGTCCCTGATGTGGGCGGAACACTGATGTTGGCGCTGGCGCCAGGGCGTCTAGGCGAGTATTTGGGAATAACCGGCTACCGAATGGGCCCCGATGACGCAATCTTTGCTGGCTTTGCTGATCATTTCATTCCGCAAGACCGCTGGGCGGGCCTTATAGATATGCTGGAAGCTTCCGGTCGTGCAGAAATTGTTGAAGAGCACACTGAAACTCTCCCGAAAGGCAAACTGGCCGAGTTCCAACCTCAGATCGACGCGTTTTTCGGCGGAGAAAGCCTGACCGATATCTTGAACATCCTGCGTAGCGACGGCCAGGAATTCTCGTCGAAAGTTCTCAATGGCCTCAAACGAAATGCTCCGATTTCGATGGCCTGTTGCATCGAAATGCTGCATCGGTTGCGCGGACCGAATTTGACCCTGCGCAAGGCATTGGCGATGGAGTATCGCTTTACATATCGCGCGATGGAACACGGAGATTTTCTGGAAGGCATTCGTGCACAGATTATAGACAAGGATCGCAATCCAAACTGGCAATTTGCAGATATGAACGTACCTGCGGCAGCAGTCTCGAATATGTTGCAACCATTAGGTGAGAACGCGCTGACCTTTTCAGAGGAGTAAGGGATGAAAATCGCATTCATTGGACTGGGCAACATGGGCGCCCCAATGGCAGCCAATTTGGCAGCGGCCGGTCATGAAGTGGTCGGCCATGACATGGCAGACATATCGATCGATGGTGTGACGATGGCCGCGTCAGGGGCCCAAGCCGTTTCTGGCGCAGAGGCGGTCATCACCATGCTTCCCAATGGCCAGATACTGCGCAACGTGGCCAATGAGGTTATTCCTGCGATGCAGAACGGTGCGGTTCTGATCGACTGTTCGACCGTAGATGTCGACAGCGCCCGCGTCGTAGCCCAGCAAGCCACAGACGCCGGTCTGCTCTCGGTGGATGCACCGGTTTCAGGTGGAATTGGCGGCGCCGCAGCCGGCACGCTGACCTTTATGGCTGGTGGCTCTGACACCGCTTTTGCCAAAGCCGCGCCGTTGTTTGAAATCATGGGCCAGAAAGCGGTTCACTGCGGCGAGGCGGGCGCTGGTCAAGCCGCCAAAATCTGCAACAACATGATCCTCGGCGTCACCATGATTGCCACCTGCGAGGCATTTGCACTGGCTGACAAGCTAGGGTTGGACCGCCAAAAAATGTTTGATGTGGTTAGCACTTCTTCTGGCTACAGTTGGACGATGAATGCATATTGCCCTGCGCCGGGTGTTGGCCCCGAAAGCCCTTCTGACAATGATTATATCCCTGGCTTTGCCGCCGAGCTGATGCTGAAAGATCTACGCCTCAGCCAACAGGCTGCAGAAAGCGCTGATGCCGATACTCCCATGGGAGAAATCGCAACGAAGCTTTATGAACAGTTTGTCGAACACGAAAATGGCTTAGGTCGCGATTTCAGCGCCATGTTGCCACGGTTCGAGACGCGCGGCCGAAGCTAACACTCTGGCAGCGGAAAACCGCACAGGGCTGGAATACAAGGAGGCGCGCTCCTACGTGATTGGGTATTGTACAAGCAAATACAAACACCCACGCCGGAGTGCGCCTCGATGAAAATTCTGACCTGCCTTTCAATGGTCGCCCTGATTGCGCTGAGCCCAGCCGTAGCGTTGGCCGGGAATGGCAATGGTAAAGGTAAGAACAAGTCCAAGTTGCAAGTCGAACGAGTCGCTCCGCAATTTGGTGTGGTGCGTAGCAATGCTGGCCATTGCCCTCCGGGGCTTGCGAAAAAGGCTGTGCCTTGCGTGCCACCCGGGCAGGCCAAAAAGCTCTACCGAAAGGGTGATCGGCTTGATGATTACATCTGGATTGACGACCCTTATCGCTATGGATTGCGGCGCGGTGGCAACTATGTGCGTGCCGGTGACTATGTCTATTCAATCGACCCGGACACGCGCAAAGTGTTGAACCTCATCGGCGCAGTTGCCGATATCCTCTACTAGAGTTCGCTATTCAGCGGCCACACGTTCAGTATTCAGCATCGGTTTTAGGTAGCGTCCGGTATGACTGCTCTCGCATTCCGCGACATCTTCAGGTGTGCCCTCTGCCACGATCTGGCCGCCTCCGTCGCCTCCCTCGGGACCGATGTCGATAATCCAGTCGGCGGTTTTCACCACATCCAGATTGTGTTCGATCACCACAACCGTATTTCCCTGATCCACCAGTTCGTGCAGCACTTCTAGGAGCTTACGAACATCTTCGAAGTGAAGACCGGTTGTCGGCTCATCAAGGATATATAGTGTTCGCCCGGTCGAACGTTTGCTGAGCTCTTTCGACAGCTTCACGCGCTGCGCTTCACCACCAGACAGCGTTGTTGCTTGCTGACCGACCTTAATATAGCCCAGCCCGACGCGCGCAAGGGCATCCATCTTGTCTCGGATCGAAGGCACGGCCTTAAAAAACTCCTGCGCATCTTCGACAGTCATATCAAGCACATCCGCGATGGACTTACCCTTGAATTTGATCTCAAGCGTCTCGCGATTATAGCGCGCGCCCTTACAGGTTTCACAAGTCACATAGACATCGGGCAGGAAGTGCATCTCGATCTTGATCACACCGTCACCCTGACAGGCCTCGCAGCGTCCACCTTTAACATTGAAGCTGAAGCGACCGGGTTTGTAGCCACGCGCCTTGGCCTCGGGCAGGCCCGCAAACCAGTCGCGGATCGGGGTGAAGGCCCCGGTGTAAGTCGCTGGATTTGAACGTGGAGTCCGGCCTATCGGACGCTGATCGATATCAATCACCTTATCCAAATGCTCTAGACCTTTAATCGTCTCGCAAGGCGCCGGTGTCTGACGCGCACCATTCAGCCGCATCGAGGCGGTTTTGAACAAAGTCTCAATCGTCAGGGTGGATTTACCGCCTCCTGAGACCCCAGTAACACAGACGAACTTGCCCAGCGGAAAGTCTGCCGTGACATTTTTCAGGTTGTTTCCGGTGGCCTTGACCACGCTCACCTTCTGCTTCTTACCTTTTCGCCTCTCTGCAGGTACCGCAATTTCACGCGTCCCAGACAGGTACTGACCGGTAATCGAAGCCGCATCACCAGCGATGTGTTCGGGCGTGCCATGGCTGACGACCTGCCCACCGTGAACACCAGCCCCGGGTCCAATATCGAAGACATAGTCAGCCTCGCGAATGGCCTCTTCGTCGTGCTCTACGACGATAACGGTGTTTCCCTGATCGCGCAGGTTCTTGAGTGTCCCCAACAGCCGGTCATTGTCGCGTTGATGCAGACCGATCGAAGGTTCATCAAGTACATACAATACCCCGGTCAGGCCCGATCCGATTTGGCTGGCCAAACGAATGCGCTGGCTCTCGCCACCGGACAAAGTGCCACTTGAACGTGACAGTGTAAGATATTCCAAACCCACATTATTCAAAAAGCCGAGCCGTTCGCGGATTTCCTTCAGAATGGCCCGAGCGATCTCGTTCTTTTGCGCAGTCAGATGGTTCGGCGCATCCTCAATCCAGGCCAATGCCTCTCGGATCGACATCTGGACCACCTGCCCCACATGCAGCCCTGCTATTTTTACAGCCAGCGCTTCTGCGCGCAGACGATATCCCTCGCAGGTGCCACAGGGACGATTGTTCTGATAACGCTCGAATTCTTCGCGAATCCAGGCGCTGTCAGTCTCGCGATATCGGCGCTCCATGTTGGGTATGACGCCCTCGAAGCTGCGCGTGACCTGATAAACGCGACCACCTTCGTCATAGCGGAACTGGATTTCCTCATCGCCAGAACCACGCAGGAACACCTGCTGAACTTTATCGGGCAAATCCTTCCACGGCGTGTTTTTGTCGAACTCATAGTGCCGCGCGATGGCTTCGATGGTTTGCAGGAAATACGGGGATTTCCCCTTCCGCCACGGCGCCAAAGCCCCATCATACAGCTTCAGCGTCTGGTCCGGCACAACGAGGCGTTCATCAAAGAACAGTTCAACCCCCAGACCGTCGCAATCGGGGCATGCTCCGAAAGGCGCGTTGAATGAAAACAGACGGGGTTCGATCTCGGGGATCGTGAACCCACTGACCGGGCAGGCAAAATTCTCACTGAACGTGATCCGCTCGGGGTCGCCCTCTTTCGGTGCGGTTTCGAGAATTGCAATCCCATCGGCAAGATCCAGCGCTGTCCGCAGGCTGTCAGCCAAGCGCGTTTCCATCCCTTCACGTACAACCAAACGATCAACCACGACGTCGATATCATGTCGGAACTTCTTATCCAGCGTTGGCGGTTCATCCAACTCGTAGAACTCGCCATCGACCTTGACGCGCTGGAACCCTTGTTTGCGAAGTTCCAGGAATTCCTTTTTGTACTCGCCCTTCCGGTCCCGCACGATTGGGGCCAGCAAATAGCCACGGGTGCCCTCCTCCATGGTCATGATCCGGTCGACCATGTCTTGCACTTGCTGCGCCTCGATAGGCAGCCCTGTGACCGGGCTGTAGGGCGTTCCAGCACGAGCAAACAACAGACGCAAATAGTCGTAAATCTCGGTCACGGTCCCCACGGTTGAGCGGGGGTTCTTGGACGTCGTCTTCTGTTCGATCGAAATAGCAGGGCTCAGGCCGCTGATGTGATCTACATCGGGCTTTTCCATCATATCCAGAAACTGCCGCGCATAAGCCGACAAGCTTTCGACATAGCGGCGCTGACCTTCGGCGTAGATAGTGTCAAACGCCAGCGAGGACTTGCCCGAGCCAGAAAGACCGGTGATCACCACCAGCTGATCACGCGGAATGTCGACATCAATGCTTTTGAGGTTATGCTCGCGCGCGCCGCGCACCTCGATATTCTTCAGCTCAGCCATTCTGGCCCCCAACAGATACGTCTTTCAGAGATAAGCGAGCAGCGCCGAGTCTCCAATCGAAAAGTTAGAACAAAGCAAGAACTAGCGGATTTTCTCCGGCTTACCAACTACTGAATCGATTTCCGGGCCAATGCCCATGCGCAAATTGGGAAATCCGGGTCATTTTCCAAATCGTCGGTCTCGGGATCGTAGGTCGGTGGCCAATCCAGTTCCAGATTTCGTTGGGCTGCATGGCGATTGCCCCACTGCTCTGCTTTGATGCCAGTCGGATCAAAACCGCACTCACCTAGCAAATTCTTCAAACCTCGCGCAGTCCACCGAGAACAATCCTGCGGAGCTGCGTGAAACGGAATGAAAAAAGGCACTGCGAGCCAGAAGTAACCGCCAGGTCGCAGCATCTCCAACACGTTCAAAGTCGCCTCATAAGGTCGATCAAGATGTTCCCAGACCTGATTGGCCAGGATCAGGTCAAATTGCCGGACTTGTCCGTGTTCATCCAGCAATGGTCCGCAGCAGATATCAAGCTGACGCTGCCAGGCTTGCGTATAGCTTTGAAAGGCGAATTGCTTGCCCCAGGAACCTGAAATCTCGAAAGCCTCCAGCTTCTGCGGATTGAGCTCATGAATCCACTGACGGCTGTGGCGGGCCATAACGACCCGGTTCAAGCTTGTCATGAGCACCCTCTCGGACAGAATTAAGTCGGACGGAAACGTCATGCCAGACCTCAAGACACCCTGCAATGCGATAGCGTGGGTATGGGTGTCTGATTTCAAAGGAAAATGGCGCGGTTGACGGGGCTCGAACCCGCGACCCCCGGCGTGACAGGCCGGTACTCTAACCAACTGAGCTACAACCGCGCATTTTGGGTCTATGTGTGATCCGTTTGCCCGGATCAAAGGCTGACAGTGATGGCGCGGTTGACGGGGCTCGAACCCGCGACCCCCGGCGTGACAGGCCGGTACTCTAACCAACTGAGCTACAACCGCCCACTGCCCGTTCATCTCTGAACGTTGGGGTGTATTATGGCCACCGCTGAGCAGCGTCAAGCGGCGTTTTCAAGTTTTTTGCTTAATCACGGATTTTTCCAATGCAAGTAACTTTGAACAAAGCAAACGCATCGTGAAATCCCCGCTCCACCGCCAACGGATAACGATTTCAGCTTGCGAATATTTCTTGGTTTCTTTAGTTGAGCCCGCCAAGGGTGATTAGCTCAGTGGTAGAGCACTTCGTTCACATCGAAGATGTCAGGAGTTCAAATCTCTTATCACCCACCATGTTTTCAATAACTTATTAGCTGCAAGTAAAGTGCTGGGGTCCCTTCAGATCAAACGCGCAGCACACCCTGCACTACCCACCGACATACACGCCGGACTTCGGGCGATAGAATATCTTCTGGTCATGTAACCTGCCGAGTAATTCGTGTGCCTTGCGCACAAAGTTCTCACGGGCCTCTCTGTCCTCATTGCCTTCATCAACAAGTGCGACGGACCTGGCCGAAATCGCATGGCGCATTGCCTCTTCAATCAATTCCATATCTTCCACCGAAAGTTCGAACAGATCGTTGTACCGAGGCATCCTGGGGTCTCCTACCATGGCGCGGGCTCTCAGCGTGCTTGATATTCAAACCCGCGTCCAGCGTTATGATACCCTGAAGATAAACACTCGTGGCAGAAAGTGCTCGAAACGACTGGAAAATCTTTCCAATTCGTTGCTTTAGGCACTGAGATTCTTGCATGATTATAGAGACTTGCCATGTTTACTAAGGCCTGCTTATCCTGAAATGGTGGTCTTTCGAACCAACGGATTTCCTGGATGGGTTAACAAATGGCGAAACTGAAGCGGGAAATCGGCCTCGTTGGACTTACGTTCATTTCAGTCGGCGGCATCATCGGATCGGGCTGGCTATTCGGACCCCTGCTCGCCGTGCAGCATGCCGGCCCTGCCGCTGTTCTTTCCTGGATCATCGGCGCGGTTGCGATGTTCATTCTGGCGATCACATTTGCCGAAATCTCGGCGATGCTGCCTATCCCCGGCGGGATCGCACGCGTTCCGCAGTTTTCGCACGGCAATATCGTGTCGATGGCGATGGGTTGGACCGCCTGGATTGGCTACAATACGACCGCCCCAATCGAGGTTGAGGCCATGCTTAAATACCTCGCGCCATACGCGTCTTGGCTCCATACGGCAGAAACTGGGGAACTGACCGGGGCCGGTGTCTCTGTTGCACTGCTATTCATGCTGTTATTCGTCGCGGTAAACGCGCTGGGGGTTAAGTTTTTCACCCAGGTAAATGCGACACTGACCTGGGCTAAAGTTGCGATCCCAGTTGTCTTGTCAGTTCTGTTGATCGCATCGAGATTTGAAACGCAAAACTTTACGACGCCAGATGGATTCGCCCCCTATGGTCTTAAGGGTATCATGGCGGCCGTATCTACTGGCGGGGTGATTTTTTCCTTCATTGGATTCCGACATGTGGTTGATATGGCTGGGGAAGTTCGCAATCCGAAATTTGCTATACCGGCTGCATTGGTTCTTTCCATTGTGCTGTGTGCACTGATCTACCTCGGACTACAGGTTGCCTTTATAGGAGCACTGGACCCCACAATGATCAGCCAAGGCTGGGCGCACCTGAGCTTTGGCGGTCAAGGGCCATTGGATGGTGTCATCATGTCAGTTGGGCTGTTTTGGTTTCTCAGCCTTTTGAACGTCGGTTCGATTATCGGCCCGTTTGGCAATGGGCTTGTAGCAACAGGTTCAAATGCAAGGATCGCAATGGCCCTGTCGCAAAATGGATTCCTGCCGAAGCGGTTGCAGATGCTCTCATCCTTTGGCGTCCCTTTGTGGGCGCTGGCGCTGAACTTTCTGATCGGCACGCTGTTCTTGCTCACCGTACCGTTCACCACCGTCATCGCCTTGAACGGGGCCGCAATCGTCCTCTCATTTGCGGTCGGTCCCATCGCAGTGGTATGCTTGCGCGATCTGCTACCTGATCAACCCCGCTCGATCCGAATCCCCGCGGTCAAACTTGTCGCGATCACAGCCTTCGCCATTTCGACGTTGATCGTTTATTGGAGCGGTTGGGACACGGTCTGGAGGCTTGGTATTGCCTTGCTTATTGGCATGGCGCTGCTGCTGATCCGCTTTCACAACCGGCTTGATGAGATGGACGCGACAGAAGCCCTTTGGCTGATGCCATATTTCTGCGGCCTGGGGCTGATATCTTACATGGGGCAATTTGGAGACGGTGCGCAGAAACAAATCCCATTCGGTTGGGATATTTTGCTTTGTGTCGTATTTTCGATGGTGATCTTCGCACTCGCTGTACGTTCGTCCCTGTCGGATAAAAAGTTTCAGGCTTACATCGCTGATGAAGAAGTGCTCGATCCGTCCAAACCGGTCATCGGCCTTTAAACAAAAAAAGGCGGGGATGACCCCGCCTCTTAACTTTATCAGCAGTCTTAGTGAGCTGTCGCAGACGGTCCGGCACCTTCGGCCGCTTTTGCAGCCGCCGCGGCAGCCTCTTCCGCAGCCTCGTCCCAATCAATCGACTCAGGCGCACGGATAAGTGCCTGCTCAAGGACTTCCGAGACGTGCTTGACCGCGATGATTTCCAGTCCTTCCTTCACGTTATCCGGAATCTCTGCCAGATCCTTTTCGTTCTCTTCAGGGATCAGAACAGTTTTGATCCCACCACGAAGAGCAGCCAGCAGTTTTTCCTTCAACCCACCGATTGGCATCGCATTGCCGCGCAGCGAGACCTCGCCTGTCATGGCGATGTCCTTGCGCACCGGAATACCTGTCAGGACCGAAACAATCGAGGTCACCATCGCCAAGCCCGCTGACGGCCCATCCTTGGGCGTCGCGCCATCGGGCACGTGGACGTGGATGTCGATCTTGTCGAACTTCGGTGGCTTCACGCCGATCTGAGGCGAAATCGACCGAACGTACGACGATGCTGCGTCGATGGATTCTTTCATCACATCGCCCAGCTTACCTGTGGTCTTCATCCGACCCTTACCGGGCAGTTTCAGCGCCTCGATATGCAGCAAGTCGCCCCCGACCGAGGTCCAGGCCAGGCCGGTGACAACGCCGACCTGATCGTCCTGTTCGGCGAGTCCGTAGCGGAACTTAGGCACGCCGAGGAAATCATCCAGATTTTCCGGCGTCACCGTCACGGTTTCCGTTTCTTTCTTGATGATCTTGGTCAGCGATTTTCGCGCCACTTTGGCGATTTCACGTTCAAGGTTCCGTACACCCGCCTCGCGAGTATAGGTGCGGATGATCGATTGCAGTGCCTCATCGGTAAGTTCGAACTCTTTGTCCTTCAGACCATGGTTCTTGACCTGCTTGCCGATCAGGTGCTGCTTGGCGATCTCGCTCTTTTCGTCTTCGGTATAACCAGCCAGCGGGATGATCTCCATCCGATCAAGCAGAGGCCCGGGCATATTGTAGCTGTTCGACGTGGTCAGGAACATCACGTTGGACAGGTCATATTCGACCTCCAAGTAGTGATCCATGAACGTGTTGTTCTGTTCTGGATCCAGCACCTCCAGCATCGCTGAGGCCGGGTCGCCACGGAAGTCCTGTCCCATCTTGTCGATCTCGTCGAGCAGGATAAGCGGGTTCGTGGTCTTCGCCTTTTTCAGCGCCTGAATGATTTTACCGGGCATCGAACCGATATAAGTCCGACGGTGACCCCTGATCTCGGATTCGTCGCGCACGCCACCCAGCGAGATGCGAATAAACTCACGCCCCGTGGCTTTGGCGACGGACTTACCCAGTGAGGTCTTACCCACGCCCGGAGGGCCAACAAGGCACAGGATCGGGCCTTTCAGCTTTTTCGAACGCTGTTGAACTGCGAGGTATTCAACGATCCGTTCCTTGACCTTCTCAAGCCCGTAGTGATCGGCGTCCAGAATGTCCTGCGCCCGGCCCAAATCCTTTTTGACGCGGGACTTGGTGCCCCAAGGCAGAGCAAGGATCCAGTCCAGATAGTTGCGCACAACAGTGGCCTCGGCCGACATCGGCGACATGTTCTTGAGCTTTTTCAGCTCACCCTCGGCCTTCTCGCGCGCTTCTTTCGAAAGCTTGGTCTCGTTGATTTTGGCTTCCAGTTCAGCGACTTCGTTGCTGCCGTCCTCACCATCGCCGAGCTCTTTCTGAATGGCCTTCATCTGCTCATTCAGATAGTACTCGCGCTGCGTCTTCTCCATCTGAGATTTGACGCGGGTCTTGATTTTCTTCTCGACCTGCAGAACGGACATTTCGCCCTGCATCAGGCCATAGACCTTCTCAAGCCGCTCACTGACGGAAAGAGTCTCAAGCAATTCCTGCTTCTGTTCGACCTCAATGCCCAGATGACCTGACACAAGGTCGGCCAGTTTCGCAGGCTCAGTGGTTTCGCCGACTGCAGCCAGTGCTTCTTCGGGAATGTTCTTGCGCACTTTGGCATAGCGCTCAAACTCATCCGCGACAGTGCGCAAAAGCGCCTCAGTCGTGGTGACATCGCCGGGAATTTCGGTCAGATACTCGGCGCGGGCTTCGAAAAACTGATCGTTTTCAAGAAATTCTGTGATCTGCACACGTGCCTGCCCTTCGACCAGCACCTTAACGGTGCCATCGGGCAGCTTCAGCAGTTGCAGTACATTGGCCAGAACGCCCGAGCGGTAGATTCCGTCGATCTCTGGGTCGTCTTCACCAGGATCAATCTGGCTCGACAACAGAATTTGCTTGTCATCCTGCATCACCTCTTCCAGTGCGCGGACCGATTTGTCTCGGCCCACGAATAGCGGCACGATCATATGTGGGAATACCACGATGTCGCGCAGCGGCAGGACGGGGTATGAGGAATTCAGAGGCTCTTGCATGCTCTATCCTTATCATTGGCAAGACGGCGCTGGTCCCTGGATCAGGCAACCATTGGCTGTCTCCTGTCTTGGACGATAAAGGTGGGGCACCTGTTCCCCCATTTCAACCTCATCGCCGTTTGTCGTGATGCAGCATGACCCGATGAATTGGGGACTTCAAGGCGTCCGGCAGACATATCCACCGATTTTGGCCCGGCGCGCTGACAAAACCTCCAATAAATTGTCAGTTGGGGATCAAAATATCCGCTGCTTGGCGCGAGATAAAAAGAACCCGTGGCCGACTTCATTCCTGCATTCCAAACCCTTTTTCGAGGAATGGCAGATAAATCCACCAAACGTCCCGGTTACGCCATATTCTGCGCGATCATAACCGTTGCGGTTTTGATTGACGGGTTGGCACAGCATGCGGACAGCGCCTTTATCGGTCATGAAAAATTCATGTCCCCAATCAGACTGACAATCCGCAGGTCGTGGCAAAGCAGGCGCGCCGCTACGCTCAATTATAGTGCAAGACAAATCCGAGGTTCCGGCATCCTGCCCGACAACACATTGGATGTTTTCAGACGGGGTTTCAAAGGTCCAGACATCTGCGTGGGCCAAGGATGCACAAAGAACGATTGCTATAGAAACAAGAAAGCGAGGCATGGAATCCTCCTTAACAAAACAATGAAATTGATGAAACAAACTGAGAACAGTATAGCAAATAGGGCGATGTTTGTCACCGCATGAGACGCAATCTAGAGTGGTTCTATATCGCCCTGCTCTCGTTGTGCATGAAACTGCGCCTGCCACTGCGCAAATGTTCCGTTGGAAATCGCGTCACGCATGCCCTGCATGATTTCCTGAAAGTAGTGAAGGTTATGCCAGGTCAGCAGCATACCCGAGATCATCTCATTTGACCGGAATACATGGTGCAGATAGGCGCGGGAATAATTTGAGCACGCAGGGCACGTACAATGCTCATCCAGAGGACGCGGGTCGTCAGCATGGCGGGCGTTCTTGATGTTGACCACACCGTAGCGCGTAAACACCTGCCCGGTACGTCCGGACCGCGAAGGCAGCACGCAATCCATCATGTCGATTCCGCGTGCCACGGCACCCACGATGTCGTCGGGTTTGCCCACACCCATCAGGTAGCGCGGCTTATCCTTAGGCAGGAATTCTGGTGCGTAGTCGAGGCAGCTGAACATGGCCTCTTGCCCCTCGCCCACCGCGAGCCCACCAACCGCGTAGCCTTCAAATCCGATCTGTTTTAGCGCTTCTGCGCTTTCTTCACGCAGGTCCTGTTCCAACCCGCCCTGCATGATCCCGAACAAGGCATATCCGGGGCGATCACCGAACGCATCCCGAGACCGTTCGGCCCATCGCATCGACAATCGCATCGACTCGGCGATGCGGTCCCGATCCGAAGGCAATGCCGGGCATTCGTCAAAACACATCACGATGTCCGATCCTAAAAGGCGCTGGATCTCCATCGAACGTTCAGGTGTCAGTTCGTGCTTTGACCCATCGATATGGGATTTGAAAGTCACGCCCTTCTCAGTCAGCTTGCGCAAACCAGCCAGCGACATGACCTGAAACCCGCCCGAGTCTGTCAGGATCGGGCGTTCCCAGTTCATGAACTTGTGCAAACCACCCAGGCGGTCGATCCGCTCGGCCGTAGGACGCAGCATCAGGTGGTAAGTGTTGCCCAGCAAGATATCCGCACCGGTTGCGCGGACGCTTTCGGGCATCATTGCCTTAACCGTCGCCGCAGTCCCGACGGGCATGAATGCAGGCGTCCGCACCTCGCCGCGCGGTGTGTTGATCTCGCCGGTGCGGGCCTTGCCGTCTGTGGCTTTCAGGTCAAACGAGAAACGGTCGGTCATGTTGGGGCCTCGGGTCGCGGAACCGGGCAGGCTTTGCCCGATCTACTGGTTCAATGCAACCCGTCAGGGCAGAGATGCAACGCGTTCGGTAAACAGTTGTACAACCCCTGCCCCGTCCACATTCCGGCATACGCGTACTGCAGGCCGCGAAGGGTTAATACGTGTGGCCCCGATGTCAGGTCCTTCGAGCGACACCTGCAAACCAGTTTCAACCACATCGAACATTGGCTCATGCGTGCAAGCGATCACTGCCGTTGAATCGTGCAGGCCACAACCTTCAAGCCCGCCAACCTCTTTGTAGAACTTCAGATAGAACCGCGAGATGTCGCGCAGAAAACCACCCATATCGGGGGATTTCTGAGCCAACCCTTCGAAGTCGGCAGTTTCATAGAGCGTTTTCAGGGTCACATCCAAGCCAACCAGCACGGTCGGCAGAGACGCAGCGAATACTTCATCGGCAGCCTTGGCATCATGGTAAATATTCGCTTCGGCATGCTCGGTGATGTTACCCGGGCAGTAAACCGCGCCACCCATGATCACCAGCTTGGCCACATTGTCGGCAAAATCCGGGTCAAGCTTGATTGCATCCGCAATATTGGTAAGCGGGCCAACAGCACAAACGACCAATTCACCGCGATGCGCGCGCGCCATTTCAACCAGGAACTCTGCGCCTGTCAGCGCGTGGTTCTCGCCAATATGCGGGATATCGGTAAAATCACCGAACCCTTCAGGCCCGTGTACATGCTCGGACGGCGCGTGGCGGTCTTCACCACGTGCAAATGGCGCCCCTTCAGCTACTGGAATATTCAATCCAAGTTTATCAACCAGATAGCGCGCATTGCGACTGGATTGATGCACATGAGTATTGCCAAAGACGGTCGTCAGGCCAACCAACTCTATTTCCGGAGCTGCAGCGGCATAGGCGATGGCCATCGCATCATCGATGCCGGGATCAGTATCAATTATCAGTTTCATCCCCGCCCGATACCGCAAACACAGGTAGGATGCAAAGCGGTCACAGGCAAAGAATTCGCACCGCATTAACTGTTTCAAAGATTTGCATTTGGGCGCACTCAATCCATACCAGAGTTGAAATCGGGCGACTCAATCCCCAAATGTATACTATAGTACACAATAAATGAGGACAGATATGACAGAAGACCAGATTATCGGACTGCTTACTTCGAACATTATTTATCTGCTGGCGGCAGCGCTAATTGCACTTGTCATCTTCAAGGGCATCAAGATCGTGCCTCAATCCGAGAAATACGTGGTTGAACGGTTCGGCCGCTTGCGCTCGGTCCTTGGGCCCGGAATCAACTTTATCGTTCCTTTTCTTGATGTTGCACGCCATAAGATATCCATCCTTGAGCGTCAGTTGCCCAACGCAACTCAAGACGCGATCACCAAGGACAATGTTCTGGTGCAGATCGATACCTCGGTGTTCTACCGTATTCTGGAACCTGAAAAGACTGTATACCGTATCCGTGACGTAGACGGTGCGATTGCCACAACCGTGGCCGGCATCGTCCGTGCGGAGATTGGTAAGATGGACTTGGATGAAGTTCAGTCGAACCGCGCGCAACTGATTGAACGCATTCAGGAAAGTGTCGAAACCGCTGTTGACGATTGGGGTATCGAAGTGACCCGCGCCGAGATTCTGGACGTAAACCTCGACCAGGCCACCCGTGACGCAATGCTGCAGCAGCTGAATGCCGAGCGCGCGCGCCGCGCACAGGTAACAGAGGCCGAAGGTCAGAAGCGTGCCGTTGAGCTGCAAGCCGATGCCGAGCTTTATGCCGCTGAACAGACCGCCAAAGCCCGCCGTATCCAGGCCGAGGCCGAAGCCTACGCGACTCAGGTTGTGGCCAAGGCGATTCAAGATAATGGATTGGAAGCTGCGCAATACCAGGTCGCCTTGAAGCAAGTGGAATCACTGAACGCTTTGGGTAATGGCAGCGGCTCGCAGACAATTGTGGTACCGGCAAATGCTATTGAAGCGTTTGGGAATGCCTTTAACATGCTGAAAGGAGGAAAATGATGGCTGAACCTTTCTGGCTTACTTGGTGGGTCTGGCTGGCTGCGGCGCTCGCTCTGGCCATCCTTGAGGTCGCCCTGCCAGGCTTCATCTTTCTTGGCTTTGCCATCGGAGCAGCCATCACAGGATTGCTGTTGCTGATACCAGGGCTGGTGCCTTCCCTGCCCGTTCTATTGCTGATCTTTGCGGTTCTTTCGCTGGTATCCTGGCTCGCATTACGCCGCATGTTCGCACTGCCTCACGGACAGGTCAAAACCTTCAATCACGATATCAACGAGTGATTTTGTACTGGCGCCCATTCCGGGCGCCACTGCCCCTCTGGACGCTGGTCGGCGGTTTCCCTATATAATTTCTCAGGTAACAGACCCGAGGCATCAATGACCCACCCCAGCGAACAGTTCGAAGGCAGCCCGCTCATTGCGCCTTCGACCATCGAACATCCTTTGTACGACGCGATAGTGGACGCGTGCCGAACAGTTTTTGACCCTGAAATTCCGGTCAATATCTATGATCTGGGTCTCATCTATACCATCGACATCACCAATGAAAACGCGGTCAAAGTCATTATGACCCTAACGGCTCCCGGCTGCCCGGTCGCCGGCGAGATGCCCGGCTGGATCGTGGAAGCCATTGAACCCGTTGCGGGCGTCAAGGAAGTTGACGTCGAACTGACGTGGGAGCCGCCTTGGGGTATGGAGATGATGTCAGATGAAGCGCGGCTTGAGCTGGGGTTCATGTGACACCCTTCTCTAATCAGGTTTTATCGTTTGTCGTGAAACGGTTACGCGCCTGTTACAAATGCTTAGACATTGTGACACAAAAAGCCGGTACTTTTCGGTTGTTGGCGCAGTGATACATACTGTGTTGGCGCACCGGGTCGCAAACCTGTCTGCTGTCCCCAAATTGACCTAGCCCGGATATTGACCGCCCTTGCCCGAGGGCGGTCTTTTCCGGTTGCTACTAGTTGATTCCACAGGTCGATTTGATTTCCGCGGCTCTCGCATCCAACTGTTCGACGTAATCGCCTGAAAGCATCTTTAGGTGTTTGTTCTCGGTCCCGGTTATCAATCCCAATAAAGCTCCGGCGGGTAGGATCGAGACAACGCTTTCCGCTTGTTGTTCCTCCGCATGCTTCTTTTCCGCAGCGATCGCACGAAGATCACCCGGTGCTGTGGCACAATTGACCGGGTGCCGTTTGTCATCACCGGCGGCGAATGCCGGATAAGCCAGTGCAATGCAAACCAACCCAGTGGAAATACTTCGACCAAACAACTGCTTTGCACTTAATGCCATCTTACTTCGCCTCTGTCAGAACAATAAATCCACGTCATCCGACCATATCCCGCGCGATATTGCCAACCCGAATTCCCGATCAACCCACCACATGTGTGGGAATTGTGCCCTCCCTCTCTTGAGCCCGACGAGCGTCGGCCTTAGATTGGAGATAACGCGCGAATACGGAGCCCATCATGTTTGGCATTCCCGGCAAACAAGCCGTGACCATGACACCCAAAGCCGCCGAACAGATTGTTCGGCTGATGAATTCTGGCGGTCACGCCGGTCTGCGCATTGGCGTCAAGAAAGGCGGCTGTGCTGGTATGGAATATACCATGGACTATGTCGATGAGGCCGACCCAAACGATGAGGTGGTCGAACAGGATGGCGCCTGCGTGATGATCGCGCCAATGGCACAGATGTTCCTGTTTGGGACCGAGATCGACTATGAGGTTTCACTGCTCGAATCCGGCTTTAAGTTCCGCAACCCGAACGTGGTCGATGCTTGCGGCTGCGGGGAATCGATCAAGTTCGACGATACTCTGGCGACGCAGCGTTAAGACGCTGCCTGCAGGTGCACGTAAGTTTCATTAAATCGCTGCGTCAAGTGCTCTCCAGCCCGAATTATCTTGCCTGAATCCGGCGGGGCGACATTGGTGTCATAAGAGGGATTGAAGAACAGCGGGACCGAGATTCGCTCGTCTGAACTCCCTTTGACTCTATGTTCGGTTGCCGTGACTTCACCGTCTGTCCAGAACTCCAACATTTCGCCAAAATTGATAATGAACTGCCCCGGCGCGGCGTTTACGGCCTGCCAATCGCCAACAGGCATACGCACCTCTAGCCCCGGAGTACCATCGGTGGCCAACAATGTCAGGCAGCCATAGTCAGTGTGAGCAGCGATTCCAAAATCGTTTTCTCCTGCCCAATCAGGTCGTTGCGGATAGAAGTTACCGCGCAGCAAGGCCATGGGCGTATCAAAGGCGGCATCAAAACTGTTCGCATCCCGACCGATGGCAACGGCAATGGCACGCAAAACGCGCATGGCAATGCCACAAGCGTCCGAATAATAGCCTTGGATTATTGTCCGGAACTCGCCGGAAAATTCCGGCCAGAGGTTTGGGGCATACACGCTCAGTTCGCGGCCTGCATAGGGATTGTTGGCAGACAGTTCATAGCCGCAGTCAAACACTTCTTTGAAATCCGGGTTCGCCGTAGGATCGACTTGCTCAGAACGAGGTGCGCCCCAGCCGCGGTTAGCACCGGTGGTGGCCATGTCTACAGTCCGCTTGATCTGTTCAGGTTGCCGAAAAAAGTCGCGATATTCGCCAATCACCTGCTGAACGCGCTCAGCACTGAGTCCGGTATTGGAAATCGTCAGAAATCCGACCCGGCCAATGGCATGTCTCAGCTTATCCAGCTCCGCCGGCTCACGCTGGTCCAGCTTTGCAAGGTCTAGGTTGTCTATCATGCTGCCCTCTGCATTTACGCGTGCAATCTGTCCACACAATTCGCGGTCCGCAACCGGAATTGTCAGCGCTGCTTGCCGGTGATATCCGGGGTGCAGAACGCACAAAACCGGAGGGATCGCAATGCGGCGTAAGTTGGCGGCAGGCAATTGGAAAATGAATGGAACCGGCGTTGCGCTGAACGAACTAAAAGAGTTGAGCGCGTCTCATCCCTCTTCCCCCGTCGAAATACTGATCTGCCCGCCTGCCACATTGCTTCATCGCGCTGGTACTACTGTCGAAGGCTCAGGAATCACTGTCGGCGGACAGGATTGCCACGCCGCGACTTCGGGTGCGCATACCGGAGATTTAAGCGCCGAGATGCTGCTTGACGCAGGGGCAGACGCAGTAATACTCGGTCATTCCGAACGTCGAGAGGACCATGGCGAACAAAACGAAGACATTCGCGCCAAGGCCCGCACAGCGATGGACGCGGGCCTAAAAGCGATAATCTGCGTTGGCGAAAGCCTTGAACAGCGTGAAGCGGCGAACACGCTGGACATCATCGGAGGTCAGATGTCGGGATCAATCCCGGATCAGGCGACCGGCGAAAATCTCATTGTTGCATATGAACCCATTTGGGCGATTGGGACCGGCAAAGTGCCAACCCTGGAAGAGATCGGCGAAGTGCACGATTTTATCCGCGCCCGGCTGGAACGCCGCTTTGGTGAAGGCGTGGGCCGCTCGGTCCGGTTGCTCTATGGTGGGTCGGTAAAACCCAGCAACGCCGCCGAGATTTTTGGAGTATCAAATGTCGACGGGGCACTTGTGGGTGGCGCTAGCCTGAAAGCCCAAGATTTCTCGGGCATCATTCGCGCGCTTGAAAAGGCCTAAGTAGAATTAGGCCAGTTTCATTATGACCAAACCGGTAACAATCAGAACCGCCGCACCGATCCGCATCGGTGTCAGCGCTTCGCCCAGAAACAAGATGCCGACAGTGAACGAACCGACAGCGCCGATTCCGGTCCAGATGGTATAGGCCGTTCCAAGCGGCAATTCCCGCATGGCCATCGCAAGCATACCAAATGACCCGATCATTGCGACACCCATGATTGCTGTCGGCCACAAGCGTGTAAAACCTGCGGTCTGCTTCATTGCGACGGCCCAGACAATCTCAAGCAGGCCAGCGAACAACAGTAATATCCAGGGCATAAGAACACCTCACTTTCCGAGTTCGGGTCGTCCCGAATGATCATCCATGATGGTGAGGTCGTCCTCTGACGCTCAGATATGTGCTTAGACTTCAGTTTCAAGACACAAAAAACCGGGCGGATTACGCCGCCCGGTTCAAATGATCGGTGTATTTGATCTAGTTGGTTATGATCTCTGGCCCCATGAAAGTGTTGGGCAGGAAGGTCGAAATCCACGGGATATACGTCACCATGATCAGGAAGACGAAGAGCACAGCCAAAAACGGCAGCGCCGCGCGCACAACACTCATCATTGGCATACCCGCGACGCCTGAGGTTACGAACAGGTTCAGACCAACCGGCGGCGTGATCATCCCGATCTCCATATTCACCACCATGATGATGCCCAGATGGATCGGGTCGATGCCCAGCTCAATCGCAATCGGAAAGACCAGAGGCGCCACGATGACCAAGAGGCCTGAGGGTTCCATGAACTGACCGCCGATCAGCAAGATCACGTTAACCACGATCAGGAACGTTACCGGCCCCAGACCCGCGGACAGCATAGCGCTTGCGATATGCTGCGGGACCTGTTCATCGGTCAGAACATGCTTCAATATCAGCGCGTTGGCGATAACAAACAGCAGCGTGACGGTCAGTTTGCCAGCTTCGAACAGCGTATGCTTAGTGTCGGGGTGCACAAAGGCCGTGACGAGAGCATAGGGCTTCTTCAACACCGAGATGTTCTTTGCATCGCCTTCGGTGCTGAGCGGCCCCATGTCCTTGTAAACAAAGCTCGCGATCAGGAATGCGTAGACTGCCGCAACCGCAGCAGCCTCCGTCGGGGTGAAAATACCGCCGTAGATTCCGCCGAGGATGATGACGATAAGGAACAAGCCCCAACCGGCCTCGCGCGCCGAGGTGAAGACTTCTCCCCAACCTTTCCAGTCTCCTTTGGGCAAGTTCTTGACCTTGGCCATGACGTAGATGGTGATCATCAGCATCAGGCCCGCCATCAACCCCGGTATGACGCCGGCAAGGAACATCCGCCCGACCGAAACCTCGACGGCAGCGGCATAGACCACCATCACGATTGACGGCGGGATCAGAATACCCAGAGTACCAGCATTACAGATCACACCGGCGGCGAATTCCTTGGAATAACCAACCTGACGCATCCCGGCGATGACGATGGAACCGATTGCCACAACGGTGGCCGGGGATGAGCCCGAAAGAGCGGCGAACAACATACAGGCGAACACGCCCGCAATCGCCAACCCGCCCGGCAGATGCCCCACACAGGCAATCGAGAACCGGATGATCCGGCGTGCAACGCCGCCTGTCGTCATGAAGGACGATGCGAGGATGAAGAACGGGATCGCGAGCAACGTAAAGTGCCCTTCGAACGCCTCAAACAGCGTGCCCGCGACCGAGGCCAGCGAACTGTCGGAATAGATCAGCAGGAAGAGGGTCGAGCTGAGGCCCAGCGAAACCGCAATCGGAACACCGATCAGCAGCAGACCAATGACCATCGAGAAGAGAAGAACAACATCCATCAGTCATGCTCCCCCTGCTGCGCGCGAACCTCTTCGATCTCGTCCTCAACCTCGTGGCTAGCTACAAGGCGATCGGTTTCGCCGCGCCAGATTTGAACGGCAACCTGAGCGAAACGGATCACCAGCAGCAACATCGACAGAGGCAAAACGAAATAGGGAACGACCTTGGGCAGTTTCTCGTAGTACTCACCGTAGTTGATCATATCTTCCAGAAACCGCAGCGGAGCGACCATGGGGATATCGTCAACCTCGTAAAAACTCTGGCTGCGTGCACTCATGTCGAAACCGGTCGGAAACCAGCGACCCGAAGTTGGCGGCAGATCGGCAAACACCGCCCAGTAGTCATACGACCCCTTGAGCAAGAGCAGCGAAAACACCAGACAGCACGCTACCGCTATCAGCGCCAAAACCCGGCGCGGCGCGGGGGCCAGCATGTTCAGGATCGCGTCCACACCCAGATGCGCATGCTTCTTCACCGCATAAGATGCGCCTAGCAGCACCAACCAACCGAAGGTGAAAACAGTCAGCTCCAGCGCCCAAAGAATGTTAGAGTTAAACACAAACCGCGCGATCACATTGGCGAAGGTGACAATCGTCATCAGGCCCAAGAGGCACGCAATCATGGTTTCTTCGATATGGTCGACCAGCCCGCCTTGGCCGGATTTCGCACCAGACATCTCTCTGTCCCCGCATTTTTTTGATGAGAGTGGAGGGAGTGTGGCGGGCCATCAAGGCCCGCCTGACCTACGCGTCCATAACTCCCCAGTTCCCGGACACGCGGCTTGATCCGGGATCAGAACCCGGCGTTGATCGCCTGTGCAGCGTCGATCTTGTCCTGACCAACGTCGTCAGCGAATTTGTCCCACACGGGCTTCATCGCATCGACCCAAGCCTGACGCTGCTCAGGGTTCAGATCACGAATAATACCGCCTGCGTCAGTGATCGAGGCCTTAGCCGCTTCGTTCACCGCAAAGGCTTCCTTGTTCCGGGTCTCCGTCACTTCGGTTAGAATTGCCAGGAACTGATCACGGACTTCGGGGTCCAAGCTGTCCAGCCAATCCACAGAAGTGACCACGAGATAGTCGATGATACCGTGATTGGTTTCGGTGATACCATCCTGCACTTCAAAGAACTTCTTGCCGTAGATGTTCGACCAGGTGTTCTCCTGCCCGTCCACAACACCCTGCTGCAGTGCGCCATAGACTTCCGAGAATGCCATTTTCTGAGGGCTACCACCGATGGCTTCCATCTGTGCCACCAGAACATCCGAGGACTGTACGCGGAACTTGAGGCCGTCAGCATCCGACGGATCAACCAGAGGTTTGTTCGCGGACATCTGTTTCATGCCGTTGTGCCAGAATGCCAGACCTTGCAGGCCACGACGCTGCATGCTGTCTTTCATCGCCTGACCATCAGCCGAGGCCTGGAATGCATCCACGGCATCGATGTTCTTGAACATGAACGGAAGGTCGAACAGACGGAACTGTTTGGTGAACTTCTCGAACTTCGACAGCGATGGCGCGGCCAGCTGCACGTCGCCCTGCAGCATCGCCTCAAGCACTTTATCGTCATTGTAGAGGGTCGAGTTCGGATAGACCTCCATGCACATCACGCCGTTCATTTCGTCGTTGACGCGCTGCTCCAGCAGCGAGGCGGCAATGCCCTTGGGATGTTTGTCAGTATTGGTCACATGGGCAAACTTGACCACGATCTCACCGTCATCACAGGCCGCCATCCCGGCCGTCGCGGTGACAGAGAGTGCAATTGCAGTTGCTGCCGTTGTCAGGAATTTCATCAGTCTTTTCCTCCCAGATTTCCCTAAAACTTCGATCAAGCGCTCAGTCCGCGCCGTATGAAGCGGAGTGAAGCGAATCAATCTCTCCCTCTCAACGGTTTGTTCCGTTGTTAACCAAGTTTATAATTATTGTTTATTATCAATACGTTTAATGGGCTACTTCGCAAATCAAGAAAACTACCGCAATGCTCTGTGCGAAATTTCGCACAGAGCAACCACGTCGAGTGCGAGTTTTCGCACAAAATCAAATCAACCCGACCGAATCGATTCGTCTGGGCAATGTGCGACCGTAGCCCGCATATGCGGGCTGCCCGGCCCAACAGTTTTGCTGGTATGTTAATACTGGCAAAATAGGCAGGAGGATCTGCCTACCGACGATAGTCTTCTGGTCGTATTTCGTAGCGAGCCAACTTGTCATAGAACGTCTTGCGCGGCAGTTTCAGAGCCTTGGCCGCGTCAGAAGCCTTGCCATTGTGGCGCCCTAGTGCAGCGACCAACAATGATTTCTCGACCCGCGCTAATTGTTCGCTCAGCCCCAGGTCCGCAGACTGTCCGACCTCTTCTGGCATACCCAACACAAATCGCATGGCGGCAGACATCAAAGAACGCGCATTTCCCGGCCATTCCTGCGCCATGAGAGAGGCCAGATGTTCAGGTGTTATCTCAGGCTCGGCGATACCAGCCTGTTCCGCCGCCTGCGCCACATAACGGCGAAAAATGATCGGAATATCCTCTGGGCGCTCGGATAATGCAGGAATGCGAACCCGCATGACATCAAGGCGATAGAACAGATCGACGTTGAACCGTCCCTGCCCAGAATGCTGTGACAAGTCAGAAGTTGTGCCTGCTATTATTCGCACATCTGTCCCCTGCTCGATCAGTTCCAACGCTGCGTATTGAGTGGAATCCGGCATTGCGGAAACCTCATCAAGAAACAGCGACCCGCCAGCCGCATCCCCACATACCGTTAACAAATCTTCAGGCGTCAGGCTGGCGGCCGGGCGCTTTACAAACGGTCCCTGCCCGACAGGAGACATCAGATGCACAACCTCCGCGACTTTGGATATACCGCTGCCCGCCGGTCCAGTGACCAAGACTTCGGCGTGTGTCGGTGCCACGCTCCGCACGCGCTCTCGCAAGGCTTCGGCTTGCTCTGACAAACCGAATAGCATTCGGGCTGCTGGATCGCCTCGCTCTAACTCGCGCTTGAGCTCACGATCACGCAACACCTCTGACCGCGCGACAATCGCACGCTCCAGAACCGCCAGAAGATCTGCTGCCGCACTGGGCTTTTCAAGAAAATCGAAAGCGCCTTGTCCCATGGCCTGCACAGCCATTGGAATATCTCCTTCGCCGGTCAGCAAAACAACTGGTAGTTCAGGATCAACCTCGCGCGCGAAGTTCAGTAGGTGGAACCCATCGCGGCCAGGCATCCGAATATCCGAGATTATCACACCGTCAAATTCGCTATGAATATGATCTTTCGCCGCAACAAATGATCCCGCTGTAACCGGTTCATATTCTGCCAATTCAAGAGTCTGTGCCAAAGCTTCGCGAACAGCGGCATCGTCGTCGACCAAAAGCACTTTGCGGATCATGCAGCCTTGTCCTCACTGAAGGGTTCCAGTTCGACGGTAAATTCAGCACCATCGTCGGTATTTGCGCCGCGAATGTCCCCTCCGAAACTTTGAACCAAACCGTAGGAGATGGATAGCCCCAGACCCATTCCTTCGGACGAACCCACGGTTTTCGTGGTGTAGAATGGTTCAAACACGCGATCTGGGTCTTCGATACCCGGCCCGGAGTCTCTGACCGAAACACGAATGGGTTGCCCCTTCGTCAAAGTGATCGAGATTTTGCGTGCTGCCCGATCGGCCATAGCGTCTGCGCCATTATTGATCAGGTTGACGAAAACCTGCACCAAACGCACTTCACCTCCCCAGGCGTAAACCGCCGAACTTGGCGGCTCCCAACTCAATTCGACGCCTTCCTCTCGTAATCGAGCCTCAGTCAATTCGGCAGCCGTGTTCAAAACTTCAACCAAGTTGACGCGCCCCATCGGCTCGCTTTCGTTTCTGGCAAATGCACGCAGGTTTTTTATGATCCGGGCCATACGCGCAGCCATGTCGGAAATACGGCTCAGGTTTTCGCCGGTTTTTTCTTCTTTACCGCGTTCCAGAAATGCTGACCCGTTATCAGCGAATTGCTGGATAGCCATCAACGGTTGGTTCAGCTCGTGGCTGATCCCCGCTGACATCTTGCCCAATGCGCTCAGCTTACCTGCTTGAACCAGTTCGGTCTGAGCTTGCTTAAGCGCCGCCTCGGCTTCTTCACGTTCAGCGACTTCACGGCGCAAAGCCGAGTTTGCCGCTGTCAGCGCTCGCGTGCGCTGGGCCACCCTGCTTTCCAATACAGTATTGGCATCCGCCAATGTTCGCCGACGTTCTGAGGCCAGAAACAACAACGCTCCAAACGCGAAACAGATCGCTGCAACCGCTGCTGCTTGTAGTCCTGCCAAACGACGAGCAGGCGCGACATCGACCAGCATCTCTGCAGTCATCGCAATCACCGGCAGGTCGAGAGTCAGGTGCAACGCACGGCGAGGCAGATAACGCCCCCAATTCAGTTTCCAAACTTCATGCCCGGCAACTCGTGACGACGCAAATTCAACATTCTCACCTGCTGGTGACATCAAACCCTGCTGGCCTTGCGCACGGTGCCAAAGCAACAGATCAGAGCGGTTCGAAATAAAAACGACCCCATCCGCATCAACAAAGAACACCGCATCCGTACTTCCACGCCATGTCTGCTCGACATCCTGCACGTCGGCCAGAACCATCAGTGCACCCTTTATTTGCCCTGAATCTCCAAACGCTGGCGCTGCGTACGAATATATCCGATCCCCACTCTCGTCTTCGACTCCATGCGCGCTCCCTAACGCGCCTTGCATGGCGCGTTCAAAAGCCGGGTGCTCAGACATATCTCGCTGCGCCACGGGCTGTGCCGCCGCCAGAGCCTGCCCATCTGTGTCCAGGTAGATCACATTAACCGCAGCGGTCTTGTCAGCCACATCCAGCAACACTTTTCGTGCTGCTTGCTGCTGCGCCCCGGCACCAAGCGCCTGTAATGCAGGATGGTCCGCCATCAACGCAGCCACTTCCTGATATACTTGCATCTGTGTGCTTAACCGATCCGCCGCCAGCTCCAGATCCGCCTCGGCCTTTTCGCTCAGCTGCGACAAGGCCTGACGATAGCCATATGTCCAGATCGCAGCCGACAACAAACCAACTGCGCACAAAAAACCTGCAATGATCCAAATCCGTTGCATATCTAGGGTCTTGCATTCAGCGACGCCCATGGCAAGTGTGCAGCGCATGAAGACGCTCCACCAATCCCCGACTGACCCGGCATTCGTGCAAAATCCCTACCCGTTCTATGACACTGCGCGTCAATTCGGCGATCTGTTCTGTTGGGAGGAGTATGGCTTGGTTGCAGCCGCTTCGTACAAGGCTGTGCATACATTGTTGCGTGATCGGCGCTTTGGGCGCGAAATACCAACGGAATTTGCAAAACCCGGCCCAAGCCACCTTGCCCCGTGGCTTGAGGTTGAGTCGCATTCAATGTTGGAACTCGAACCACCCAGGCACACAAGGCTGCGATCGTTAGTCCTGCGGGCCTTTACATCCCGCGCCATTGCCGCGTTGGAGCCCGCCATAGAAGAATTGTGCAACGATTTGATCGAGAGATTCCCCGATGGCCCCTTCGATCTATTGCAAGCCTATTGCACACAGGTTCCTGTCATTACGATCTGCCGCCTGCTGGGCGTTCCCGAACGGATGGCACCAAAATTCCTGCATTGGTCTCACGCGATGGTGTCCATGTATCAGGCAAACCGAACCCGCGAAATCGAGGAGGATGCTGTTCAGGCCACGCAAGAGTTTACGGCCTATCTTGAAGACTACATCGAACTGCGACGTAGAGACCCGCGCGATGACCTGATCACGCGGTTGATCGCAGCGGAAGAAGACGGCGAAAAACTCTCACGCGATGAACTGATAACAACCTGTATCCTTTTGCTGAATGCCGGTCACGAAGCGACGGTGCATGCCATCGGCAATGGCGTGAAAACCCTACTGACAACACGCACCCAGCAGCTTGTCCTGTCACCCAGCTCCCTCGATGGGGTCGTCGAGGAAATTTTGCGATATGATCCGCCCCTCCATATGTTCACACGCTATGCCTATGAAGAGGTTGAGCTATTTGGGCACCGCTTTTCCCGCGGAGATCAGGTCGCATTGCTTCTGGGGGCCGCCAATCGTGACCCTACGGTCTGGCACCAACCCGATACGTTCGATCCAACACGAGACATAAGCGCCAACACCAGTTTTGGCGGAGGTCTCCATTTCTGCGTCGGCGCCCCTCTGGCACGATTGGAAATGCGTATTGCGCTTCCAATCCTGTTCAACAGACATCCCAACTTGCGGCTTGCAGATGACCCTGGATACTCGGACAGTTATCATTTCCATGGGCTAACCAAACTGATGGTGGAAACGTGAATCCCAGACGCGCATAAAGCATCAACCGGTCTATCGATCCCGGATCCGTTTTTCATCTGGCCAAAAATATCCCCGGGGAGTCGCCCATGGGCGACGGGGGCAGCGCCCCCAATCACTCGCCTTAATTCAACCGACAGAATTCAATGGCAGCATGGTGGTCGATTTGATCTCTTCCATCGACAACAAAGCCGTAACGTTGTGTACCCGAACCTCTGATATCAGCGCCTGGTAAAATGCATCATAGGCACGCGCATTCCTGACCCTTACCTTCAGGATGTAGTCGATGTCGCCGGCCAGCCGATGTGCTTCCTGCACCTCAGGACGGTCTCGCAAAGCTTTCAGGAATTTCTGCTGCCATTCCGCTTCGTGTTCCGACGTACGGATCAGCACAAAGAAAGTGGCCTCGAATCCAAGCGCCTCGGCATCCAGCAGAACCGTCTGTTGACCAATGACCCCTGCACCCTTCAGCTTGCGTATACGATTCCAAACTGGCGTCTTCGAACTGCCGACGCGGGCCGCGATTTCATCCAACGACTGGCTCGCGTCCCGTTGCAGCTCGGCTAGAATTTTCCGATCCGTGTCGTCTATCCGCACCGACATTCCAAATTTCCCTCTAAATCAAGACAATGGTTCAACTCGCAGCCAATGGAAGAACATTTGTCCTTATTTGCTGGCGCATATGGCGATTTACCGGGAATATTTCCTATATTGCCATTCAAGTCAATTCAGTCACGAGATGATCCGATGCAGGTCAAACAGTCAGATGAACGCATGAACAAGCCCGGCTTAGCCCAAGCCCTGTTCGGCCTGCACCTGATCTCGGTTTTTCATAAGGAGTTTGCCTGATGGCCCGCGCTTTTACCCCTAAAGTCGTCACCGCCAACGACCTGTTGGAAGGCGATGTGATTTATCAGACCGAAGATGACCGCTGGTCGCGCGATCTGTCCGAGGCCGAGCTGATCACCGATGAAGCCCATGCGCAGGTTCGATTGCTGGATGCCGCGCGCCAGGCAAACAAGATCGTTGGCGCGTATCTCGCCGATGCGATCGCCGGTGACAAAGGACCTGAACCTACCCATTTCCGGGAGGATTTCCGCCGGACTGGTCCGTCCAACTATGCCCATGGCAAACAGGAAACCTCCCCGCAGCCCCGGGTCTGATTTCAGGCTCTTCTCTCTCCCCTTCAAGGCCCCAGGTCCGGGGCTGCAACTAAGGACAGCTAAACATGTATCGCTACTCCGAGTTCGACACAGCATTTTTGGCAGAACGCAACGCACAGTTCCGGGCGCAGGTTGAGCGTCGCATTGACGGCTCATTGACCGAAGACGAATTCAAGCCCCTGCGCCTGATGAATGGCCTGTATCTGCAACTGCACGCATACATGCTGCGCGTCGCGATTCCCTATGGCACGCTCTCCAGTGCACAGATGCGTCAGTTGGCCTTACTGGCCGAGAAGTGGGACAAGGGCTATGGCCATTTCACCACCCGTCAGAACATCCAGTACAACTGGCCGAAGCTGAACGACGTGCCGGATATGCTAGACGCGCTGGCCGAGGTTGGCATGCACGCCATCCAGACTTCAGGCAACACCATCCGTAACGTGACAGCCGACCACTTCGCCGGTGCCGCCGCGGATGAGATCGCCGACCCGCGCCCCTATGCTGAATTGCTACGTCAGTGGTCGACCGACCACCCGGAATTCCAATTCATGCCGCGTAAGTTCAAGATCGCCATCACCGGCAGTGAAAACGACCGCGCCGTGATCAAGGCGCATGACATCGGCCTACAACTGGTCGAGCGTGACGGCGTTCTTGGCGCCCGCGTCATCGTGGGTGGTGGTCTGGGTCGCACGCCGATGATCGGCAAAGAACTGTCCGAATTTGTCGCCTTTGACGACCTGTTGGCATATCTCGAAGCGACTGTTTCGGTGTGGAACCAGATTGGCCGCCGCGACAACAAGTACAAAGCCCGTATCAAGATTACGGTGCATGAACATGGCATCGACGCCATCCGCGCCAAGGTGAACGAGCGCTTCCTGCAGGTCCGCCCGCAGTTCAAAGGTGCTGACATGAATCTGCTGGAAGAAGTCAAAGTTTACTTTGCGCCTCCGACCTTCCGCGAAGCATCCGTCGCCTCGTTTGAAAGCGCCTATACCAACGATCCGGTTTTCCGTTCGTGGGTCGACACCAACATCGCGCCGCACAAAAACGCGGACCACGCGATCGTTACGATCTCGATCAAAAAGCACGGCCAGACGCCGGGCGACGCAACTGCCGAGCAGATGCGCGTGATGGCCGATCTGGCCGAAGAGTTCGCCTATGACGAGCTTCGCATCAGCCACGAGCAGAACGTGATCCTGCCGCATGTCCACAAATCGGACCTGCCTACGATCCATGCGAAGCTGAAAGAATACGAACTGGCTACAGCCAATATCGGGCTGATCAGCGACATCATCGCTTGCCCGGGCATGGACTATTGTGCGCTGGCAACGGCCCGTTCGATCCCGGTTGCTCAGGAAATCGCGACCCGGTTCGAGGACATGAAGCTGGAGCATGATATCGGCCACTTGAAGATCAAAATCTCGGGCTGCATCAACGCTTGTGGTCACCACCATGTGGGCCATATCGGCATCCTGGGTCTGGATCGCGCAGGTGTTGAGAACTACCAGATCACGCTGGGCGGTGATGCGACCGAGACGGCAGCCGTCGGTGATCGCACGGGTCCGGGTTTTGCCTATGATGAGATCGTTCCTGCCGTTGAACGCATCGTCGAAACCTATCTGGACCTGCGCGATAGCGCCGAGGAAACTTTCCTCGAAACCTATCGCCGCGTTGGAATGGCTCCGTTCAAGGCCGTGCTTTACCCCGAGGCGCGGGCCAATGCCGCTTGACCTGATCCAGACGGAACTGGGTTCCAACAGACGCGAACTGACCGAAAAGGTCGACGCGCTGAATACCCGGTTCCGTCATCATAGTGCTCATGACGTGATGCACGGCGCGATTGAAGAGATCGAAGAACTTGCGCTCGTTTCCAGCTTTGGAGCGGAGTCGGTCGTGCTGTTGCACATGGCGGCAGTGGTCGACAAAGCCACACCGGTATTGTTCATCGACACGCAGATGCTGTTTACGGAAACGCTCGAGTATCAGCACGAGGTTAGTGAACGTCTGGGGCTGACCAACGTGAAAATCATCCAAGCGGATAAGGACGATGTTGAGCGTGACGACCCTTATGGGGCACTACATCTAAGTGACACTGACGCTTGCTGCAATTTGCGAAAGACTTTCCCGCTGCAACGGGCGCTATCTGGATATTGCGGCTGGGTATCCGGGCGCAAACGGTTTCAATCAGGAACCCGCGCGGCGCTCGAATTCTTCGAAGTCGAAGACGGCACCGGACGGATCAAAGTCAATCCATTGGCCCATTGGGCGCCCGAAGATGTGCGCGCCTATATGACTGAGAACAACCTGCCCCGGCACCCGCTGGTGGCCAAAGGATACCCATCGATCGGCTGTGCACCCTGCACATCGCCGGTCAAAGAGGGCGAAGACCCCCGCGCCGGACGCTGGCGTAACAGAGAAAAAGAAGAATGCGGCATCCATTTTGTCGACGGCAAGATGGTGCGTGTTGGAGAGAAAACATGAACGTAATCGTGAATGACCAAGGCTTTTCGCCCGAGGACTGGACCGACGGCTTTGTTACTTTGGACGATGCAGCCAACGATGTTGTAGCACTCGACGTCAGCTCGGACACGGATCCGGATGAACTGATTGACCGTTTGGGCAGCGCTCAGATGGTGCGCGTTGACTTTCCGTCATCAGCAGACGGGCGCGGCTTTACGATCGCACGTGTGCTGCGGTTGAAAGGGTATACCGGTCGCCTTCGTGCAAAAGGCCATGTATTGGCGGATCAATACGCAATGGCACGTCGCAGCGGGTTTGATGAGGTCGAAATCGATCACAGCCTAGCCGCACGTCAGCCCGAAGATCAGTGGTTGGCGCGTGCCAACTGGCAAGAGAACAATTATCAGGCCCGCCTGCGCGGCTGAAACCCGCCATCGCCAGCTTGTGACACGAAAGGGGCAATCTGCCCCTTTTCCTGACTTGGATCAAAGATTAAACGGAGATACCGGTTTAGCAGATCGGTGGTGAAATTATGACAGAGATGAAGCCCGTGAGTGAAGCAACCGCCGTAAAGGCCCCCGTCCTGCCCGACGCTCAGACCGTGACCGAGGTCAAGCACTGGACCGACCGCCTGTTCTCGTTCAAGGTGTCGCGCCCGGCGTCCCTGCGTTTCCGATCGGGCGAGTTCGTGATGATTGGTCTGCTGGGTGACAATGGCAAACCTCTGCTACGCGCTTATTCAATCGCTTCGCCTTCGTGGGACGAAGAGTTGGAGTTTTATTCGATCAAAGTGCAGGATGGCCCGCTGACCTCGAAACTACAGCACATCCAGCCTGGCGATCAGATCATCCTGCGGCCCAAACCGGTTGGAACGCTGGTCCATGACGCGCTGCTGCCCGGCAAGCGCATCTGGTTCTTTGCAACTGGAACCGGCTTTGCCCCCTTCGCATCGTTGCTGCGCGAACCTCAGACATATGAGGATTATGACGAGGTCATCATAACTCATACCTGCCGCGATGTGGCCGAGCTGGATTATGGTCGCGAGCTGATCGAGAACATCCGTCAGGACGAGTTGCTGGCTGAACTGATCGGTGAAGGTTTCGCCGATAAGATCCGCTACTACCCGACCACCACGCGAGAAGAGAGCCCCAAAATGGGCCGCATCACCGAATTGCTGAAAGATGGCTCGGTGTTTGCCGATCTGGGCATCGAAGGTGGTATCAAACCGGACACCGACCGTGCCATGGTCTGTGGCAGCCTTGCGTTCAACCATGACATCAAAGCAATTTTGGAAGAGTTCGGCCTGCGCGAAGGCGCGAATTCCGAACCCAAGGAATTCGTGATCGAAAAGGCCTTTGTGGGCTAAACGGGTTTGCCGGTCGGGTCGTCGACAGCCTAAACCGGCAAAAACACCCGAATTTCATCGAAAATTCATGCGGCTTGCAATTTATGCCGCTTGAAACACCTCTCAGCCCGGTCTAAATTCCGGGCTCGAAATTCTGCAATCATCAAAGGAATGAACCCATAGCCCGCAGACCTCACAACGCGCCGCCACAGCGAGATACCGGCCCGCGCGTCAATGACAAGATCCGAGCTCCCGAAATTCGCCTGATTGGCGCCGAAGGTGAAAATGTCGGGGTGGTTCATCCCGCAAAAGCCATGCAGATGGCCTCCGATGTTGGCCTCGATCTGGTTGAGATTTCGCCCAACGCGAACCCGCCGGTCTGCAAAATCATGGATTTCGGTAAGTTCAAGTACGAACAGCAGAAACGCGAAAGCGAAGCCCGCAAGAAGCAAAAGATCATCGAGGTGAAAGAGGTCAAGTTCCGGCCCAACACCGATACGCATGACTATGACGTCAAGATGCGCAACGTGTTCAAGTTTCTTGAGAACGGCGACAAGGTCAAAGTCACCCTGCGTTTCCGTGGTCGCGAGATGGCACACCAAAATCTGGGCCGTGAACTGCTAGAGCGGGTGGCCGAGGACGTCAAGGATCTGGGCAAGATCGAGAACATGCCCAAGATGGAAGGCCGTCAGATGATCATGATGATCGGCCCTCTGCCGCAGAAGTAACCGCGCTTCAGGACGTGTTCAAAGGCTCCGCCAGTCTGGTCGGAGCCTTTTTTCATGCCTGGCTCTTATCGAATCCGCTCTGCAGATTTTCAACGTGCCGCGAACTATTTGAGAAGACAGCTTTCAGTTTTGTCAGATCACGTTTGAGATCGCGCGATCCAACTTGGCGACCAACTCATCGATCTGCTTGCTTTCTATAATGAATGGAGGCGCCAGAAGGATATGATCCCCATGTTGACCATCGCGTGTTCCGGACATCGGATAACAAATCAATCCTTCCGCAAACGCCGCCTTCTTGATCTTGCCCGCAACTCCAAGTGCTGGATCAAACGGCGTTTTGGTCTCGCGATTTGCCACAAGTTCGATCCCCCGGAACAAACCACGCCCGCGGATATCGCCAACATGGGGATGCTGACCAAACGCAGTGGTCAGGGCTGACTGCAGTTTCTCGCCCATCAGCGCCGCCCTCAATGGCAGATCGTTCTGCGTAAGTTCCGTCACGACCGCCAATGCGGCAGCTGTTGCAACCGGGTGACCAATATAGGTGTGACCGTGTTGGAAGAATCCCGATCCGTTTTGGATTGCGTCGTAGATCCGAGCCGAACACAGCATCGCCCCGATTGGCTGATACCCAGCCCCCAACCCCTTGGCTATACACAAAATATCCGGTGCCACGCCGTCATGATCACAAGCAAACAGATGGCCGGTACGCCCCATGCCACACATCACTTCATCAAGGATCAGCAGAACACCATATTGATCACAAATCTCACGAATACGTTTGAAATATCCTTCAACCGCAGGAACGGCCCCTAAAGTCGCGCCGACCACGGGTTCTGCCATGAAGGCCATCACCGTATCGGGCCCCAGACGCAATATTTCGGCCTCCAATTCATTAGCCACACGCTGCCCGTAGTCGTAGCTGCTCTCGCCCTCAGGCTTTTCAGCGTATTCATAACAGGGTGCGATATGGGTCATCTCGATCAGCATCGGCGCAAACTGAGCCCGTCGCCATTCGTTGCCCCCCGCCGACAGTGCCCCCAGTGTGTTACCGTGATAGCTTTGCCGACGTGCAATGACATGACGGCGCTCAGGCTGACCTGATTCCAGATAGTACTGCCGTGCCAACTTGATCGCAGCCTCGGTCGCCTCGGACCCGCCCGACACGAAATACACGCGGTCCAAATCACCCGGAGCATGTTCGATCAACAAATCAGCAAGCGCCTCAGCCGGTTCCGAGGTCATGAAGCCGGTATGGGCAAACGCGATCTGCTCTACCTGCTGCTGCACCGCTTTGACCACAGTATCATTGGAATGACCAAGACACGAAACCGCTGCATCCCCGCAATCCAGATAGCGGCGACCGGTTGAATCAATCAGATAACAACCCTCACCACCTGCAGCGACCGGCAATTCAGACTTAGTGTGGCGCGGAAAAACGTGACTCATTTCGAAGTCCTTTTCAAAAGATCAATCAGAGCGGCAACGGATGCGGCGTTATCGGCCCAGGCCTGACCATCAAAGCCCGTAATACTGTTTTCAAACCCCACGCGCACATCACCACCAAGCTGTACAGCTTTTTGCAGGCACGCATGCTCTTGCCCGCCAAAGGCACAGACCATCCATGGGTCTGTCGTAGCCGGGAAGGCATCCAGATCTTCCGGTGTCGATTCCTGCGTTGTCGAGTAGCGGCCAAGTACAAACAGACGTTCGACCTGATGGGGTTTAACAACTCCATCCTTCTGCCAGCGGACCAACAACTCAACGTCGGTAGCGTCATAGAGAATGTGTTGAACGCGCGTCCCCTGTTCCGCGCATAGCGTATAAACACTTGGCGCAAGCTCCGGCGACCTAGCAATCTCGCGTACCGAAATCGAAGCCCAATCCGGGTGGACGTTCTTTAGGCAATCGAACTGGGTCTGAACGTCAAAAATTCCGGCAGCCTCTGTGGTAATCTGGATGTCCATCTGCGGTACGGCGTGGTGCAATTCCCCAAGCGTCTCTCGATACAAACCTGCATCCAGAGAATGCTGACCCGCCTGATCACGGACATGCAGATGCAATCCATTGGCACCTGCCAGGCTGCAGGCTTTCGCCGTTTCGACGATTTCTTCCATTGTTACAGGCAAGGCAGGATGATCCCGGTGCCCTCTGCGCGCTCCATTTGGCGCGACCAATATGTAAGGCAGGGCTTCGCTTACCGACATCCCCAAACTACCTTCTGACATTTCCAAACGGCTTAATCTGATCCCGAAATATATGCAGTCCTAGTGTTTTCAATTTGCTTTCTCCATAACATTTGTTTTTCTATAACAATGCACAACAAACCAGCCCAACTGACCGAGCAGCTACGCGCTGATATCGATTCCCTGCCTCAACAGATGCAGGCCGCAGCAAAATACATCATCGATCATCCCGGGGATTTTGGGCTCGACCCGGTCCGCGTTACGGCTGAGAAAATCGGTGTAAGCTCAAATGTCCTCGTGCGTCTGGCGTACCGTCTGGGCTTCGACAGTTTCGAGTCTTTTCGAAAACCATTTCGGCAGACTCTTGTCACCGATCGCGAGGATCGGTTGGGCCAAGATTGGTTGGGCCGCATGCGGTCAGGTGATGACTTCAGCGCGGCTCAAGCAGGGTTCGCGCAAAATGAGCTGAATGTCGTAACCCGCTCCCTGCGTCTGGCTGATCCCGCGTTGGTAAAGCAGGTCACGGACCACATGTTGTCAGCAAAACGCTGCTATATCACAGCAACCCGAGCCAGCTATGCTTTGGCCTATTATTTTCACTATGCCGGTCGGATGGCACACCCCGGATTTCAGTTGGTCCCCCGGCACATGGGGTCAGCCGTCGATGATCTGCTCGAGGCCGATGCAGCGGACTGCTTGTTCGCCATCACCGTTCATCCCTATTCCTCGGACACTATCCAATCCATGCGTTTTGCGTGTAAACGCGGGATGCGGATCGTCTTATTGTCGGATAGCGAAGTCATTGCACCTGGTGTTGACCCGGATGTCGTGCTGCCAGTCAGCACCCGCACTCAACATCACTTTTCCAGCTTCTCAGGGGCCATGGCTGTACTCGAATGCCTGATCGGTCACCTTTTTGCTGCAGGAGGGTCGGCAGCGCGCGACCGCGTCGAACGGTATCAGACGGCCCGAGAAGACACTGGCGCATATTGGCGCCCCGCCAAGCCGCCTCGGGTCAGAAAAAAGTAAAGCCCCGGCTTTCACCGGGGCTTATCGATTTGGCTGCGAACCTGCTCAGCTGCAGGCTTCGACGGCCCGTTTTGTCATCACGCTGACCAGATGCGCCCGGTATTCTTTGCTGCCATGCAAATCTCCGATCATGTTCATCGGATTGATGTGCAGACCTATCAAAGCATCGGTACGGAACTCTTTGTTCAAGGCCTCCTCGGCCTGGGACCAACGGAACACTCCATCTTCGCTGGCGCCGGTTACGGCAACCCGCACGCCATCCGCAAACCGGGCAAGATAGACCCCGACCAATGCAAAACGGGACGCCGGTTGCAAAAACTTCTGATAGCTCGCAGCTTGCGGCACCGGAAAACGCACCGAGGTGATAATTTCACCCTCTTCCAGCGCAGTCGTAAACATGCCTTGAAAGAAGTCATCTGCCGCAATCTGTCGCGTATTAGTGACAACGGTCGCCCCTGAACCCAGCACTCCCGCCGGATAACAGGCCGCCGGATCATTGTTGGCGACAGAGCCACCAATGGTGCCGCGATTACGCACCGCCGGATCTCCGATCTGACCAGCCAGGGCCGCCAGCGCCGGATAGCTGCTCGCTGCATCCGCCGCTACATTTGCGTGGGTCGTGGCACCACCAATGGCAACTGAACCATCATCCTCGACACAGACGCCCTTCATCTCAGCAATCCCACTGACTGAAACCAGCGTTGATGGCGCCGCCAATCGTTGCTTCAACGTGGGGATCAGGGTCTGACCACCCCCCAACGCCTGCGCATCCTCACCCGCCAACGCGGCAACCGCGTCAGCAATGGTCGAGGGCTTCTCAAACTCGAAATTGTACATTTCGTTCTTCCTTTCCGAAAGGCGCGGATCCGCCCTTCATCTGGCTATAAATATCTCGGGGAGCGCGAGGGGCTGGCCACTCGCACCCCAACCTTTCAACCATGCATTGCCGTCCAAACACGCGACGGGCTCATCGGCATGTCAATGTGATCAACAGCCCTTCCACCCGAATTCAGCGCATCCAAAACCGCGTTGACAACGGCAGGTGGCGAACCGATTGCTCCGGCCTCGCCGCAGCCCTTCACACCCAACGGGTTGTGCGTACACGGCGTCTGGCTGGAATGGTCGACCTCATAGAATGGCAGATCATCTGCGCGAGGCATCGCGTAGTCCATGAAGGACGCGCTCAGCAGTTGGCCGTTCTCGTCATAGGCGCAGTTCTCCAGCAGCGCCTGACCGATGCCCTGACCAATACCACCATGTACCTGACCATCCACGATCATCGGGTTCACGATGTTGCCAAAGTCATCCGCGGCGGTGAACTTCTCGATGCTGACCTGACCGGTCTCGGCGTCCACCTCGACCTCGCAGGCATAGGCGCCGGCCGGGAAGGTAAAGTTGGCCGGGTCATAAAACGCGGTCTCCTCCAGCCCCGGCTCAACCTCCAGCGGGAAGTTGTGCGGCACATAGGCCGTGAGGGTCACATCACCCCAGGCCACCGATTTGTCGGTACCCGCAACGCTGAACTGTCCGTCCTTCAACTCGATATCAGCCTCAGACGCTTCCAGAAGGTGGGCCGCGATCTTCTTGGCCTTGTCGATTACCTTTTCAGTCGCCTTGACCATGGCCGAACCACAAACCGCCAGCGAGCGTGAGCCATAGGTGCCCATCCCGAACGGGATCTTCGAGGTATCGCCATGTACAATCTCGACCATCGACTCATCGATACCGATCATGTCCGCCACAACCTGCGGGAAGGCGGTTTCATGCCCTTGCCCGTGGCTGTGCGCGCCAACCATGACGCTGATCGAACCGGTGGCGTTTACCCGCACCGTGGCAGCATCATATAGACCCGCCCGGGCCCCCAACATGCCAACGATGTTGGATGGCGCGATACCGCAGGCCTCGATATAGCAATTGACACCCAAGCCGCGAAGCTTGCCATTGGCCTCACTCTGCGCCCTCCGTGCGGCAAAGCCAGATAGATCGGCTGCGGCCTCAAGTTTGTCCATCGTCCCGTTGTAATCCCCGGTGTCATAGGTCAGTGCGACCGGCGTGTCATACGGGAACTGGGTGATGAAGTTTTGACGACGCAGCGCAATCGGATCAACGCCCAACTCTCGCGCGGCCTTGTCGATGACCCGCTCCAACTGGAATGTTGCCTCAGGCCGGCCCGCGCCGCGATAGGCATCCACCGGCACCGTATTGGTGAACATCGCCCGCACATTCACCTGAATGACTGGCGTCTTGTAGTTCCCCGCCATCAGCGTGCCGTGCAACCAGGTCGGAACCGAACTGGAGAAAGTCGATAGATAAGCACCCAGATTGGCATGAGTGTTGGTGCGCAAACCGGTGAAGTTGTTCTCCGCATCCAACGCCAGCTCAATCGTAGTTACATGGTCGCGACCATGGGCATCCGACATGAACGCCTCGGACCGGCTGGATGTCCACTTGACCGGGCGGTTGCAGGCCTTGGCAGCGAAGGTGCAGAATGCCTCCTCCGCATAGTGGAAAATCTTGGTTCCAAAGCCACCGCCCACATCCGGGGCGACCACCCGCACCTTGTGCTCGGGTAGGCCCAGAACAAACGCGCACATCAGCAAACGGATCACGTGCGGGTTCTGCGAGGTGGTATAGAGCGTGTACTCATCCGTGCCTCGGCTGTACTCGGCCACGGCCACGCGCGGCTCCATCGGGTTGGCAACCAGTCGGTTGTTGACCAGATCCAGCGTGGTGACGTGGGCTGCATCGGCAAAGACCGCGTTGACCTTGTCATTGTCTTCTTCGCCCAAGTGCCAGTCGTAGCAGATGTTGTTCTTCAGATCGTCGTGGACAAGCGTCGCGCCATCCTGCGCCGCAGCCTTCATATCCAGAACTGCGGGCAGTTCCTCGATCTCCACCTCGATCGCCTCAGCCGCATCGCGGGCCTGCTCTAAGCTGTCGGCCACAACAGCAGCAATCGGATCGCCTACATGGCGCACCTTACCCTGTGCCAGAATGGGGTGCGGGGGTTCCTGCATCGGGGCGCCGTGCCGGTCGGTGACTTCCCAGCCGCAGGGCATTCCGCCCACGCCTTCAAAATCCTTGCCGGTGAAAACCTTCACCACACCTGGCATGCCCTCGGCAGCAGATGTGTCGATATTGGTGATCCGGCCATGTGCGATGTCGGACCGTAGAAAATGTACATAGGCCTGGCCATGTACGTTGATGTCGTCGGTGTAATTGCCTGCTCCGGTCAGAAAGCGTACGTCTTCACGCCGCTTGGAACTGGCTCCGATGCCACTGTCTTTGGGCATTGCTTGTTCTCCTCCCTGGAAAAGAATTTTCGTCGAAAATTCTTACCCGCCTTACTCGGCGGCGATGCTGGAAACGTCCTGGCCGGATGCGGCCATGATCGCCTTGACGATGTTGTGATAGCCTGTGCACCGGCACAGATTACCCTCGAGGTACTTCCGGATTTCCCCTTCGGTCGGGCGCGGATTATCCTTGAGCAGTGCCGCAGCGCTCATCACCATGCCAGGGGTACAAAACCCGCATTGCAGCCCATGATGATCCTGAAAGGCCTGCTGAATGACATTCAGCGAACCATCCTCTGCAGCCTGCCCTTCGATCGTACCCACATCGGCACCATCCGCTTCCAGGGCCAGCATATTGCAGGATTTGACCGCCTCACCATTCACATGCACGACGCACGCACCACATTGTGCCGTGTCACATCCGACATGTGTTCCGGTCAGCGACAGATGATCACGCAAAAAGCTGGACAGAAGCGTCCGGCCTTCAACGTCACCACTAACGGCTTTCCCGTTCACGGTCATTGAGACCTGTGTCATGAGATCCTCCCAATTTATTGTTTTTCCTTAGTCCCGAGTTAAACACGGGAAATTTTGTTTGAGAACAAAAATATTTGCCCGATTTTTCCGCAACTTCTTTGCTCATCTCACTAATCATGAGGCGTATGATCGAAACGGCAAAAATGCCGTTACGTCACTTTTGTTTGGCAGCGCGAGGTTGCGGCCGTGTGGGGATTTCCTTCAGTAGCCCTCCGACACCCATCGCTGCGATGTCAGCACCCGTCGTCTCGATCCCGCAAGCGACTCGAGACAGCACCCAATCCGCCCCGTTCAGTGCAGGCGAACGGGCGCATCCAGGCAGACCGATGATTGGGCGACCACCTAAAGACCCCAGAAACAACAGGTTTCCCGGATCAACCGGCATCCCAAATCGATCGACTGCGCCTCCGGCTTCTCGGACAGAGGCCGGTGCCACATCATTTTCATCCGACGTGGCCGATCCGGTCAGAATCATGACGATCTCGCCGCGAACGGACTTTAGCGCGGCTGCTAAATCACCCTGCCGATGCGGAACAACTTTAACGTCGCACAGGTCCATCCCCAATGCCTCAACCCGTCCGCGAATGGCGGCAATACCTTTTTTGTTCGAAGGCCCGCCGGCAATATCGGTGATGACGAGCCCGGCGTTCTTGTATTTCGGCACCGAAAGTCGAATGGAGTTCTGCGCCTGTTCGGCTGCACGGCGAACGTCGGTTTGCTGCACCGCATACGAGATGACTTTGATCGTCGCGACCATGCCGCCTGCCGTCATCTGTTGGTACTGCGGTACGGTTGCGACCGTGATCATCGGATTGACCCGATTGAAGTTTTGCAGTGCATCAGTGTCCAAGATTGCCACGCCAGGACTATCAGCCAGCAAGTTGACCCGCCCTGTGAAGGCGTCGGTCACGCGCAGGTTGGCCTTTGCAGGGTCCGGCACTAGGGCTGCAGACAGCATTGCCGCCGCCTCATTCTCATGACAATCGCCGAGCTCAAGCTTGGCGACCGTTACCTCAGTCAGACCGGCCTGCTTTAATTCGTCGATATGCTGGGGCGTCAGCGTGATACCCTTGCGCAACCTCCGGTCACCTGCCTTGACGGAATGAGCCAGAATCGCGCCGCTGGCGTCGGCAACGGCTACCGGACCAAACTTCACGCCTTGCCCCGCAGAACCGCTGTCATTTGTGCAAGGATGGCCACCGCGATCTCGGAAGGGCTGGCCGCACCGATATCCAGCCCGATCGGTCCGTGAATCCGTGAAATCTGCTCGTCTGTAAACCCGGATTGTTTCATCCGATCGATACGCTTGGCGTGGGTGCGCTTGGACCCAAGTGCTCCGATGTAAAACACATCGGCTGACAATGCGGCCTGAAGCGCTGGGTCGTCTAGCTTGGGATCGTGGGTCAGCAGAACAAGCGCCGTTCTTGTGTCCAGCCCCAATTTCGACACCGCCTCATCCGGCCAGTCTGTCAGGATAGTCTCTCCGGGAAATCGAGCGTCCGAGGCAAAAGCTTCGCGTGGATCAACAATCGCTGGATCGTAGCCAGCGAGGCGTGCCATCGGCACAAGTGCTTGGGCAATATGCACAGCTCCAACCACGATCAATCGCAAAGGAGGATTGTGAACCGCAACAAAGGTTTGACCATCTTCTTCGAACCCAGACCTATCCATGCGCAATCGTTCGGTATAGGCGTTTCGACGCAATGCTCGGTGGCCGGTTTCAGTGTTTACCTCATACGCCAAAGGTTCACGCCGCGCCCGTGCGGCGACCAGTTCAGCCAGCATCGGATCGGGCAGAACTTTACCAACGGGTTCGACGAGAACCCTGATCGTCCCACCACACGCTAATCCGACGGCAAATGCGTCATCATCGCTGACACCAAATTCCAGCAGCCGGGCCTCACCTTCTTCGATGGCCTCCAACGCCTCGACAATCACTGCGCCCTCTACGCAGCCGCCTGAAACCGAACCTTCGATCCGACCGTCGCCTGCAATAACGAGCTGCGAACCGACACGGCGTGGTGCGCTGCCCCAGGTCTCGACTACAGTCGCCAGAGCCGCGCCCTTACCGGCGCGATACCATTCCAATGCGGTTTCCGGGCTGCTATCGAATCGTTCCATTGAGACCTCCGACCATGCTCGGCTTCAACATAGTCAGCTTTACAACAATGAAAAGCGGTCCGAGGTCTAAGTTACCGGCGCTAACAGGCCGGTTTTGAACTCATATTCATAAAAGATTGATTGTCACCTGACCGCACTCTAGCTTGGACGCAGTTTCGGGTACTTCCCGAAATCACCCCTGCATATTTCAAAGCGGAGACAAACAGTTGAAACGTATTCTTACACTGGGAACGGCGCTTGGCATGATGGCTGCCAGCGCCGGATGGGCTGATACATTTTTGAAGTACGGTGAGGTTGAAGGCTGGAAAGTCTTCATCGATCAAGACAAGAAATCTTGCCTGATCGAAGCGGTGGATGACTCGGAAAATGTCGTGCAGATGGGGCTGACCGAAGATCGCGGTGTCGGCTATGTGGGTGTTTTCACCAAGGCAAAAACCAATATCAAGAAGGGCGAGAAAGAAGCCGTCGCCATCCTCATCGGAGACAACATTTATGTTGGTGAGGCCACTGGCATGAAAGGGAATATCACCAAGGGCTATTCAGGCGGGTATGTTCTGTCAGACGATCCTCAGTTCGCAGACGACCTTGCCAAGAAGAAGGTGATGGTCGTGTTCCCGGAAAAAGAGTTCGCCTTCACAGTCGATCTGACCGGCACTTACAAAGCCATGGAGATGGCGCGAAAGTGCAATGAAGAACAGCTGTCTTAATATCTAGTCAGAAAGCGCGGCCATCAGCCGCGCTTTCTGACCCTGATCGTCAGGCTGAGATATCACGGCGGCCAGATCTTCCAGCGACGCAATCGAATGCCCGGCGCGGAAGCTGTCGACATGTGGAAGCATTGTCGCAACGCCCTGAGCCTTTGGCGCGAACCCATCCCAGCGCAGCAATGGGTTCAGCCAGATCAAGCGTCGCGACGACAGGTGCAAACGCTCGATTTCCTTTTCCAGCATCTCGGGATCGCCCCGTTCCAAACCGTCGGTGATCAACAACACGACCGCCCCCTGCCCCATGACACGCCGCGACCAGTCGCGGTTGAACTGATGCAGGCATTCTCCGATCCGTGTTCCGCCTTCCCAGTCCTGCGCCTCGGCCCCGGCAGCGGCCAGAGCTGCATCGACATCACGTTGATGCAGATGGCGGGTGATGTTGGTCAGGCGTGTGCCAAACGTGAATGCGTGCACTTTGGCCCAACCTGCGCCTTTGGCATTCGAAACCGCGTGAAGAAAGTGCAGAATGATCCGACTGTACTGGCTCATCGATCCGGAAATGTCGCAGAGCGTTACCAAATTCGGCCAGCGAGGTTTTGGTTGCAGGCGCGCGATATCGCGTAGCTCGCCACCCTGCCGCATGGCTGACCTCAGGGTGCGTGCGCGATCGATGCGGTGACCGAGATGACTGGCCTGACCACGCCGAGACTCGATGGGTTTGACCGGTAGATTCAGGCGCGACAGCATGCGTTTGGCCTGGGCGATCTCGGATGTGCTCATCTGTTCGAAATCGAGGTTGCGCAAGCGTTCTTCGGAGGACGCGGTTTGGGTCGCGTCGATCTCGATCTCACTTCCTTCTTCCTGCTCCGTCGTTTCCGGCAAGTCGCGTTCGACGCCATCCAATAACGCCTCAGCCGCGCGCTTTTCAGCCGCATCCGCTTTGCGCTCTTCCTGCACGCCGCGAATGGCGGGCAGCATCATGGACATCATATGTTCGAGATAGCGCGGATCGCGCCAATACAGGCGGAAGACCTGCGCAAAAACCGTGCGGTGTTCAGGCCGGTTTACGAAACAGGCATGTAGCGTCCAGTAGAAATCTGTTTTCTCGGTGAAGCCCGCAGCCTGCACCGCGCGAATCGCATCAACCACACGTCCGGTTCCAATCGGCAGCCCGGCCTTACGCAAAGCGCGCGCAAAATGGGTGATGTTCTGGGCCAGCTTGGGGTTGTCCGGGATATCGAGTGGGAGTTGTTCGGCCATCAGACCCCCGAAATATTTGCAAGCGGATGAAGCATCAGGCCGGTTCGAGGTCGGCCTTGGCCTGATCGAGAATGCGCTTGGCCTCGGAACCTTGCAGCTTTTGGATGTCGTCCTGGTATTTCAGGATCGCACCCAACGTATCGCCAATCACCTCGGGGCTGAGGTTGATGACGTCCAGCGCCAGCAGACATTTAGCCCAATCGATTGTCTCGGCCACCCCCGGTTTCTTGAACAGGTCTTCGGTGCGCAGACGCTGAACAAAGGCGACAACCTCGCGGCTCAGCGCTTCGGCCGCTTCGGGGGCACGGGCGTGCAGGATTTCGATTTCACGAGCAAAATCAGGGTAATCCACCCAATGATACAAGCAGCGGCGTTTCAGCGCGTCGTGCACTTCGCGCGTGCGGTTTGAGGTGACGATTACGATTGGTGGTTCGGGTGCTTTGACGGTACCAAGTTCGGGGATCGTGACCTGAAAGTCGCTGAGGGCTTCCAGCAGGAACGCCTCAAAAGGTTCGTCGGTCCGGTCCAACTCGTCGATCAACAATACAGGTGCCCCATTGGCATCCGGACGCATCGCCTGCAGCAAAGGGCGCTCAATCAGGTAGTCATCCGAGAACAGCTCGGTCTGCAATGCGCCCCGGTCCGCCCCACCCGACGCTTCGGCAGTGCGGATCGCCACCATCTGGGCAGGGAAATTCCATTCATACACAGCGGAAGAGGCATCAAGGCCTTCGTAGCACTGCAACCTGATCAAGCGCCTCCCCAATCCTGCGGCGAGTGCCTTAGCGATCTCAGTCTTGCCGACGCCCGCCTCGCCTTCCAGAAACAGAGGTCGACCAAGTTTCAGCGAAAGAAACACAACCGTCGCCAAAGCCCGGCCACAGACATAACCCTCTGAACCCAAAAGGTCCTGCACGGCATCGATGGAATTTGGCTGTGTCATGAGATCCCCTTTTTCCTGCGCCCCAACAGGTCATGACCACAACCAGAGGTCAAGACCACCATCCGTCAGAGACTTACGACGATCTGCCTCACCGGCAAGGGCAACAGGGTCTTTCACCACCCAAGCGGCTGTGCTAGCCGGGGGCCATGACCCATTCCCTGACGATCCGCCGCCCCGATGACTGGCATCTGCATCTGCGCGATGGCGCGATGCTGCAAGCCGTCCTGCCTGAAACCGCGCGCCATTTTGCCCGTGCCATCATCATGCCGAATCTGGTTCCGCCCGTTGTGACCGGCGGTCATGCGGCCGCTTACAGAGAGCGTATTCTGGCCGCTTTGCCCGATGATATGACGTTTGAGCCACTGATGACGCTCTACCTGACCGAAGACACGGACCCTGCCGATGTCGCAGCGGCGCATGTGACGGGATTGATCAAGGCGGTCAAGCTTTACCCGGCTGGGGCAACAACCAACTCTTCTTCAGGCGTTCGCGATTTCGACAAGGTGCGCCCGGTGCTGGAGAAGATGGCCGAGATCGGTCTGCCGCTGTGTGTGCACGGCGAAGTCACGGATGCCGAAATCGATATCTTCGATCGCGAAGCCGTGTTTATCGATCGCGTTCTTGATCCAATTCGCAAAACAACACCCGGGCTGCGGGTGGTGATGGAGCATATCACGACGTCAAACGGCGTGGATTACGTCAAGGCGAACGAGAAAGATTTGGGTGCGACGATTACAACGCATCACCTGATCATCAACCGCAACCACATACTGGTCGGCGGCATCAAGCCGCACTATTACTGCCTGCCAGTCGCCAAACGCGAAGAGCATCGGCTGGCGCTGTTGACCGCCGCAACCTCGGGTGATGCGCGTTTCTTCCTTGGCACTGACAGCGCGCCGCACACGGATGCGAACAAGGAAATGGCCTGTGGCTGTGCTGGGTGTTTCACTGCGACCAATACGATGTCACTGCTGGCTGAAATGTTCGAGCGCGCTGATGCGTTGGACAAACTGGAAGCGTTTACCTCCCTTAACGGCCCGGCCTTTTATCGCCTGCCGGTGAACGAAGAGACCATCACGCTGACAAAGGGCGATGAGGTTGTCTATCCCGCCAAAATCGAATGCGCGGACGGTCCTGTCACAGTATTCGATCCCGGCTTCCCACTGCACTGGCGAGTCGCCTAATCATTTAGTCTATCTGCCAAATCCGCTGCGCGCCCACCGGTGCGCAGCATCGACCAGACCGCATCTGCTTCATCCCCACCGATCAGTTTTGATGCTTTGTCCCTAACCCGATCTTCGCGGTCCGAAAGTGACATCGGGGCGAGCAGATCATGTTTGGCCTCGCGGCGGGCGCCATCGCGGCGCAAGAGGGACAGATGGGCTTGGGTCTCGGACAAGCTTTCATCTGCCTCTACACTAATCCGATCCCGCAGGGATTGAAGCCTCGGGTCCGCACAAATCTTGGCAGTATAGCTGCCCGGTAGTGCCGTATCGTACCCCATCGATTGCATTGCGATCACTGTGCGATAAGAAAACTTCGCACCCAACCCGCTAGTCGGCTGCAGTTGATTGCAAACGCTCATCCAGCGGGGGTGCGTTTTAACCTTGATCTCGGCCACCTCTGGTTCGGCAATGTCAAGATCGCGCGCGGCCTCAAGCGCCGCGTGCAGGCCATGGCAGCAGGCGTGGAACTTGTGGCTTACGTTTTCGAACAACCATTCATCACCCAACCCATCGAGCGCTGCATTGATATCGTCTGCCCCCAGATGTGTCGCCCCAAACCCAAACGGACCTTCCAACGCATCAGAACCAGGTTGAAATCCATTGCGGATCAACTGAGCCGCCTCAACGCCATTCGAAGCCGCAAGCCCGGCATTATAGGGTTTGCCCATGGTTCCGAACTGTGACTTCTGTCCGGATGCTCTTGTTGCGGTCAGTCCCAACAGATCACGCATCTGCTTGGCATCGAAGGACATGATGCGCCCCGCAGCTACGGCAGCCCCAAACGCGCCCGCCGTGGCGGTCTGGTGAAAGCCTGCCTGATAGTGACCGCGGCCCAACCACAGTCCAACGCGGATCGACAATTCCATCCCAACAAGCGCTGCTTCGAGCAAATCGACCAGCGGCCGATCCTCCCACGCCGCAAGCGCAAGGGCTGCCGGAAACACAGCAACCGATGGATGACCGATATGGGCAAAATGGGTGTCATCGTAATCAAGCGCGTGGGAAACGGTACCATTCACCAGCGCCGCAGCGCGTAAAGGGGCTTCACCACCCCCGAATAGGCGTGCTTGTGCTGCACCGCTTTCGGAAAAAACCATCTGGCGGATGATGCGGGAAACAGGCTCATCCGCACCCGCCCGCCCCACGGCGAGCCAATCCAACGCGGAAAGCGATGTCACGATTCGAGCCTGTGAAGTGGTCGACACAGGACCAGCGGCAAATTCGGCCAGGGCGGTTGTCAGATCGGTCATAGCGCGCAGTCTAGCGCGCGCGTCACGGGCGTAAAGCCTTAGCCGTAGAGGACGGCAGCCCGTTGTTCGAATGCGCGCACGATACGGTGCATGGCCTCGTTGAACACGACACCGATGATCCCTTGCAGGACCGCATTTTTGAACTCGAAGTCAACGTGAAACGAGACGTTGCAGCCGTCATCCGTATCTTCGAACTCCCAATCGGAACGCATGTATTTGAACGGACCGTCCAGATACTCGGTATCGATCCGTTTATGAGCATCAAACAACGTAACGCGGCTGCCAAAGCGTTCGCGGAACACCTTGAATGAAATAACAAGATCCGCTTCCATCACCTTGCCTTCGCCCGCGGCATAGGTCCGACGGATACGGGCCGCGGCGCACCAAGGCAAAAACTCAGGGTATTTTGCAACATCCGCGACCAGATCATACATCTGCTGAGCGGTGTAAGGCAGCGGGCGGGTCTCGGAGTGGGTTGGCATGATATCCGGGATTAACTGGTGACAATGGCGCGTGATTTCGTATGTTGCGCGCCAAAGATCAAGGGGGCAGAGATGAGCCAACGCGCATATGTGATAGATGAGATGATCTCGGCCAAGGCAATTGCCGCCCGGATCGAAGAACTTTGCCGCGAAATCACAGCCGAGTTTGGCGGTACCGACAAGCTGGTTGTTGTCGGCCTGCTGCGCGGCAGTTTCGTCTTCATCGCCGATCTGGTGCGTGAGCTCGACCTGCCCATTGAGGTCGATTTTCTTGAGGCATCGTCCTACGGAGACTCGATGGAAAGCAGCCGAGAAGTGCGTATTCTCAAAGACTTGCGGGGCGCCATTGAAGGACGCGATGTACTGGTGGTCGAGGATATTGTGGACACCGGCCATACCCTTAATCACGTCTCTAAGCTGCTCCGCACCCGCAAGCCACAACGGTTGAAATCCATCGCCCTTCTGGACAAACCCAGCCGACGCGAGGTCGATTTCCGTTCGGACTGGATCGGGTTCGAAATCCCTGATGAATTTGTTGTGGGCTATGGCATTGACTATGCGCAACGCAATCGAAATTTGCCGTTTATCGGCAAGGTTCGATTTGTCGAAGATCAGGACTGATGAATTTGCGCCACTTTCTTCGCATGTCGCAATGGGGGCGAAATCCGCCCTCGGAACGGCGGGTGAAACTGGTGTTCGGCGCAATCCTTGTCTGTCTTTTGGTTGCCGGCGTTGAATATATGGGCTGGTGGCCCGAATGGGCAGAAAGCCAGCCCAGAAAGCTCAAGCCTTGAGCGTTTGTTCGATCGCTGCAAGAAATATGTCGGTCCCGATCGGGATCAGAGCATCCGGGAAATCATAGTCGGGGTTGTGCAGTTGCGGGTGATCCCGGCCTGCTCCAAGCCAGAACATAGCGGTCTTCGCGCCCTTGCCGAATTGCCCGAAATCTTCCGAGAACCTCTGTGGCGTCGGCACTACTTTGCAGGGTATTTCGCGTGTTTGGCAGGCATCTGACAGGATAAGAACGGCTTCGTCCGTATTTACACAAGCCTCAAACACATCGTCATAGCTGATTTCGACACCCAGCCCATGCGCTTGAGCGCTTGCGCTCACAAGCTGCTCCGCCTCGCGGATCAATCCGGTCATTCGCGTATCTGATACTGTCCGCAGAGTAACCCAAAGCTCGGCCATGCCAGGTGCGACCCCGAACGTGGTCTCACCCAGTCGCGCATGGGTTACAGTGGTCAGAGCGTAATCTGCATCCAGCACCCCTCCGTGTCCCAATGCGGCTAATGCAGGTATAAGCTCAGCCAAGGCTCCAGCCGGTGAAAGCCCGTCTTGCGGTGCGGCTGCATGCGAGGTTTTGCCTGTCAGCACGATCCGCATCCCGCGGGAGGCGCAATTGGCCGGGCCCGAGCACAGCTCAACCGCCCCCAATTCCAAACCCGGAAGATTGTGCAGAGAATATACGTAATCCGGTGCAATATTGGCGAACTTGGGGTCGGCGCGAAAGGCTATAGCACCCTGCCCAGTTTCCTCAGCGGGTTGAAAAATCAGAACGACGCGTCCTTTTGCTGGGCGCTTATCACCAAGAACGAAAGCCACACCCAAAACCATTGCCATGTGACCATCATGCCCACACAGATGCCCCTTGCCCGGATGTTGCGACGCGTATCGCGCGCTTGATATTTCCTGGATGGGCAAACCATCCAGTTCGCATCGGATACCTATCGTTGGCCCCGGTTTGCCGCTTTCGTAGACTGCCGCAACGCCATGACCACCGATCCCGGTCAAAACCGCATCGGGGCCGCAAGCCAGCAGAAGATTGGAAATACTTGCGGCAGTTCCGCGCTCCTCGCCCGAAATCTCCGGGACCTGATGCAGCTCATGCCGTTTTTCAGTGAGCCAGGATTGAAGCTCGGGTTTCACACCTGATTCAACTTCTTTTGCCGGGCCTCACGCAAGCGAGCAAAATCATCACCCGCATGGTATGACGACCGGGTCAACGGGGTTGCCGAAACCATCAGGAAGCCCTTGCCAAAAGCAGCCTTTTCATAGGCCGCGAATTCTTCGGGTGTGACAAAACGATCAATGCCATGGTGCTTGGGCGTTGGCTGCAGATACTGGCCAATTGTCAGAAAATCGATATCTGCTGCGCGCATGTCATCCATGACCTGACGGACCTGTTGCTCGTCCTCACCCAGCCCGACCATGATGCCGGATTTGGTGAAAATCGACGGATCCATCTCTTTCACCCGCTGCAGTAAGCGCAATGAATGGAAATAACGCGCACCGGGGCGAACTTCAGGGTATAGCCCTGGTACTGTTTCGAGGTTGTGGTTGAACACATCCGGCTTGGCTTCGACGACGACCTCTAGAACCGTAGGATCACATTTCAGGAAATCCGGCGTTAGAATCTCGATTGTTGTCTTGGGTGACCGGTGTCGCACCGCGCGGATGGTCTGTGCAAAGTGGTCTGCGCCGCCATCGAGCAGGTCATCCCGATCGACCGACGTGATAACAACATGATTCAAGCCCAGCTTTTGCACCGCGTGCGCCACGCGCCCTGGCTCGAACGCATCCAGCGTATCCGGCTTGCCCGTCGCAATATTGCAGAAGGTACAACCACGCGTACAAATCTCACCCATGATCATCATGGTGGCGTGGCCCTGGCTCCAGCATTCGCCTACGTTCGGGCATCCGGCCTCTTCACAAACAGTGACCAGATTGTTGTCACGCATGATCTTGTGCGTTTCAGCATACCCTTTGCCACCAGGCGCTTTGACACGAATCCACGCAGGTTTGCGCGGCGCTGCATTATCAGGCCGATGCGCTTTTTCGGGGTGTCTTTGTTCGGGTATTTTCAGATCACGCACGGCTGGCTTTCCTGACTTCGGGTCAATTTGCTTGGTGCTTAACATAAACTGACTTTGTTGGTTACACCAGCGGCGCATAGCCGCTATGCAGACCGCATTCGCGACTGCAGCAAAATCCTCGAATAAATCACATATTATTACCTATTTTCAATCAATTTGCATGCGAATAAGATATATCGCAAGTGCAGCATATCTAATGTTGAAGCCGCTCTGGAATCGTTCTAACTCTCACGTCAATCACATGTGAATCACAGGAGTTTGATGATGAAAACCGGTGCAAAACTGCCTGACGTAACTTTCCACACCCGCGTCCGCGACGAGGCGATAGAAGGCCCCAATCCCTTCCGCTGGGAAGACAAGACAACCGCAGATTATTTTGCAGGCAAGCGCGTCATCCTGTTCTCGCTGCCGGGTGCATTCACCCCGACCTGCTCAACCTATCAGTTGCCCGGTTTTGAAAAAGGTCATGCTGATTTCGCAGCCAAAGGCGTCGACGCAATCTACTGCATGTCCGTCAACGACAGCTTTGTCATGAACAAATGGGCTGCGGATCAGGGTCTGGAAAATGTCAAAGTCATTCCTGACGGATCCGGAGAATTCACCCGCAAGATGGGTATGTTGGTCGATAAGGACAATCTGGGCTTTGGTATGCGCTCGTGGCGCTATGCGGCCATCGTCAATGACGGTGTGGTTGAGGCATGGTTTGAAGAGCCCGGCCTGATGGATAACTGCCCCGAAGACCCTTATGGCGTGTCGTCGCCAGAGAATCTGATGAAACATCTGGACGAGGCACGCGAACCAGCGCTGGCATAATCCGATCAGTTAAACCGCTAACAGGCTCGCCATATCGGCGAGCCTTTTTTGTCAGGTAGGGGTTCCCGAGACCACGTCTTCCCCAACCTCACGGATCACCCGCGCCAACCGATTGAACCACTCCTCTGCACCAGTCGAAACGCGACGCACCAAACCGATGGTTCTGGCTGGCTGCGGGGTGCCAAACCGGAGCAACCGCAGGCCAGGCACCGCATCTGTCTCGGCCTGCGCTGCGAGTTCTGGCATCAAGGTCATACCGAATCCTTCCGCGACCAACCGAGACAATGTCGCAAGCGATGACGCGCCCATATTTATCTGACCGCTGGTGCGATCCTGCCCGCAAACTTCAAGTGCCTGATCAGTCAAGCAATGCCCGTCTTCAAGCAGCATCAACTGAGCCGTCTTAAGGTCCACCGGCCGCAACGCCTCGGGGCTAATCGTTAGCCGGTCCAGCCGGGCTTGACTTCCTGCAAGCAAGAAGCGGTCTTCGAATAATGGTTCTTCGTGAAAGGCTTCGCTGCCTAACGGAAGCGCTAGTATAGCCGCATCAATTTCACCTGAGCGCAGCATTGAAAGAAGTCGCTCAGTCCGGGCCTCGCGAATTTGCACTTTTAACGAGACATCTGACGCGCGCAACCCAGCCAGCACCCCCGGCAAAAGGTACGGGGCAACGGTCGGAATTATTCCAATCGATAGGGAACGATGCCCACCAGAATGATCACGCGCGAATTGATCCAAACGCGTTGCCGCATTCAGTACATCCTGTGTGTATTCCAGAACATCTCGCCCAAGTGGGGTCAGCAAAATATCCCGCGCCTGCCGTTCAAACAGTGGCCCGCCCATCGCGTCTTCCAGCGCCTTGATCTGAACTGACAGCGCAGGCTGCGATACATTGCAGACCTGCGCACCGCGACCAAAGTTTCGTTGCTCAGCGACAGCACGGAAATACTGCAATTGTCGAATGGTAAAATTCATAACCTCTGACTATCATTTGCAGCCCGTTACTCAAGACCATCCTAATAGGTCATCAGCCGATCATGCGGTCTTGCTCGGCCTGATCCTGATAGTGTAGCTTTAGCCGCTGCAAGGCGATACGCAGAACGATCTTGCCAGATCGCGCCGACCAGCCCATGCGCTTTTCCGCCAACTCCAACCCTTCAAGGTAGCAGCAACAACGCAAGGCAACGTCGCTCAAACCCGGCCCTAAATCTGAAAGCGCCTTTGTCACACGGTCCTTGGCACTGGAATGGCCTTGCCCAATATGGGCATCTGAAACGAAATCTCCACGCCCTCCACAGGTCAGAAAGCGATCCCAGTTCTGCGTGATCTGAGGGCCTATCTGTGCAAGTTCAAAATCTTCACGCAAACGCTCACCCGCGCCGACCAATGTCTCATCAAGGTACGGCTTACCACTCTTGTCCCGACGACGCGCCAATGCGATCAGGGGGCTTTCGACAGTGTTATAACGAACCTTGGGTTGATTTGAGGTATATGTATCCGAGTTTGCCGGCGTGAATGAAGTCCGAGATTCGGCCATGCCAAATTCATTCTGAGTGCGCGCCCGGTTTTCCACTTCGGCAATCAAATGACTCAATGCCGTGCGTCCCGCACTTGAAATACGATATCGTGAAATCCGACCGGGATTGTCGCACGATATCCAGTCATTTAACGCCAGCGCCTGCGCTGTTCGGCAATCCACAACTGCTGTTTTGGTTGTCCCGTCTTCACCGTTGTCCCGAACCACTACGGCCTTATCCATGTCTTCGGCCACTGCAAGCACTGCACCGGTTTCACACAAACGTCTCAGAACACGCAGCGCTTCTCGTTCGAACTCTGCGTTTTGAGATCCTGGTCGGTTCTCTTCGGATGTTACGACTGCAAACGCAGGATTTTTGAATTCCGTGAGTGAAAAATGCGATTGGGCCAGCGATTGTAACGCGGCGTCCACTACAGGATCATCGCGACGCATCTCGACCCTGCGGATCTGTCGCAATATGGTCGAGGCATGGCATCCAGCCGACCGCGCGATATCCCGTATCGACCGCCCAGATTCTGTATAGTCAAGATATCGTTGTGCTCCTTCGGGAACCCATGCCGGAACGGTGAAAGCCACGCTGTTTTTCATATTTCTTCTTCCTTGTCGACAAAACAAACTGACAGTTTTAGCCGTCGGAATCTTAGTTAACCAAATCTAACTAGAGGTGCTTTCATTACTCGTTCGTTAATCACAGACGGCTCAGAGCAGAATTGATTCAAAAAGATAAACAGTGGTGAAACCATAGTTCGGGGCGAACTACATCAAGGTAACACCCGCTCAGATTGTGTCACATTTCAGACAGTGAAACTGAACGAAAAGGATACTGCCGTGCAGGATCTGATGACCTTGATTACTTCACTCCGCCGCCCGTGCTGCCAAGATCGGGGCGCAGGACTATAATCGCGACCGTCATCTGCAACGTCTTCTGGGTTATGGATCGATTCCGGGACCGGGCGCTGCGTTAATGCACCTGCTAGAGCTGGAACGCGAAGTGAATGCACAGCGGATAGAAGAAGACGCGGCCTATTCTTTGGTGCGTCATCTGGAATTGCTGATCGCATTGAATGGCGAGGCGCAACTGTATCAAACCAGTCGCGCCGCGCAATTTCAGTGATTAGGTGAAGGCATCCGGCATGGATGCTTTCTTTTCGGCAACGTATGCGTCCAGTGCCGCATTAATCTCAGGATCAAGTTGTGGCTGCTGATAATTGGCCAAAAGATGTTCAACCCGTGCCGATGCCAGCGTCCGTGTGTCACGCGCGCCTTCTTCTTCCCAGGTTTCGAACGGCTTGTAGTCCAGCAAATCGGTTTTCCAAAACGCTTCCTTGAAGTTTGCCTGCGTGTGGGCGCACCCAAGGTAGTGCCCGCCCGGACCAACTTCGCGGATCGCATCCATGGCCTGAGCATTTTCGTCATATGCGACGCCTTTGGCCAGACCGTGGAGAACACCCAACTGATCGGCATCCATGACGAACTTCTCGAAGTCGGCAACCAGACCACCCTCAAGCCAGCCACATGAGTGCAACATGAAGTTCACGCCTGACATCAGACCCATATTCAGTGAATTTGCGGTCTCGTATGCCGCCTGCGCATCGGGCAGCTTCGAGCCGCAGAAAGAACCTGCAGACCGGAACGGCAGCCCCAAGCGACGCGCTAGCTGACCCGCACCATAGGTCACGTGAGATGCTTCAGGAGTACCAAAAGTCGGCGCGCCCGAGTTCATGTCGATCGATGAAACAAAAGCCCCAAAAATCGCCGGAGCCCCCGGACGGATGATTTGGCTATATGCGACCCCGGCCATAACTTCTGCAAGTACCTGCGTCAGCGTACCAGCGACCGATACCGGTGCCATTGCACCACCGACGATGAAGGGCGAGATAATGCAGGCTTGGTTGTTAGCAGCGTAAACCTCAAGCGAACCCATCATCACATCGTCAAATGTCATCGGTGAATTGATGTTGGTTAGCGAGGTCATAACCGTGTTGTTCTGGACGAACTCTTTGCCAAAGAGAATCTCGCACATTTCAACCGAATCCTGTGCTCGCGAAGGATCGGTGACGGAGCCCATGAAAGGTTTGTCCGACAAGGTCATATGCGCCATCAACATGTCCAGGTGACGCTTGTTCACCGGAATATCTGTCGGCTCACACACGGTGCCGCCCGAGTGGTGCAGCCATTTGGACATATAGGCCAATTTCACGAACTTGTTAAAATCGTCCATGGTCGCATAGCGCCGACCGCCTTGCGCATCACGCACGAACGGAGGGCCATATACCGGGGCCAGAACAAGATTCCGGCCGCCAATGACGACTGACTTCTCAGGGTTGCGCGCATGTTGAGTAAATTCGCTGGGTGCGGATTTGATCAATTCACGCGCCAGTCCGCGCGGCAGACGCACGCGTTCACCATCGACATCGGCACCAGCCTCGCGCCAACGTTCCAATGCCGCCGGATTGTCAACAAAATTGACACCGATCTCGGCCAGCACAGTTTCCGCGTTGGTTTCGATGATCTCAAGCGCTTCTTCATTGAGGACTTCGAAATTGGGAATGTTACGTTCGATGTATTTTGCGGTTTCGATCTTTACCGCCGTGCGCTCGGCCCGGCGGGCGGCGCCACCGCCACCTCGTGCTCTGCGCCGGGTGCTTGCCTCTGTCATGAGAAAATCCCGTTTATTGGTTGGTTCGACAAGTGTGTTACATCAACGAACCACGATGCCAGAGGTAGTTTACGGCGCAATAGAGGTAAAAGCGACATGAACTGGCAGCATCGCTATTTCAGACACATTTGCACGTCACGTCACGCTCTTCCGCATCATGACCGAGTTCCCGGTCACCTCGACCTCGTGCCAGCCAAGATGTGTATACATGGCGCGGGTTGCTCCCATAAGTCGATGCGTTCTTAGGCAAAGCACGGACAACCCCGCTGTCAACGCATCGGCTTCAGCAGCAGCAAGCAATTTTCGTGCGAGGCCCCGCCCCTGAGCTTGCGGCACAACGGCAAGATTGAAGACCATCATCGCGCCAGCCTTCAGACCATAAATTATGACACCCAAAAGTTGCCCACCTTCTTCTGCGACAAGGACATTTCGGTTGTCAATATCGCCTTCGATTCCGCTTGCCACATCTGGGATGTCGGCAATTTTTTTGATCGCATCGGCGTAGGCGCTTGTAATACAGGTTTCTATCGCATTTACGTCGCCTGGTTCCGCAGTTCTGAGAATTAGGTCAGTCATCTGAGTGCCTCCGTCACCAATTGACGTCATTGCGCTTGCACAAGCAAGGCTTGCAACCTAATAGCCAGTCATGACCCAAGCATCCCACGACCGCCTTCTGATCATCGACTTCGGCAGCCAGGTGACGCAGCTAATCGCCCGCCGCCTGCGCGAACTGAATGTCTATTGCGAAATTCATCCTTATCAGAACGTCACGATGGACTTTGTCCGACAGATGGCCCCGAAAGCCGTCATTTTCTCGGGCGGTCCGGACAGCGTTACACGAGAGGGTTCGCCCCGTGCGCCACAGGAAATTTTTGACTATGGCGTACCGATCCTAGGCATCTGCTATGGCCAGCAGGTGATGATGCAGCAACTGGGCGGCCAGGTCGAAAGCGGTCACGGCACCGCCGAATTCGGGCGTGCTTTCGTGACGCCTCAGAACCAGTTGGACATTCTTGATGGCTGGTTCGCAGAGGGTGATGAGCAGGTCTGGATGAGCCACGGCGACCACGTCAGTGAAATCGCGCCTGGCTTTGAAGTCTTTGGCACCTCACCCAACGCGCCCTATGCCATAACGGCAGACCCGTCGCGTCATTTCTATGCCGTGCAATTCCACCCGGAAGTGCACCACACTCCCAAGGGTGCCAAACTATATGAGAATTTCGTCAAACTGGCAGGATTCTCGGGCGACTGGACCATGGGCGCGTATCGCGAGCAAATGATCGAGAAAATCCGCGAGCAGGTCGGGGACAAAAAAGTCATTTGCGGTCTCTCAGGTGGCGTCGACAGTTCGGTCGCGGCAATCCTGATCCACGAGGCAATCGGTGATCAGTTGACTTGTGTCTTCGTTGACCATGGCCTGCTGCGCAAGAACGAAGCGACCGAGGTCGTCGGAATGTTCCGCGACAATTACAATATCCAGCTGATCCATGCTGACGAGAGCGAGTTGTTTCTGGGCGAGCTGGACGGGCAAAGCGATCCTGAAACCAAACGGAAAATCATCGGCAAACTGTTCATCGATGTTTTTCAGAAACACGCTGACACCATTGATGGTGCCGAGTTTCTGGCACAAGGCACCCTGTATCCCGATGTGATTGAATCCGTTTCGTTCTCTGGTGGTCCCTCGGTCACCATTAAATCGCACCACAATGTGGGCGGGTTGCCCGAGAAAATGGGCCTGAAGCTTGTCGAACCCCTGCGAGAACTGTTCAAGGATGAAGTTCGCGCCTTGGGTCGCGAGTTGGGTCTGCCCGACAGTTTCATCGGTCGCCACCCCTTCCCCGGCCCCGGCCTTGCAATCCGTTGCCCTGGAGAAATCACTCGCGAAAAGCTCGACATTCTGCGCGAAGCCGACGCTATCTATATCGATCAAATCCGCAAACATGGGCTATACGACGAGATCTGGCAGGCCTTTGTCGCCATTCTTCCGGTGCGAACAGTCGGCGTGATGGGTGATGGACGGACATATGATTATGCCTGCGCACTGCGCGCGGTGACATCGGTCGACGGCATGACCGCCGATTACTATCCGTTCAGTCACGAGTTCCTAGGTGAAACGGCAACACGCATCATCAACGAAGTCAAAGGCATCAACCGATGCACGTACGACATCACTTCGAAACCGCCCGGTACTATCGAGTGGGAATAAACGCTCACACGCAAAGCACAAAAATTCTGACACGGCTATTATTCGTTGCGTTGCCTCGTGAAACACCATTAAGTCGGCCTGCCAGACGTCGGGACGTAAACCAAGTTTCATGAGCAGCAACTCAATGCAGATCGGCAAGGCCGCGCTCTGGATGACCGGAGCAATCGCCTCGTTTTCATCGATGGCAATTGCCGGACGCGAACTTAGCGTAACTCATGATACTTTTGAGATCATGTTCTATCGCAGCCTCGTCGGGATCTGCATAGTCGCTTTTTTTCTGACGATATCGCGCAAATGGCATCAAGTCTCGACACGGCGATTAGATTTGCATGGCGTTCGAAATGTACTGCATTTTACGGGGCAAAACCTCTGGTTCTATGCGGTGACGGTCATTCCTCTTGCGCAGGTCTTCGCGCTGGAGTTTACCCAACCGATCTGGGTGATACTCCTCTCACCATTGCTGTTGAAAGAAAGGTTGACTGCGCTTCGGTTGACCTCAGCACTAATCGGATTTGCCGGAATACTCATTGTGGCACGTCCTGGCGCGGCCTCGATCAGCCCAGGAGTGATTGCCGCAGCATTGTCCGCTTTGTTCTTTGCTCTGACGACGATATCGACGAAAACCCTTACTCGGTTCGCGAGCATCGGTTGCATCATGTTTTGGCTGACTCTGATTCAGGCGGGCCTTGGATTCATCGCATCGGCCTATGACGGACAGATCTCATTACCTAGCGTAAATACGGCGCCGTTTCTTCTGCTGGTCGGCGTGGCTGGTCTATTTGCGCATTATTGTATCACCAATGCTCTCGCGATCGCTCCAGCAACAATCGTGGTACCCTTTGATTTTGCACGCCTTCCGACCATCGCGATAGTGGGCATGATCCTTTATCATGAACCGCTGGACCAATGGACGCTCCTGGGTGCAGCAGTCATCTTTGCGGGGATTTTTCTGAACGTCTGGTCAGAAAATCGTAACAAATCCGCAACACCCGTGCAGCGTGCGCACACCGACTAACGTTCCGTCACCAATTGACCAAAATTTAAAGTTTAAGACAGTAAAAGCCGGTAACAAGGCCGGGTGCGTTTGATGGGATGAGCATTACAGGCCGCAGGACAGTGTAGGGAGAAGTATATGAAACGATCGTTGTTTCACGCATGCGCGTTGTGCATCGGGGCAACCAGTGTGCAGGCAGGTGGCCTAGATCGTAGCGGTCAGGGCGTTAACATTCTGTTTGAAGAAGGATCTGCCGTTCAGTTTCGACTGGGCTATACCAAGCCTGATGTCAGTGGCTCAATGGAAGACCAGATCCCAGGCAGCCCTACATTTGGTCAACAAGTCGACTCTGGCAATGTCTCGAACAGCTTCTTCACGCCACATCTGGCCTACAAGACTTCGTTAACCGAGAAACTCGACTTCGCTTTGGTCTATGATCAGCCCTTCGGTGCAGATATCGATTATTCGGCGGATTATCCGCTATCCCAGAACGTATTGGCGCTTGCGGGTCTTCCCGGCACCACCACCGACGTTCTTCGCGCCGAGGCTGATACAGACGCGATTACAGCGCTGCTGCGTTACAAATTGGACAATGGTTTTAGCGTAATTGGTGGCGTGAGGGCACAGCGCCTGAAAGCAAGCGTTTCAGTACCAATCGCTGGCGCAGGTGCCACGCCCACAGCTGGTGCATACCGTGTTGAAACAGACGCAGAGATTGACTTTGGATATGTTGTTGGCGTCGCTTGGGAGCGTCCGGATATCGCCGCGCGCGTAGCTCTGACTTACAACTCAAAGATTACTCACGATCTTTCACAGACTGAATCGAACGACGTAATAAATGGGTTCATCTTTCCACCGGGCATCCCAACTGTAGGTCGTGTAAGCGCTGACTCATCGACCGAAGTCATAACACCTCAATCCGTCAATCTGGACTTCCAGACAGGTGTCGCGCCTAAAACACTGCTGTTCGGCTCGGTGCGCTGGGTGGACTGGCCACAAACCGTTTACGCACCACCCGTTTATACCGACCTGACAGGTATAAACCTCGTCGATTATGAAGAAGCAACTTGGACCTATTCGCTTGGTCTGGGCTACCAATTCACCGACGAATTCTCGGGCGCCGTAACTCTCGGCTACGAAAGTTCGCAAGGGAACTCGGTTTCCAACCTCGGCCCGACAGATGGTTTCTGGAGCATAGGTCTGGGTGGCACCTATTCGCTTGAGAAAGCCAAAATCTCCGGCGGCGTGCGCTATACCGACATCGGTGATGCCACGGCAAACGGTACGGGTCCCGACAACCGCGCCACTTTCACCGGCAACAGTGCATGGAGCGTTGGCATTCAGGTGACTTACGCCCTGGATTGATCCCAGCGGCAGCAAACACATCGGAAAGCCCCGCCTTGGTATGGTGGGGCTTTTCCATTTACACGTCTTCTTTTTATTACGGAACACAGCAGCACAATTGACGCCGCGATCAGCCCGATTTAGCTAATGCAAAACAAGGGATGGTGGCGCATGATCTACAACTCGGCAAAGGACTGGCGCGACGCTGCGCGAAAGAAAGTACTGTTCTTCGGTATGTCCGGGTTGGGGAAATCCTATGTCTCGAACACTCTTCGGGATGCAGGTGACTGGTTCCACTACTCGATCGATTACCGGATCGGGACCCGCTACATGGGTGAATACATCGCCGACAACGCCAAGGCCGAAGCGATGAAAGTGCCCTTTCTGCGCGAGCTTCTGCTATCGGATTCGATCTATATCGGATCGAACATCACGTTCGAAAACCTGACCCCCGTTTCCGCCTATCTGGGCAAACCCGGCAATCCCGGGCTTGGCGGTCTTGAAATCTCGGAATACCGGCTTCGCCAGGAACAGTTCCGACTGGCAGAGATTCACGCCCTGTTGGATACCAAGTATTTTATCGACCGAGCCGAGCGCCTGTACAGCTATCCGCATTTTATCTGCGATACCGGTGGCTCTATCTGCGAGTGGGTCGAGCCCGAAGATCCGAACGACCAGGTCCTGTCCGAGCTATCGCGCCAGACGCTGATGATCTGGATCAAGGGCGATGAGGCCCATACTGAGGAATTGGTAAAACGCTTCGACAAGGCCCCAAAGCCCATGTCTTACCAAGCCGAGTTCCTGCAGCGGGTCTGGGATGAATACCTTACCCTTAACGACTGCCAAGGATCCGCGGTCGATCCGGACGCGTTCATACGCTGGACCTATGCGCAAGCGCTGGCGCACCGACAACCGAGATATGAAGAGATGGCGCGAAACTGGGGCGTCACAATCGCCGCCGACGATATCGCCAAGGTGCGTGACGGTGGTGATTTCGATGAGTTGATCGAACGCACCCTTGAGGCCCGCGCCAACCCCGCATAAGTTCCAGACTTCTTTCGCAGTTTCAACAGCGTGACCAAATGCCGATTAAAATTCCTTCCGACCTGCCCGCCTTTGACGTCCTGACCAATGAGGGTGTCATGGTCATGGCCGAAGATCAGGCCGCACGGCAGGATATTCGCCCCTTGCGGATCGGCCTGTTGAATCTGATGCCCAAGAAAATTCAGACCGAAAACCAGTTTGCGCGTCTGATCGGGGCGACACCTTTGCAGATCGAACTTTCGCTGATCCGTATGACCGAGCATCAGACCAAAAACACTGCTGCCGAGCATATGGCCGAGTTCTACCAGCCGTTTCAGGAGGTAAAGGACCAAAAGTTCGACGGCCTGATCATTACCGGTGCCCCAATCGAGCATCTGGATTTCTCGGATGTCACCTATTGGGAAGAAATCCGCGAAGTGTTCGAGTGGACCCAAACCAATGTGCATTCTACTTTCGGCGTCTGCTGGGGTGGCATGGCCATGATCAACCATTTTCACGATGTCAAAAAACATATGCTGGATGCAAAGGCCTTCGGGTGTTTCCGGCATCGAAATCTTGCGCCAGCATCGCCATTTTTACGTGGTTTTTCTGACGATTGCGTGATCCCAGTAAGCCGCTGGACCGAGATGCGGCAGTATGAAATCGACGCCGTACCTGATCTGATCACACTGCTTGGCAGCGATGATGTGGGCCCCTGCCTGATCGAAGATCCAGCACATCGGGCGCTCTATATCTTCAATCATTTCGAGTATGACAGCGACACTCTTAAGCAGGAATATGACCGGGACGTTGCCAACGGTACACCGATCAATGTCCCAATAAATTACTATCCAGACGATGATCCAAGCCAGCATCCGCAGAACCGCTGGCGCAGTCACGCACATCTGCTTTATGGCAACTGGATCAATTCCATCTATCAGACAACCCCCTTTGATTTGGAAAAAATTGGCCAGTAAACTCTTGATAACAATTGGCATTGCGCTAGTAGCCGTTGCCATAGTCACTGCCTGGCGTGGTACGCAACGCGAAGGCAGTGCCGAAGCTTCGTTTCCTCCTGAAGGTCAGATCCTGGATGTCGATGGTATCTCTGTACATGCCGTCGTCATGGGCGAAGGTCCGGATGTCGTGCTGATCCACGGTTCCAGCGGGAATACGCGCGACATGACATTTGCGTTGGCACCGATCTTAGCAGAAAGCTATCGGGTCATCGTATTCGATCGCCCCGGACTGGGTTATTCTGAAAGCTTTAACCCAGACGGCGAAACTATTGTTGAACAAGCAGAAATCCTACAGAAAGCTGCCTCAGAACTTGGTGCTGAAAAACCCGTTGTTGCTGGGCAAAGCTATGGCGGGTCAGTCGCACTTGCCTGGGCAGTCACACGGCCTGACAATATCGCCGCTCTCGTTTTGATCGCTCCTGCAGCTATCCCCTGGGAGACGCCATTGGACGCATTCAACACAATGGGCGCAACAACCATCGGCAACGCACTTGGCCTGCCGTTGGTCAGCGCCTTCGTTCCTGACTGGTTCGTTTCGAGAGCACTGGATCAGGTTTTTGCGCCGCAAGTAGCCCCCGAAGGTTATGCGGAACATTTCGGCCCCGGTCTGACCATGCGCCGCGCATCGATGCATGCAAATGCCAAACAGCGAGCAAATCTGCTGGACGAAATCACCGAACTTCAACCCCGCTATGACGAGATTACGGTTCCAACTGAAATAGTCCACGGCACCGCCGATACGACCGTTGGGCTGGATTGGCATTCTGAGCGCCTGATAGAGCAAATACCAGGTGCGGATCTGGTCGAACTGGACGGTGTCGGTCACATGCCTCAGGTAGTTGCCGCCCCAGAGGTCGCAGCCGCAATCGACCGCGCCGCCGCACGTGCGGGTTTGCGTTAACCCCATCCGTAATCCATAGTAAGTTATGGATTTTATGGCGAGGCCGCACATGACCAAATCAGAACACGGCGCTATCGAGAGTTATTTTCGCAATGACGCGCCCAAGACTGTTCAATCGGTCATTGAGCAGGCCAAAAAAGGAGAAATTCTGAACCCGACCTACCCTTACCCGAAAAAGATTAAGGGCAAGGAATATGACCAACAGATGCAGGGTTTGCAGATCGAGCTGGTCAAGATGCAGCGGTGGGTCAAGAACACTGATCAGCGCGTCGCCATCGTGTTCGAAGGACGCGATGCAGCGGGGAAAGGTGGGACAATCAAAAGGTTCCGCGAAAACCTTAATCCACGGGGCGCGCGCAATGTTGCACTTAGCAAACCATCAGATGCTGAACGCAGCCAGTGGTATTTTCAACGCTATATTTCACATCTGCCCTCTGCCGGAGAAATCGTGTTCTTTGATCGCAGCTGGTATAACCGGGGCGTCGTTGAAAACGTCTTTGGTTTTTGCACAACAGATGAGCGTGAGCGGTTCTTCAGACAGGTTCTGCCTCTGGAAATGGGGTTCAAGAATGACGGGATCCACATGTTCAAGTTCTGGCTGAATGTAGGTCGCTCAGAACAGCTGAACCGCTTTCTTGCCCGCGAAACCGACCCTTTGAAGCAATGGAAACTCAGCCCAATCGACATAGCTGGCCTGCACAAGTGGGACGAATACAGCCAATCAATTTCCGAAACGCTGACCCGCAGCCATTCCGAAGATTGTCCTTGGACGATCATTCGGTCCGATGACAAAAAACGCGCTCGGCTGGCCGCCATTCGCACAGTGCTTAGCGGGCTGGATTATGATGGCAAAGATGCCGACGTGGTTGGCGAGCCAGACAAAAAGATTAGTGGTGGACCGGAACTCTGGGATGCCTGAACTTGGTATGGGGCAATACACGAACTGCGCTGGATTAGGTCATGACCTGTGCATATATACCCGTATAAGCACTTGAGGACGGGATGACAAAGCGCGGATATCACCACGGAAATCTGAAGCAGGCCCTGATCGAGGCTGCCTTGTCTCTGATTGAACAAAAAGGTCCGACCGGTTTTACGCTGTCCGAGGCCGCCAAGACGGCTGGGGTGACGCCCGCAGCGGTCTATCGACATTACGAGGGGCGCGAAGATCTAATTGCTGAGGCCGCGCGACAAGGCTTTGAGATGTTCGCTGACCTGATGCAATTTGCCTATGACAAGGGGCAACCGTCGGCACTGGCAGCGTTTGAAGCCACTGGGCGCGCCTATCTAGCCTTTGCGCGCAAGCACCCAGGCCACTACATCGCGATGTTCGAAAGCGGTATATCCCTAAACCGAACGCCCGAATTGGCCCTCGCCGCCAATCGCGCAAAGAATGTGCTGGAAAAAGCTGCTGGCGATTTGTCTCAACACATACCGCCAGAGAAAAGACCCCCTGCGTCAATGTTCAGTGCTCACATTTGGGCGATGAGTCACGGTGTCGTTGAACTTTATGCGCGCAATACCGGTGCAAGCTCTCCCTTCCCTCCTGAAGACCTGCTCGAAAGTGGGATCGGTATCTACTTACGCGGTTTGGGGCTGGTCGCGCAGGACGAATGACAAAGCTTCCAATTCCAGAGCAGGTCAGTCTGCTGTAAGAGGCGCATGGTTCCGCTCCATAACTACTCCAGCGGCTTTCATCGCTTCGACAAGTGCGTCGACCGGTTGTGACTGTTGGAAAACCCGCCGCTTTAAGGCTTCCAGTGGAAAATCGGGCCAGGTCTTTTGGTAAACACTTGCGAGCCGACGCGCTTCGGTCTGCTCTCCGTTGTTCCAGCGCGCCGCCATCAAATATGCCGCAGAAATTGGGCCGAAGGGGCCACCACGTGCGATAGTTTCTTCGTAGGTTCGGATCGCGGTTGCAAAATCACCAGAATGAAATTGAGCTGACCCGAGCACATTCCCGAACACAAGCCCACCACTGCTTTCTGCCAGATTCTCATATCGCTCTGATTGCGAAATTATATACGTGAAGTTCATAGTATAAAGCGAGATTAGCGCATCAAATTCAGCTATATGTGGATCACTTGGTGCAAGATCGACCGCCCTGCGGGACAACGCCGTAGCCTTGTCATAATTCCCCGATCCAAACTCCAGCCAGGCGCGCGATGAAAGTGCCCATGCCGCATCCGGTTCGATCTCTAGCGCATGAGCACTGTTTTCGTCTGCCACAGCAAGCATATCAGTGGCTGCAGGATCGGAAGACTGAAGAATGGCAAGCATGGTTTCGACCTGAGCGGCCCCCGCGTATCCGCAGAAATAAAGCGGATCCCGCTCAATCGCAGTTTCAAAGATCAACAACGCAGGTTTCAGGCGCGGCAAGTTAACAACCGGAAACATCACATCCTGTCCGGCACTACACAGGTTCATCGCTTCGACCCGCGCCGGAGACACGTCATAGATCGCGGTCTGCTCGGCTTTGACGTCGCTCGATGACCATTGCTTTGTAAGGATGGTGGCACCGACACCACCCAGTGCAATAAGGGTGATGGCCATCGCCGAAATCACACTTATACGCCACAGATTTGTTAACTTTTGGTACTGGCCCGTGCCCGGTCTAAACTCAGGTGCGTAACGACCAACGGGCAGCGATATCATGATCGGATCAGACGCGCCGGCTCCACCGTAATAGGCCTTCAACTTTCGTCGCACCCGACCAGCATCTACCCGTACAACGCCTTCGCGTTTTGTCAGCTCGTCAGCGCCGTAGCCATAAACATCCATCGCGATCGTTTTTGCGCGAATTTCTTCGGTCCGTCCGGCAAGAGCCTCGTCGACGACATAGGTCAAGAAAGACCGCATCCGGGCCGATCCCTTGAATCCTGCCGAGTCTAAAACACGCGCTAGCGCAGAACGTACATCTTCAGAAGAGAAGTTACGCCTGTTGTCGTGTTGCTTTCCATCCCCCGTACCGGTCAAGAACTATCCTTTCATGATAAGAACTTGTGGCTACCTTGCTACCGTAGCATGCGGCTTATTACGTTCAAGAAAATTCCTGCTGAGCGCATGCTGACCGAGCAACCAGCTTCGAAAGTGCTGCCGATGGTCGAGAGTGATTTCATTGCGGAACAGTTCCCTGAACACGCTGATCTTCTGCAAAGTTTACGCACCGAGGACAGTGAATTTGACCGGATATGTCTGGATTACCAAGAGATCTTTACTGAAATCGCTCTTTTGCAGCACTCAAACACGCCTCAGCAATCTCGGTTCCTAGCCGACTTGGCCGAAACCCTCACTGATCTGCGCTGCAGTATCGAAACCAGAATAGTTGAAGCTCAAAACATGCCTCAGAATTGCGGCAAACCCGGAGATTAATATGAAACTGATAGGCATCCTGTCCTCGTTACTTCTGTCCACCGGAACGGCATTTGCCCAGCAGTCTCCGATCATTCACGACGGCGAGTTCAACTATCTGCGCGCTCAATTCGGCGATGCGTGGGACGCACAGGATGCCGAGATTGACGCAAAGTTAGCCGAAATTCGCGAGGCGAATGGCGGTAATCCACCCAATTTTCTGTACATTCTGATCGATGACATCAGCTTTGGTCAGATGGGTGACCGCAAGATGAACTACGTGATGGGCATTGAGACACCCAGTATCAACCAGTTCGCCACCGAAGGCCTATCGCTGATGCGCATGTATACCGAGCCATCCTGCACACCGACGCGAACTGCCATGCTTACAGGTCGCCACCCTGTCCGCGCCGGGGTAACAGAAGTCAAAGTTGCGTTGGTGGGCGAAGGCCTGCCTGCTAGTGAAGTAACCCTGCCCGAGATATTGAAGGAAGTTGGCTACAACACCGTACATGTCGGCAAATGGCATCAAGGTGATATCGAACAAGCCTACCCGCACAATCAGGGCTTCGACTGGGCAGCGTTTCCCCTACATCAACAGGTTCAACTAAGCCTCATGACCCCCGAGGCGATGCGTGCGAACGCCATGCTTGGATATGTGCCCGAAGGTCAGAACAACCAGTTTCTTCTGGACGAACGTTTCAAGCCATACGGTTTGGTGACCGGGGTTGAGGCCGTGGTAGGCGGCACTGCCCATGAGGTGGACATGTCACCGGGCGAGGTTTGGTCCCAAGCCAAATACGAAGAGATGAACGAACGCTATCAACGCCAGGCCCTTGAGCAGCTAGAACGTGCTGCAGCCGAAGAAGAACCGTTTTTCCTGCAATATTGGCCTCTTTACCCCCTTAATTTCGTCTATGCGGATAAGGCCCTCTCTCGCAATGGTGGCTTTCACGCCGACAAACTGCAGCTATTGGATGGATGGATTGGTGATCTTCTGACCAAGCTTGAAGAGACCGGAGAAGCCGACAATACGATTGTGGTACTGATGGCCGACAATGGGCTGATGTACCACTACGAGGGAACCTCAGGCCTTAATCAGCTGATCTATCGCGGTGGTAAGACCCAGCATCTAGAAGGCGGCGTACGCACGGACGCTTTCATACGCTGGCCCGGCGTGATCGAAGCGGACAGCGCAGCCGGTGATATCTTTCACGTGTCGGATATCTACACCACCATGGCGCGGATTGCAGGTGCGACTGATCATATCCCACGTGACCGCATCATCGACGGGATCGATCAGACGGCGCTGTTGCTGAATGGTGAAGGTCATGGTCGACGCGACTATGTGTATGTCTACGAAGGCCCTGTTTTGCGCTCAGTGGTTAAGCAGGAGTTCAAGATGCACCTGCCCGCGCCCGGCCAACCCGGTGCGGCAGCCCCGACCTTCAACATCTATCGCGATCCACGTGAACTGCACCCGTTGGTTGGGTACTCGCTGTGGGCCGGAGCTTCGTTTCAGGACATGATCAAACGCCATCAAAAAATGATCGCCAAACATCCGCATTCCGAGATCGGGCGCGGCATCCCCTATGAGGGCATCGACAACCTGCGCCCGGAATCAGAATTGACCCGTGATGTATTTATAGGTTGGCAAAATTGAAATCTACAGAAATTGTTGTTTACATATGGTAATGTTTAAATGTGAAGGCAGCTGCAAAAGCGTTTGCCTTCCACCAAGCAGATGACCGGGGAATATGGGATGAAGATTTCAGGGGTATTGGCTTTGTCGGTCAGTCTTGCAGCACAGGCCGCGCTGGCACAAGACAATCCAATCCAACACGACGCCGAGTTTTACATTCTGCAAGCACAACACGCAGAACAATGGGCACAGGATGATACCGCTGTTGATGAAGCTCTGGCCGCTTTTCGCGACAGCAACAATGGGCAGCCCCCGAACATAATCAGCGTTCTGATCGACGATATGGGCTTCGGCGACATGGGAATTCCCGAGCTCAACGCGGTGCGAGGTTATGAGACGCCGAATATCAACGACTTTTCAGATCAGGCGATGCGAATGGTGCGTATGTATACCGAACCTTCGTGCACGCCGACTCGGGTTGCGCAGATGACCGGGCGGTTGCCCGTGCGCATGGGTATGGGCGATACAACGGTGGACATTGCCGGGTTTGGCTTGCCGGAAAACGAAGTCACCCTGGCCGAGATTCTTAAGCAGGCGGGTTACGCGACCAGCCATGTCGGCAAATGGCACATGGGTGATATCGCCGAAAGTTGGGCGATGAATCAGGGATTTGACTATGCCCAGCACGCCATCCACCAACAAGGCCAGCTGACAATCTTCAATGATGATGCGATCAAAGAACAGGTCTCGGTCGCAATCCGGGACTATGACGACAAATACACGCTAGACGGCTGGTTCCGGCCGGACTCGGCCGCGATGATGACGGTCATCGAAGGGAAAACCGGCGGGCCTATCCGCGAAATTCGTATGGAATCCGGAGAGCGCTGGAACGCTGCAAAATACGATGAGATGAACCAGGCATTTCAAGACAAGACGATGGAAGAACTGGATCGCCTCGCAAGTGGGGAAGACCCGTTTTTCCTGCAATACTGGCCGATGATCCCGCTGGACAACACCCGGGCCGGGCGATCAGGACCAGAGAGCGTGAATGGTGGTCTGTATGTCGACAAGATGCAGTTACTGGATCAGTGGCTGGGCGACTTGTTTGCGCGCATCGAAGAACTGGGCTTAACGGAAAACACCGTAGTTGTGGTCATGGGGGATAACGGCCACTTCACCAAATACGCGCCGCAATCCGGGTTCACCCCGCTGATCTATGCGGGCGGCAAAGGCGACACGACCGAGGGCGGTATCCGAGTCGACGCCTTCATCCGCTGGCCCGGCATGATCGAGGCTGACGGGTTGCTCAACAGCATCATCCATGTCTCGGACCTCTATACAACGCTGTCGCGCTTTGCCGGGGCAGATCAGTATATTCCGAGGGATCGTCTGGTGGATGGCGTGGACCAATCTGCCGCCCTGTTGTTTGCTGACGAATCCAAGGCCCGACGCGATCACGTCATCGTCTATTCCGTGAACAAACCCGAGGCGATCGTGAAGGACCAGCTTAAGCTGAAACTGCCGGGACCTGGCGAAAGCGCTATTTTGGCAAAGTTCTTTGATCTCTACCGGGACACGCGCGAGGAATATTCAGTCTCAACCGAAGTTGGCGCCTGGGGAGGGCAGGAATTCGCACGCATTCTTGGCCGACATATGGCCCGCAAAGAGAAATTCCCCGACACCACGCCAGCCTATGGCGTGCCCTATGAGGGGATCGAGAACATACGCCCCGAAACCCAGCAAGCGGTCGAGGCTTTCCTGATCAAACGCCAATCCCCGCAGCAATAACACCGCGCAACGGAAATCACGCGCTCAAGACCTTAGGATCATGACATGATTGGACTACTTCTTTTTGCACTGGGTTTGATCGGATCACTCGGGATCGGGTTCATCTATTTCCGAGACCTTGGCGATGTGTCCCAGATGCTGCTGAAAGTGAAGCGCGAGAATATGGTGCGCTTCATCCGTCATGAATATCGCCTGATCGCTATTGGGTTGGGTGCATTTGCTGTCGCAACACTTGTACATTTCATACTTGGTGCAGGTCCGTTCTGGCTGTGGCTGGTGTCGGCAGTGCTGGTCCTTTTCTTCTATGGATTCCCCTACGTCTGGGTTCATCTGGGACTGAGAAACCAACTAAATACCGCGCAGTACTTCCCCATTGACGAGGCCCGTAAATACGTGGGGCCGACCGCGCCCGTGATGGTGATCGACAACAACGGCCACGCTCGTGCACACCCCGACGCGCAGATCATGCGACCGCATCTTGCCGGTAATGAAAAAGGGCTTGGTGGAGAGGACGTCGTCATGACGTATTGTGCCATGGCCAATCTCGGTCAGGGGTACACTCCAAGAATAGAGGGTAAGCGCCTGAATCTCGAGGTTCTCGCCCAGCACGGCAACAACCTGATCCTGCGCGACAACGAAAGCGGCGAGCCGATTCAGCAGATATATGGCTTTCGTGAAGCGGACCAGAACCCAAACACAGATGGCCTCGCATGCCCACTCCGGCCCGAGGCCCAGATGAAGCCGTGGCCTACCTACCGGATGACATTTCGCGGCTTTCAGAAAGCCTACCCGGATGGAGAGGTTTTCGTGAATGAACCTTCCCCAAACCCATTGCTGCGCCTGCTTGATATGATGACCGAAATCACCTTTGGGTGGGGGATTGGCCGTCAACATCAGGAAGACGCTCCGGTGATGGACAACATGGATCGTTCAGACGACCGGTTGCCGAATAAGACCTATGTTTGGGGGATTACCATCGGGCAGGATGCCACCTGCTGGACCGATGATTTCGTCGTCGACAACGATTGGATCATCAACGCAACGGTCGGAGGTCGGGATGTCGTCGTCAGCCTTGATCCCAAATACGAAAGTTTAGGCGTCTGGTACAATGACAGTGGGCAACCCGTGACCAAATGCGACTTTTGGGGAATGTCTGATCAAGGGCAACTACAGCGGGTCGAAACTCTACGTGCAGGCATATTCTGGCATGTCTGGTCCGAGTTCTTTCCCAGTACTGATATAAATCGTGTTGGCGTTGGTTCTGGCAAAACCGAGGATGAAGCAGCCTGACCGCAAGTCAAAACTGCGCGGATTTTCGCTGCACAGTAACGAAAATTGGAAACAAGATCTTTGATGGGAGAGCAATAATGGGTGCGACACGAAATTGGAGAGGACCACTCCTTGGAATCTCATTGGCGGGCGCAATGGCGTCAATGGCCTCGGCCCAACAGTCCGACTGGTCATACGAGGCCTCAATCTACCTGTTCATGCCGGAAACAGAAACGTCGCTGGATACCCCGCTGGGCACATTAGATGGCACGCTGAGCTTTTCCGACGCTTTGGAGAATTTGGACTTTGCCTTTATGGCTGCATTCGGAGCGACCAATGGGCGTTGGTCATTCCTGGCAGACTACAATTATACAAATCTGTCTTTCAGCAGCGACACACCTGGCCCGGCGAGCTCGGGCTTGGACACCTCTTTCACCACTCAGTTTCTGAGCGGATATGCAGGATATCGGGTCTATGACGATCAAGACGCATATGTTGATATCGTCGGCGGCTTTAGGTGGTTCAGCACTGAAACTGAATTCGACCTGCAACCTGGTGCTGCTCCTGGGCGCCGAACAACGGTCGATGCAAGCTGGACTGATCCTGTGATTGGTGCCCGCGCACGTGTCAGGTTCTCTGACAAATGGTCTGGTACCGGGTTTATTGATTATGGCGGTTTCCGGAGCGGGAGCGAAACATGGCAAGTTCTTCTAACTGCCGACTACGCAATCAATGACCGTTGGCTGATCCGGGGTGGGTATCGCTATATCTCATTTGACCACGACATCGATGGTAACGACTTTAAGTTTGATCAATCCGGTCCGCTGTTGGGTGCTACCTACCGTTTTTGATCTGCGATAGGCAGTTTGCATTGGCTCAACCAACAAAGATTGGCGTGGCCGACAATGTTCAGCGACATAGTCGGTCATCCTGTTCTCAGTTCACATAATGCAGCGTGTCAAATTCACGACGCCATGCGGATACCTCTGACAGGATTTGTTCCCCACCCAGGCCACGCGTTATCAAATTAGCCAAACGCTCGGCATCCCCAGAGGTCATGCCCCATCGCACCAGTTCTGGTGTGCCGATACGAAGACCGTTCATATCGCCTTCCACTAACTCCACTGGCAATCCAATACCGCAAGCGAGGAACCCGCATTTGCGAAGCAGCTTAGATGCTGCCTGACCTCCTCCATATGGGGCAGCCAATACCGCGAACTGGTGAGAGTTGGTGAAGCCCTGTGTTCCAGAAAAGACGGGAACACCCTTTACATCTAATGCGTTGGAGAGAGCTTTGGCCATCGCAATCATCTCGTTCGCATAGGCAGAACCATACGCTTTCCAGTCCAACATCGTGACAGCAAGCGCCGCAGTTTTGGCCGCATCGAAGTTGGCCGTCATACCAGGGAAAGCGATTGCATCCAGCGCCTTTGCGATTTCTTCGTCATCCGTTACGATCAGGCCCCCAGCCGGTCCTCCGAGGCTTTTGTAAGTGCTCATGGTCATGAAATGTGCACCCTCTTTCAACGGGTTGGACCAAGCGCGCCCCGCGATGATGCCGCATTGATGGGCCGCATCGAACATAACCTTGGCACCGATTTCATCAGCTATCGCACGCACTTCGGCGACGGGATGTTCAAACAGGTTAAGACTGCCACCGATGGTGATCAGCCTTGGTCGTTCGGTTTTTGCCAACGCTCTCAACTGATCCAGATCGACGGTATAGCCATCAGCGTTAACTGGAGCTTCGACGGTACGCAGGCCAAAGAGACCCGCACATCCCGCCAGATGATGTGTCACATGCCCCCCAATTGATCCAGGTGGGGCTATGATAGTGTCGCCAGCTTTACAGGTCGCCATAAAGCCATAGAGGTTGGCGATCGCCCCAGAGGGCACCCGGACCTCAGCGAACCGAGTATCAAAAACCTCGGCGCAAAGCTCTGCCGCGATAACCTCGATCTGTTCGATTGCTTCCAGACCCATTTCATATTTGTCACCGGGATAGCCCAGCGAGGGCCGCGACCCAATCCCCGAAGACAAAAGCGCCTCGGCCTTTGGGTTCATGACATTTGTGGCAGGGTTCAGGTTAAAGCACTCTTGCTCGTGTATGCGGCGGTTTTCCTCTGCAAGATGCTCGATCCGCACCATCAGGTCATCTGAAGATGCCGATTCCGCCTTTTTTGCGATATCTTGAACCAGTGCTTCGCTTGCGGTGGGCACCCAGTCTCTTTGTGCAAGTGTCATCTGACATCCTCCTAGTTTTTGCCACTTTGGCGGCAGTCGCGTGACACCGCAAAGCAGAAATGATATTTCTTGGTGTAGAAAAACTAAGGCTTGTGCAATGAGTGTTGCCCCCAAGCGCCCCAAAGGCCCTCCATTGAATGCGATGCGGGCCTTTGAAGCGGCGGCTAGAAACGTCAGCTTTGTTGCTGCAGCTGAAGAATTGAACGTCACGCCCGGGGCGATCTCGCAGCATATCAAGGCACTGGAAGGCTGGGCCGGTACACCGCTGTTTCGACGCAACGCGCAAGGCGTTGAGCTCACGCCTGAGGGGCAATCGCTTGTCCCGGTTTTCTCCGCTGCCTTTGATCAAATGGCTGATGCAGCACGTTCCCTACGCGACCTTAAACCAAACGCTGATTTTCATATCGCTGCCCTGCCCGCCGTTGCCCAGCTCTGGCTTCCAAAACGATTGCGACGGATCCGAAAAGAATTGCCGGAAATCAATTTCTCTGTCACCGCTTTGGAAACTCCGCCCAGTCTCTCGCGAGAGATGTTTGATCTGTCGATATTTTTCGCAGTTCCGGACGGATCGTCAAACCAAATTGCCTTGGCACAAGACGTAATCGCGCCAGTTTGCGCCCCTACACTTCTGGACCGCGCGCACTGTTCAAACGATTTTCGAGAGATACCGATTTTGCACGACCAGACCTGGAACGACGATTGGTTCACGTGGTCCCGAAATGTGGGCTTTGATTTGCAAATTGACGCAAGCGGCCCGCAGTTCTCACTCTATAGCCTTGCTGTAGAAGAAGCCAAAGCATCGGCTGGTCTGCTGATGGGGCATCTGTGTCTGATCGAAGACGCACTGGAATCCAAAACGCTTCTGTTTGCGCATTCGCGCTCTTGTCCGACAGGTCGATCTCTTGTTGTTTCATTGCCTTCGAAGACGCGACAAAGATCTGAAACAAGTCAAGTCGTTGCGTTATTATCAAACTAATGAAGACCAACTGGGCAGCTAAGCACCCGCGAAAATTTGGCTTGAAAAAGTGGCGGTGCTGTCAGACGAATTCGAACCAGTCTCAGTTCGCCGCGGAAACCGCGAACCTATCCAGAACAAAGTTGACGCCACTCTGCAAGAGCGGCGGTGCGGGTCAGTTTGAAGGTGTCTCGGCTAGTGAGCGATCTTTCCTGGTTGAAGTGGTTGTAAACGGAGGAGTGGACGGAGGCGAATTTCTGTAAACTTCGCATGCGCCTGAAACGCTGCATCGCGCGTTCGCGTCGTCGGAACGGCAGGTGCGAGTTCTCAACCCGGTTATTGAGCCACCTGCCCGTCTGCTGTTTTTCGGTAGCGCCGAGCTCTCTGATAGCAGCCCGATACGACGCGAAGCGATCGGTGACGACGGTTTCAGCTTTACCGTGCCGCTTCATCAATTTCCTGAGGAATTTCAATGCCGCTTGCTTGTTTCGACGTTTGGTAACAACGGCTTCCAGTACCTCGCCTTCGTGATCAACAGCCCGCCAAAGATAATGCCGCTTGCCATTCACCTTCACGAAAACCTCATCCACGTGCCACTTCCATTTTGAAAAGGCTCGGAGTTGCTGAACCCGCTTTCTTCGGATCTCAGCAGCAAACATCGGGCCGAACCTGTTCCACCAATACCGGACAGTTTCGTGGCTCACGTCGATGCCTCGCTCGTGCAACAAGTCCTCGACATTCCGAAGCGAGAGCGGGAAACGGATGTACAGCATCACCGCAAGGCGGATGATCTCGGGACTGGTTTTGAAGTACTTAAAAGAGGCAGGTCTGGTCATGGGCAAAAGCTACGCATCCGCCCTGCCCGCCTCAAGCCAAGTTCTTCTGACAAGACCATCCGTTCCCTATACATAACGGTGGACCTAGTTAGATGAGGCATTCCAACAGCTTCTTGCCCGCCTCGACCCAAGTTTTTCGACAAGACCAACAAAAACACCCGCCGAACAACGTCGACGGGCTGAGAACGATAGTTTGTTCCGGTGAGTGAGTACCGTTCTTTTGTTTTTGATCTCCGCATTATTTGCTAACGATAAATTTTATCAACCTACCAATTAGAATAGCTCGGCAAGACAGAACTCGCCAAAAGTAGACAAAAAAACTATCTAATGTGCCGGCGCGAACTGTCAGTTTTATTAAAGAATTCTAGTTTTTCCATTCTCCGGCGAGTCTCTTCGGTCTCTTGCTTTAAGCGGCTTAATGCGATTTCTAGTGAGTTAATATCTGCCTCGACAGCTTGCTTACGAGTGTGTTCAACAACTTTCGTCAACGAGCGAAAACCGAACAAAGCGGCTGCACCGCTGAGTTTATGTAGGTGGGATGCTAGTTCCCCTCTCTCATTCAAATCAGGAAGCATCTCATGTTCCACACAGAAATTGAACATCTCTTCGAAGAATTCCCGTAGAGCATTTTCCATTTGCGCTTGACCTAGTGTGTCGCCAAGTTCTTGCAGTATTTTTGTATCAATTAAAGATGCATCTCCCCGCACCGGGTCCGAATCCAGCGGTTCTCCCAGCAATACCTTTTGGAGATCCCGGAGGCGAATTGGTTTGGTTGAATAACCGTCCATGCCAGATTTCAGAGCATTTTCGAGATATTCCCCTTCATCGTAAGCAGAAAGCCCGTGAATCCGACTGGTTTTATTCGGGCCACCCGACATTCTGATCCTCTCAGTCAGTTTACACCCATCAGTGTCAGGTAAACCAATGTCCATAAGAATGACATCATGCTTTGTGCTTATTGCCAATTCGTATCCTTCGTCCCCTGAGAGCGCACTTTGAACGTTGTGACCCAAGCTTGATAGCATTTCACAAAGAACCGAGTTGTTGACGGCGTTATCTTCAACGACGAGAACAGAAAGTTTATGCACACTCGGGGCGGATCTTACTGAGTTTAAGCGATCGACCTTAGGTCCATTTCGCAGAGAGTCGGACGCTTTTTTCATGGGTATAGTTAGGGTAAAATGACTTCCGCGTCCCAACTGGGAGCAAACAGTAATGTCTCCCCCCATCATCCTCGCAATTTTTCTTGAAATTGGTAGTCCAAGACCATCTCCCCTAGGCAGTCGACCTTTGTCTAGTGTAAGCGTCACATAGTCTTCGAAAACTTTTTCAAATTGGTTTTCTGGTATCCCGTCTCCCGTGTCTGAGACAGTCAAAATTAAGTTAGTGATCTGCTGCGAGATGTTGCCGTGCAACTGGACATTGACACTTCCAACGGAAGTAAACTTGATAGCATTTCCAACCAGGTTCGTGACGATTTGGCCGACACGCACTTCGTCAGCAATGAAGTAGCCGTACAAGTCAGGATCAAGGTCGGTTTTCAGTTTCAATCCTTTTGCCATCGCCAATGGTTCAAGAATTGCAATGACTTGCGATATTTTATTGTGTGGGTTGAACTTAGCAGGTGACAGAACCAGAGAACCAGACTCTATTCGCGCAATATCAAGGGCTTCGTTTACCTGCTTCAGCAGAATTTCTCCAGACGCGATGGCCACCACCAAGAAGTGGCTTTGTTTCTCCGTAAGGTCTGTGGTCTTGAGGAGGTCCAAAACTCCTAGAATGCCAGTGATAGGAGTTCGCATTTCATGGCTCATTATCTCCAAGAACCGCGATTTTGCCCTATCAGTTCGCTCTGCTTTCTCCTTGGCCTCCAATAGCGCTCGCTCATTGCGCTTTCTTTCACTTATGTCCCTCAGGTAAACGGCAACCAAGGGGCTACCGGCCTTTGAAGCCCTTATGACATTGACTTCAGCCGGGAATTCCTCCCCGTTTCGCCTAGTTCCTAAAATCTCAACTCGCTTATTTTCAGAAAACCCAGAAAGAAGATTGGGAAGTTCGATATTATCGGCCTCATTACCTTCTTGGGAAGGTACAGCAGGCAGAATCGTGCCTTCAATTTTCCTACCTAAAACTTCCTTCTTCTTCGAGCCAAAAACATGCTCAGCAGCTTGATTAAATTCTACAATTTCTCCCTTCTCATTTCCAATCACTATAGCATCAAGCGAAGCTGAAACTGTCGACTCTAACCGGGCTGTCGTTTCGCGAAGTGCGAGGTCGCGCTTCCTTGATATCCGCAACATTCTGTACAAAAACAGAAGCACAGCAGCCAATAAAATGACGACTGAAGTTGCGATCACACCGGCATTTCTAAGAGTTGATGAAAACTCTTGTCGGCGAGCTTCAGTTCTTTCGGCACCGATAGACACTCCCAGCAACGACAATTCTCTTGCCACTGGCTTGTAAAGTGTCGTCAAGTCGAAAAGTTCATCAACAACAGCGGGTAGGCTGTCGCTTTGAGTAAGTTTGGTAGCTTCTTCGGCGAATTGATGGAGTTGTTGCAACAGCTCCGTAGCACGGTTATCGCTCTCGATTATTTCTCGAGCGACTCCCTCACTAACGAGGTCTATTCGGCTCAAGGCGATTTGGGTCTGTATGTCGATCCTTGCACTGTCGGGGCTGAGACTTGAAGATTCCTCAAGCAAAACAGAACGCAAATTAGCAAACTCAGTGTCCAGCTGCAAAATTGTCCACTGGGCATTTTCGTTACCAGCAGTGGACAAAGCGCGCTGTTCAAGCCAAAGATTCCGCCCCAAGGCAACCACGAGCGCAACAAGAAATATCACGGATGCCGGAATAAGAATCCTGGCCAGTTTATCTTGCATCACAACTCCCCGAGACTCTGCCTTTTAGATTAGAGTCGCTTACAACTCATTCGAGAAGAACAATTCGTTGCAACTGCCAGATTGAGCGAGCGAAAGTCGACTCTGTCTGATAGTCAGGACTGTCGTCAAACGGAAACATTATCCAGTAAGGTCCTTTTTCACGAACCGATATTGTGGCGCCGTCAATACGGGTCGCGATTATCGGCACTTCCGCCTCCAACTCTGCAACGGGCATTTCTATTGAATAGTCGTTTAAAGCGAATAGTTTAAGCAGACTACCTTCGGCGTTGAGGTACCCAAGCAGTCCGGAAACCGGCACGCCGCTGAATTGTCGGACTCCTTCAGTCCAAATTGTAGAAGTAGAAAAGGAAACCTGTTCCAACGAATCCAAGTCCTCCAATGAGAGTTCTATTTGCTCTCCCCCAACAAGTACTACCGTCAATTGGATTGAATTTTGTGCGTTAGCTGATGAAAAACACATCGCGACAAGTGCTAAAACGATGCTCAGAACACTTTTTGATATCATAGAGTTGGCCTCCCCAAATGCATGGTGTTACAGTGATGTTATCATTTAATTGGGCAGCGAACATACTGTAAGGAAAGTCGAGCCAATCGCCGCTTGGTGGACAATAGTTCTTTTTCGGAGGCAACCTAGTTGTCGATGCATACCATTTTACTAGCCGATGATCACCAACTGGTTCGCGACACCTTGGCCGCCTATCTGACTGAAAAAGCTGGGTTTGAAGTAAAGGTAGCTTCAAGCGCTGAGGAAGCATACGTATCGCTTTCAGCTTTCAGAAACATCGATCTCGCCATTATCGACTATCAGATGCCAGGAATGGACGGGTTAGAGGGTCTAGTGAGACTCAGATCGCGGTTTCCAAACCAAAAAACAGTGATAATTTCCGGAGTGGCCTCTCCTGAAGTTGCGGATAAAGCCATTGAACTTGGGGCGCTCGCCTATTTTCCAAAGTCTATGCCTGTGGATTTGATGCTAGCTAGTATCAACGAACTGATTGCGAATAATCCTGTTGATCACTCAAGTGACAATTCTCTGGAACAATCTGAAGATAGACTGAAAATCTATGGCTTAACAGCTCGAGAGAGGCAGATCCTCCAGATGCTGGCATCAGGTCAATCCAACAAATCGATAGCGCAAGATTTAAGTTTAAAAGAAGTGACCGTGAAGTTTCATATAACGAATATTCTCGGAAAACTGCGGGTGAGTAATAGAACACAAGCCGCTTTGCTAGCAAATTCGAACTCTCCGCTATAGTTAGGACCTTTTGAACGCTCGCCCGATCGATGTGAAGTATCCGATTTGCTCAGTTCACGTTGCTTTTGTGGACCCGCCCCCATCCTAGACTTTAGCCTTGTTCGCGAACTCTAGAACGGTCAGGAGTAAACCCTGCGTTATGCTCGAGCGCAGCAAAAAAACTCAGTGAACTTGGAAAGCGGCAGTATTTGCCTAACTTATTTTAGCGGAAAACAAATGAATCATTCAAACAATCGGATCAAGAAGCTGGTTCGAACGCTTTTCGTCAAGCATCGTTAAAAAAATTTGTCGCTCCGCCCACCAATGGGAGGAGCGACCAGAATCGATTAAATGAAACAACCACTCACTGATTGCTACTTTAGTATAGTAAATCTGAATGCTGGAATCGAGAAAAAACATCGGCGTGACGTGATTAAGTTAAACTCGTAGCTGTTCAGCCTTTCGTCAAAATCTTTTCAGCGACAGTTTTGATGCAATGCAAACCTTATACGCAAAGAGCCTTTGAGCTATCAGAAATTGCCCGCTTTGGGCTCGAAGCGGACCTTCGCTGCAGTACATCTGAACGTCTGCTCTGCGGACAATTCAGACACTGCCACAGCAGCCTTGCAACGGCGGAAAACGGTCGCAGCGAGTTTTACTTTGTGGTTCAACAACCAGATGCCGGATGACAATGCTCCGCGAAAGATCAGTTCCGGCTGAAAAATAGTTCGCGAGCTTTGACGCTTTCTGGACGCAGGTTTTCGATCCCCTCGTAGGGAACATCTGTCCCAAGCGGCAGGTGCGGGTATTCTGCAATTCGTTTCAAGTGGCGTTTAACCATGTCCTGGAATGATGCGGATGACCAAAGTGAATTCTCAACGAACGGGAACATCTCTCGCGGGTCACGTAAAAGGTTGTAAACTCCAGCTGTTGCTGCCGGGGCTCCCGGAGCCGGTAGATGAAGCTTGTATTCTTGCTTCACCACTGAGCGCAGGACTGGGCCTTCATAAATGTAGACATAGTCCCTGCGCCCGCTGCCATCGCCTTCCAGAAGTAGCGCGGTCTGATCTATGCCATCTATCACTCGATCGCGAGGGATGAAGTCCTTACCGCCTCCGATGCGCGCGAAGGTCGTAAACAGATCCGAGACGTGTACTATGTCGCCCATGCGGCTACCTGGTGTTATTGCATCAGGCCATCGAACGTAAGCGTCCACGCGTACGCCACCTTCCAAGTGTTGGGTTTTGCCGCCGCGGTAAATCAATTGGGAAAACCCGGACTTGCCTTCAAATTGGTACATTAAACCGTTGTCCGACATCAGTACCACGATAGTGTTACTACCGATCCCGAGGTCATCGACCTTATCGAACACCTCGCCGAGCATCCCGTCCAGAACTTGCAGCTTTTCGGCCTGGTATCCGCCATTGCGCGAGACGTACTCGCCGTCCTGTACGAAGTTGATTGGCCAAAGCGGCCAGTATTGAAGAAAGAAGGGCTCACCCTCGGCTGCAAGGCGATCCAATTCTTCGAGTGTCTGTCTTTGATACCGCTCATTCATTTCGATGTAATGTGACTGTGTCCACTCCTCACCCGGCTCAAGATCGACTTCGCGGGCGGTACCGCCAGCTTCGGCCTCTAGCCCAGTGACCAGTCCGAATGGTTTGAAGAAAGCGTCAATAACATATCCTTGGGTCTGGCCCGAAGAATGCCAACCCGACAGATTGCCGGACGCCGCACCTTCGGGTGTCATCAGGCTCAGCTGCACTTGTTGGTGTACTGGAAAAAAGGCCTTGTCGAAGCCTTGATTGTGCGGAAATGCTTCATTGATATCGCCTTGGTGCCATTTCCCTACGTGACTGGTGTTGTAGCCTGACTGCTTAAGGATTTCTGCGATCGTTACTTCTTGTGCAGACAAACCTTCGCCGACAATCACCCCCTTCACATCTGTAACGCCAGCTCGAACAGGAAGACGACCGGTCAAGAGAGCGGTTCGTGTGGGCGTGCAAGAAACCTCTGTATACATTCGAGTGAGCGCCGCGCCCTCAGCAGCAAGTTGGTTGATGCGCGGTGTGGCGATGCCAGAAACGTCGTTCAAGATGGGTACTCCCATCTGGCCGAAACTGACATCATCGATCAGAATATAAAGGATATTTGGGCGCTTTCCCCCGTTTGTCTCACGCAATTCACTTAGTCGCTGGTCAACACGAGCATCCTGTTCCAACCAAGCTTGCCTATGCTGTGCGAAGAGTATGTCGTACTCAGCATCGTGGACGACTGGGCCGGTTTGCGCAGTAACTGGACTAGCCGTGACCAGTGCGTACAAAATGGCTGCGGTGAAGGCGTGCAGACGCTTATGCATGTTCGAATTGCTCCCTAGTTTCCAAAACTAAATCTGAAAAAAACTCGTCATGCAATACGCCCGACGTGCACATGGCCGAGCCCTCAGTGCCAGCTTTCGGTTCAGAGCTACTTGGTTGTAGTGCATCCGGTCGAACTAGACCCGCCCCCAAGAAGCGGTTGTTCGTCGGCGTCGCTTTGGATGCCCACTTTGGGCTCGAAGCAGTCATCCGACAGCTTTAGTCAAAGGGCTGTTTTGCGGATGCAAGCGGTCATTGGGGCCGCTCGCGGGATAGATAGAGGTGACCGCCTTTGAAGCACGGCTCGATGCGTCCTCAAGCTTTACTAAGAGACTCTACCGTCGCCTGACCCTCTCTCGATTACGCTCCCGACGATCGATGTTGATCTGGTGATCGCGACCCAGCGCCCGATAGAATCCCAGTCCCTTGGACCAGTTCAGAAAATGGGCAAAGCTGTCGACCTGATCGTCGTTGCGCCCGCGCGGAAAGGACTGCAGCTCCCGCTTGAAAGTCCGCAGCCAGGGCGCGTCTACAGGCAGGTACACCTTGCCCTCTTCGACAGGACCGCACGCGGACTGGAACCGGGTTTCCTTGTCCTTGTCAGGTCTAATGCGTTCATAGCGCCGGCGGTCATCACGAAACAGCTCGTCCAAAAGCTGTTTGCCAGAAGCGGCATCCTCGATCAGAACTCGATCCGGATCCCAGCGACTGACAAGCTGCAGTGCCTTGGCTTTCAGGTCTGGGTAGTCCACCTGCCCACGCCAGACGTCAAGAAGGTACCACGCGTTTTCTCGGAACCCCCAAGTTGTGCAGGCCGAGAAGTCGGACCGGGGGTCCGCAGACATCCCCGTATCCCAGCTTTGAACAACCAGTTGGAACCAGCGACGATCTTCGACGGTCTCATAGCTGCCGAACCACTCCCAGCGCAGCGGCGATCCGTCTGGCGCAATCGGGTTCTGCTGATACTGGCAATTGAACACAGCTGCGCCCATTTCACGACGCTTGGTATCCAGCCTGTTCTGATCCAGGCGCGACGGACAAAGGAGATCACCCGGGTTGCGGTGCATGACCCTTCCACGCCCAAGAGGCACCGTCTCATGGTCTTCGGCGATGGCAGGCAGATTTAGGTGCCGATAGGTCCCGCGTTCCAGCAGGTAGCCCGGCGGGTCCATCTCGTGCAAACGCTGTGCAACCATGACAACGCGCCCCTCGGCCGGGTTGTCAAAGCGCGACAGCAAGGTTCCCTCAATAAACTCCTGTGCCTTGACCAGTTCAGCTTCGGAACCCGCATCACCCGCCTTCAGCAGATCATCGATGATGATGTAATCGGCACCATGTCCAGTCACAGAACTGCCGATGGAGACAGCCTTACGGCTGCCTCCCTTTGTGGTGCGGATTTCTTCTGAGGTGTTGCCCTTTTTAGCCAAGACAGTTTCAGGGAACATTTCCCGGTACCAGCGCGCAGACATGATCCGACGACAATCTTCGGAATGCTTGCGCGCCAGATCCAGCCCGTAACTGGCAACAATAATCTTGGCGCTCGGTGAGTGCCCAAGAAGATAAGCGACATATGCAACGGCCACGGTGACCGATTTCAGGCAACGTGGCGGGATGTTGATGATCAACCGCTTGTTTTCGCCTTGGCGAACGTTGTCCAATTCGTGGCACATGGCACGCACATGCCAAGCCGGATCAAAGCTGTGGTCAGTCCCTTGGTGCAGCGCGTCAAACACACGCCACACGAAGGGAAAGAAATTGTCCCGGCAAACCTCGCGCGCGGCTTGCTGGACCATTTTTGGGTGCTGTCAGACGAATTCGAACTAGTCTCAGTTTGCCGCCAAATCCGCGAACTTATCCGGAACAAAGTTGACGCCACTCGGTAAGAGCGGCGGTGCGCGTCAGCTTGAAGGTGTCTCGGCTGGTGAGCGATCTTTCCTGATTGAAGTGGTTGTAGACCGAGGAATGGACGGAGGCGAATTTCTGTAAACTTCGCATGCGCCTGAAACGCTGCATCGCGCGCTCACGTCGTCGAAACGGCAGGTGCGAGTTCTCGACTCGGTTGTTGAGCCACCTGCCCGTTTGCTGTTTTTCGAATGCACCCAGTTCTCTGAGCGCGGCTCTGTATGAGGCGAAGCGATCCGTGACGACGGTTTCCGCTTTGCCGTGTCGCTTCATTAACTTCTTGAGGAATTTCAGTGCAGCCTGCTTGTTTCGGCGTTTGGTGACAACGACTTCCAGTACCTCGCCTTCGTGATCAACAGCCCGCCAAAGATAATGCCGCTTGCCATTCACTTTCACGAAAACCTCGTCCACGTGCCACTTCCATTTGGAGAACGCGCGCAGCTGCTGAACACGCTTCTGCCTTATCTCAGCAGCAAACATCGGGCCAAACCTATTCCACCAATATCGGACAGTTTCGTGGCTCACATCGATCCCGCGTTCTTGCAGCAGATCTTCGACATTCCGAAGCGAGAGCGGGAAACGGATGTACAACATCACCGCTAGGCGGATGATCTCGGGACTGGTTTTAAAGTATTTGAAAGAGGCAGGTCTGGTCATGGGAAAAAGCTACGCAACACCCCTGCTACGCTCAACCAAAGTTCTTCTGACAAGACCCGCCTGACGACCTGAGCCAGATCAAGCGTCCGGTCCCGGTCGAGGTTCATGGCATTGTTCAAACTCTGAACCGGCTGTTTGGGCAGGTTGAGCACAGTATCAATGCCCATCAGGTGTTTATCTCGGAAGCTGCACATCAGTTGCGAAATCCGGCGGCGGCAGTCCAGTCCATGGCCGAGGCGCTGCGGGATGCAAAAACGGATGAAGACAAGGACAAACGGATTATCGAGCTGGTGGCGGCAGCAAAAAACTCGGCCACAGTGGCCGAGCAGCTATTGTCGTTGGAGCGGTTGCGGCAGCCTACGCATCAGGATCAGATGGACAAGATTGATTTCCGTGCGGTTGTGGAAGAGGCCTGCGCTGACATGGGCGTTCATATCCTCACAAAAGGGATCGATTTTGAAGTCACAATGCCAGAATCAACAATCTTGGTCTCGGGAGATCGGATCTTTTTGGCAGAGGCTATCAAAAACCTGCTGGACAATGCGCTTAAGCACGGCGGCGCTAAACTGAGTCAAATATCAGTTGTACTGCGTTGTGACGCGGGGAACGTCAAACTAACCGTATCTGATGACGGAACCGGCCTTTCACCCGACCAAAGCGAAGCCGTTTTCAGTCGATTTTCGCAGCTGGAATATTCCGAAGGTAGCGGTTTAGGGTTGTCGATTGTCTCAGCTGTCGCGAAGCGTCACGGAGGAGTGGTCGCGATCAACCAAGTCGAAAAAGGAGCAAGCGTTACGCTCGAGCTTCCCATAGCCCTATAGTTTGTTTCTATTTCTGCTCGGAACCCGAAACCTGTCACAATCAAATAGAATTTTTGCGATTGCAGCGAATGACCGGTTTCCGCCCTTCGTGCCCACTGACCAAGGTTCGCCGGGGCGGTTCAAGGCCGACTACCGGCCTCGAACTTTGGTTTATGTTCTACCCCCGTCTGATCCGCTCGTGACGGCGCTCGCGACGTTCGATGTTTATCTGATGATCATGGCCTAGCGCCCGATAGAACCCCACTCCCTTCGACCAGTTCAGAAAGTGGGCAAAGCTGTCGACCTGATCGTCATTGCGACCGCGTGGAAAGGACTGCAGTTCCCGTTTGAACGCCGCCAGCCAGGGCGCGTCTGTTGAGCCATCTGCCCGTCATTTGCTTTTCCAACGCACCCATTTCTCTGAGCGCAGCCTTGTAGGATGCGAAGCGATCTGTGACTACTTCTTCAGCTTTGCCGTGCCGCTTCATTAATTTCCTGAGGAATTTCAGTGCTGCAGCTTTGTTTCGACGTTTGGTGACAACGGCTTCCAGCACCTCACCTTCCTGATCCACAGCCCGCCAAAGGTAGTGACGTTTGCCATTTACCTTCACAAAGACCTCGTCCACGTGCCACTTCCATTTGGAAAAGGCTCGAAGTTGCTGAACACGCTTTCTGCGGATCTCGGAGACAAACATCGGGCCGAACCTGTTCCACCAATATCGGACGGTTTCGTGGCTGACATCGATCCCACGCTCATGAAGTAGGTCTTCGACATTTCGAAGTGAAAGCGGAAATCTGACATACAGCATTACCGCCAGGCGGATGATCTCAGGGCTGGTCTTGAAATACTTGAAAGAGGCAGGTTTGGTCATGGGCAAAAGCTACGCAACCGCCCTGCCCCGCTCAAGCGAAGTTCTTCTGACAAGACCATGTACAATTCTATCCAGTGTAACGAAACGGATGTTCGCCATGTCGACAAGGACTGTCACGTCACCGAGGGGGATGTGATCGGCTAATGTCATATCCGCGTAGGAACCAGCCTGAATTGCGCCGATAAGATTTTGCTTGTCATGTGAACGGCAGTTGCCGAGATTGGCCTTCTAGAAAATTTAGGGAGAAAGCTGCAATGGCTGGGAAATTTGAACTTTTCACTGATAAAGCAGGCGAGTATCGTTTTCGATTGAAAGCAGGGAATGGCGAAATCATTCTTGCCAGCGAAGGTTACAAACAAAGAGCCAGTGCAGAAAATGGTATCAACTCTGTGAAAAAAAATGCCATCGACGACAACCGCTACGAGCGCAAAGATACTTCTGCCGGAAAACCTATGTTCAACCTCAAAGCTTCGAACGGTCAGGTAATCGGAACAAGCGAGCAATACAGCAGCGCTTCAGCTAGGGACAAAGGTATTGAGTCTGTTATTAAGAATGCCCCTGAAGCAAAAGTCGACGACCTGACAAGCTGATTGGCCGTCCGCTGCAGAGCAGCGCGGTAGCGTCGACGGAATGTCTGCGATGGGCTCGTAGCAGCCGTTCCGTCAAATCCGCTGAATGACTGCTCTGCGGACCAAGCGGACCTTACGGGGATGCCGTAACTAACGCACGTGACCTAAAGGCTGGTGGAACGGGTTGGTCGGCTTGGTAAGCTCTGGAGCGGCAAGCTACGTCACCCTTTGAATTGCAAGAACTTTCTACAATAGCTCGTGTTCTCTAAAACCAAGCTTCTACGGTTGATTTTTTGACTCAACTCTTTGACTCAGTCATTCTTCTCCAGGGGGGAAACGCGATATGAATGGCGCTGACCAGAAAAGCCAAGCAGACAGGTACGAAGAAGGTATAGCGCTTCTGGATGTTGGTGTCGGCATATTCGATGACGCACTCCGACTGGTTTACTGCAACCCCGCATTTCGCGAGATGCGACGCTACCCACAAGAGCTCTGCCGCCGTGGTGTTAGTCTAGAAGATTTGCTGCATTTCAACGCCGAACGCGGAGATTTTGGCACGGGCAAAACTGATCGGCTAGTGGCCGATCGAATGAATGAGATTGGTGCCTCTGGTGAGCGCGCGCTCGAGCATGAGATGGCAGACGGGCAGATTCTAGCGATCAGCTATCGCAGAACGGCCTCTGGAGGAACGATGGTCACCTATCAGGACCGCACCGCCGAACGAAAAGCAGAAAGAGCATTGCGAGAAAGTGAGGAGCGCTACGCGCTTGTTTCAGACGCTGCGGAAGAGGCAATCTACGATTGGCACATTACCGACGACCAGTTTTATGCGTCCCCACGACTTGAGACTTTCCTAGGGCTTGAGACCGGTCCTAAGGGGGAGAGAACGTGGGTATGGCAAGACATTATTCATCCCGACGATTTGCCCTCTTACTTGTCAGCGTTGGAGGCGCATATATCCGGCAAGAAGAAACGATGGGAATGTGAGTACCGACTCAAAGTAGCCAGCGGAAAGTGGCGCTGGGTATCGGATCACGGCACCTCGATTCGCGATACTAACGGCTACGCGACGCGTATGGTGGCCGCAATTCGGGACATTACACCCAAGATTGAACGGGATGCAGCCCTTGCCGCAAGTGAGGAAAGATACCAGTTGGTCACTCAAGCTACCAGCGATGGAATTTATGATTGGGACGTGACCAATGATGTTCTGTTTGTCTCTGCTGACCTGAACGATCTACTCAGTTTGGACGAGGCCAATTCGTCTTCGACACGATGGGCCGAGCAGATCCATCCGGATGATTACGACGCTTATGTCAAGGCAATCGTTAACCATTTCAAGGGCGGAACTGATGCCGTTGAATGTGACTACCGGCAGAGGGCGCGTGATGGTGGTTACCGTTGGGTTCACGACCGAGGCGTTGGTGTGCGAAACGCCGAAGGCCGGGTCGTTCGGCTTGTCGGTGCCGTGCGCGACATAACTGAAATCCGGGATGCACGGGAACGAATTGCCCGAATTGAAGGTCGGCTACTCGGAGCAATTGAAACGATCGCCGATGGTTTGCTTTTGGTGGGACCTGAAAATCGCGTCGAGTTATTCAACGACCGCTACGTCCAGATCTTCAGGGACGCCGCTGGCGGCGCCGATTTGAGCAACCTAATTTATGAGGGCCGCGAATTCTTCGACATGATCCGCAACGGCTATGAGCTTGGGATGTTTACCGAACATCCAGACGGCGTTGACGGTTGGATCGCTGCCCGCCGCGTCGCTTGGGAGAAGCCAAAGGCGAACTGGGAACTAGAGTTGGGCAACGGTGTGTGGATCATGCTCAACGAACGTCGCCTGCCTGATGGTGGCCGCATCATGGTTTACAACGACATAACCGAATTCAAACGCAGGGAGGCAGATGCGCAGGCCGCACGGCAGCGGTTTGAAGACGCAATTGAAGCGATTTCGTCTGGTTTTGCATTGTGGGATGCCGAGGATCGGCTGGTTGTATGTAATGAGCGCTACCGCACCTACATGAGCGAACTCGCCGACAAGGTCGTACCCGGCGTGAAATTCGAAGAGATCATCGGTGCCGGCATCAAGCGCGGCCTATTTCCACTTTCCGAAGGAGAAGTAGAAGGGTATCTTGAGAGAATTGCCGAAAAACGCAAGAAAGCCTCGGGCGAACCACGCGAACAGCTAGTCGCCGGGTACTGGCTGCAGATTACGGATCATCGCACTTCGGATGGTGGCATCGTCTCGATCTATACCGACATTACCGAACTGAAGACCAAACAGCTGGAGATCGAACAACAATCAGCGATCCTCGAGTTAACAATGGAGAACATGGGCCAGGGGATTACGCTGGTGGATAAAGAGCTGCGCACAATTGCGTTGAATTCGAAATTCCTCGACCTCATGGAGTTTCCTCGCGAACGCTTTCGCCCCGGATTCACAATGGAAGAGGCATTTCGGTTCAATGCTGAACGAGGGGAATATGGGCCGGGCGACATTGATACCCAAGTGCGCGAGCGGGTGGAACTGGCCGCAAAATTCTTACCGCACAAATTTGAGCGTATTCGTCCTGATGGTACGGTGATTGAGATTATCGGCAACCCTATCCAAGGTGGCGGCCTAGTTGCAACTTACACTGACATTACGGACCGCAAACTCGCTGACGAAGCACTGAAAGCGGCACTGGCAGAATTTAACGCGGTCATCGATCACGTCGACTATGGAATTCTGTTCATGGGACCGGATTTACGTGCGCGTATAATAAATCGGGCATTTGCGCGAATTTGGAACATCGATCAGAAATTCATCGACCAGCGCCCAACAATGCAGGAACTGATAGAGTACAACAAGGGCACAGGAGTCTATGATGTTGCGCCGAAGGACTGGGATGACTGGCTGTCCATGCGGGTCGAGGCAATACGGGCAGGAAACATGCCACCGGGCGAGTTGTGTAGGGCTGATGGCATGACGTTGAGTTTCCAATGTGTGGACCTGCCGGATGGCGGTCGCATGCTGACCTATTTCGATATCACCGAACTAAAACGGCGTGAAGCAGAGATTTCCAAAGCGCGTGATGCGGCTGAACAAGCCCTCAACGATCTGCGGCAAGCCCAAGAACGGCTCATCCAGTCCGAGAAGATGGCCAGCCTAGGCCAACTTACTGCCGGCATTGCCCACGAGATCAAGAACCCGCTGAATTTCGTCAACAACTTTGCCAAATTGTCTGGCGAGTTGTTGGAAGAGTTGCACGAGATATTAGAAGACCCGATCGCGGCTCTGGAGGAAGAGGATCGCGAGGAAGCTAAGGACCTATGGCAGACAGTACGCGGCAACTTAGGCAAGATAAACCAACACGGTCAACGTGCTGACAGCATCGTTAAAAACATGCTTCTGCATTCCCGTGAGGGGCCAAGCGAGTTGCAACGTGTTGCACTAAACCCAATCGCAGAAGAAGCGCTGAACCTTGCCTATCACGGTGCTCGGGCGGAGGATTCCAGTTTCAATGTCGAAATACGAGCCGACATTGATCCCGACGTTGGCCAAATCGATTGCTATCCGCAGGATTTGATGCGTGTTTTTCTTAACCTCATCAGCAACGGCATGTATGCGGCCAACAAACGTAAAGACGCGGAAGAAAGTGACTTTTCACCGACGATCTGGCTATCGACGCGAGCCAATGGTGACCGCGTCAACGTCACTATTCGCGATAATGGTACGGGCATTCCAGAAGAAATGAGGGAGAAAATATTTCTACCATTTTACACCACAAAACCCGCGGGTGAAGGCACAGGGCTCGGCCTTTCGTTGAGCTATGATACCATCGTCAAGCAGCATGGTGGAACTTTGACTGTGGACAGTAAGCCAGGGGATCACACAATTTTTGTCGTTTCGGTCCCGGTCCATTCTCAGGGGGACCTAGCATGACAGGACAAATTCTGATGGTAGATGACGAACCCGACGCACAGGACCTGATTCGACAAAATTTTCGGCGGGAGATACGAAAAGGAGTCTACAGTTTTGGGTTTGCCGGGTCTGGCGAGTCCGCCTTGGACGCAATAAGTCATTCGAAAGAAGAAGTAATGTTGGTGCTTTCGGACATCAACATGCCCGGCATGTCAGGAATCGAGCTTTTGCAGGAACTGCGCGCTCGCTGGCCTGAATTACCGGTTATGATGATCACCGCCTATGGTGATGCAGCGACCGAGGCGAAAGTCCGGGAACTGGGAGCGGAACAGTTCCTGACCAAGCCCGTCGATTTTGTTGAACTGAAAGAGCGGCTCTCACGATTTGTCGGAGATGCAACGTGACGCCGCCACGCATTCTTGTTGTCGATGACGAGCCCGACCTTGAAGCGTTGATTTCGCAAAAGTTTCGGCGTCGCGTACGCGAAGGGGAACTCGATCTATTGTTTGCTCATGACGGCAAACACGCCCTCGAAGTTCTCGAAGAGAACCCTAAAATAGATATCGTCCTTTCGGACATAAACATGCCCAGGATGGATGGTCTCACTTTGCTTGAGCGGTTGAGCGAGATGGAAACTGATCTGCAAACTGTTATGGTTTCGGCCTACGGCGACATGAACAATATTCGCGCGGCTATGAACCGCGGGGCTTTCGATTTCGTGACCAAACCGATCGAGTTCGAAGATCTCGACCGGACCATTGCCAAGACGCTGGAACACCTTGAGTTGCTCCGCCAATTGCGCACGGCCCGTGATAAAGCCGAGCAAGCGAGATTGACGCTGTCACGGTATTTCTCTCCTACGGTGGTTGAGACGTTGTCGCGTGATCCAGAGGCAATAGAGGCCAAGGGCGAGCGCCGCGTAGCAACCTTTTTATTTACTGATCTGGCCGATTTCACTCAGCTGGTAGAAAGCTCGGATTCCGACCTGATCGTCGAAATTCTCAACGAATACCTAGATGGCATGACCCGAACAATCTTTTCGCACGGCGGAACAGTCATGAAAATCATAGGCGACGCCATCCAAGTGATATTCGGTGCGCCAGTTGACGACCCGGAACATGCCGCGCACGCGGTGGCCTGCGCCTTGGCGCTCGACGAATTTGCGCAAGGTTTTCAGAAGAAATTACTGGATCGCGGCATCGCGTTGGGAGACACGCGCATAGGTGTGAACAGCGGCGGTGCGATCATTGGCAATTTCGGCGGCAAGAGCTATTTCGACTATACAGCGTATGGCGATGCTGTGAACACTGCGGCAAGGCTGGAACAGGCCAACAAGACGATAGGGACGCGCATCTGCACTTCGGAAAGTGTTGCCAAGGGCATCGACAACTTCTCTGGCCGCCCAATTGGAAGACTCTTGCTGAAAGGCAAAGCGCAAGCGGTGACCTGCTATGAACCCTTGTCAGAGGCGCTTGTCGACAGCGATCAAGTGAGAGGTTACAAGGCGGCGTATGAGCTGCTAGAGGCGAGTGACCCCAAAGCGCGCCAATCCTTTGCGGCGCTTTTGGCCGAGTGCGAAGACGACCCCTTGATCTTGTTTCACCTTGGTCGATTGCTGGCCGGCGAAACTGGCGCAGAAATTGAAGCAGTGGGTTGATCGCCAGACCTGTCCCAACGTCATTGCCGCTAAACAACCATGATAAGGCTGCCCAACACTCGCCGCGAGCCGGTCGACCCTGACCCAACAATAACAAAAGGGTTGCCTATATCGGCGTCAAGAACTGCGATTATGCGACGTTTCATAGACGAGCAATACCACACAGCTTACTAAACAGCGCATGACCACTTCGTGCTCTTAACAGTCTTTCGCTGCGGAGCTTCACGCACAATTCTAATTAACGACCACTTTGGGCTCGGTGCGGTCTTTCGCTACGATCTGTCTGAGGGACCGCTATGCGGACGAAGCTGGCTTTGGCGACGCAGTTCGAAAAGTTGCAACAGTCCGAATGCGCTCGTTCGCTTGGTCCCCATCTTTGATCCTTCGTTTCCCAACTATAGGTGCGGACCAATTCAATGGGGGGCGATCAGTTCTGGCTCTACAATATCGAAACATTCAACAACATTGTCTTCGAAAATTGCCTCAAATACGCGAAAAAACACAAAATACTCTGATGTTAACAACGTGTTAATGTGGGGAAAAATATGAACCCTGTAGTTAATTTTTATGAGTTGAACATGGTTAAGCAAAACAAAAGGGACCTATTCCCTTCGCTAAGTGGCAGTAGCGCCGTGGCCCACGGTGTTAAAGGGAATGGCTCCCTGTCGAACTTTAGTAGGATTATTGAGCCAGCAGGTGCGTTCGTTTTTTGGACTTGTATTTTGGTCTATTGCCTTAAAGACGCATCGGTCGCACGCTACTTATCGGTCCTGATGTAACATATGGCTGTTACTTATGAAGTGGTAACCTGCGTTTCCATCTTTGAAGACTTTATCAGGGGTTAATCTTTCTAGTCGCCAGCATGAGCGTCTGGGTATGGTTTGAGTGAAGGGAATGAATATGAGAGTTAGTACTGGATTTGTTTGGGTTCTTGCTCTGGCATTATCAATTGGCGGGGTTGATTTAGCGTTAGCCAAAGACAAGGGCGGCAAGTCCAAAGACAAGAAAGTGCAAGTGGACGGCAAGCCAAGCAAGGGTAAAAAGGCGGTGCCGCCAGGGCAAATCAAGAGGTACACGCGCGGTGCAAAGCTTCCCAGCGACCTAAACTACTCAAACATCAGCGACCTGTCGAAATGGAAATTGAAACCACCGGGAAAAGGAAATCGCTATATTCGCGTCAATGATGAAATTTTGGAAGTTACGGATGACCTCTCAACTGTTGTTGATGCCGTAGGCATCGTAGGAGACTTGGCGAAGTAATGCTGCTTCAGCTGTCCGTCCTGGGCTCGATGCGGTCATGCGATGACATTTCGAGAGCGTCTTCGATGCGCTCGAAGCTGACACCCGACAGATTTGACGGAATTCACTCCGTATCCAGGCGAAACTTGAGAAACTGAGCATCTTCGCATTCGATCTCGCCGATGTGTTTGGCACCGAGTTTCCGGAGCGCACCCAGATTTTTTCTACTTGGTGGCAGCAGAAACGTGACAAAGGGGATACGTTTGTCAGCAATCGCAAAGTCGATTGCCTTTTTGGAAATCCGTTTCCCAAGGCCAATGGCGTCGGGCCGCAAAACCAACCCAAAATCCCATTCGTCATCTTCTTTTTGAAAGCCCCCCCAACCAACATACCGACCGCCTGACAAAAATGCCCAATGTCCAAGACCGTCCCGTGCCCAGCAACCTTCCTTCTTGGCGATAAACTCTCTTGCGACGTCAACACTCCATTTGAACGTCAAAAGCGGCATATGCTCTGCTACCCGGGGGTCGGACATATGAACCGCAATGTCATTCGGATCGATTTCCGAAAGGCGTGCAAATGAAATCCCATCTTTCATCAATATACTCATTTGATGGCCCGAGCTGTCCCTTGCATGCACAGTAATTATGGCGCAAATACTGTTTCACAGCTTTCTCGCGACAATGTACCGGCTCGGCAATAACCCGGCTTGATCCGCTGTCTCGACGATATCGAAGCCCGCAAGTTCAATGGCGTGCTGTAGTTCAGCTACGGATACAAAATTTACGAACGGAGCTTTCCCGAGCACCTGCATAATCGGGATCGCTATTCGGCTGATTATGCCATATTTGAACCCTCCACTCTCTGGAGCGCAAACGGTCTTGGAAATGAATACCCCACCGGGTTTTGTAAGGGTTGCAATGTGTTCGAGTGCATGGCCCATATCGGGTACAAGGTGCAGTAGATTATGTGCGAGGACAGCGTCGTAAGAACCGTCGTTAGGATCGTGCTGCAGAACCTCGGCCACTTTGAACGTTACATTCTCCAGCTCTTCTTCAGCGAGTTTCTCGTTGGCGATTTCGATCATCCCCGGTGCGAGATCGGAGGCAGTGACTTGAGCCACATGTGGTGCCAGTAGCAACGCGGTTGACCCCGTCCCACACCCGATTTCCAGCACGCTGTCTTCGGCTTTCAGGTAGGACTTTGTACGTTTGAGCGTGTTCAGATACCCTTCCATATTTCGGATAGGATCAGCCGCATATTTGCGCGAAATCTTGCTCCAAAATGCGGCATCTTTGGACAATGCAGCCATATCGTTTTTCTTTTCCTTTGGTGTCACCGCAGCCAATATCTTAAAACGCCGATTTATTAAATTGCCAGATATTGCAGAACTGTTATGCATTAATGCATGAATTGGAAGGCTATCAATTTCGATTGGAACAAGGCTCGGTCCTTTCTTGCAACGGCAGAAGAAGGCTCGTTTTCCGCCGCGGCGCGCGTGCTTGAGCAGACCCAGCCAACCGTCGGTCGTCAGGTCGCCGCGCTGGAACAGGCGCTTGGCGTCACCTTGTTTGAAAGGGTTGGGAAGTCACTTAATCTGACAACAGCCGGTGCTGAGCTTTTGGTGCATGTCAGTGAAATGGCAAATGTCGCGAACAGAATTTCTCTGACCGCAACAAGCCAGTCACAAGCAGTTGAAGGGCAAGTCAGGATCACTGCTTCCGACGTGATGTCAGCCTATCAGCTACCGCCTATTCTCAAACAGATCAGGCTCGCGGCACCGCGGCTTGAGATCGACGTTGTCGCAGCAAATGACATACGAGACATACAGCGGCGCGAGGCAGATATCGCAATTCGGCATGTGCGCCCGACACAGCCGGACCTAATTGCAAAGCTCGTGGCAGAAGCGACGGCACATTTTTACGCTGCCCCTTCATACCTCGAACAGGTTGGGCGACCACGAAATGAAGACGAACTTGCTAAGCTGGATTTCGTCGGCTTTGGTGATGTTGACACGATGATTGGATTTCTCAATCCGGCTGACATCGAAGTAACCCGCAAGAATTTTCGGATTGGATCGCAGAGCGGGATAGTGTCATGGGAGCTTGTGCGCCAAGGCTTCGGCATTGGTGTTATGTCAGACGATGTGGTGGCCCTTACACCCGGTGTGGAGCGTGTTCTGCCCGAACGCGAGCCATTCAAATTTCCTATCTGGTTGGCCACACACTCTGAGTTACAAACAGCGCGAAGGATTAGGTTGGTTTTTGATCAGCTTGCAGACCATCTCGGCTCGCGGACAAATTATTGAACGTGAGTTGGTCGGGTGTCGTGAACTAGAGTCTGCTTCGGGCTCGCTTCAGACGTCCGGGAGAATTCATTCAACGTCTGCTACGCGGACTTAGCAAACCTCCGAACTCAGTCGAAGGGTGCTGTCAGACGAATTCGAACTCGTCTCTGGTAGGCCAGTGAAGCTGTCCTTTATCCCGCGCCAAGTTCGCGCCACTCGGCAAGAGCAGCGGTGCGCGTCAGCTTGAAGGTGTCTCGGCTGGTGAGAGATCTTTCTTGGTTGAAATGGTTATAGACAGAGGAATGGACGGCGGCGAATTTCTGCAAACTTCGCATACGCCGGAAACGTTGCATAGCGCGCTCTCTTCGTCGGAGTGGCAGGTGTGAGTTCTCAACGCGGATGTTCAGCCACCTGCCCGTCGCTTGTTTGTCCAGCGCACCCAATTCTCTGAGCGCTGCTTTGCAGGACGCGAAGCGATCTGTGACGACTTCTTCAGCTTTGCCGTGCCGTTTCATCAATTTCCTAAGGAATTTCAGTGCTGCAGCCTTATTTCGGCGCTTCGTGACAACCGCTTCCAGCAGTTCGCCTTCATAATCGACAGCCCGCCAAAGATAGTGCCGCTTGCCATTTACCTTCACGAAAACCTCGTCGACGTGCCACTTGCATTTCGACAATGCACGAAGTTGCTGGACCCGTTTGCGTCTAATCTCAGAAGCAAACATTGGGCCGAACCTGTTCCACCAGTAGCGGACGGTTTCGTGGCTGACATCGATCCCGCGCTCGTGCAGCAGATCTTCGACATCCCGAAGCGAGAGCGGAAATCGGATGTACAGCATCACCGCCAGGCGGATGATCTCGGGGCTGGTTTTGAAGTACTTAAGAGAGGCAGGATTGGTCATGGGCAAAAGCTACGAAAGCCCCCTGCCCCACTCACGCAAAGTTCTTCTAACAAGATCCTCACTAGAGTGCGGTGTTTTTTTACCGGTCACAATCTGCAGCACACACAGAAAGTCGATCCGACCGCTCCGAAAGTAGAAGCAAATGCTACCCACGGTACTCAGAATATGCTTTTGGCGTCGAGAACTCGACGTGCCGTTGGAGCATATTGAAGCATCGGCTTGCGGCGCCTCCAACCGCAAAGCTCACAACGACGCTTTTACCGAGGACAAAAAAATAAATGGACAACTTACTGCAGGATGCAGACGAAAAGCTCACTTTTGACCAGTATGCCGTGTCAGACTTTTGGGTAGGCGAAGTCGATGAGAACGGTCAGCCCGTGCTGTCAACGTCCGTAGAAACCATTCTGGACGTACCCTACGAGCTTGAGTTTAACCTTGCGGCCAATCTTGCGGCGGATGTCCAAAGTGTCACCGTTGAGGTCTTCTTCGGCGGCGAAAACATTGGGAGCTTTCTCCACGAAGGCGGCGTTTTCGAAAGCTATACTTTCGATCTCATCGGAACAGGTGACATTTCGGAACTGGAATTCCGCATCACAGACGTGAACGCAGGCTCGGAAGGGTCAATTGATACCTCCGGCGTCGTGCCGTCTTATGAGCGAGCGGTGAGTTTTCTCGGCGAGGAAGTCACGGTCGACGCCTTCGCACCCGGCCAAAACCATATCTATCAGGTCCTTAATGGGCAGTTGGTCAAGTTCGATCTGGAATCCAACAGTTACACCGAAACCGAGACACCCGCTGCGGTCAACGTCAATGCTATCGGCTATTCAAACGAGACTGATCTGATCTACGGAATAGCCCGTTCCGACGGCACCGACGCTTTGGGGAACGCAATATCGCGAAATGATGTCATTGCCATGGACGCAACCGGAGCGACATATGCTGTATCGCCTGGTGTTATGGGATCATACATTGGTGACGTGGATGATCACGGAAATCTTTGGACTTTCAGTGGTAATCTGGGCATCGCTGTCGTCTACGATCTCTCAGAAACCAACCCGGATGGATCTCTGGTCAGTCAAACACTGAACCTGCCATCACTTGGAGTTTCCACCAAGGGTCTTGCCGACCTCGCATACTTGCCGTCGTCTCAGACCTTCTTTGGCGTCTCCCACGGCGGCTCGAGCGGACAACCCGGTACCATGGTTTCGATCGATATCTCGCAAGTAAGCCTCGGCGGGGAACCTGTCGTCACGACCCAACAAATTGTCGGCACAATCGTTGACGGTGAAGTCAAATCTGGCATCCCATCAAGCGCCTTCGGTGCAACAATAGTCGATGGCGACGGCAAGGTTTACATCGGCGCAAATAACGCAGATCACGACTTGGATGCGTCAACGCCCAACCAAGGTGGGTTTTACAAAATTACTACCGGCGATGATGGCGCGCTTTATATGGAACTGCTCGCTGAAGCGCCCAGGGTGTCGAGCAATGACGGGGCGCTCGATACGCGCGGTGTCGATCCCTTTCTCGGGATCGATACATCTTCGACCGTCTTGTTGCGTTCACCAGTGCTCTCTGTCGCTGTGGCAGAAGACGATCATGTAAAACTCGCAGCGAAAGGTGATCAGGTTTCTATTGATCTTCTGGCAAACGATGCTGTCAGCGAGGGGGAAAGTCTGACGCTGATCCATTTGAATGGAGTGGAAGTTGCGGATGGCGCCACCTTCACACTCGCCAATGGAGAGATCGTCACATACCTAGGCACTGGTATGGTTTCTGTCACGCCTGGAAGCGACCCGAGTGATGTCACGGCCGAGTTGACCTACACGATCCGCAACGAAAGTGGCGTCACCGATACTGCAACGCTGACAATTGAAACGTCTCCGGTGCAAGGCACCGCCCAAGACAATCATATGGTTGGGTATTCTGACGCAGATGGTACGCATATCGACGGACCGGATGGACTGAACGACGTGATCCTCGGTTACGGCGGGAAAGACAAAATCTACGCAGGACTTGGGGATGATGACATTTACGGTGGTGCCGGCAACGACTTTATCAGGGCGCAGGCTGGCAATGATGTCATCTATGGCGAGGCGGATAATGACATTCTCGACGGTGGGACCGGCGACGACAGGATGTTTGGCGGCACTGGGAATGACACTTACTTCGTTGACACCATTGGAGACATTGTCTCCGAAGAAGACGGAAGTGGCAGCGACACGGTAAAGTCCAAAGTTGATTTCACCTTGGGAGACGGCCTGGAAAACCTTTGGCTCTTGAAAGGCTCGGTGGCGGATGTCGGTATTGGCAACGAACTTCGCAATATGATCGTTGGCAACCAGAATGATGATCTGATCGACGGTAAAGGCGGCAACGATAACCTGATTGGCGGCGATGGAGACGACGTCATCTATGGCGGCGACGGGCACGACAAGCTGCACGGAAATGATGGAGCAGACGAGCTTTGGGGAGGAACCGGAAACGACAAACTGCATGGCGGTACGGGCAATGATGTCGCTTATGGCGGAGATGGCGACGACACATTGTGCCCCGGTGACGGCGACGACATCATGTTCGGTGGTGCCGGGCGGGACCTGCTTTCGGGCAACGCGGGCGCGGATTTTGCTTACGGTGGCTTGGGGGACGATACCTACAAGGTGTCAGACACGCTGGATACGATTATCGAATATGCTGGTGAAGGGCATGACATGGTGCACGCCACGGCTGATTTTTCACTCTCAGAGCATGTTGAGGATTTGTTGTTTTTTGGAGAGGGCGGATTTGTCGGTAGTGGTAATTCGGGTGATAACCTGCTGGTCGGGAACACCGGAGATAATGTTCTGTCCGGGAATGCTGGTAGCGATCACATAAACGGGATGCTGGGTGACGATAACCTGTCTGGCGGCGAAGGCGCCGACAAGCTTCTGGGGGATGCCGGTAACGACCTCATTTATGGGGGAGCCGGTGCCGACACGCTAAGCGGCGGTACAGGCACCGATGTACTCAATGGCGGCCTCGGAGATGACTTCATGTGCGGTGACGCTGGCGCGGATACATTCGAATTCGCGTCTGGTGATGGTCATGATGAGATCAAATCCTTCGATACGACAGAAGATACTCTGCGGTTTCTTGCTGTTGATCCAACCGATCTTGTCTGGGTCGAAGATGATCGCGGCATTTCAATCGAATACGGGAGTGACGCGTCCGTACTGTTGTGTGGACTCGATCTCGGACAAGCAAACGAAGTTGAACTTATGTTCCTGTGAGCCAAGAGTAGCTACGGCATGACTGATGGAACAGTTAAAAGAGCGGCTGTCCGGCCGCTTTTTTAACTGCTTATTTTAACTGCTTATGCGTTTCTTAAGTGCAAGCGCAGCTCCGGAGCAGTCTTCGACCATATGTCCTTCAAATCGTCAGCATTGCACGGATCACATTCTACGCCTTCGGCCAGGTCATTTTCGATTTCCGCGAGCATGGCGCGCAGCACTTCCGCCCCCAATAGCGCTGCTGAACCCGCAGTGTGATGAACAGTCTCTCTCAGGCTGTCCGACCTCTCGCCGGCTTCGAGGCGCGCGCGGATACCGGAAATCGTCTCGTCTGCCTCTTGCAAGAAGCTCCCGATGAGGTTGTTGGCCTTTTCCGCGCCCAATGCCTCAGAAAAATCTCGCAGATGGTCGTGGTTAACCATGGCGTCAAAAGTGGAACCATCATCGTTTTCTGACTGATACTCGATGGGCTCACCTGTTTTGGAATACCGGGCCAGCATCTCGCGCAAACGCCGCTGTGTTATTGGTTTGACCAATATGTCATCAAGGCCTGCTGCTAGAAAACGGTCCTTTTCTGACGGAACCGCATTTGCCGTCAAAGCTACGATTGGCAAATGCATGCCCGCAGTTTCGTTTGCCCGAATTTCCCGGGTTGCTTCGATCCCATCCATCACGGGCATTGAAATGTCCATGAAGACGAGGTCATAAGAGTTGCTTTTCGCGAATTTCACCCCTTGTTGACCATCGAACGCTTCGTCTACGGAATGCCCGTCTTGCACGAGTAAGTCGTGCACCACGACCCGGTTGATCCGGTTGTCCTCGACAACCAGAATTTTCATGGGCGGCGAGCGGACGTCTGAGATCCTTCGCGTTTTCTCGCTACCCGAGTCTAGATCCGCAGAGGTATGTCCAGCTGCTTTAGGCAAAGGCAGACGAACCCAGAAACTGCTTCCGTATCCGCTTGTACTTTCCAGTCCAATCTCACCATCCATCGCCAGAACCAACCGTCTGACGATGGCAAGGCCAAGGCCCGTTCCACCAACCGCTCTGGAAAACGACGGGTCGAGAGTGACAAAGTCTTCGAAGATCCACTCTCGCGCGTCAGCCGGGATCCCAATACCCGTGTCCGTGACGCGGAACTCAACGCGTTCGCCTTCATTTAGGCGTTTTGCTTCCGCTGCAATAGAGCCGTTACGAGTGAATTTGACCGCGTTACCGATCAGGTTGAGCAGGATTTGCCGAATGCGTGTCGGATCGCCCACAGCATAATCTTCACCCTGCATTTCGACCATCTTCGAGAGGGTATTGCCACGATGCTCGGCGACGCCGCGTTGACTTTCCACGAGCTCCCGCACCAGAGCAGGTACCGAAAACACAGTCTGTTCAATCTCGATTTTTCCCGCCTCGGCGCGAGAAATTTCGAGCACATTGTCGACGTGATGTAAGAGAAGCTTTCCCGACGCACGAATAATGTCGAGATACTCGCGGTTCCTGGGTTTTTGTTCTTCCGGCTTCAGAAGCTCAAGCGTGCCGAGCATACCGTTCAAAGGAGTGCGCATCTCGTGGCTCATGACAGCGATCAGATCGGCTTTTGCCTTTTCACCAGCAACAGCGTTGTCCCGCGCTTCTATGAGCTCCTTCTCGGCTGCTACGCTTTTGGATATGTCGCGCAGGAAAGACACGAATATCTCGCCGTCGTCGGAATCAGCCGTTTCGATGGACAGTTCCACTGGGAACACTTCTCCGTTTTTCCTCCTCGCTTCGAGCTGAACGCGACCCTTTCCAATGACGTGTTTCTCGCGGGTATTCCGATAACGCTCCATACCCGCCTCGTGAGCTTCTTTGAGATGATCCGGAACAATCAGGTCCTCCATTTTTTGTCCCAACGCCTCTTCGCGGGCATATCCAAAGATCTCTTCGGCAGCACCGTTGAAATCGATCACAAGCCCAGCGGTATTCATGGCAACTACAGCGTCGAGAGAAGATGAAACCATAGCCCCCAGGCGCGATCGGATCTGGCTCTGTTCCGCAGCGCGTAGCTGCGCGCGGTGAAAAAACAACATGAGCAGAATGGCCGTAACCGCAAGTATCGCAAAGAGAACGAAAGTGAGCAGCGACACCCGGCTCAGAGTGTTGGCAATACTGGTACGCTGTGAATCCGCCTCCCGAGACAATACACTGACTCCGGTCAGGTTGATTTCGCGTATGTCATTGCGAATATCGGCCGTTCGCCTTTGAAGTTCGGGCAGTGTGCGACGAAGTGAGGAATCGTCGCCATCAATGAGCGGCGCAGTTTCATCGAGATAGGAATTGAGCCTTGCCAGTGCATCCATGACCTCCGCGCTTTCACGCACAGATTGCAAAGATTGACTGGCCGAAAGCATGCGTGTTCGGCTGTAAAATATGTCGAAGCGGGTACGTACTGCCGATAAAGAAGCGTCCGGGTCGGCGGCGGCGTCGGCGAGTGCCGTCATTAGAGTCAGCAACTCAACGTCAGACTGCGCGAGCGTCCACTGTGTGCTGTCTGAATTCGCTGAAGCCAACGCATCAATCTGCCCATAAACGTCCCGGTTCAGCTGAACGAGCACTACAATCAACCCAAAGAAAAACAACAAACCTGCGGTCGCAAACGCGACCCGCAGGCCACCTTCGCGAATTATACGCGTTATTGCGACTCGCAACTTTTTTGATTGTTCGCTCAGGGCAGTACCTCAATGCGATCCAGTTGCCAGATGCTGCGGGAAAAAATCACTTCGGTCCGATACTTTGGCGAGCTGTCATAAGGGTACACGATCCACAAAGGACCTTTGTCTCGCAAAGTCATCAATTCACCATTCCGAAGGAATGCCACAATGGGTCCGCCTTCTACCGCATCCTCTGTTGGAATATCCACCGCATAGTCATTAACAGCTGATGCTCTGAATTGCGAGCCATTCACCCCCAGTACAGACAAAAGATCCGAAAGTTCGACACCGGTGAAGGTTTGAACTCCTTCTGTCCACATGGTTTCTGTTTCAAACGTAACTGTGCCAATGGCCTCGAGCATTGCCCTATCAAACTCTGCGGTTTCGCCTGCGTTGGTATTTGAAATTGCACCGCTGACGGTAAGGACAACATCGCTCTTTGCCGGTTCAAGGGCTCCCGCTTCTGTTGCATTCAGACTTACCAGACAAAAAAGCAATCCAAAGACCGCATTTCTGATGCTCTTCGTAATTCCTGACATTTGATATCTCCGCCGAGAGTGCGGGAGTTTCTGGCACGAAAAACTATTTTCGTCATCTGCCCATACGCATTGGTTTATATACTTTCGGATATGTCGGTGCTGCCGATGCTCCAATTTGTCCATGCCGATGGGTGTTGAGTAGTAATCCGTGGAGATGTTATCCCGTGCAAGCTTATTAAATTGATTTGCTGTAGTGCACGCCATTGAAGAGAGCGGCGCCGTCATGCAGATGCGCGGATCTCAAACTCAGGAAGGCGAGATATGAAAATACTTTTGGCCGATGACCACGACCTTGTGCGCGAAGCGATCGCGGCATTTCTCGTCAATGAAGGTGAAGCCGACGTTGTTGTGACCGGTTCTCTTCCTGAGGCAATCAATGAAGTGAAGCAAAAAGGTCCGTTCGATCTTGTACTACTTGACTACAATATGCCGGGCATGAACGGCCTCGACGGCTTGCGAAAGATGATTTCGATCAGTGATGAACGGCCCGTCGCTCTGCTGTCCGGGACAACCACGCGCGCCCTCGCCGAGGAAGCAATATCCGAAGGCGCCGCAGGTTTTGTACCTAAAACGCTCGGGTCAAAATCAATGATCAGCGCTGCGCGTTTCATGGCGGCCGGTGAGATTTACGCCCCATTCAATCTGATGCAGAAACGGGAAGAACAGACATCAGACTTGCTCTCAAAACGAGAGCTCGACGTGCTTCAGGGCATTTGTCGCGGCCAAGCGAACAAGGAAATAGCTCGGGATTTCAATATTCACGAAGCCACAGTGAAGTTGCACGCCAAAACGCTGTGCCGCAAACTTGGGGCCCGAAACAGAACTCATGCTGCAATGATCGCTAGAGATCGCAACCTCTTATAACCGAGAGAACCGCACACAGAAGCAAACCGGTGAAATTCCCGCCGGTTTTTTTGTGGCAGCCGCTGATCTATCCGATCGAATAGGTGCACCTGTCCAACTGGAGTTCGTCTCAGCCCGATGCGCAGCGGACAAGAAGGTAAAGCCCGCGTATCACGTCCTCAGTTGAATGAGGAATGACATGATTACGCTTTTGAACGCTGCACCAGACACCGGGAACCAGGGTGTTAGTGCATTATGCCACTCCGTAGTTGCCGGATTATCAAGCCGCGGAGTGAAAGAGATTACCGTTGCGGATCATGGGCGCGGTTTACGTCGTGCGGACTGGGGCTACACCGCTGTCAATCTTGTAGGTCTGACGCACAACAGGCGGTTCTGGCGGGGTGATAACCTGCGCACAGCGCATGCCATGACGCGCTTTGGCGGTATGATCAGTGCTCCGGCGCGCTCGATCGCGCGGTCGCATGCCGTGCTCGACATTTCGGGCGGAGACAGCTTCACTGACATTTACGGACTTAAGCGGTTCCAGGCGATGGCTTTGACCAAACAAATGGCGCTAAACGCTGGTGTGCCGCTTATCCTGTTGCCGCAAAAACTCGGGCCGTTCCGCAACCCAGAGCTAGCTGCGGAAGCTGTAAGCATTCTGCGCGGCGCTGCAGCCGTTTGGGTGAGAGATGCGCAAAGCTTCGAATTCCTTCAAGAGCATCTCGGGTCCGATTTTAACCCCAAACGCCACCGTCTTGCCGTTGATGTTGCTGTTACACTTCCGCAGAAGAAGCCGCAGATGTTGTCCGATGAAGTTCAAAGCCTGCTTGCGCCGACGCTGAAATCGGATTTTCCTCTCGCAGGGCTTAATGTATCAGGGTTGCTTTGCAACGATGCACCTGAAGCGCGCTTGACTTTTGATCTCGCAGAATCGCACGAAAAACAGATTGAAGCATTGGCACGGTCGCTCTTGAAGGGCGATCCGAATTTGCGGCTTCTCTTGATACCGCATGTGCATAAGCCGGAGACCGAAACTGAAAGCGATCTGGCAGCATGCCGCCGTTTGCTAAGGCGATTGGGACCGGTCGCACACAAGCGCGTGTACATTCTTGAGCAGCATTTGGACGCAATGGAACTCAAGTGGGTCCTAGCCAAGCTGGATTGGTTCGCAGGCGCGCGGATGCATGCGACCATCGGGGCCTTCTCGTCTGGCGTGCCGACTCTGGGCCTGGGGTACACGGACAAAGCTCAGGGCGTATTCGACGAATGCGGCATTGGCGAAGACGTGGCAGACCTGCGCCGCTTAGATGCACGCGCGTTGGGCGCGCGGGCAGCCGCTTCGTACTTGTCGTCAAAGCGCAGAAAATCTTACCTGAGATCACGCCTCGATGGCATTCGCGCCCGCGCCAATCGCGAAATGGACATGATAGCGCGGCAGGTCGAGGCCTGAGCTCGTGCGCTTGATTGCGATATCTGGCCGCTCTCTTGCGTGGGCCGTTCCTGTGCTGGCGGAAGCGGCTGCGTTGGGCCGTTCTATTGCTATTGCATGGGTGATTGGACCCGACGAGCTGGGGCGCGCTATGATACTGGCCTTGACTGTTCGGCTTGTCGAAATGGCAACCGATTTGGGTATCGAACGTCTGATGGTTCAGGCGCCCGACGGCAATGCAGCGCGATTTCAGTCAGAACTTCAGGGAGCTGCGATCCTGCGAGGCGTGATTTGTGCGACAATCCTACTGGGATTTGCGCCTTTGCTGGCAGCGGTGTTCTCAGATGGCCCGAGCGCGGCGACCTACGGGTTTTTGGCGATCATACCTTTGATCCGCGGTTTCGGGCATCTCGATTATCGCCGGTTGGAAAGACAATTTCGCTACATGAAAATGAGCATCGTAGAGGGCGGTGCAACGATTACGATGGCCATATGCGTGGTGCCGTTCGCTTGGCTTTTTACCGATCACCGCGCGATGGGTGTCATTCTTGTAGCGCACGCAGTCTCCTACACAACCTTATCGCATCTGGTTGCAGATCGAAAATACAAAACAGCACTTTCGCTGGCAACGTTGCGGCGCAGCTGGACGTTCGGAGCGCCATTACTGCTGAATGCCGGCCTTTTGTTTCTGACGTTTTACGCCGACCGGTTTGTCGTCGCTCAGGCATATGGGTGGTCCTCACTGGCGCTTTACGGCGTGGCTTTGCAACTGGCATTGCTTCCTGCTCAGATCGTTGGCCGGGCGGCGGCGTCTCTCGTTTTGCCTGAGTTGCGTTTGGCTCTTGCCAACAATGACCTCGAGAAGGTCTGGTCACGTTGTCTCAACACTCACGTTGTTTTGGCCAGCGTGATGGTGGTTGGTTTTGCCACGCTCGCTCCCACCGTGATTTCACTCGTCTACGGAGACGCGTTTCAGCCTGAAGCTGCATTGGCCACAGCTCTCGCCATTGCCGCAGGTTTCAGAATCCTAAGAACACCTTTTTCGCAGTTTGCAGTCGCAACTGGGCGCACAGGCGACCCAGCGCGTGCAAATCTCATTCGCGCGCTCGCCCTGATGCCCGCAGCAGCCTTTGCTGTGGCAGGGCTGCCTTTAGCCGCCATAGCGGCCGCAGCAGCCATAGGGGAAGCCGGCGCTACTTTCCGCGCGTTTCAACTTTCATCGACAGTTTTCGTTTGTAACGATAAGAAAGGCGCTTTCGCATGACCAAAGACCCTATTACCTCGATCGTTGCTTGCAACCTTTGCACCGGGTGTGGCGCCTGTGCTGGCAGCTTTCCCGACTTTATAAAGATGGTGGACGATCCCGAGAACGGTCGCCGCCCCGTTGTTAAGCAAACCCGAGCGGGCCACGAGGCTTCCAGAGCAGCAGTGGCAACCTGCGCCGGAGCCTCTACGGACTGGACAGAACTTCCAATTCGCGACGGAATTGACACCGCGTGGGGTCCGGTTCTAAGCGCATGGGAAGGATGGGCGAGTGACCCGGAAACGCGATATCGCGGGTCATCCGGCGGTGCAGTGACAGCGCTATCCGAATTTGCTCTGTCAAACGGGTTTGCTTCCGGAGTTGCGCATGTGGCCGCACGTCGCGGCGACCCGCGCCTGAATGAAACTGTGATCAGTAGGGACGCGGAAGGGCTACGTCGCGCACCGGGTTCGCGCTATGCTCAGGCAAGTCCTGCCGAGGCAATCAACGAGATATCTGCGGGCACTGAGCCTGTGGTGTTCGTCGGCAAGCCTTGTGATGTGGCATCCATTCACAAAACCGCTGCCGCGGATGCGTCGCTTGCCGCACGCATACCCCTGACCATTGCGATTTTTTGTGCAGGTGCTCCTACTCTCGCCGCAACCAACGCCTTGCTCGATCGCCTAGGCGTTCCGAAAGAAGCACGTCTGACGGAACTCAGGTACCGCGGAAAAGGTTGGCCAGGTCTGATGCAAGCGGTCTGGCAAGACAATTCCGGTAAGGAACAGACCAGCGAAGGCATCTCTTATGCCGAAGGCTGGGGAAACATCCTGCAATCGAGCCGTCGGTGGCGCTGCCGCGTATGCGCCGATCACACGGGCGCTTTTGCAGACATTTCAGTGGGCGACCCGTGGCACGCCCCGCCCGAAGGAGACTGTGACGCAGGGCGGTCACTCATTGTCGCGCGCACCGCGCGCGGTCGCGCTTTCATCGAAGCGGCTATGGAAGCCGGCTTTCTCGTCGTTGAAACGCGGTCACGTGATGTGATCGCGCAAGCCCAACCGAACCTCAGCGCCACAAATGGCGCGGTCTGGGGGCGTCGCATCGCCATGCGCGTCCTTGGCCTGTCCCCTCCAGAGGATCGGGGCCAGAGACTGTTCCGCCTCTGGCTGGGCTTGCCGAATAAACAAAAAATGCAATCGGTATTTGGGACGTGGAAAAGGGTCCTGCGCGACAGACTGTGGCGCGATGTAGCCATTACGGAGCTGGTGCAATGACACTCGAAGACGCGTTAACCTCGGATCGCAGCCGGAACCTTGACCTCCTGCGGTTAGTGTTGGCGTCAGGGGTAATAGTCAGCCATGCTTGGCCACTTTCGCTCGGACCTGGCACAGTTGAACCGCTGGAACATCTCACGGGACAGTCGCTTGGAGGTTGGGCCATTGGCGTTTTCTTCTTCATTTCTGGGCTACTGATAACGGCCAGTGCTCAACGAAAAACGCCTACCCACTTTTGGACCGCACGCGCGCGACGCATCGTGCCCGGCCTGGGTGCCGCACTTTTTGTCACGCTCGCTCTCGCTTTCGCCAGTGGTTCCACTGCCGGGGTTCAAGAGTCGGCATTGTGGTTTTTCCGCGCGCTGACACTCGTCTCCATAGAACATCGTTTGACCGAAGCGTTCGCGACAAATCCATACCCCGAAGTCGTCAACGGACCGCTGTGGAGCCTTTTCTATGAAGTACTCGCCTATGGCATCTGCGCGGCTTTCGTCTGGGTGGGCGGTGCTCGAAATGCGAAAACTGTTTGGGCATTACTGACGCTGGCTGTCGCGATCTGCTTTGTGAAAGAAGATTTGCCTGGACGCGCGGCAACATTTGCACCGCTCTTCGCATCCTTTGCTCTGGGTATGGCGGTTTATGTATGGCGCAACCGGATCGGTTTGCGTCTGCTGACGATCGTTTTTCTCCTCGCGTTGGCGTCGATTGTGCCCGGAGCACTAGGTCTTAGCTTGGTTGGCTTTGCACTCGTAATGTTTGCTATGCGTGGGCCAGTTGTGATGCTCAGAAACGATGTATCCTATGGCATGTACATCTATGGGTGGCCAATTGCGCAGACACTCGTCGCCATTCTGCCGGGGATAGCACCGGTGCCTCTGGCCGTTCTGAGCCTTTTAGCAACGTATCCTGTCGCGCTGATGAGCTGGCAGTTCGTAGAACGGCCCGGACTCGCCAATCGTCGGGCGGTGGCTTGAGCAATGGCGACGACGCGCGCGCACTCCTACGCCATTTTTGGCGTCCCCGCAGCGGTTGCTATATTCTTTCTCGCGATGATGTTGCCAACAGCCGTGTCGTTGAACCTTGGTGGATTAAGGTTCTCCGCGTATCGAGTCGTATTGATCGTCATGATTGTCCCAATGCTGGTCCAATTGCTGTCTGGTCAGAAGGGCCGCGTACACATCTTTGATGTGCTTCTCTTTGCCCATTGCGGATGGGCGTTGCTGGCACTCATCAAGTGGGGCGGTGTCGATCAGGGCATTGAATCCGGTGGCATATACATCGTTGAATGTGCCGGCGCATACCTGCTCGGTCGTCTCTACATCAGATCTTGCGATGACTTTACAGCAATGGCGCATGCTTACGTGGGCATGGTGCTCGCTACATTGATTTTCACAGTTCCAGAAGCACTGACCGGCGTTCACATTCTGCACGACGGTATTTCCGGCGCCGTTGGGGGACCCAAAGCACCCTTTATCGAACCGCGCATGGGGCTCGAACGCACTTTTGGTCCCTTCGATCACCCGATCCTTTACGGTGTATTCTGCGCCTCATCCTTCTCGCTTGCGTATTTTGTTCTCGCAAAAAGAAAACTTATGAACTTTGGCGGCATGGCGAAGGTCGCTGGTGTGGTGCTGGCTACTTTCATGTCGGCTTCGGGGGGGCCTTACGTTGTATTGATGATGCAAGGTTTTGTGGCCGGGTGGGAGCGCGTCCTGGGCACCGTGCAGGGCCGTTGGGCGGCGCTTTTTTCACTGCTTGCGATGGCTTACGTAGCCATCGATCTCTTCTCAACGAAAACACCTTTCCATGTCTTCGTAAATTACTTCACGTTTTCAAAGCAGTCCGCCTACAACCGGATTTTGATTTTCGAGTTTGGCTCGGCAGAAGTCGCTCGACACCCGATCTTCGGGATCGGACTGGGGGAATGGGAAAGACCGCTCTGGATGTCGGACAGTATGGATAATTTCTGGCTGGCCACCGCGGTGCGTTATGGATTGCCGGCGTTGTTGCTCTTGCTCGCTCTCCTTCTCGGGCTTGTCTGGACTGTTGGTCAGAGGAAAAACCTCCCCCCCGACTGGAGACGCGCGCGTCACGCCTGGGCCTTTACACTTTTCGGTATCACCGTCGCAGCGGCTACGGTTCACCTCTGGAATGCTCTATTCGTACTCTTTTTCTTTCTGCTCGGTGCCGGAGCCTGGCTGCTTGACGCAGCGCCTGAACGAAAACGCAGTTTCCACGTCCCACTAAAGCCTCAAGCCAATTTGCACCCGGCAAGGCTATTTTGACACTCATTTGACAGGACAAACGCCATGGATCTTTCGATCGTAATTGTGAATTGGAACACCGAAAACCTGCTCCGCGATTGCCTGCAGTCGGTGTATTCAGGTCTCAGCTCTTTAAACACAGAAGTGTTGGTCGTCGACAATGCTTCTTCGGATGGGTCTTGCAACATGGTTCGGGCTGAGTTCCCGGCGGTCCGGTTATTCGAAAGCGGCGAAAATCTGGGCTTTGCAGGCGGGAACAACGTGGCGCTCAAGCAGGCTTTAGGGCGCTACATCATGCTTTTGAACACCGATACGATTGTTCATGGGACGGTGCTGCGGGACGCAGTCACCTGGCTTGACGCCCATCCCAAAGTCGGCGTCATGGGACCTCGTCTGTTGAACACCGACGGATCCGTTCAGCACTCTTGCAGTGCCTTTCCAAGCCTAGGTCATCTAGCAATGCAAACCATGGGCCTCACGCGCTTTTCGAAGTGGGACGCATATCGCATGATCGGATGGGACAGAACGACCGAACGTAATGTCGACGTGATCTCGGGGGCTGCGATGTTCGTCCGAACTGCGGCGATGCGACAAGTCGGATTGTTGGATGAAGCGTTTTTCTTTTATGGGGAGGAGACCGACTGGTGCCGGCGTTTCGCACAAGCGGAGTGGGAATTGGTTTTTGCGCCGATCCCGGAGGTCACGCACTTCGGAAACGGCTCAGCAGGCAAGTTGAATCATCGGCGCGATGTACTGATGACAGAGGGTACGACGAGACTACATCTGAAACACGGCGGGCTGCTCGCCGCGCTCAGCTGTTTTGCCATCCTTGCCGCTCACAACACATCCCGAGCCATTTTTTGGTCAGTACTCGGTTTGTTGCACCGTCCCGGAGCAAAGGCGCGAGCGCAACATTTTGGTAAAGTGACCCTGGACATGCCAAAGGCATGGCCGTCGAAACACAGGGCGGCGAAAGCATGAAGGCTCTGTTGATCGCACCCAACATTGACGCAACGGATGTGGGCGAAGCCTATGTGGCATTCAAATGGGCGAACGCGTTGGCTGACCTGGTGGATCTGACCGTTCTGTCCTTCCAGCGGCCCGGCCGCGGTTGCTTGTCGAAACAATTGCCCAGTGCCCGCGTTGTGACGTGGCTCGAGCCGGCGTGGGCACGAAGAAACGAACGCCTGAATGCTATGCTAAAGCCAGCATGGCCGGTCTTTGCAGGTCATGTTCGGCGGTGGGTCAAAGCCGCAGACAAACGCGGCGAAATCTTCGATATTGCGCACCAGCTGATGCCACAGGCGGCGCGCTACGCATCGCCACTTCGCCATTTCGATACGCCCTATATCATCGGACCACTGGGCGGAGCACTGGATACGCCTGATGAATTTCGTGAAGAGGCAGGCAATGCACCGCTGTTTACGCGCCTGCGCGCTTTGGACCAGTATCGTTTCCGGAACGACCCATGGCTGCGCAATTCCTATTCTGAAGCTGCATGTGTTCTCGGGGTCGCCCCTTATGTGCGCGACATACTGGATGATGTGCAGTTGCGCAGGTTTGAGCCGGTCCTTGAATTGGGGATCGACGAGGTGGAACCTCGGCGGGGACGTGCGACTGACGTCGGCCAGCTAAAGGTGCTGCACGTCGGGCGCGGTGTGCGCACCAAGGGCCTCAGGGACACGGTGCGCGCGATGGCACAGCTGCGTGATCTGCCGGGTGTAACACTGACCAGCGCCGGTACCGGAGAAGAAATTGAAACGTGCCGCATGGAGGCTGAGCGGCTGGGTGTCGGTAACCGCGTTACCTTCCTCGGCAGAATCCCGCGCGAGCACGTCGAGGGGCTCTACGCGTCTCATGACACCTTTTGTTTCCCGTCGTTTCGGGAACCTGCAGGTGGCGTGCTTTATGAAGCAATGCGCCATGGCCTTCCGATTATCACGGCAGATCGCGGTGGCCCTGCATGGATTATCGACGAAGCATCCGGGGTCAAAGTACCGGTTGCTGAACCTGCGGATTTTGCCGATCAAATCGCGGTGACGCTCAGAAAATTTGCCAACGATCCGGTACTGCGGCTTCGCCTTGGCGAGGGCGCGAGGGCAAAAGTCGAACGAGAAGGACTGTGGCCCGTCAAGGCGGCACATCTGGTGTCTCTCTACGAGGATATCGTCCTGACCAAAGGTCTGCGCCAACGCTACCAAAGGATAGTGTGACTACTACCAAGTTGCGCGCCGACACGACTTTTACGTATTAACATCAGTGACTTAATTCAAGCTATCCATCTGCAGGAAGTCAAACGAAGCAGATGGAGATCAAAAAATGCTTGGATCAGATAACAGACGGCCCGTTGTACTCGCGGTTTCTTCCGGTGGTGGTCACTGGGTCCAGATGCGGCGTTTGGCGCCAGCGTTCTCCGGAGCAGAGGTGCACTACGCGACAACCGACGCATCTGCTGCAGAGCAGATCGGCAAGTCGCAGTTGCACGTGTATCCGGACGCGAACAAAGACACACCGTTCCGTCTCTTCCTGTGCGTTATGCAGATGGCGTGGATTGTGCTCCGACTACGTCCACAGGTTGTTGTGTCTACAGGCGCGGCAGGAGGCTTTCTGGCCATCAAGCTGGCACGCCTGATTGGCGCCCGCACGATGTTCATCGACTCAATTGCCAATGCCCGGGAACTCTCAGTCTCCGCCCGTCTGTCCCTGGGCGTTGCTGACCGTGTGCTTTCTCAATGGCCAGATGTCGCCGCTCTGACCAACGCCGAGTATCGCGGCGCAGTCATCTGACAACCCAACTATTCCGAGGATCCAGTCATGATTTTTACTACTGTGGGCACACAGCTGCCTTTCGATCGCTTGCTGCTTGGGCTCAACAGCTGGGCCATGCGGAACCCTGATGTACCCGTTTTTGCACAGGCGGGTTCAAGTACGCGTGATTTTTCTCACATCAAAACGGTTTCTCACCTTAGTCAGTCGGAATTTCAGGCTCACTTTGAAGCCGCTCGTCTGGTCGTGGCGCACGCGGGCATGGGATCCATTCTGTCAGCGGCTGAATTGGGCAAGCCAATCATTCTGATGCCACGACGCGCAAAGTTTCGGGAACACAGAAACGACCATCAACAGGACACAGCCAACAAGATGGCGCGTCTGTCGAACGTTACGGTCGTACAGGATGGTGAGGCCCTGCACGAGGCGCTCGATTACGCTGTTTCCAGAGGGTTCGAGAATACGCCTGAGCCCACCATTTCTGAGGCCAACGAATTCGATCCGTTGATCGAAGCCGTACGTGACTTTGTCTGGTCGGAGTTTGACGCGGCAGCAAAGCCACTCGGCGATTTCAGGGAAAAAGCGGCATGACCCGGGCGACGATCCTTATCCCGGCGCATAATGAAGCCACGGTGATTGGCAGAACTTTGCTGCACCTTTCCAGTGGCTTGCTGCTTGACGAGTTCAAAATCGTCGTGATTGCAAACGGCTGCTCCGACGCGACGACCATGAAAGCACGCTCGGTTCTGCCGCATGGGATCGTTATTGAGACAGCAACTCCAGGCAAATGCAACGCGCTCAACCTTGGTCTCAACGAAGCAGAAAAAGACCGGCCGATTGTCTGCCTCGATGCAGATATAGACGTGACATTGGAAACACTGCTTGCCCTTATCGAACCATTAGAACAAAGCGCTGCCCTTGCCGCATGCGGGCGAATGGACGTGCATACATGCGACGCGCATCCTTTGGTGCGCGCCTACTACAAGGGTTGGAAGAACAATCCATACTTTGACCGCGGAAAGTTCGGGGGCCTCTTTGCGGTTTCACCGAAGGGCGCTGCGCGGGTGTTTCCACTCCCTCACATAACAGCAGACGATGAGTTTGTGCGGCGCAGCTTTGCTCCGCACGAAATCGCCTACGTCCAACGTTGCCGCTTTACTGCACGCGCACCGAAGTCACTCAGCAGTCTGGCGCGTGTGCGTCGTCGCAGTCTGCGCGGTGCGCGTGAAGTCTCCACACTTGGTCTTCCAAGCCCTGAGCGCGGGAGCATCGGCGCCGTACTGTGGCGCTCAATCTGTAACCCAAGGAGATTGTTTCCCGTCTCTGTCTACGTCGCAGTCAACGCCTGGGTGCGGATGGCTCTGGTTTGCCGGGCACCTAAAGCAAACACCCATTGGGAACGCGATTTGACAACGCGGATGAGAGGATAGCGCCATGGTTACCGCGGCTTCACCCATTGTCGACGAGAGGCAGGAAGTTCACCTACCGCCCGCCGTTGAGATACCTCAACCCAACCCAATTGCAGCACTTGCCCGAGCCATGCGGGGGCGTTGGAAGGCAGTTGCTGTCAGCGCGGCACTGCTTGGTCCGGCGATGTCCGCGGCGGGGTACTTCGCGGGTGTGCAACTCTATGAATCGCAAGCCATTCTTCGCGTATACCCGCAAGAGTCCAACATCCTCTACGCGACCGGCAATGACTCGGTCCTGAAAACATTCGACAGCTTCGTGAAGGCCGAAACAACTTATGTCGCCTCCGATCCGGTGATGGCGCGCTCGGTCGAGGCCTTGGCATTATCCCGGCCAGACCTTGGTAGTGATCTCAAAGCCTCTGATCTCTCGGGATCTGTCGAAATCAAACGTTCGGATAGTCTGATCGTTCTGAAAACGCGGAGCAAAGATCAAGATTTTGCGAGAGAAAAGTTGGAAGCAGTAATAGCCTCCTACCTCGCGTTGAAATCAGAGGCCGAAGAAAAACGATCGGCCGTCAGACTTTCGGAGTTGCACGACAGAGAAGCAGAAATCTCACAAAGGCTTTCTGCCCTTCGGACAGACCAGCTTGAAGTCGGTGGCGAGTTCGGCCTGAATGCTCTTGCCAAAGCGCACATCGAAAAAATCGCCAAGATCGACGGCTTGACCGCTCGAAAGTCCGAGGTTGCTGCTACAATTGCGGCGCTGGAAGCTGAGAGCAGTGCGTCTTCTGCGGACACCTCAGACCAGGAAATAATGCGCGCGACACTGCTTGATCGAGCGATGGCCGATCTCAGTTTTGAGCGCGCCAAACTTATGAGCGAGTTGGCTGCATTGCGTGCCGGTTTCCTGCACCCAACCAACAAACAGTTCAGACAGCAAGAACAAGCTAAGCTTGATCAGATAGCCGTCATCGAAAAGGCCGCTGCCGATCGTCGAGAACAAATTCGTGTGTTGGGGCAAACCGGCGCACTGACGGATGTCGCGGCAACCGACTCTCAAACGACTGTCGTCGAGCTCAGATCTCTATTTGAGAAAGTATCCTCGCAACTCGCAACCGCGAGACAGGAAGCAAGAGATCTGAACCGCCGCCGGATTGAACTTGACGGTATTGAGAACGAAATAGAAGAGGCCGAGCGTTTGCTGGAGGAAACACGGCATGCTCTTGAAGTCATTAGACTAGAATCCGGTCGCGCCCTCCCCGGGTACACGGTTGTCATGTCACCGCCGTCACAATCGGTTGATCCAGCTGAAGACAGCAAGAAAATGTTCATGGCGGCAGGAATGGTTGGGGGATTTGGTTTTGCCGGAGCGCTCATACTTGCTTTGGCCTTGTTCGAACGCAGAGTGCGGTTTGCAGAAGCATTAGCGCCCTTCGAAAATCGTATCCCGGTGCATCAGGTTTCCGATGCCGACGAAGCAGACCCACATGCTGCGGATCTGCTGCGCAACGAACTGCAGTTGCAAAGCCTTCGCAAACCACGCCTCGTCGGCAAAGCCCCGGTAATCGCTGTAACAAGAGCGTGTAACGGAGAAACAACAGACCTTGCTCGATCGCTTGCCGAAAGTTTTGCACGAGCGCGTATGAAAACGCTCTTTGTCGATGCTGACCTAGGAAATCTCGATGAGGAGGTATCCGCCACCGGCTGGCAAGATGTGCTTTTGGGGCAAGCATCTGAGCCGCGCGCCAACGCCCAAACTGATGGGCTATGGGAACTGCCCGAAGGCACGCCAGGGACACTCGAAGATCGAATGGTTTCCGCGCGAATGGTCAGGACCGCGATAGAACAAGCCTCACAATCCTTTGACGTCGTCATCGTTTCTGCCGGGAGCCTGAAAGACCGTCTTTCTGCACAACTCATACTGTCAAACTCGGATGTCGGCGTGCTTGCGATGGCACCTTCGGACACGCGCGCGGATGTGTTCGCCCAAATAGATCGCCTGGATGAACTGCCGCGCAATGGGAGCGTGGCAGTGATGCGAAACGCGCTGCGTGGAGACCCCTGGGTCGCAGTCCGCACCTGAATTTCTTGAGAACCGGAGATTTAAAATGACGATGATCAGCATCGAACAGACTATGCCACGCAAAAAAATGCATTCAATCGGAGCGAAACGCATTCTTGATGTTTCATTGACGGCATTTGGTCTCCTCGCCATTTGGCCTGTCCTTTTGGTGATCTCCTTAGCCGTGGCCAGCACTTCGCCCGGGCCAGCGTTCTTCGTGCAAACCCGGGTGGGTCGCGACGGTCGCACTTTCCGTATGTTGAAGTTTCGGTCGATGTACCAGAATGCGGAGAAACGCCGCGGAGATATTGAAGACATGAGCGACCGCGACGGGATTTGTCTCAAAGTCAAATGCGATCCTCGCATCACGCCTGTCGGCCGTTTTATAAGGCGCTGGTCTTTGGACGAGCTTCCACAGCTGTTCAACGTCTTAAGCGGAGATATGTCACTGGTCGGACCGCGCCCTGCACTGGTCGACGAGGTGGCCGCCTACCCGAACCATGCGCTCGGAAGGCATGAAGTTCTGCCAGGCATTACTGGCTTATGGCAGGTATCTGGCCGAGCGGACATTGGCTTCGAAGAAATGATTGCGCTTGATCTCGATTACGTTCGCCGAAGCTCCCTTGGTACGGACGTCCGGATTCTTTTTCTAACATTTCACGCTGTCATTGGAGGCAAAGGTGCGTATTAGCGCAAGGCTGCGAAGGCGTGGCCCGTTCACATAAGAATGAGACAGAACCAAGGTTCGATGCCGTGCCGACCAACGATTTAAGTATTTGCACCGTGACGAACTGCAGTTCTGTCGGCCCACCGTGAACGAACTTCTTCTTTCGCATTTTCGGCGTGGAAAAAAACTTTGGCGTTGGCATTGCTGCATGAGCGAGCAAGAGCGAAAAAGCACTTCGGCTTTGGGCTCGCTGCAGACGTCCGGGAGAATTCATTCAACGTCTGCTACGCGGACTTAGCAAACCTCCGAACTCAGTCGAAGTAACTTCCTGAGCAGAGTTGTGCTATGGTGCCTTCAATTATGGAGGAAAAATTGTTTCGCTTTTTTTTGCCGACAGCTCTCATTCTGGGGAGCTCAGTGTTAGCTCAGGATGCAATAAATCCGACAGGCCTTTCCGGTCCTTCCGGTCGACCTTATTCACCTTACGCTGAACGTGCGTATCCAACGCAAGTCTATTTTGGTGACACCCACGTTCATACTGGACTGTCCGGTGACGCCGGTGGAGGTGGCACTCGCCTCATGCCACGCGATGCCTATCGGTTTGCGCGTGGAGAAGAAGTTGTGTCCAACACGGGGCAACCTGTAAAACTGTCGATGCCTCTCGACTTCTTCATGATTACAGATCATTCCGATGCGATGGGTGCTATCACCGACATCATCGGAGGTGCTCCCAACATCTTGGCAGATGAGCAAGGCAGATATTTCCATGAAGAATTCAATAAGGGTGGAGAAGCCGCTCTAGCGGCAGCGCTCGAGCTTACAGCGGCGTTTGCTCAAGGACAGGTTTCCCGCGCGCTGAATTACCAACCGGGCAATCCCGCGTATGCCCGCGTTTGGGACGAAATTATCGACGCCGCGGAGGAGTACAATGACCCCGGCGTTTTCAGCACCTTTATCGCCTATGAATGGACATCTCTCGTTGCAGGGAACAACTTGCACCGAAATGTGATCTTTCGCGACGGCCCGGAGCTCACAAGACAGATACTGCCTTATACAACAACACCACCTGTGGGCTCACCCAACCCTCGTGATCTTTGGAAATGGTTGGAGATCTATGAGCAAACGACAGGCGGGCGTGTTCTTGCTATTCCACATAATGGGAACTTGTCTAACGGCTGGATGTTCCCGTTGGTCGATGACTTCGCAGATGGGGTGCCGTTAGATCCCGCATACGCAGAAGCGCGAAACAAATGGGAAAGACTATACGAACCAACGCAGATTAAGGGAGATGGTGAGGCCCACCCGTTCCTATCACCTGATGATGAATTTGCTGACTTCGAAACATGGGATTACGGCAATCTGGATGCTTCGGTTCCGAAAGAGCCAGCAATGTTGCGCGGTGAATACGCTCGATCCGGGTTACTTCGAGGCTTATCTTTGGAAAAGGCTTTGGGAGTAAACCCGTTCAAGATTGGTCTGGGTGGGGCCAGTGACACACACACAGGTTTAACGGCTCCAGATAACGACAATTTCTTCGGAAAGTTCACCGGTTACGAGCCCAGCGAAGAGCGCAGCCAACATGTCAGTAAGACCTATGCTGACGGGACTGTTGCGCTGCTTTCATCGCAATACATTACTGGCGGTTTGACAGCTGTGTGGGCACAGGAGAATTCCCGAGAAGCCATTTGGGATACGATGCATCGGCGTGAAACCTACGCAACTACAGGACCTCGAATGCGCGTCCGTATGTTCGGAGGATATTCATTTACCGAAGAGGATGCGTTGCGGCGGGACTTGGCGCTTGTGGGATACACCAAGGGTGTGCCGATGGGTGGGGATCTTGGCCCAGGGGAAGGCGCACCTTCCTTTCTGGTATATGCGCTTCGTGATCCGATGGGAGCAAACCTGGACCGAATCCAGATCATAAAGGGCTGGTTAGATGCAGATGGAGAGCAACGGGAAAAAGTCTACGACGTGGCATGGTCTGGTTCCCGCGAACCAGATGCCGCTGGTGAGTTGCCGTCAGTAGGCACCACAGTGGACCTCTCTATCCCCTCGTGGACCAACACAATTGGAGCCTCTGAGTTGGGAACCGTGTGGGAAGACCCGGATTTCGATCCCTCGGAAAGCGCATTTTATTATGCCCGGGTAATAGAAATACCGACCCCTCGCTGGACGGCGTATGATGCAGTGAAGTTCGGAATAGACATGCCGGATGGTGTCCAATTAACAGCACAGGAACGTGCCTACACTTCGCCGATTTGGTACTCGCCACAACAGTAGTTTGATTTACGATGTCCGTCCGGTATGGGCTCGATGCCGCCATTCGGCAAAATTTTATGAATGCCTGCTGTGCGGACAAACCCGTCATTCGTTACAACGCACCGGATGACCGTAGCACCACCTCAACCGGACATTCGTCTCAAACGTAAGCTCACTGTTGCACCCTAGGCCATTCCTTCGGGCCCCTGCGCCGCATGGCTCCATTGCCGGGGCGACTGGCCGTACATCCGTTTGAACTCCCGGCTGAACTGAGACGAGCTTTGATAGCCTACGTCCCATGCCGCTTCCGACACGGTCTTTCCTTCGGCAATCTTCATGGCGGCGTTGTTCAGCCGCATAGATTTCACGAACTGTATTGGAGACATTGTCGTGGCTTCTTTGAAACGCCGATGGAAGACCGCCCGGCTCATGCCGACGTGGTCGGCCATATCGTCGATGGTGACCTGTTCATTCAAGTGGTTTGAGACGTAGTCGATGGTGCGCGCGATTTCGTTGCCGACGCCAAAGGCTCGTCTTGCGGAGGCCCCGGCCTCGCCCATGAGCACCGCATAACACAACTCGCGCATTCGCCCCTGCCCGAGCACCTCCAGATCAACCGGATTGTCGAGCAGATCGAGAAGCCGCAGCAGTGCCTGCGTGAAACCACTATCCCAGGACGCCAATGCCAAAGCCGATGGCGCGCCATCCCGCAATTGTTTGTTGCCACCAGTGGCGGCCTCGATCTCCATGGTGAGCTCGCGCATCATCCGAGGCTCCAGCGTAATCACCACGCCGAGCAGAGGATCGTCCTTGGACGCCAATGGCGTGCCCGCCTCCACCGGTAAAGTCATGGGGCACAGCAGGTATTTGTCGCTGCCATAGACGTGGTGCTCACCCTCCAGAACAGCTTCCTTGCTGCCATTAAGAATAGCCACCACCGTGGGCTCGTAGACAGCAGGCACGCAGGGCATGGCCTCGGTCACCCGGAAAAGCTGGACGCCTTTCAACGCGGTATCGACGAGGCCTGCCTTTGGCAGACGTCGCTCGATAAGGTCTTTGATCTGGTCTTTGTTCATGCACTCTAGCTGGCAGAGGACTTTCATCTTTGCAATGGGGCTGAGACGATTGGGCAAGTAATCGAGAGCATATCGCCTGTTTCCGTGCCCAGTCAGGTTCTATCTGTGCATTCAAGCAACAACACCTTAAACCGCCAGCTTGGGCTGGCAGGAGACAGAAAATGGCAGATACGACATTCGGACCCAAAGGCTGGACACCCGAGCGCCTCGGCGACCAGTCAGGCAAGACCTACATCATCACTGGCGCCAACGCTGGCGCAGGCTTTCAAGCCGCGCGCATTCTTCTGAAGAAGAACGCCAAGGTGGTGATGCTGAACCGCTCGGCCGAGAAATCCGAGGCGGCAATCGCGGACCTGAGACAGGAATTCGACGCGAAAGCCGACGTGAGCTTCGTCCGCACGGACCTATCGGTTTTGGACAGCGTGCGCGAGGCTGCCGAAGAGGTTCTGAAGACGGTGCCTCGGATCGACGCGCTTATCAACAACGCGGCCATCGCGCAGGTGCCGACGCGCAAGCTGACCGTCGACGGGTTCGAAAGCCAGCTTGGCACCAACCATTACGGACATTTTCTGCTCAATGGTCTGCTCTTTGATCGCATCGCGGAAAGCAAAGGCCGGATCGTGGTCGTCGCCAGCCTCGGCTACAACATGGGTCTCAAGACCATCAAGTTCGACGACATGAACTGGGATGAGGGCTACGGAGCGAACACCGCCTATTCGCAGAGCAAGCTGGCGCAGATGATGTTTGCTTACGAGCTGCAGGACCGGCTGGCCGCTGCAGGGCGCAGAGAAGTCGAGGTCTTCGTCTGTCATCCCGGCTCATCAGCCACATCGCTGATAACCACCAGCGGCAGCCGCACGATGCGGTTCATCTGGTGGCTGATGACCAAGACGCCGATGGTACAGACCGCGGAACAGGGCTCATACCCAGAGGTCATGTGCGCGACAGAAGAGGCCCTGACCGAGCAACGGGCGCTCTACGGCCCGACGGGCCGAATGGAAGCGGTCGGCCCGGTCGGCAAGGGCACACTGAACGCTCACGCCCATGACAAAGCTGTCATGACACGGCTTTGGGAGGAGTCTGAAAAAGCTTTAGGGTTCGAGTGGAAACTCTGACCACTTGATTGAAGTCAGCTTCCAGCGCACCAGTTCAGAGAGCGGACATTGGTTCGCTGTGCAGCATGTGGGAGGTTTGGGCTCAGAGCAGCCGTTCGCTGCGTTCCGTCTAAATGACCGCTGAGCGGACCAAGTGTGAATTCGCCGCGCTTGTCCCGATGGCAGCTCAGTGCGCTTCGCTGACGTCAGAACAAGCGTGAAAATGTATCGATTCTCGCTTGGATTGAAATACCTTCAAAGACAACACCAAAGAAGTGAGTCTTTGTTCAGACTAACATGTTGGGTCTACTTCTAGGGGGGATGCCCAATGATCGAGACCGGCAAAACAGTCCACACGCCAGTGGCGCTTCAATGCCAAGTTCGGTGTGAATTTAGGCGTTCGCACCATCAATGGTCATCGGGTTAGCGCTCCGATTTGACACCAATATATTCCGGCAGATAACGCGGCGGCATTGGCCCCTTGTTCCGCCCGCCCTGTTGAATCTGTTCCCAGCCATGAGACAAGATGCCAACCGAGCGGGAAAGACAGAACAATCCCCGGGAAAGCGGTGCCGGGAACCCCAATTCGCAAAAGATAACAGCCGTGGCCCCATCGATATTCATCGCGATATCGGCACCGCGCTTACGTCCGATTTCCGTCTGTATAGCTTCACCGATATCGGCAAATCGCCCATCTACAGTGCCTGACATCGCGGCCTCGCGTACCAACGCCATCAACCGCGGTGCGCGGGGATCGACGGGCTTGTGGAAACGGTGGCCAAAACCCGAGACGATCTTGCCATTTTCCTCACACCAGGCGGCGATACCGTCGCGGACGGCAACTTCCTGTTCAGCGCCGTCATCCATCCGTTTGGCGACGTCGAAATAAAGCTCGGCGCATTGTTCACCGGCGCCGCCATGCACGTCACCCAACATGTTGACCCCGGTGGCCATGACGTTGTTGAGCCCCAGCCCACAGGTCGCGGCCATACGGGCTGCGGCTATCGATGGCGCCTGCGGACCATGATCCACGCCCGCCACCAGCGCGCATTCAAAAAGCGCCGCCTGTTCTGGCGTGGGCAAATCGCCCCGCACCATGAGCCAGGTCATCTGAGCAAAGCTGACGTTTCCGATCAGGTCCTGGATCGGGTGGCCGCGAAAGGCGATCCGCCCCGGAGCCATGTCGATAATTTCGGTGCGCCACCAGTGGCAAATGGCATCGGCGTCATTGCGTCCTGCGGGGTCCGTCATATCGCGCCATCCTTTGCCAGTTTTTCAATGTCTTCCGGTGACAACCCTAACTCGCTCCAGATTTCAGAGTTGTGCTGCCCCAATGTGGGCGGTGGTGCATCGACTGTAGGCGCGCTTCCGTCCAGTTTGATCCCGGTCGTGGCAACCTGAATGTCCCGTCCGACGCCGGGGACGTTTTCAAATTGGTCGAGGAAACCGCGGTCTGCAACCTGCGGCATTTCCAGGACTTCCGGCATCGTCAAAACTGCTCCTGATGGTACGCCGATACTATTGAGTTCTTTGGCCCAGTCGCGCGGCGATCGGGTTTTCAACACGGTCTCAAGCTCTATTTTCAGAGCCATCCTGTTGCGTTTGCGATCCTCACGCGTGGCATATTCAGGGCGTTCGCGCAGCGCGGCCAATCCCAGGTGGTCCGTCAGAAGCCCCCATTGCTGATCTTTGTTTGCGGCGATGTTGATCAATCCGCCCTTGGCCTCAAACGCGCCAGAAGGCGCCGATGTGGGGTTTTCATTGCCATTGGTGGTCGGATTGACGCCCGCGATCAGATAGTTCGACACCACCCAGCCCATTGTCGCCAGCACCGATTCCAGCATCGACACATCAATGAAGGTGCCGCGCGGGTTGGCGTTTAAGGCAGATGAAATCGCAAAGGCCGCGGTGATGCCGCCGACAGTGTCCGCCACCGGATATCCAACGCGCAGCGGCGCGCTTTCGCTATCCCCGGTGATCGACATCACACCCGAGGTGCCCTGTATTGATCTGGTCATAGGCCGGGCGGTGAATCCACGGACCCTCATGGCCAAAGCCGGAGATGGCACAATAGATGAGGGTCGGCTTGGTCTCTTTCAGGGTCTCGTAGCCCACGCCAAGGCGCGTCATGACGCCGGGTCGGAAGTTTTCCACCACGACATCTGCGGTTTCGACGAGTCTCAGAAAAAGCTCTCGACCCCGTGGGTTCTTGAGGTTGACCGTGACCGATTTCTTGCCCGCGTTTTGGGCGAGAAAGGACACGCCCATGTTGACCTTGTTCAGCTCTGGGTCGGCCCCCAGTTGGCGGGCGAGATCGCCCCGACCGACGGCTTCGACCTTGATAACCTCGGCGCCCAGATGCGCCAGATGATGACAACAGAACGGACCGGCAAGGACATTGGTCAGATCAAGAACACGAATGCCCTTCAAAGGTGTCTGCGACATTATCCGCGCCCCGCGTGTACAACCTTGGCTGCGGTGAAAAACTCCCGGCAATAGCTGCCTTTTTCCGGCGCGCCATAGGATGATCCTTTTCGGCCCGTAAATGGGGCGTGAAAGTCCATGCCGGCGGTGGGGAGATTGACTTGTATCATGCCTGCTTCGGCATTCTGCGAGAAGTGGTCGATTTTGGCGGTATCTTGCGTGACAATGCCTGCGGACAATCCAAATTCGCAGTCGTTGGACGTGGCCAGGGCGGCGTCATAATCCGGCACGCGCAACACGGCGGCGAATTATGCTCTGAATGTACGGTCTGCTCCGTCTCTGATTGAAAGCGCATGCGCCAACGCGCGGGAATTGCGGCACAATTCCGGGTCAGAAAACACAACTGAAATGAGACGGGTATGAGTGGCGGAGAGACAGGGATTCGAACCCTGGAGACGGTTTCCCGCCTACACACTTTCCAGGCGTGCGCCTTCGACCACTCGGCCACCTCTCCGGTAGAGGTGACTTATGCGAATTTCTGAACCGAGCGCAAGGCCCCATTCGTAAAAACAGGTGGCTCAAAATATACGAAAGCTGGCGACAAATGGCAGATGGTCTGAAACCTCGTCCTTGAAGGCTTCACGCCCCATATTCATCGTCCAGTGCATCGGAAATAACCGTAGGCTGCCGCGGACATAGTCGGTGGAATAGGTTCGCGAAACAGCGAACCCGTCCAGCAGGTTGGCGCGACCCTTTTCCAGAATATGCGAGAACCGGTCTTGCAAATCCCAGCACGAAACAAAGTCCATCATGTCATCCCCACCAAGATGGTGGAAATTGCTGACGTCCTGACCGGGGATCATGTTGAAATCGCCCATCAGCAGGATCGTGCGCTGAGTCAGGCCCGGTGTCGCTCGGATTTCGGCGATCTTGGCACCGATGATCTTACATTGGCTATCACGTATCTGTTGTTCAGGCCGGTCACGGCCGGATTTCAGGTGCACCGCAATCAGTTTGGCTTTGAACTTGCCGACCTGCACATCGGCGATAAGGGCCTGACGCCCGCCGGAATCATTACCTTCCGAGCCGTCAATCAACTCTAGCTCCGTCACCGAAACACCTGGTTTGTGGAGAAATCCAATATGGATGTTGCCGTTGGGTTGCTGCAGGAACTTGACCTGATAGTCCAAGCCCTTGTCCGCCAAACCCGCTGCCAACCGGTTGATATGTTCTATTGGGCTAACCTCGACCAGCGTGATCAACTCGGCATCAAGCAGGGCCAAGCCTTCAATCTGGTGGATGACCCGCTCACTATTGGCGGGTATGCCCAGACTTGTGTTAACCGGGTTGAAACCTGCAAGGTTCCAAACTGCAATACGCACTAGGCTGTGTGAGAAAGTTACCATCAAAATTCCTCCTTCAAATAGCAATCAGACTACATCAAAATGTACCAATCCGATAATCACTTGGGAAAAATGCTTGATGCGTGGCGTTTAGCGACCGTCGCCATCCGCGTCTGCATCTGCGTCTCCGGCAGAGTCCAGATCATCAGCTGTCAAATCGGCAGGCTTTGCGGAAGGGGCAGTAGGAGATAAGTCTTCGTCGGGCTTAGCCTCCTCTGATTGGCCCGTCAGCACCTCAGGATTTCGCAGCCACAGATCGCGCTGAGCAAACGGAATCTCGATACCCTCTTTAACAAATCTGCGGTTAATCTCGTGGTTCATGTCGGATTTGACTGATAGCACCCAGTTCACATCGCGCAGTATTGCCCGGATTTCAAAATCCAAAGAATCCGCACCAAATCCTTGAAACACTACACTTGGCGCTGGGTTGGCCAGAACCATCGGATGCCCATTGGCGATCTCACCCAAAATGGTTTCGACTTTTCGGGTGTCAGTACCGTAGGCCACGCCGACAGGAACGATCACCCGGCCAATGGTGTTGCCGCGGGTATAGTTGGTGACCACTCCGCTGATCAGGTCTGAGTTGGGAACGATCACATCCGTCCGATCAAAAGTCTCGATCCGCGTGGACCTGACCGAGATATCACGAACATATCCCATCATGCCGTTGACATCGATCCAGTCGCCTTTTGAGATCGGGCGTTCGACCAGCAGGATGATCCCTGAAACAAAGTTCGACACGATGGTTTGCAGACCGAAACCGATACCAACCGACAAGGCACCAGCCACGATCGCCAAGGAGGAAAGATCAAATCCAGCAATAACAATGGCGACCAACGCCGCCAGGAATATTCCGACATAGCCGGTTCCCGATACGATGGCATTCTGCCCGCCGGGATCGATACTGGTTTTTGGCAGCAATGAATTGCGCAACCCGCTTTGCAGAAGGCGGGTCAATGTGTATCCGATGGCAAAAACTGCAACGAAGGTGAGGAAATTACTGGGTGAAATCGTGACGCCGCCGATATCGAATCCCAGCAGCAATCGTGACCAGGCCTCAAGCAGGTCTGTCTCGCGTGCACCCCAATACAGCGCCAGAATAGGCAGCGACAATATCGCCAGCGCAAACCCAACAAGAACCGAAAACAGAGAATCGCGCGCGGCCTCCCCCTGCCCCGATAACCAACCGTAAATCGTGGTGATAAACAGTCGTATGATCACAAGAGCCGCGATCAGTACCAGTGTTTTCACGGCTGGGAAAACGATTGCTTCGGCGGCATTGATATACCCCAACGCGGCCAGTATCGGTGTTGCAATCCCAAGTATGAACAAAGCGCGCCGCAGCAATTCAATCAACTGACTAAAACCAGCCGCTCTGCGAGACGTTTCTGAATCGGCTTGCTCTTCCTGTGGTTCTGATTGGCGGACCTGACGCACACGTAGCAGCAGCAGCGCCGTAACCAATACGATCGGGAATCCAACAACCGCTCGTGTTGCGTCCGAAATATTTTCAATCTGCTCAAATAGCATAACCAGATCATGCAAAATGAGCATGACGGCCAGTAGATCGATATAGACCCGCAGTTCTCGAATTCTGCCTGCCGACAATCGTTTGAAATTCTGAGAGGCCCCCATCAGGTAGACCTGTCGACCGATCCAGTCAAAGTAGAAGATGATGGCAGCCCAATAAGGAATATTCTGAATCAGCAACGTACCGCGCAAGCCCAGAACACCAGTCTGCACGATCGCCGTGACCAATGCCAGAACGCCCAACCAAGGCAGCAGTATGCGCAGCAGAGAGACGACGAAGGTCCAGACTCCACTTCCGCGCCCCCCCAGAGAACGCAGAAAAGCGCCCCCTTTTTCGGACCACTTGCGCCCAAATAGCAGCAATACCGCAGATATGGCCAACAGAACGAAAATGCCGAGACCACGCTCACGAATGCGCTCATGAACGATGTCAGACCGCATATTCGTGACGGTTTCATTGATCAGGCTCTGCGCCGCTTCCTTGACGTCGATCCAGGCTGGGCCCCAGTAAACGGGGTTGAAAGGCGATGGCCCGCGTTCCAGCATCTCTTTTTTCTGACGGTCACGAATGATCCGGTCGATTTCGCTGATTAATCCGTTGGCCCGGCTGAAAGCCTCTTCCGAGATTATGCGCGGCACCCGCAAACTGTTAAGTTGCTCTTCAAGATGTGTGCGTAGCTTTGCAATATCTTCAGGCTCGGTCTCGCCATCTGCCGGCTTCGCGCCAAGCGCCTTAAGCTGGCCCTCAAGCGTCTGAATACGATCCGTGTTTGCGCCGCGCGCCATGTTAAAGTCTTCGCGGTAACCGTTTATTTCTGAGCGCAAATTCTCTAACGCGGCATTCGATGCCCGGTTCGCGCGAATCACAGATTCCGCCCGATCCGCCGTGCTGACCCAGCCCTGGTAATATTCACTCTGCCGGTCAGTGAGCTGGGCAGATGCGATCCCACCCAGCCCGATCAGGCAGAATAAACTTAGAAACAGAAACAGGCGGACCTGTCGCAGCATCACACGTCCTCGAATACGCCGGGAATGCTGCGCGGTGCTTCGGTCATCCAATCCGGAACAGGCAGTTCCTTTTCCCGCAGGAAGTCAGGATTGAACAATTTGGATTGGTAGCGCGTTCCAAAGTCACACAATACGGTCACGATGGTGTGCCCCGGCCCCATCTCTTTCGCGAGACGTACAGCGCCCGCGATATTGATCGCGGTTGATCCACCCATCACCAGACCTTCTTCGCGAAGCAGATCAAAGATATAGGGCAACGCCTCATTATCGGTGATCTGCCAGGTATGATCAGGGGTGAACCCCTCTAAGTTCTTCGTTATCCGAACCTGTCCGATGCCTTCGGCGATGGAGCCGCCCTCCATCGCGATCTCACCTGTAGTGTAATAAGAATAAAGGCCAGCCCCCATCGGATCAGCCAATCCGATTTTTACGCCTTTGGGCTGCAAAACCTCGGCGACACCCGCCAGGGTCCCACCCGAACCGACCGCACTGACGAAGCCATCAACTTTGCCACCGGTTTGGTCCCAGATTTCAGGGCCGGTGGTTTCCACATGCGCCTGCCGGTTAGCGACATTGTCGAACTGGTTCGCCCAGATGGCACCATTGGGCTCGGTCTGGGCAAGTTCCTCAGCCAAGCGGCGGGAATAGTGCACAAAATTGTTGGGATTGCGGTAAGGCGCAGCAGGTACCTGCACAAGCTGAGCTCCGGCAAGTCGGAGCATGTCCTTCTTCTCTTCCGATTGAGTCTCGGGAATGACGATCACCGTCTTGAAACCCATTGAGGCCCCGACCAATGCCAAACCAATGCCAGTATTACCCGCCGTACCCTCGACAATTGTGCCACCGGGCTTGAGGTCTCCGCGCGCAATCGCATCGCGGATAATGAACAACGCCGCACGGTCTTTGACGGATTGACCCGGATTCATGAACTCGGCTTTGCCGAGGATCTCACATCCTGTCTCTTCGCTGACGCGACGCAACCGGATCAAGGGTGTTTTACCGACCGCGTCGGCAAGGTCTTTCGCAATGCGCATGGCGTCCTCTTGTCATATGGTATTGCAGCAGATTTACAGTCGCCCTGACTTGATCACAAGCCGGGATAGTTATGCGCGCAGACGTTCGCGATTTCGTGCCAGCCAATGTGCCAGAGAAAGAAGCGGTAAATCCTTGAAAACATGTGAATCAACCATGTTCATGAATTCGTCAAACGGCAGAATTGTACTCCGAATATCTTCCCCTTCCGTGGCAAGACCACCACTTTCAACAGTCGTCGTCAGGTCACCCAGCCCGACGTAGAGGTAGACGTATTCGGTTGACGATCCACTGGATGTATAGGCACCACCTGCATATTCCAGCCGAGACAGAGAAACATGCGCCTCTTCCTGTGTCTCACGATACGCTGCCTGCTCGGGTGTTTCGCCGGGGTCAATCATACCGGCGACCGGTTCCCACATCCATGGTTCGGGGTCGTCGATCAAGAACACAGGTGCGCGAAACTGCTCGACCAGCAAAACCGTATCGCGCCTGGGGTCGTAAGGCAGGACGATGACTGCAGATCCTTGCATCAAGCCGCTGCGGTGCAATACAGGCCCCATCTTGCCATCATACTGACGGTGCTGCAGCTCTATCTCATCGATACCGAAATAGTTGACATAAGGGTGGTTGCGTTGGTGGATTACGACATCATTCTTGGTGTCCCGGGCATCTCCGGTGCTTCGCTGACGCGCTGCGAGTCTGGCCCATGCCCGTGTGAGGATCGCAGGGAAACTATTTGAAATCGTCGAGGCGTCAACACACCTATACTGGGCCATAACCTCTTGCGCCGCCAGCATCGACAAAGCGCTCCAATCATTTTTCCATGCCTCAAAATCCCAGAGAGTGTCGGTCTTCCATGCCTCCGATTCGGGAAAGAACACCAATGCCTGATGATTCCCATCTTCGCTGGTTTCGATCGTTTGCTGGCGCAGATCATATTCGAAGCCGCCTTCATAAAAGGCCAATCGGGCAAGCTCGTCCTTACCCAATCCTTGCACCAATACGCCATCTGCCGTTGCACCTTTTTCAGCAACGATCATGGGAAAAGGCTGGCCCTTTACTGAATACACCGCGTGATCAGCTAAGATTGCCGGTTTCGCCGACAATTCGTCCGCAGATTGACCCATCACGAGTTCCAGCAAAGGCGCATGGCGCAAAGTGCCGTAGAAAAACAGGTTAGACAAAGTAGGAGCCCTGACTTGGCAGATCCGTTTTAACGCCAGCGTCGAAAGGCGATTTCGGTAAGTATCCCACTGACCACCGCACCAATACCAAGCGTAATCAAAATTTCACTGGGCAGCAGTTGTTCACCATAGGCCACTCCGATCTTGAAGATTTCCAGCAAGGCTTCAAATGGGCCGCCATACCGATGGCGCATCGCCTGGCTGAACATCTCGTAGGTGCCTTGAACGAACAATCCCCAGAAAACCAGCGCGGCAACACCAGTCAGACCATTGTTAACTGCAGCCGTCCAACCCCGGCCTGCCCGCTTGCCCATGATAACCCAACCACAGGCCACCGCTAACAACATGTTCACATATGTGAACCAGCCATAGCTTTTGCCCTCTTCACCATTGTTGATGATCATACTTGAAACAAGGAAGGCAATGACCAGCAGACACAACGCGGCGACGAGGCGGGAAGCTGTAGGCATTAGTAGTTCCGTTCTTCAACTTGGCTTAGCTATAGTGATCTGTGTCACATCACAATTGCCGGTGTCAAAGGCTGCGCCGCATGCAGTTAAATAATAATTCCACATGCGGCGAAAACGCTCATCAAACCCTAGCTCTGAGATCTGGTCCCACTTGGCGTTGAAGGTGTCGTACCAGCGGCGCAGTGTCAGATCATAGCTTTGGCCAAATTCCTTTGAGCGTACTACTTGAAGTCCGGCCTGATCGATCTGCTCTTTCAGGATCGACGGTGCGGGAAGCATGCCACCCGGAAATATGTATTTCTGTATGAAATCAACACCATTCTTGTAAACTTCCCAGCGGTGATCCGCGACTGTTATGATCTGTAATGTCGCTTGCGCACCGGGCTTCAACCGGTCACGAACAGTGTTAAAATATGCTGGCCAATATTTCCGACCAACCGCTTCGAACATCTCGATTGATGCAATACCGTCATATTGTCCCTGTTCATCGCGATAATCCTGTAATTTAAAATCTACAAGATCCGATAGCCCAGCCTTTTCAATGCGTTCCTTCGCGAACTTCAACTGTTCCTGACTGATCGTTAATCCAGTGACTCGAAGCCCGCGCTCTTTGGCGGCATATTCGGCGAAGCCGCCCCAACCGCACCCGATCTCAAGGATATGATCCCCAGGTTTGGCCCCCATTTCATCCACCAAACTGGCATATTTCGCGGTCTGCGCATTCTCGAGGCTTTCCTGCCCGGTCTCAAAAATGGCGCTGGAATAAGTCATCGTGTCATCCAGCCACATCCCATAGAAATCATTTCCAAGATCATAATGGTACGAGATGTTCTTCTTCGCCTGCGTCCGGTTATTGCGGTGCAACCAGAACCTCAGACGCTCGTAGGCGCGAACCAGAAACTTGCCCGTGAAATCGTCATAAACGGTTTCAGTTCCCAAATGTACCAAGTCCATAAAGCTGCGCAGATCAGGTGTGCTCCAGTCGCCTTCCAGATAGCCGTCCGAAAACCCCAGTTCTCCTTCTCGTAGCAGCCTGGCAAATACGTCGGGATCATGGATATCCACATGGGCAACCGGACCGGCTTTAGGTGCATCCGCCCGAAAAACCCGACCATCCGGCAGAGCGATATCAAGGCGGCCGCTTTCCATGCGGCTCAGCATCTTGAAGACTTGTGCAAAATATCTTGGCAGGTCCTCCTGCCCTTCGGTGCTCGTCAGGAACATCCGCTCTCCCCTCTGCGGTTGCAGAATAAAGCTAGGACGGGATTCGGTTTATGGCAAGTTTTCAGTTCCTTACCGGAACTTTTCTGGTTTCATACGCGTCCAATGCTCGGATGCGACCTTCTTTCAGCCCTACCACTGGAGCGCTGTAGCTGTCTTCGTGAGAAAGCCCCCAAGACCGCGGTATGGCACTAAAATAGGCGCGTGCGGTTGGGGACGGGTCAGACCGACCCTCAGCAATCCAACGATTCAGATAATCCGAATGTGGATCAAATCGCTCGCGCTGTGTTTCTGGGTTGAAAATACGAAAATACGGGGCTGCGTCTGGCCCACAACCCGCCACCCACTGCCATCCCATTGCGTTTGCGGCTGGGTCCCAATCAATCAGGCAATCGGCAAACCAATCAGCACCAATTTTCCAGTGCGTCATCAGATGCTTGGTTAGATAACTCGCCACAATCATCCGTGCACGATTATGCATCCGCCCGGTCACGTACATCTGCCTTAGCCCCGCATCGACAAGTGGCACCCCAGTTCTGGCCAACTTCCACGCGCGGACTTCAGGCGGGTCGGGATCAGTATTCCACGGAAAAGCATCCCATTCAGGTTTCCAATTGTCGGTCAGGAGATGCGGCCAATGGTACATCAGGTGATAGGCGAACTCACGCCACACAAGCTGCCGTAGAAAGGCCTCGCCCCCGCGCGAACCAATGCGATCCGCGTTTTGCACCCGGTGCCATATTGTGCGCGGCCCGATTTCGCCTAACGAGAGGTATTCTGAAAGATCAGACGTACCAACCTGATCCAATCGATCTCGCGCTTCCTGATAGTGATCAATATTTTCCAGAAACCTATCCAACTGATCCAAAGCCGCAGCCTCTCCAGGACGGACAAACGGTCGTACGATCGTCGCGCCACGCTGCATCTCCTGATCCAGATTCCAATCGGACAACCGATCAGAAGAAGGCCAAAGTTCTGGCTTGGCAATTCGTGCAGCAGTCGGTTCTGGCATCGCAACATCTCGTCCGCTCACCGACCTCCACATCGGAGTAAATACACGAAACGGTTGCCCCGCTTTGGTCGCAATCGTCCAAGGTTCGAACAAAAGATGCCCTGCAAAGGATCGCACCTCGATCCCCTGTTCGTTCAAGCTCGCCTTGATATGCATGTCCCTGTTGATCGCCTTCGGGTCATACTCTCGCGACCAAAATACAGCTCCTGCTCCGGTTTCGTGTATCAGACCTTGCAGGACTTTCAGCGCAGTCCCCCGGCGCAGGATCAGATTGCTGCCGATCTGATCAAGGGTCATTGCAAAAGCCTCAAGACCCAAACCCAGACGCCATTTGGGCGCTGCGCCCAATGCTTGAACCTGATCGTCCAGAATAAATACGGGTACAATCGGGCGACCCGACCGCACCGCCGCCGTCAACGCCGGATGATCACTTAATCGCAGATCGCGCCTGAACCATAAAATGATCGGAGAACGCCCGGAATCCATATCCGCCTCTTGTTTTTAAAAGAATACGAACCGGTACAAAAATTGGATCACAAAACGCGGTCAAGCGCCTGCAAAAGCTGATCAATTTCCTGATGACTTGTATAGTGCGTGAAGCTGAGCCGCAGGACCCCCTGATCTGGATCGATCCCCATGGCCTGTAGAGGGCGATGCGCATAGAAATCGCCACCACCTGCCATGATCCCGTGTTGGGAAAGCTCGGCTGCAACAGCCTCGGCCTTTTTGTTTAGGCTTAACGCCACCGTCGGTGCGCGCTGTTCGGCCTTGGACGGCCCAATCAAACGCAAAGTGTTTTTATCTTTGACTGCATCGAGCAGTGGCTGCAGCAACGCAATTTCGTGCTGGCGCATCAGGTCATGTACAAATCCACCGCGCGCAGACGCCCCGGTTTCCGGCCCGCCGTGATGATCGCAAAGCAGACCTATATAATCGGCCATGCCAGCACTCGCGGCGATCTGCGCATGATCAGGGCCGGCTGGTGTAAACCGTTTATAGAGCGTGCCACCGTTGAAATAGTGGGCCTGGTTCGGAAGCATCTCACCCAAAGGGCGTCGAATAACCATGCAGCCTTGGTGCGGGCCATAGGTTTTGTAGGCTGAGAACAAATAGATGTCGGGTCCGAGATCACCGACGTTCGGCAGGCCATGTGGCGCATAAGAAACTCCGTCGACACAGACAAACGCACCCGCGGCATGCGCTATCGCCGTGATTTCGGTCACTGGATTAATCTCGCCGACGACATTTGAGCAATGTGGGAAGCAAACGAGGCGGACTTTCTCGTCCAACAGGTTTTCCAGATCTTGTGGGTTTAGCGATCCACTGTCCGGGTCAATCTGCCATTCGCGGATTTCGATACCGTCTTCTTCCAATCGACGCCACGGGCCGGTATTGGCCTCGTGGTCCTGATTGGTCACAACGATGGCATCACCCTGCCGCATCCACTGACGAAAGGCCTGCGCCAGAACATAGGTATTCTGAGTCGTCGAGGGGCCAAAGCTCAGTTCATCCGTATCCACGCCCATGATCGCGGCCAACCGCATCCGCGCTTCATCCATTTCTTCGCCGCCCAGACGGCTGGCTTCGTATGGCGCATAAGGTTGGACCTTGCGCTGTGTATAAAACCGGTTCAGGCGATCAATCACCGGCTTACAGGTATAAGATCCACCAGCGTTTTCAAAGAAGGCCTGCCCGTTCAGGCTGGGTTCAGAAAAGGCCGGGAATTGCGCCCTAACGAAATCGATATCAAGTGTGCCCATCACACGTCTCTCCCTGATCGCATGCCTCATTTCGGAAATCCGCCCGCGCAAGGTCTGGGCACTTCCAAAACAACCAAGGCATTACTGTCCGGCCGCCATCCCTATCAGAGGACATGCTATGGCAGCAGTCCTTCTGATGGCAGCTTGCTGCAAACAAACAGGAACAGATAGTCAGACGGAAAAGATTAGGTCAAGTCACTGTGCTGATAACATTTTTCATATCTAGCGCAAAAAAAGAACCGGGCTGCTAGACCCGGTCTATGTGCTAATTGATGCGCTATCCCTGGACTTTGGTATAGGTGCCCTCACCCGCCAAAATACCGCGGAACCCGCCGGGCTCATCCAGACCAAAAACGATCAGCGGCAGATTGTTGTCACGTGCCAAGGCGATGGCCGATGCATCCATCACTCGCAGGCGTTTAGCCAGCACATCGTCATACGAAACGTTGTCATAACGTACCGCGTCCGAGTGTTCTTTTGGGTCCTTGTCATAAACGCCATCGACACCATTCTTACCCATGAAGATCGCTTGGCAGGCCATCTCGTTCGCGCGCAGAGTGGCAGCGGTGTCAGTGGTGAAATAGGGATTCCCGGTTCCCGCCGCAAAGATGCAGACCCGTTTTTTCTCAAGGTGGCGTACAGCGCGGCGGCGAATATATGGCTCACACACTTCGTCCATCCGAATGGCCGAAATGACACGGGTGAAGACCCCGGCCGCCTCAAGCGCGGATTGCATCGCGAGCGCGTTCATGACCGTTGCCAGCATGCCCATGTAATCGGCGGTCGTACGCTCCATCCCCTGTGCCGAGCCGGAAAGCCCCCGGAAGATGTTGCCACCACCGATGACCATACATATTTCGACACCCAGATCGTGTACCGATTTCACCTCTTGTGCGATGCGCTGGACGGTTGGCGGATGAAGTCCGAATCCCTGATCCCCCATCAGGGCCTCGCCCGAAATCTTCAACATGACGCGGTCATACGTTGTTTTCGGGGTCTCAGTGGTCTCGTCAGAAGGGGAAAGGCTCATGTTGCGCTCCGGGCTGGCACGGGTTTATTTTCCGGCGCAAAATGAAGCAAAACCTCCGCAGGTTCAATGCGGATAGTCAGGGATAAGGCAATCAGCGATGGCCGATACAAATGAGAACCGGCTTTGGGCGCAGTTGCCTCCGATTCCTGATGACAAACCGGTGCTGATCGCTGGGCCTACGGCTTCAGGAAAGTCAGCGTTGGCGCTTTTGATCGCGCAGCGCTGCGGTGGTGTGATCGTCAATGCTGATGCAAGTCAGGTCTATGATTGCTGGCGCATCATATCTGCACGTCCCTCGATCGAAGAAGAAAAACGTGCCCCACATCTGCTGTACGGGCATGTCGCATATGATCAGACCTATTCCACCGGACATTGGCTTCGCGACGTCACGCCTTTGCTTAAACAAAAACAGCGCCCTATCATTGTGGGGGGTACAGGTCTGTATTTCACTGCGCTGACCGAAGGGATGGCCGAGATACCTGCAACCCCTCCTGAAATTCGGGCCGAGGCGGACGCATTATCACTAAGAAAGCTGATCGAAGGTCTTGATCTTCAAACGCTGCAGAAGATCGACACCCAGAATCGAGCCCGTGTTCAACGCGCGTGGGAGGTTCAGACCGCAACAGGCCGCTCGCTTGCTGATTGGCAGGCTGATACACCCGCCCCGATTCTGGATCTGGGGAATACAGTTCCGATTGTATTCAATGTCGAAAAAAGCTGGTTACTGGATCGTATTAATCGCCGTTTCGATCAGATGTTGGATCAAGGTGCCATGGCCGAAGTGGCCGCGATGCAGAACCGATTTGACCCTTCTCTGCCAGCCTTCAAGGCCATTGGCGTGCCTGAATTGATGGCATGCCTAGAAGGCCGCATGTCCCAGGAAGAAGCCAGGGATCGGGCAACAATAGCTACACGTCAATTTGCCAAACGACAACGAACTTGGTTTCGCGCACGCATGAAATCCTGGCACCACATTGATGCCGCGTCTCATCAGTAACTGGCATTCCTCGGGCATTGGAAGCAGTTGGATTTCTTAGTTTTCTCCCCAAAATAACGACCGAATGTCTTGCAGCGTGACTGTCAATTCGATCCGCGATGCTTTCGGCTAGTTGTGCGAACACACCACGAAATAATCCTGAATGGCTTACTTTTCCACCTGATGTCGTTTTTGTACCATCAATGACGATTTCCGACATTGACGCCGCAATGAAACTGGTGCCGAATGGAGGTCATGGGGATGTTCAATAGTCAAGAAAACAAGCCTGCGGCCCGGTCAATCGATCCAATTCGTTGGCCGTAGCGCCCGTTTCAATCAATCACAACGCGAACTTTACCTAATAACTAGTGTCACAGGGAGACATCTATGAAAAACCAGACAATCAATGGAAAGCCGATGCACTGGGCGGCAGAAATGCATGCTCAAGAGTATCGCGACGGCAATCTGAGTCGGCGCGAGTTCATGGCGCGGGTAACCGCACTTGGCGTCGCCGTTCCGGCGGCATATGGCATGATCGGTCTGCAATCACCTGCTGCAGCGCAGGAGCCCCAGAAAGGCGGCACTATTCGCTACCAGATGGAAGTGCGCGCATTGAAAGATCCTCGCACCTATGACTGGACGCAAATTGCAACATTCACTGCGGGCTGGCTTGAATACCTTGTCGAATACAACAACGACGGTTCGTTCAAGCCGATGTTGCTGGAAAGCTGGGAAGCCAATGATGACGCCACAGAATACACATTGAACGTCCGCAAAGGTGTGAAGTGGAACAACGGAGACGACTTCACCGCCGAAGACGTGGCGCGCAACATCGCTGGCTGGTGTGACGCGTCGCTCGAGGGTAACTCGATGGCATCGCGGATGGCGTCACTGGTCGACGAGTCAACGCAGAAGGCAGCCGACGGCGCCATCACCGTTGTTGACTCGCACACCGTAAAACTGAAATGCAACGCGCCCGACATCACAATCATCCCCGGCATGGCCGACTATCCGGGCGCCATCGTTCACAGCAGTTTTGATGCGAACGACATGCTCTCAAACCCCGTTGGTACGGGCTTCATGATCCCGGAAAGCCACGAAGTGGGTGTTAAGGGTGTATTGGTCCGCAACGAAGGCTTTGACTGGTGGGGCTATGAGGCCGGCAAAGGCGGCTACATCGACCGGATCGAGTTCATCGACTACGGCACCGACCCGGCAGCCTTCCTGGCAGCCTATGAGGCCGAAGAGATCGACATGAACTGGGAGTCGGTCGGCGAGTTTGTCGACATCTTCGACGGCATTGGCCTCGTCCGCTCGGAAATTCCATCAGGCTTTACCATCGTTATCCGTCCGAACCAGTTGGCTGAAGATGCGAATGGCAACAAGATCTATGGCGACAAGCGCGTGCGTCAGGCTTTGGCTATGGCCGTTGATAACGAAGTGTGCTTGGAACTGGGCATGTCAGGCTACGGCATCCCCGCCGATAACTGTCATGTCGGCCCGATGCATCCGGAGTATGATTCAGCTGTGACACGCATTCCGTATGATCCAGCGGGGGCGAAGGCCCTGATGGACGAAGCCGGAATGGGTGATTTCGAACACGAAGTTCAGTCGATTGACGATGACTGGCGCCGTAACACCACCGCTGCGGTGGTCGCGCAGTTGAACGACGCGGGCATCAAGGCCAAGCATACCGTTCTTCCGGGCTCGACCTTCTGGAACGACTGGACGAAATACGCCTTCTCGTCGACCAACTGGAACCACCGCCCGTTGGGCACTCAGGTTCTGGCACTGGCCTATAAGTCAGGCGTCGCGTGGAATGAATCCGGTTTTGCCAATGAAGAATTCGATACTCTGCTGGCCGAGGCAAACTCGATCGCGGATGTCGACAGACGTCGCGAAGTGATGGCGAAACTGCAGGCGATCATGATTGACGAGGGTGTAACCATCCAGCCCTATTGGCGGACGGCCATGCGCCACCATCGTGACAACATGGTGGGTGTTGAAAAACACATCGCCGACCTGCCGCAGTTGTACAAGTTCGGCATCATCTCCTAACCAAACAACAAAGGCCGCGCCGCTCTGGTGCGGCCTTTTCGTCCTGAACACGGCGACCATAATAACAGCGATGCATGAAGCCGTTTGGCATCCATGCTGGCCGACCAACAGGGGCTAATATGGGACTTTTCATTCTAAGGCGCGTCGGCATCATGCTGGTGACTGCACTGTGCCTGACATTCCTGGTCTTCTTTTTGACCAACCTCTACCCGAACCTCGAAAAGCTTGCGAAAACGCAGGGCAACTTCCGTATGTCGGATGAGCAAGTTGAGAGCTATCTGCAGAAAAACGGTTACCTCCAATCCACTCCGATCAAATACGGTGAATGGTTAGGGGTCTTGCCTTCGTATCGGCATACGAACGAAGATGGAACCGTTCAGGGCCGATGCATTCTGCCCGGGAAAACTGCCGAAGAGTCTCCCAGTTTCTGTGGTATCCTGCAGGGGTATTGGGGTTATTCGACCGTCTTCAAGGATGAGGTCTCAACCGTTGTTGGCAACCGGCTGGCATTAACCGGGCGGTTGATGTTCTGGGTTATGTTGCTGATGGTCCCTTCGGCACTGATCTTAGGTGTTTTGGCCGGAATGAAAGAAGGTTCAGCAACCGACAGGACGCTATCGACCTTTGCCATCACCACAACTGCAACCCCAGAATATGTTTCTGGTGTTATCTTCATAGCGATTTTCACTTCATCCGCTGTCGGCTTGAAGTGGTTCAAGGGTACTGCCACGCAAGCGATGGAGAACCCGACTTTCGAGAACTTCTTCCTCCCGGTTTTGACGATTGCGCTTTACGGAATGGGCTATATCGCCCGGATGACCCGCGCCTCGATGACCGAGGTAATGACGGCGCAGTACATCCGGACTGCGCGCCTGAAAGGTGTATCGTTCTCGAACATCGTCATGAAACATGCACTGCGCAATGCGCTGATCGCGCCCTTTACAGTCATCATGTTGCAGTTCCCATGGCTGTTGAACGGCGTGGTGATAGTCGAGACCCTGTTCAATTACAAAGGGTTCGGCTGGGCGCTGGTGCAGGCGGCAGGCAATAACGACATCCAGTTGCTGCTGGCGATTTCGGTCGTATCGGTCTTTGTGGTTCTGGTGACGCAACTGATTTCGGATATCGGCTATGTCTACCTCAACCCGCGTATTCGCATTTCTTAAGGAGGGTTAGATCATGGAACCACTTACCTGGACCGGCTCTATCGCCTTCCTCAACCCGCTACTGTTGCTGGCGCTTGGGCTTTTGGCCTTGTCCATCGTTGTCTGGATGCTGGCAAGTATCGTTCTGCCCGAAGACCAAATGACAGTGAATCCAGACGGAACGCTGAGTTCGAGCTCGGGTCTTCGCAATCTAATACAAACCGCGCTGCGCTATAGTTTTCTAGCTATTGTGGGTCTCGCAGTTGCTTATATCGTGTTGGGCATTCTGATGGGCACCAGCGCCGGTATCATTGGCGCCATATCCCAGCAGTTCCTGCCGGTTTGGCTGTCGCTGATCATCCTTTATGCGATGTCGATTGCGTTCAAACGCAAGCTTGGACTTTACGGCAAACTTTTCGACAGCCCCATTGGCATGATCGGCTTTGGCCTTGTGATGTTCTGGGTTTTCACCGGAATTTTCGGTGCACTCGATCTGATCGTCACTCATGACCCGTTGGCTCAGCTCTCAGGCATGAAAAACAAGGTGCCGGGTACGCCTCTGGCCAGTTTGGAAGAGGGTCAATACGCCTGGTACCTACTGGGTGGCGACAACCTTGCACGCGACGTCTTCAGTCGCATGGTCAAGGGTGCCTGGATCGTTGTTCAAATCGCACCTCTGGCGACCATGTTTGCCTTCATGGTTGGTATCACTCTTGGTCTACCTGCGGGTTACTATGGCGGGCGGCTGGATACGCTTCTGTCGTTCCTTGCGAACCTGATCCTGGCCTTCCCAGTGATCCTGCTATTCTACCTGCTGGTCACACCCGAGATCGTTGCGACCGGCGTTCCTAATTATATGGCCGCCGTATTGTTCGTATTCCCAATTATCTTCCTGGGTGTTCTGCTGAATTCGCGGTACTACACACGGCCAAACTTTCGGACTCCGCTATTGATCGGAGTACTGGGCGTTGCGCTCTGGTTGTATCTCTCGCTGATTTCGACCAGCGGCTACATCATTAACACTGACAGCTACCGTATCTGGGGACTGCCGACCTATCTGGATCTCTTCGATATTCCGGGTGGTATTCTGGTGGTGTTTGTCTCGGTGGTCTTCGTGAACTCACCTACGGTGTTCCGCATCGTACGTGGCTTGGCGCTGGACATCAAAACCCGAGACTACGTGGCCGCGGCCCAGACCCGCGGCGAAGGCCCGTGGTACATCATGCTGTGGGAGATCCTACCCAACGCACGCGGCCCGCTGATCGTCGATTTCTGTCTGCGCATCGGCTACACCACCATCCTTCTGGGGACCTTGGGTTTCTTCGGATTGGGTCTTCCGCCGGAAAGCCCGGATTGGGGGTCTACGATCAACGAGGGGCGTAAACTCTTGTCGATCTATCTGCACCCAGCCCTTCCGCCTGCGCTGGCTCTGTTGTCGCTGGTTCTTGGCTTGAACCTGCTGGCGGATGGTCTGCGCGAAGAAAGTCTGAAGGACTGATGTGATCGAGGCCGGGGGGCCAGCCCCCCGGACCCCCCGAGATATTTTTAGCCAGATGAAGGGGATCCCCCGGACTCTCGCGAGGAGATACAAGATGAACAAACTGGCGGATTATGACGGGCCCATCCTGGAGATCGACAAGCTGTCGATCTCGTTCTTTACCCGTCTGCGGGAAATTCCGGCTGTGATGGATTTTTCGGTTAGCGTGCAACCTGGTGAGGCCGTCGGACTGGTTGGTGAATCCGGGTGCGGTAAATCGACCGTTGCCTTGGGCATAATGCAAGACCTGGGCAAGAACGGCCGCATAGTCGGGGGTTCGATCAAGTTCAAAGGTCGCGATCTGAGCGAAATGTCCACAGAAGAACTGCGAGACATTCGCGGCAATGAAATCGCAATGATCTATCAGGAACCGATGGCCTCTTTGAATCCGGCGATGAAGATCGGCAAGCAACTGATGGAAGTTCCGATGATCCACGAAGGCGTCGGTGCGGAAGAAGCTTATTCACGCGCGCTTGAGGTGGTAACAGACGTGCGTCTTCCTGACCCCGAAAGGATGCTGAATTCGTTTCCACACCAGCTTTCCGGTGGCCAGCAGCAGCGGATCGTGATTGCGATGGCGCTTATGTCGAAACCGGCGTTGTTGATCCTGGATGAACCAACGACCGCTTTGGACGTGACCGTAGAGGCCGCAGTGGTCGAACTGGTCAAGGATCTGGGCAAGAAATACGGCACCTCGATGCTGTTTATCTCGCACAACCTCGGGCTCGTGCTGGAAACCTGCGATCGGCTGTGCGTGATGTATTCCGGTGAAGCGGTCGAGCGTGGTTCGATCAAGGATGTCTTCGACGAGATGCAACACCCATATACGCAAGCGCTATTCCGGTCGATCCCGTTGCCCGGAGCTGACAAGAACTCGCGCCCGCTGGTGGCGATTCCGGGGAACTTCCCCCTGCCCCACGAGCGGCCCCCAGGCTGTAACTTTGGCCCGCGCTGCGACTATTTCGAAGAAGGTCGCTGTGATGCCAAAGACATCCTGATGGAAGCAGTGCCGGGAAATGACAGACACCATACGCGTTGTCTGAAATTCCAGGAGATTGATTGGAATGCGCCAATCACAGTGGGTGAGCAAAAAGAGAAAGGTGAAATCGGCCGGACTGTCCTGAAAATGGACAACCTCAAGAAATATTATGAGGTGGCTGCGAATGCCTTGTTCGGTGGTGGTGAGACTAAAGTGGTCAAGGCCAACGAAACCTTGAGTTTTGAGGCGCATGAATCTGAAACGCTGGCCATTGTTGGTGAATCCGGTTGTGGCAAGTCCACTTTTGCAAAGGTTTTAATGGGCCTGGAAACTGCAACCGACGGGCAAATTTTGCTGGACAATCGCAACATCGAACAGGTGCCCATCGAAGAGCGGGACGCGAAGACCGTGGGCGAGGTTCAAATGGTTTTTCAGAACCCCTTCGATACGCTGAACCCGTCGATGACTGTCGGGCGTCAGATCATTCGGGCCCTAGAGATATTTGGCGTAGGTAATTCAGAGGCTGAGCGGAAAAAGCGGATGCTTGAGCTGTTGGACCTTGTCAAACTGCCGAGGGCATTTGCCGATCGCATGCCGCGCCAGCTGTCAGGTGGTCAGAAGCAACGCGTGGGAATCGCGCGCGCCTTCGCCGGAGACGCGAGGATCGTTGTCGCAGACGAACCGGTTTCGGCGCTGGATGTTTCGGTACAAGCAGCGGTGACCGATCTGTTGATGGAAATTCAGCGAGAACACAAAACCACTCTGCTGTTCATCAGCCATGACCTGTCAATCGTGCGTTACCTCAGTGACCGTGTAATGGTGATGTATCTGGGCCATGTGGTGGAACTGGGCACGACCGACCAAGTCTTTGCTCCACCATACCACCCTTATACCGAGGCGTTGTTGAGCGCGGTTCCGATCGCGGACACGTCAGTTGAGAAAAAGCATATCGTTCTTGAAGGCGACATCCCTTCTGCCATGAACCCGCCGCCGGGCTGTCCGTTCCAGACACGCTGCCGCTGGAAGTCCGAAGTGCCAGATGGGCGGTGTGAGTCCCATGTACCCCCGGTTCAGACGCTTGCGGATGGGCATCAGGTCAAATGTCACCTTGCCGAAGATATTCTGGCTAAAATGGAGCCTGTCATCAAAATTGCGGCCGAATAATTCCTCGTAAAAGAATGAAGAAGGGCCGGTCCTCGACCGGCCCTTTCGATTTGCGTCACGATTGGTGGGGGGGACAGGAGACGCAGGTCGTGGGTGAGTGGCAGTTTCAGTTTGCAATCAACCCGTCATCACGTTGTTGCCGAAGTGCATGAACTCCTGATTCATACCCGCTACATCCCCGGTTTCCAGCTTTAAGCTGGCGCTGTCGAGCATCTTGTAACTCTGCTGGCTTTTGACCCAATCGTCTGCCGCCTGCAGCGTCGTCAGCGTGTATGACGTAACCTCATTGAGGTAGTGTGTCGGGATGATGATTTTGGGCTTGAGCTTGGCGACAATATTATTTCCCTGATCGAAGCTTAGGATATGTTCCGACCCATCGACAGGCAAAGTCAGTACATCGACCTGCCCGATCGCATCCCAGAACTCCTGAGGCGGATTGTGACGGTTGTCACCCCAGATCAAAGTGCGAATGCCGCCGGTTTCGACTAGGTAGACCACCATATCCATGTGGCCCACGTTGTTGGGCGGGCAAGCTTCGGCACCAAATTCGGCCAATGCGTTGGTCCATTTGTACCATCCCGGCGCAACGCAGGCATGTTTGTCAGCAAAGCCCGTGATCTTTAGGTCGGCAAACTCAAAATTCCCCGCCATCCTGTCCAAAACCATTGTGGAGCTGGGCCGTTCGATAGCGTCATGGTCAAAATGAGCATGAGTGGACATGGTTATATCAACGGGGATCTGCGGAAATTCGTTGCGGAACCATAACCCCCATGCGCCCGAGGGATCATCCCGCCAAGGGTCGAATAACACGGTCGCTCCGTTTGGCGAGGTGATCTTGATGGCACAGTGACCGTAGTAGTCGATCCCAACAGTTCCCGTGCTGGCTTGCCCAGTCGAGCCTTGCAAATCAATCACATGGTTGTTGTTGCCCGGCTGCAGCCAAGCTTGAGATTGTGCTTCGGCTGGCTTGCCACCCAGAAACGAAGCCCCTGCCCCAACGCCCGCAGCACCAGCCGCCATAAAAAATGACCGGCGTGAAAGGCCAGTTGCCAGAGTGTCATGTTCCCCGTTCAGTATTGTCGGCTTTAGATCTTTGCGATCCATCTTGATCCTCCCGATTGAGCGGGTGCGGCTGTATCCGCACCTTTCTGATCAGGTTAACAAGGTCAACGTGGAAGGCTCAGATCAGAAAAATCTGGGGGGAATATGGGGGGAATCCCCATATTCCCAGATCACGAAATCGACAAAAGATGGCTGCGGAGGTTCTGATCCCGCCCTTCGAGTCCCAGTTTCCGGCGAATATTATTGCGATGGAAATCAATCGTTGATGTCTCGCGCGACATGGCCCGGGCTATATCTTTGGTGGTTTTACCGGACATGACCAACTGAGCGATTTCGATTTCCGTCGGCGTCATAACCGAAAACGCATCCGAGAGTTTGTCAGAAATCATCGTGGTGATGTCTTGCAGATTTCTCAATGCCAGTTCCAGATAAACTTGCGAGGCGTCGCCTTCGGTCATTTGGCTATGCAACTTGTCCAGATACGGCAAGACCATCGAACGAACCCGTTCAACAATGTCCTGATCGCGTTCTTTCCGGTCGTCGTCCAGACTTGTCAGCAATACCCGAAGTGCAGTGTTGGTTTCTTGTAACTCACGTGTCCTCAACTCGACGCGATTTTCCAACTGGGCCAGTGTTTCATTCAGCTTTTCCTCTAGCGCGCGCCGCAGATAAACCTCTTGAATCAAAGCCAAATCCGACTCAACCATACGTGCAAACTGCGCCAGACCCTCACGGAATAGCAAAGCGCGGCGATTGCGATGGCGATCCAGAACGCAGATGGTTCCGAAAACTGAACCATCCGGCCATTTCAGCGGAAAACCAATGTAAAAGGACATGCCGTGCTCCATGTCCTCATTGTCACTCCAGGCTGGATCGCAAGTAGCATCTTCGACAACAAATTCGCCATCTCGTTCAAGGACACCCTGGCAATAAAGCTTGGGATTCAGGCGAAAATTCATGCCGACAGGGTATGGATTTTCCGGATGATCCGAGGTGATCAGGACCGCATGATCGGGTGCTTCGGTCTTCATGATCAATGTCGCTGGCACGTCCGCGAGTTGTGAAACTAGATCAACCAGGCGTTGCCAGTTGGCCATCGTTTCGGCTGGTATATCCGGTCGATCCTTGATCATTACAAACCGCACAAGTCTGAGAGCTATCTACCCAGACTAAGGCAGCGCTCTGTACTTGATCAAGAAACAGCCTCTCTGCGCCGCAGCACCGGTTTTTAGCCGCCCCAGATCACTTTCACATAGTTTTGGGTCTCTTTGTAAGGTGGTATGCCGCCATGCTTTTCGACCGCTTTGGGGCCAGCATTGTACGCTGCCAAAGCAAGCCGCCATGATTTGAACTTGCGATACTGCCACGACAGATAACGCGCGCCCCCTTCCAGGTTTTGGATGGGGTCATACGGATTGACACCCAGCAACCTAGCTGTCTGTGGCATCAATTGCGCAAGACCCAAAGCACCCTTGTGCGATTCAGCATGTGGGTTCCATCCGCTTTCCTGTTGGACAAGTCGCAAGAACAGCTCTTCAGGTACATTATGCTTTCGGGCCGCATTCCGGGCGTGATTCAGATATTGGCCCCGATAATTTCCGGTGTATCGCTTGGCAAACTTCCCGTTCTCAGTTTTAGGTCTAAGCCGATCTGAATCGCGATACTGGCTTGCAGCGCGACCGTCCAATACCTTGGATTGCTTGAGGAAAAGCGCCTTTCGATTCTTTGTTGAAAGGGTTTCCGCCTGCGCCGAAAAGGACACAAGGCAAACACCTAAAACAGAAATACCACCGATCAGAAACCGCATTAAAGCCAATCCTGCACCCTCAATAACCAGCCAAATTATAGTTAAATCAACCGGAAATGAAAGCTTGGTAAAAGTTGGCCTAATATTTTCCCATTCACCGTTGCAGCATCAATCATGTTTTAACCAAGTCCCAGCCCGTATAGGGTCAGCAGCAGAACACAGCGCCAGATTCGGGCGCCATCCAGTCAGAGTAAAACGAGGGAATAAATGGCGGGTTCAGTCAACAAGGTCATTCTGGTCGGCAATCTGGGCCGCGATCCTGAAGTGCGGACGTTTCAAAACGGTGGTAAAGTATGCAACCTGCGCATTGCCACCTCGGAAACCTGGAAGGACCGCAATACCGGAGAGCGCCGTGAACGGACAGAATGGCACTCGGTCGCCATATTCAACGAAGGACTTGTACGCGTGGCTGAACAATATCTGCGCAAGGGTTCAAAAATTTACGTCGAGGGGCAATTGCAAACGCGTAAGTGGCAGGATCAGTCCGGTCAGGATCGTTATTCGACCGAGGTGGTGCTGCAGGGCTTCGGCTCGACGCTGGTAATGCTCGACGCCCGCGGTGAAGGCGGCGGCGGTGGAGGCGGCTATGGCGGCGGATATGGCGACCCATATGGCGGCCCCTCCAGCGCACCAGCCCCTGCGTCTGGCGGAATCGACGATGACGAGATTCCGTTCTAAACCAAGCGGAGACTAAATATGGCATGGTCCTTCTCACTTGGCCGATTACTCGGCTCGGAACTGAGGGTCCATGTCACCTTCTTTTTGCTGCTTGCCTGGGTTGGTTTTGCGGCCTATTCCAGCGGCGGCTTGCCTGCAGCGATTGACAATGTCGTATTCGTACTCGCCTTGTTTGCTTGTGTTGTGGCGCATGAGTTCGGCCACGCGCTGATGGCGCGGCGATACGGCATCCGTACCCCTGACATCACTCTGTTACCGATTGGCGGGCTGGCGCGTCTTGAGCGAATGCCAGAAAAACCGATGCAAGAGGTTTGGGTCGCCCTTGCTGGACCCGCCGTGAACATCGCAATTTGGGCGATTCTTGTTGTCTTGGGGGCAAGCATACAGCTTGGTTCACTCGACCAGATTGACTCGGCCGCAACCGGCCTGCTCAGCCGTTTGGCCTATCTGAACCTGCTGTTGGCGGCCTTTAACATGATCCCCGCTTTCCCGATGGATGGAGGACGCGTCTTCCGCGCCTTGCTGTGCATGAAAATGGAACGCGCCAAGGCAACCCGCATTGCAGCACTCGGTGGTCAGATCGTTGCTGTTGGGCTTGGATTTCTGGGGCTGACCTCGGGCAATCCAATATTGGTCCTGATCGCCGTCTTTGTTTTCATCGCTGCTAATGCCGAGAATCAGGACGTTGCGTTGCGTTCAGTTGCACGGCGCGTGATGGCTCGGGATGCGATGATCACCGAGTTTAAGGCGTTATCGCCGGACGATACATTGGCCACAGCAGCACAAGCAGTCATTCACACAACCCAGCACGAGTTTCCGGTACTGGCACAAGACGGCAGTCTTATGGGGTTCGTGACCCGTGATCGCCTGTTTACCGCATTGGCGGGTGACCATCCCCGCTCGGAATCGGCGGTCTCGATTATGGATACTGATATTCCGCAGGTTGAGCTGACCAGCGGATTGGACAAAGTCCTGAATGGCCTACACAAAGGTGCGCCCGCGATTGCCGTATGCACCAAATCGGGGCACATGGTCGGCTATATCACGCGTGAAAATATCGGCGAGTTGATGGTGATCCAGGGGCGCTAAGCCCCAATCACACCTCCAACGCGTCCTTTAGTACAGCAACCACCGTCTCGCGGGGCACATCCGGTGTGACGAAAGCTTGCCCGATCCCTCGTGCCATAATGAACCGTAACTGACCGTCCATGACCTTTTTGTCCTGTGCCATAAGATCAACCAGCGTTTTTGCATCCGGCAATTCACCCGGGATATCGGCCAGATCGGTCTTCATCCCCATGGCGCGCAAATGCGCCCTGACGCGGCTTGGGTCTTCTTGCGGGCAAAGCCCCAACCGCGAGGAGGTTTCAAACGCCAGCGCGCACCCGATCGCAACGCCTTCGCCATGCAGCAATCGATCAGAGTATCCCGTTGCAGCCTCAAGCGCGTGACAGAAGGTATGACCCAGATTGAGCAACGCCCGGTCGCCCTGCTCGGTCTCGTCGCGTGCCACGATATCGGCCTTCATCTGAACCGAACGCGTGACAGCCTGCACTCGCGCTGCCATGTCGCCGGATGACAACAGAGGCCCGTTGTTTTCAAGCCACTCAAAGAATTTGTCATCGCCCAACAGACCATATTTGACGACCTCGCCATATCCGGCCAGAAAGTCCCGCGGCTGCAGTGTGCCCAGCACGTCCGTATCGGCCAATACCAGTGACGGCTGATGAAACGCTCCGATCAGGTTTTTACCCTGTGGCGCATTGATCCCGGTCTTGCCGCCAACCGAGCTGTCGACCTGCGCCAGTAGCGAGGTCGGTATCTGAACAAAGCGCACTCCGCGCCGCATCACTGCAGCAGCAAAACCCGCCAGATCGCCGATCACCCCGCCACCAAGCGCAACGACAATGTCGTTCCGTTCAACCTTTTCCGCCAGCAACCATTCCACCGCGCGCTCAAAATGCGGCCAGCTTTTGGTCGCCTCACCTGCTGGAAGCGCCAGCGCGGTCATCTCGATCCCGGCTGAGGTCAATCCATCACGCAGGGCATCCAGATGCATTTCCGCGACCGTTTCATCGGTCAGAACCGCGACACGCGGGCGCTTTAACAGCGGGGCAATCCGTTCCCCGGATTGCGCCAAAAGTCCGGGGCCGATTTCAACATCATAAGAACGCTCGGCCAAGTCTACATGTACGGTTTGATGCATTAATTTCGTTCCAAAATATCTGGGCGTGTCACCAAGGCGGCGATGACCCGATCCACCATATCTTCGATTGCGGTCTCACCATCCGAGTCCGCCACCAGATCAGATTGTTCATAGATCGGCACGCGCGCTTCATACAAGTCGCGCAGCGTCGCATAGGGGTCCGCTGTACGCAGCAGCGGCCGCGTATCCTTGTGTTTGACACGATTCCACAGCACATCCAAATCAGCCTTTAACCAAACCGAGGCACCACGATCCGAGATCATTTTGCGATTACCTTCGGCAAGAAACGCACCACCACCTGTCGACAGGATACCTCTTTCTTCGTCCAAAAGCCGCCCGATAATCTGACTTTCCTTGCTGCGAAAGAACGCTTCTCCATCCCGTGCGAAGATTTCAGGGATGGTCATGTTGGCTGCCGATTCGATTTCGGTATCGCTGTCAAGAAAAGGAACACCCAGCCGGGCAGCCAGCGCACGACCCACGGCAGTTTTGCCTGCCCCCATCATTCCAACCAAAACGACGGTTTTGTGCAGTCGAAACTGCGTCGCTGTGTCAGAAGGCACCGTGTTATGCTTAATTTCGCTCATTTCGTCGTGAATGACGTGATCTTAGGGAAAATGCTAGTTATAACTTGGCCAAAAGCAAAATTTGAGGCAGCGTTCACCCATGGGCCGTTTGATCAAGTTCCTGATATACATCATTTGCCTGTGTTTCATCGGGCTGGTTGGGTATGCCTATATCGGGCCGTATTTCGGCGCGGACTTCTCCGCCCCGAAAAATGAAATTCGCGAGCCGGTCATCCTGAATGCAGACTAAAGGCACCTTACTGGCGCTTTTTCTGGCCGGAACCGCACAGGCGCAAACGCAAGAGCCATTGTCAGTCATCGACTGGCTAACTGACCCGCCAGAAAACCTGCCGGGCACGGTGTTGATGGAACCCCCTGTGACGCAGACGGGACTCCAACCCGAGGTGCAGGTCACCCCCTTGGAGGCGCTGTCCCCTCCTCTGGGGTTGGTTGCGTCTTCAGTCACTGGTCTGCCGGTGGACCTGTGGCGCAGCAGCGATGCTGATCGGCTGGCGGATTTGATCTCGAAGGTACGGGTCAAGTCCTACCCGGCGATGCAGCGATTGTTGTTTACTTTGCTCTTGTCCGAAGCCCGCGCCCCAGCGGGTGGTCAGGCGGAAGATACATTGTTGATGGCGCGACTGGACCGTCTTATGCAATTGGGCGCATCCGATCCGGTACAATCCTTGGTTCAACTCGCCGGTCCGACCGATACGCAAGACCGCTTTAGACGTTGGTTCGATGCCACGTTGCTGACCGGTGATGAAGATCGAAGTTGCACAGCCCTGATCGCTCAGCCGAATTTATCAAGGAACTACGCCGCTCAGATATTCTGTAAAGCGCGCCGAGGGGATTGGGCCTCGGCAGCGCTTACACTTGAAGCAGCACATGCGTTGCAGGTCTTACCCGACGATCAGCTTGCCCTGCTCGATCGCTTTCTCAGCCCGGAATTGTTCGAAGGGGCCGAGTATCTTCCGCAACCCGAAGATCCTGACCCTCTCACCTTCCGAATGTTCGAAGCCATTGGTGAACGCCTGCCCACGGCATCTCTGCCTCGGGCCTTTGCAAACGCTGATTTGCGGGACGTGGCGGGGTGGAAAGCTCAGATCGAAGCTGCCGAGCGGTTGACGCGGATTGGTGCTCTGACGCCAAACCAATTGCTTGGCCTTTATACTGAACGCTCCCCTGCAGCCTCAGGTGCGGTATGGGATCGTGTCTCAGCCATACAAAAGTTCGAAGCCGCGCTCGAAACTGGCAAGCCGGTGCCAGTTTCAAACGCGTTAACAGCTGTTTGGGCACAGATGAAATCGGTCGGCCTGGAAGTGCCCTTTGCCGAATTGTTTGCGCCGCGTCTGGCATCGATGAAGTTGCCCGATCAGACTGCAGAAAACCTCCGTTGGCGTATTCTGCTTTTGTCCGAGCTATATGAAGACGCGGCACGCACGATGCCTGACGAGTCGGACGCCAACAAGTTTTTGTCCACCCTTGCACAAGGCGATCCGCAGCGCGCGCCCTCTCCTACCCCACTCGCTGATGCCATTTCACAAGGTTTTGCCTGGTCTGCGCCTGTCCCTTCGGACATAAACGCCATGCTGCTCAATGATCAGTTGGGCGAGGCCATTCTGGAAACGATGCAGTTGTTCGCCCATGGCGCGCGCGGCAATCTGGTGGATCTGACAGCCGCGATTGCCACGTTCCGACGTGTCGGACTCGAAGATACCGCGCGCCGATCTGCATTACAGCTTATGATCCTGAACGGGGCCTGAGGATGACCGCACCCTCGTCTCAGGATCTGTGGGTTTCCACCTTCCTCGAAGCGCAAGCCGCCGAACTTGGGGCTGCAACCAATACCTTGCTTGCATACGGACGCGACCTTAAGGATTTCTCAGACTGGCTGGTACGACGAAAGTCTGGCTTTGCCGAGGCTGACCGAGACAGGATCGAGGGCTACTTGATCGACTGCGATGCGCAGGGCCTGTCCCGCGCGACCCGCGCACGGCGGTTGTCTGCGATCAAGCAGTTATATCGATTTGCGTTCGAGGAAGGATGGCGTGACAACAACCCCGCGATCCAGATCAAAGGCCCCGGACGTGCGAAAAGACTGCCCAAAACGCTGGATGTGCCTGAGGTTGACCGCCTGCTTGCCGCAGCACGCCGAACGGGTCGGTCCGAAGCCGACAGAATACGCAACACCTGTTTGATGGAGCTTCTTTACGCAACAGGGATGCGGGTTACTGAACTTGTGTCGTTGCCGGTAAGCTCTGCCAGAGGCGATCCCCGGATGCTGTTAGTTCTTGGCAAAGGCGGCAAAGAGCGAATGGTTCCACTGTCCCCTCCCGCCCGCGAAGCGTTAAGCGGATGGCTCATGGTCCGCGATGCTGCTGAAGAGCAAACGATAAAAAAAGGTGTACAGGCATCGCGTTTTCTGTTTCCTTCGCGCGGGAAATCAGGGCATTTGACGCGGCATCGCTTCTTCCTTCTGGTCAAAGAACTGGCCGTCGAGGGCGGCGTTTCACCCCAGAAGGTCACCCCGCACACACTGCGCCATGCGTTTGCGACGCATCTGCTGGCCAATGGTGCGGATTTACGCTCGATCCAGACACTTCTGGGCCATGCGGATGTCGCCACAACCGAGATTTATACTCATGTTCTGGATGAACGCTTGTCGGAATTGGTGCTGGAACACCACCCGCTTGCCAAGGATGACACCACAGATCAAGGCTAACCCCTTGATCGGACGAGGTCGCAGCCCCATAACGGATGCAGCAACAAGAATAGCCTAGGACCGATGGAACCCACCTCTTCTTTGCTCGACAGTGCATTCTGGATCACGACTGGATCCATTCTTCTTCTCCTTGTGCTATCGGGCTTTTTCTCTGGCTCGGAAACCGCCCTGACTGCGTCATCACGCGGAAAGCTAAGGGCGCAGGCTGACAAAGGTTCACGCGGGGCGCAGAAGGCGCTGGATATTACCGACGACAACGAACGCCTGATCGGCTCGGTCCTGTTGGGCAATAACCTTGTCAACATCCTTGCGGCTTCGCTGGCCACAGCACTGTTTACGCGGCTATTCGGCGAAAGCGGAGTGGCATTGGCGACGCTGGTGATGACCTTGCTGGTGTTGATCTTTGCCGAAGTGCTGCCCAAGACCTACGCTATTACAAACGCTGAAAAGGCCGCCGCATGGGTCGCGCCTGTTATCGGTGTTGTCGTGACGGTGTTTTCGCCCGTCGTAGCCGCCGTCCGGCTTCTCGTGCGCGGAGTGCTGCGCTTGTTTGGCGTAAAGATCGACCCTGACAGCAACATCCTCGCGGTGCGGGAAGAAATCGCGGGTGCGCTGCAACTGGGCCATTCCGAAGGAGTTGTCGAAAAAGAAGATCGCGACCGTATTCTGGGTGCGCTGGATCTTGGTGATCGCGCGGTGGAAGAGATCATGCTCCATCGCTCGAATATTGAGATGATCGATGCCGATGATGAGCCCGAGGCGATCCTCAAACAATGTCTGGAAAGCCCCCATACCCGCCTGCCGGTTTTCCGGGAGGAACAGGAAAACATCGTGGGTGTGGTCCATGCCAAGGACTTGTTTCGCGCGATGTACGCCCAAGTCGGCGGTGCAGATGGCGATCCGGAGCGGCTTAAGAATTTCGACATCGCAAAGGTGGCTAACGATCCTTATTTCGTTCCTGAAACCACCACTCTGGACGACCAGATGCGCGAGTTTCTTAGGATGCACAGCCATTTCGCGCTTGTTGTGGATGAGTACGGATCGCTGCGCGGGTTGATCACGCTCGAGGATATTCTGGAAGAAATCGTGGGCGAGATCGCCGACGAGTTCGACATCGACGAAGAAGTACCCGTCACCCGCACCGATGATGGCCAATTCCTCGTCGAAGGTGCAATGACCATCCGCGACGTCAATCGCGCCCTCGACTGGGCCCTGCCGGACGAAGAAGCCAACACTTTGGCTGGTCTTGTCATTCACGAAGCACAGATGATCCCGATCGTCGGTCAGGTGTTTTCATTTCACGGCTTTCGGTTCGAAGTCACCGCACGCGAGGGTAACCGGATCACGGCCCTCAAAGTGCGACCTCTTTAGGTTCGGCAGCGTTCGCAATTGACAAGCGACGCGCAGTGTCGCGAACGGAATAGTATTGCGCCAGAGCCCTCGGCAGGCTCGGCCAAAAGCCGAGGGAGTTGCATCGTGAAAACCACCACCCGTGTTGTAGTGATTGGCGGGGGCGTCGTCGGATGTTCGGTCCTCTATCATCTGACCAAGCTTGGCTGGTCGGATGTGATGCTGCTGGAACGATCCGAGCTCACCAGCGGCTCGACCTGGCACGCGGCCGGTGGATTCCACACGCTGAACGGCGACACTAACATGGCCGCCCTGCAGGGCTATACCATACGGTTGTATAAAGAGCTGGAAGAGATCACGGGCATGTCTTGCGGCCTGCACCATGTGGGTGGCGTCACTCTGGCCGACAATCAGGATCGCTTCGACATGCTACTGGCAGAGCGTGCCAAACACCGGTTCATGGGCCTTGAGACTGAGATTGTCGGGCCAGAAGAGATCAAGAAGATCGCTCCGATCACCAACACCGATGGTATACTTGGCGCGCTTTATGATCCCCTGGACGGGCATTTAGACCCTTCGGGCACCACCCATGCCTATGCCAAGGCGGCGCGGATGGGCGGCGCCACGATCGAAACCCATTGCATGGTGCGCGAGACCAACCAGCGCCCGGACGGAACATGGGATGTGGTGACCGACAAGGGTACGATCCACGCCGAACATATCGTCAATGCGGGCGGCTTGTGGGCACGCGAGGTCGGTGCGATGGCCGGGATTTATTTCCCGCTGCATCCGATGGAGCACCAATATCTGGTCACCGACAATATACTCGAGATCGAGGCCATCATCGACGCAGGAGGAGAGCACCCGCATGTGATGGACCCCGCTGGCGAAAGCTATCTGCGGCAGGAAGGGCGTGGACTGTGCATCGGCTTCTACGAACAGCCCTGCAAGCCCTGGGCTGTCGACGGCACCCCGTGGGAGTTTGGCCACGAACTGCTGCCCGATGACTTCGACAAGATCACCGATAGCATCGAATTCGCCTACAAACGCTTCCCTGTTCTCGCTGAGGCGGGTGTCAAATCCGTCATCCATGGGCCGTTTACGTTCGCCCCTGACGGCAACCCTCTGGTCGGCCCGGTGCCCGGCGTGCGGAACTACTGGTCGGCCTGTGGTGTCATGGCCGGTTTTAGCCAGGGCGGAGGGGTTGGCCTGACCCTCGCACAATGGATGATCGAAGGCGAACCTGAACGCGATGTGTTTGCGATGGATGTGGCCCGGTTCGGTGACTGGATCAGCCCCGGTTACACACGCCCCAAAGTGATTGAGAACTATCAGAAACGGTTCAGCGTCGCATATCCGAACGAAGAGCTGCCTGCCGCACGCCCAAATCGAACCACGCCGATGTATGACATCTTCAGCGATCTCGGTGCCGTATGGGGGCAGCAGTACGGGTTGGAGGTTCCGAACTACTTTGCCAAAGGGGATGAACCAGATTTCGAAACACCCTCTTTCCGCCGCTCCAACGCTTTTGAGGCCACTGGCCGAGAAGTCCGCGCCGTACGCGAAGGAGTGGGGATCAACGAGGTTCACAATTTTGGCAAATACCGCATCACAGGTGCCGGTGCCCGCGCATGGCTGGATCGCATCATGGCTGGCCGAATTCCGAAACCGGGTCGTGTTTCTTTAACGCCCATGTTGTCGCCCAATGGCAAATTGATCGGGGATTTCACCGTGTCCTGTCTGAGCGAAAATGAGTTTCGCGTCACGGCCTCATATGGCAGCCAGGCGTTTCACATGCGCTGGTTCCTGCAAAATCAGGACGAAGGCATAAACATCGAAAACATCAGTGACCGGCTGAACGGCTTTCAGATTGCTGGCCCCAAGGCCACCGAGGTCCTGTCGGCCTGTACCCGGGATGATGTTAGTTCACTTAGGTTCCTTGACGTGCGCGAGATGACCATCGGCATGACAGACTGCATCGTTCAGCGCGTCAGCTATACCGGTGACCTGGGATATGAGATCTATTGTGATCCGATGGCACAGCGGCAGCTTTGGTGGACCTTATGGCAGGCAGGCCAACCTCATGGCATCGCACCATTTGGCATGCGTGCGATGATGAGCCTGCGTTTGGACAAGTTCTTTGGGTCGTGGATGCGCGAGTTTTCGCCGGACTATACCGCCGCGGAAACCGGTCTGGATCGGTTCATCTCATTCTCAAAGAACAGCGACTTCATTGGCCGCGCAGCTGCCGAGGCCGAACGCGCTACTGGCACCAATCGCCGTTTGGTTGCGTTCGAGGTCGATGCAGCCGATGCCGATGTTAACGCGTATGAACCGATATGGATTGATGGTTCAGTTGTCGGCTTCTGCACGTCAGGCGGGTATTCCCACTATGCACGCAAATCGATAGCAATGGGATTCCTGCCAACCGAACAAGCAACCGAAGGTTGCGAGGTTTCGATTGAGATACTGGGCAAGATGCGCGCGGCCCGTGTGATCACCACGCCTCTGTTTGATGCCGACAGTGCAAGAATGCGGGGATGACACAATCTGAACTTAGCGGCATGGTGGCGAGATGATAGAAATTCCCATCTTACTGCTCGCCGCCGGCCAATCCAGCCGTATGGTTGGGACCGATAAGCTGATGCAGCCAGTGGGTGGCGTGCCGCTGCTGCGTCGTGTAGCGCAAAGAGCGATTGCCGTCGGTCCTGTTTTCGTTGCCCTGCCCCCGATGCCTCATCCACGCTATACGGTGTTGAAAGATCTCGATGTGTTGCCGGTCGAAATCCCGGACGCACGGGAAGGTATCAATGCCAGTCTAAAGGGGGCGATGGCGGCAATCCCAGCCGATGCGAAGGCCGTGATGATCCTCTTGTCCGACTTGCCGGACCTTACGACTGCAGATCTACGCAATGTCCTGCAATCGGTCAAAACCCATCCTGCCAATCGAATTTGGCGCGGTGCGACCAATCAGGGCGTCCCTGGGCACCCGGTGATCTTTGATCGCTCTCTCTTTGCAGAACTGACAGACCTGACCGGTGACAGTGGCGCGCAATCTGTCGTACGGCGTCACAAGGATGCAGTTCACCTTCATCGCCTGCCCAGCCAAAATGCGCTGTTGGATCTAGATACGCCAGAGGATTGGTCGGAGTGGGTAGCCCGCCAACCTTCTGGGCTTCACCCGAAATAAACACGGCCCGGTCGTTTTCGACCGGGCCGCATGCCCAAAAACAGGACTACCACTTTCACCAATCTCTAAAGCGCTATCAGATCGCCAATCAGGCTGTCCGACTTTGAGCTGCAGAACCTAAACAAGACCCCCTCGTTAACATGCCGCTCAGCGCTGTGGAGACTGAGATGTGCCTTTGACACCCCCTAGTGTCTCAGGCCCCCCTCACTTGGGCATAACCAATGTCGCCGATCAGATGCGTTCAAACAATGTAAAATTGGAAGAAATGGTAAATTTGAGCGAAGACGGTTTGGCTTTTGCGCAACAATACAACACTCAAGACTCTACCAGTGGTTGCAGCTCCTTAGCTCTACTCGGAACAAATACAGCGTTAATAGTTCATCGATACTCCCATTGCGCCTATTTCATAGACACCTACACACGCACTCAAAGATTAGATTGATTGCGCGACACAACTTTAAGGGGAGTAATTCGACGGGCCGTCCACGCGCCGTTTCTTTGTTAACAAAAATGATTCAATTCAATACTTTTCCGAAATTATTGACTTCGTCGGCAACAATCCACCGATTCGCCCCGATTCTCCCAAGCTGATTCTCGCTGTTAAGCCCTTTCGAACAGAGTCATTAAAGCGGCGAAACGTGGCGAAATTAAGGTTTCTTAATTTTTCTCTCAGGATATCCCAAGGTTGCTGGGGCATCTCCTGTCTGAATGCGCGGGATCAACCGCCAAACACAGACAGGAGTCAAAATGAGCATCCGGAAATCCTCACTGCTTCTTCCAAGCACATCCAGCTGGATGGGGGCTGGCGCACTGGGCGCGGCAATGCTGGCCACAACCGTTCTGCCCGCAATGGCAGACGAGGCGCTGGCTGATCTGGTCGAAACGGTTTCACCCTCGGTGGTGACAATCATCGCCAAACAAGACGCAACGCCAAAACAGGCGCAGGGGCAGGACTTCAATTTCGAAGGTCACCCCTTTGGTGAATTCTTTGAACGCTTTGGAGGCCCGGAAGGGTTCAACATGCCACAGCGCGGTCCAAGCCAGGGTTTGGGCTCTGGATTCGTGCTGGACGAGGCGGGTTACATCGTGACCAATCACCACGTTGTCGACAACGCAACCGAAGTGACCGTCCGCCTGAGCGATGACCGTACGTTCCAAGCTGAAGTCATAGGCACTGATCCGCTAACGGATATTGCTGTACTCAAGATCGATGCCGGTGAAGACTTGCAGGCCGTCGAAATGGGTGACAGCGATGTCATCCGCGTCGGCGAAGACGTGGTGGCCATCGGCAACCCGTTCGGTCTGAACGCGACTGTTACGACTGGCATCGTATCGGCGAAGGGCCGCAATATTTCGGAAGGTCCGTACGCCGAATTCATCCAGACTGATGCCGCCATCAACAAGGGTAACTCGGGTGGACCGCTGTTCAATATGGAAGGCGAAGTAATCGGGGTGAACTCGGCAATCTATTCGCCAAGCGGAGGCTCGGTAGGACTGGGTTTTGCGGTCACATCCAATATTGTCGACCACATCACTGCCGATTTGCTGGATGACGGTGAAGTCAGCCGCGGTTGGTTGGGTGTTTCGATTCAGAATGTGAGCCCCGAATTGGCGGCAGCAATGGGAATTGATGTCGCTACCGGCGCCCTGGTATCCGATGTTGTCCCGGACAGCCCCGCCGATGGCGTGCTGCAGCAAGGCGACGTGATCCTGACTTTCAACGACGATGCCGTTGAATCCAGTAATGAACTTCCCGTTCTGGTTGGAACCACCAAGGTTGGCACCGACAGCACATTGACAGTTCTGCGCAACGGCAAGGAAGAACAGATCAAGCTGACGATCGGCCAACATCAGGCGGCATCAGCGGCCACCGACAGCGTGGCGGAAGACAAGTTCGAAGGCACCAAACTTGGCGTTATCGTGGCTCCGCTGACTGAAAGCGCCCGTGCAGAAGTTGGTGTCGCGGAAACTGTCGATGGCGTTGTTGTCACCGATCTCCAGCCCGAAAGCCCTGCGGCCAAAGCAGGTTTGCAACGCGGCGATGTAATCGTCCGGCTGGGCAATCTGGATACGGTTTCGCCAGATGCGCTGAAGGAAGCACTGGAAAGCGAAAAGACCGATCCAGCGTTGGTTCTTATCAACCGTGGCGGCAACCAAATATTTGTCGCGGTCGAAATCGTCTGACCCCACACCTAAGCGCGCCACATGATGGGGAAATCTGGTGCGCTTATTTCTGGTCGACGCGGATTGTCCACGCGTCGCCGGAGCAGCCGGGTGCGGCATCGCACCCGGCATGTTTTTTTCAAACAGTATGTGTGTTTAAATCCCGATGTGAAGGAGCCCTGATTATGAGTAGACGCCTGTTAATCGTTGAAGATGACCAAGACACACGGGACTTCATTGCCAAAGGGTTTGGCGAAGAAGGGTACGTTGTCGAAGTTGCATCAGACGGCCGCGAAGGGTTGTACCACGCCACCGATGGCGGATTTGACGCAGTCGTGCTGGATCGAATGTTGCCAGGCTTGGACGGGTTGTCGCTGATCAAATCAATGCGTGCGGCTGGGGTAAAAACACCTGTGCTGATGCTAACCGCCATGAGCGCGGTCGACGAACGCGTCAAAGGCCTGCGTGCTGGTGCTGACGACTATTTGGTCAAACCATTTTCGTTCCAGGAGCTCCACGCTCGGATCGAGGCGCTGCTGCGCCGTCCACAAGAATCAGAAGAAACTCCATCCCTCGCCTGTCGCGATCTTGAGATGGATTTGTTGACCCGCAAAGTGACGCGCAGTGGCCGGGAAATCACGCTAACCCCGCGCGAATTTCAGATTCTGGAGTTCTTTCTGCGGCGCAAGAACCGAGTCGTCTCGCGCACCATGTTGCTAGAAGGGGTGTGGGATTATCACTTTGATCCGAACACCAATGTAGTCGACGTGCATATCTCGAAGCTTCGCCGCCAACTCGATGAAGACGGGGCCGACCCGATTATTGAAACGGTCCGAGGGGCCGGTTACATGGTTTCGGATGGATAACCTGCGCCTGTCGCTCAAAAATTCACGTACGCGGCTGGTTCTGGCCAGTATGGTGCTCAGCACGTTGCTAACAGCGGCGGTGCTTGCGATGGTCTATGTGACTGCCAACCGCACGATTACGGGCGAAACGCGCTCGGTCGTGTCGGCTGAGCTCACCGGATTGGCGGATGAATATGAACGGCACGGTATGATCGGTTTGATCACTGCGATCGAGAGGCGATTGCCAACAGCGGCCGAGCGCGATGCGTTGTATCTGTTAACCGGTCGGCAGGGTACAAAGCTAGCGGGAAATTTATCTCATTGGCCCGAAGGAATCACAGCGGGCAGCGGGTGGGTCGACCTGCAGTTGCGCAAAGGGGATACTGATCAACACGTTCCGATTTCTGCTGCTTCCATCAGATTGCCGGGTGGTGAAAGATTGCTGGTTGGGCGAGATGCGCTGGCAAGACAGCAATTTGATCGTGTTCTTCTTCGCTCGGTTGCTCTGGCACTGGCGACCGCGCTTGCGCTTAGCCTGTTGACCGGTTGGTTGCTAACTCGGCTTGTGTTCTCGCGGCTAAAGGATATTGCCGACACCGCCGACAATATCGTTTCAGGCGATCTGGCGCTGCGCATGCCCTTGCGCGGAACAGGTGACGAATTCGACCAAGTTGCAGGCACTTTGAACAACATGCTTGATCGCATCGAAGAGCTGATCAGCAACCTGCGCACAACTTCCAACTCAATCGCCCATGACCTGCGCTCACCCCTGTCGCGACTTCGTCAGCGCGTCGAGTCTCTTGCCGAACCCGGGAAAAGCGAACAGGACCGTGATATCGACTTGGCCCGCGCGACTGGGGAAATTGATCATCTGTTGCGCGTCCTCAGCCAATTGACCGAGATCTCGCGGGCAGAAGCCGGTTTGGGGCGCGAGCAGTTCGAGCCGGTGAATTTGCCGCAACTGGTCGGTGATGTGGTTGAACTGTATGAACCTGTCGCTTCTGATCAGAACATCCGACTTGAAGTTGTTGGTAATGCCGAACCGATCCAGGGTCACCGCCCACTTCTCTCTCAGGCATTGTCAAACCTGCTCGAAAACGCGATGCGCTATGCGCCTCCCGGTACTGCGATCACCATCGGAATCCGGGAAGATGAGGATTATGCATTGCTCAGCGTCCGTGATCGTGGCCCCGGTGTTCCGGAAAACGATCTGTCACGGTTGCAGATGCCCTTCGTCACCCTTGATCCCGCACGGACTGAACGCAACGCGGGGCTAGGTCTCGCACTTGTAGCGGCCATCTCGCACATGCACGGGGGCAGCTTTCAGGCCCGGAACCGCAAGCCCGGTCTGGAGACGACTCTGTGGCTTTCACGCAAGTTTTGATAATTGAAATTCAAGCCGCAAGGCATTGTGAAATAACTAAAGAATCGCAGGGAGAGAGGCGTACCCATGAAAGCGAATGCGGCCACCTCGCACCCTAGGTTCCTGAACTTGGTAATCCGGAAACCGGTTCAGTAATCGCCCTAGCGCCACGCGACCTTCAAGCCGCGCAAGAGTCAGGCCAACGCAGACATGCGGACCGCCTGCGAACGCCAGATGCCGGTTCGGTTTGCGCGTGATGTCAAAACGCGTCGGGTCGGGAAAGACCTCAGGATCGCGGTTCGCCGCACCGATACAGAGGTGCAGGTTCGTTCCTTTGACGATCAGATTTCCCTCGATCTCAACCTCAGCCGTGGTTTCCCTGTTGCCAAACTGATTGGGGGACCGAAAGCGCAAGACCTCCTCGACTGTCGAAGCGATCAGGTCAGGATTATCCAGCAGGCGTTTGCGTTGTTCCGGGTGGTCGTTCAGCAATGCCAACCCATTGCCGATCAGATTGGTGGTGGTCTCATGGCCGGCGTTCAGGATGAAGATGCAATTCTGTAACAGCTCAATTTCGCTTAATTTTTCATCTGCACCCTCACCTCGGATCAGGCGGGTCAAAACATCAATCTCAGGATCACCCGGTTTTGCACGGCGACGGGCAACGAGGTCCTGAAGGTAGGCTTTAAACTCACGTACCGCGCTGTGGCCTATTTCCAGCTGAGTGTCCGTCAAAGCGGGTTCCAAAGCACCAAGAATAGCTAAAGACCAATCCCTTAGCGGTGCACGTTCATCCATAGGGACGTCCAGCAGATTACCAATGATCTGGATCGGAATCGTCGATGCAAAATCCTCAATCAGATCCACCTGTGCTTTGCCTTCCATGTCGTCGAGCAATACATCAACAGTTTCGATCAAACCCGGCTCCATCCGCGCAATTGCGCGCGGCGTCAGGGCCGAGGTCATGATTTTGCGCACCCGTGTGTGGAGCGGCGGGTCAGAGAACACCAGCGACGTTGTGTGATGCTCGAACAACGGCGAACCAACTCCAAATTTAGGACCAAACGCAGCCTCTTTGTCCGAAGAATAGAGCGTCGTGTTGCGATAAATCGCATCCAGATCTGCATGACGAGACAACAGTACGGAACCATCTGGTTGACGCAGTATCGGTGCGTATTCGAGCAAAGCATCGTAAAAGGGAAATGGGTCATCGACAAACCCCTCGGGCGGGTTTGTCAGGTCTAGATTTTGCGCAAGATTCTTTAGCCTTATGTCGTTCATGCTTCGCTCCCCTGACGTTTGGGTAGCGGAATAGACTACAGCAAACAACCTTGTCAGATGACAGGCCACGTCGGACCGGATAAGACAAGGCATGTCTGACCCGATTTCATCAATCCGCAATCTTGGCCCAGCGTTCGAACAGGCCTGCGCACGGGCGGGAATTATGACAGCTCAGGAGTTGCGCGATCTTGGTGCTGATGAGGCATATGCTCGCCTGTTGCAGGCTGGAACCCGCCCCCATTTCATCGGCTATTATGTCTTAGTCATGGGCTTGCAAGGACGCCCATGGAATGACTGTAAAGGTGAGGAAAAGAAGGCATTGCGTGAACGGTTCGATGCGATCAAGGCCAGCACCAGTCGGGCGCCTGAAAGCCAGTTGATTTCAGATCTGGATGCCGTTGGCGTGCGTGTATCGGCAAGTGATCTCAAACCTGTCTAAGCAACAAAAAAGGCCGCGCCCAACAAGGGCACGGCCAAAAACTTTGATCTGACGAAAGATTAGCCGACCAGTTCGATGCCCGAGAAGAAGTAGGCGATCTCAACCGCAGCAGTTTCCGGTGCGTCCGAACCGTGGACCGAGTTTTCGCCAACCGACTCTGCGAACTCGGCGCGGATGGTGCCGGGGGCCGCGTCAGCGGGGTTGGTCGCACCCATAACTTCACGGTTCTTCGCAATTGCTCCTTCGCCTTCCAGAACCTGGACAACAACCGGTGCCGACGACATGAATTCGCACAGTTCGTCATAGAACGGACGCTCAGCATGGACGTCGTAGAACTTGCCTGCTTGGGCTTTGGTCATGTGGATGCGCTTTTGCGCAACGATGCGCAGGCCAGCTTCTTCGAACTTGGCATTGATCTTGCCAGTCAGATTGCGGCGGGTTGCATCGGGCTTGATGATCGAGAATGTGCGTTCCAGTGCCATGTTGGCCTCTCCTTAACTTTAGGGCGCGCGACCCGCGCCGAAATCCATCGCGCGCCGCCTAGCATGGTATTTGCCTCATGAAAAGCGTTATGATCGTTTATCGTTCAGATCGCCTGAGGCAGTGGGTCGGTACGATCCAACCGTCGGACATAGAGCACTGCCAGCAATCCAACAAAGCTGCTGCCGCACATCATGCTCAATACAAGAAAAGGCCCGTTTTCAGGGCTCACGAAAGTCCCGGTCATCATGGTCAAGACTGCACCCAGTGCCACGATCAGTGCGCCTGACAGGCCGGCAGCACTGCCTGCCAGTTTCGGGCGTACCGACATCACCCCGGCCGAGGCATTTGCATTGGTCAGACCATTTCCGAAACCCACGCAAATAGCTGATCCGAAAAACACCCAGACCGAGCCCATGTTGCCGATGAACAGCAGCAATCCGCAGAACGGCCCAACCGACGCCACGATCCGACCGAACAGGATCATTGTAGTGAGTTGAGTGCGCTTTGCGATGCGCCCGGTGACAAAATTGCCGACCATAAAACCGCCCGTGATAATCCCGATCCCAAGGCCCAGCATTGCGGGGCTCAGATCGAACCAGGCCGCAGCGACTAGCGGTGCGCCGGTGATGAAACTGAAAAAACCACCGATGGAGAACGCAGCGCATAAGGCATAGCCCCAGAACCTACGTGCGCGAAACAGATGTGGGTATTCGCGCAGTTGCGCGGCGAAGGTTGAGGATCGATTGGTATTGGTTTCACCCATGTCGACCCACAACAGCAGTAGTACCCCTGCCCCAAGCAACGAATACATTACGAACCCGGCGCGCCAACCGAACAGCATGTCCAGCGCACCGCCCAGCATCGGTCCAAGCATCGGCGCCAGCGCCATCGCCATCGCGACATAGCCCAGTTTACTGGCTGCTTCATTTGGGGGGTATCGGTCGCGGATCGAAGCGCTCGACAGAACTGGCCCGGCCACCACCGCCGCCTGAACCATCCGAAATGTAAGGAATGCCCAGATCGAGTCTGCCAGCACGCACCCGATTGATGCGACAACAAATATTGTCATCGCGATCAGCAGGACGGGCCGACGCCCGAAACGATCCGACAGCGGCCCGACGATCAACTGCAAGAACGCCGAGACACATAGATACCCGGCCACAGATACGTTCATCAGGCCATAATCCACACCAAAATCTTCGCTCATATGCGCAAGCGACGGCAGGAACATGTTCAGTGTCAGAACCGAGAGTGCCGTTGCAAAGATCAGCGTTATCAGGGTCGGAGGTGATTGAGCCGCACGCATATCGAAACCGTTTGGAAGACGAACCGGAACAGCGCTAACACATTGCTTCTGGCTTGAACATGGTGACCTCTGGCGGCGTCTTTGATGCTCTGATAAGAGCGCGTCATGCTACGGATCGAGAACATAAATTATGCCGTTGAAGGCCGTCCCCTGTTCGACGGGGCCAGTGCGACCATTCCCGACGGCCACAAGGTCGGCCTTGTCGGGCGCAATGGTACCGGAAAGACGACGCTCTTCCGGTTGATCCGTGGTGAGCTGTCGCTGGAATCAGGCAATATCTCGTTACCGAAACGCGCGCGGATCGGCGGCGTGGCGCAGGAGGTGCCGTCGTCGGATGTCTCGCTGATCAACACCGTTCTGGCAGCGGATGTCGAACGAAGTTCATTGATGGCCGAAGCTGACAGCGCGACCGACCCGGATCGGATTGCCGAGATTCAAACACGTCTGACTGATATCGACGCTTGGTCGGCTGAAGCGCGCGCGGCCTCGATCCTCAAAGGACTGGGCTTTGACGATGAAGATCAGCTGAAGCCCTGTTCTGATTTCTCGGGCGGCTGGCGGATGCGCGTGGCGCTGGCGGCAGTGCTGTTTTCACAGCCCGATCTGCTGCTGCTGGACGAACCGACCAACTATCTGGACCTCGAAGGTGCGCTGTGGCTGGAAAGCTATCTGGCGAAATACCCGCATACGGTCATCATCATCAGCCACGACCGTGGGCTTCTAAATCGTGCGGTGGGCTCAATTCTGCATCTCGAAGACCGCAAGCTGACCTATTACGCGGTTCCCTACGACAAGTTTGCCGAACGCCGCGCCGAACGTCTGGCGCAAGCCGAATCCGAAAATGCCAAAGCCAAGGCACGCATCGCACATCTGCAAAGTTTCGTGGATCGTTTCCGTTACAAAGCGTCAAAGGCCGTACAGGCCCAATCTCGCCTCAAAATGATTGAGCGCATCCAGCTGGTCTCAACCCCACAAGAGGCGGCTTTGCGCGCCTTTTCCTTCCCCGAGCCGGAAGAGCTGTCGCCCCCGATCATCCAGCTTGAGGGCGGTGTGACTGGCTATGGCGAGACCGAGGTTCTGCGCCGCTTGAACTTGCGCATTGATCAGGATGATCGCATCGCTCTGCTGGGCAAGAACGGTCAAGGCAAGTCGACCCTTTCGAAACTGCTGTCCGACCGACTGCCCCTGATGGCGGGAAAAATGACCCGCAGTTCCAAGCTGCGCATCGGCTATTTCGCGCAGCATCAGGTGGATGAGCTTCATGTGGACGAAACGCCTTTGGATCACCTGCGCCGCCTGCGCCCGAATGAGGCACCCGGCAAGTGGCGCTCGCGCCTGGCGGGGTTCGGGTTGAATTCGGATCAGGCGGAAACGCTGGTCGGTCGTCTGTCAGGTGGGCAAAAGGCGCGTTTGTCGCTGCTGATTGCTACAATCGACGCACCGCACATGCTGATCCTCGACGAGCCGACGAACCACCTGGACATCGAAAGCCGCGAAGCGTTGGTCGAAGCGCTGACCGCCTATTCCGGCGCGGTTATTCTGGTCAGCCATGACATGCACCTCCTGTCGCTTGTCGCTGACCGGCTATGGCTGGTCTCGGATGGCACCGTGAAGCCCTTCGACGGCGATCTTGAGGCCTATCGCTCCCTTCTGTTGTCCCGCGAAAAATCGGTCAAAGAGAAGCCACAGACCGCCAAACCCAAACGTGCATCACGCGAGACGGTATTGGCGCTGCGCGCAGATCTGCGCAAATGTGAAGATCGGGTCGAGAAACTCACGGATATGCACGACAAGCTATCGGCCAAGCTGGCGGATCCGGCGCTCTATGAAGACGACCGGATCAACGATCTGGAAACCTGGAACCGCAAGTTCGCCGAGGTGGTCGAGGCCATGCAAAAGGCTGAGGCCCTTTGGGTTGCCGCCGCAGAACGCTTGGAACAGGCAGAGAGCGCAGCATGATCGACATGGCCTTTTTCATAACTGCTTTCACCACGATGTTCGTGGTGATCGACCCGTTCGGCACTACGCCGGTCTTTGTTGCTTTGACACAGGACATGGATGCCGCAACGCGCCGTAAGATTGCCATTCGCAGTTGCTTGACCGCCGTTTTCATCCTGATCGCCTTTGCCGCGTTTGGTGAGGCGGTTCTGGGCTTTATTGGTATCTCGATGCCTGCGTTTAAAGTGGCCGGCGGCGCATTGTTGTTCCTGACCGCGCTCGACATGCTGTTCGAGCGGCGCAACAAGCGGCGCGAGAACCGTGCGGAAGAGGAAGAGCATCCTGACCCGTCGGTGTTCCCGTTGGCCATTCCACTGATCGCCGGACCAGGCTCAATCGCAACTATCATTCTGTTGGCCGGACAGAACCCCGGCATTCAAGGGATCGCAGCCGCCTGTGCCGTCATGCTGGGCGTCATGCTGGTTGTTTTTGTGTTCTTTCTGGCCGGAGGTCTGATTGCTCGCATCTTGGGCAAAACCGGGTTGAACGTACTGACACGGCTGCTGGGTATGCTGCTGGCCGCACTATCGGTTCAGTTCATTCTAGATGGCCTTAAAGCCTTTGGTTTCGCCTCCTGAGGCACCATATTGGCATCAGACAACTGTATTCGGGTGATTGAATGGACGGCGAAGATTTTGGGCGCTTGACCTATCTGGTTCTGCTGGGAGCCGCCCTGTTGATGTGGTTTTTCACTCAGAACCGCCAGTCATTGGGCAAAACCATGCAGCAGGTCGCGGCTTGGGTATTTATCTTTATCGGCGTCATCGCCGTAGTCGGGCTGTGGGATGACATCCGCTCGACCGTCAGCCCTACCCCACAACTGACCGTGACCGATCAGAGGATCGAAGTGCCCCGCTCGTATGATGGACACTACTATTTGCCGATGCTTGTGAATGGCAAAGCCGTGACCTTTCTGGTCGATACCGGGGCCAGCAATATCGTCATTAGTCCGAAAGATGCCGAACGAATTGGAATCGATACGGATCAATTGAACTATCTGGGCCGCGCTTCGACGGCCAATGGCATCGTGCGTACGGCTCCGATTCGGCTGGACAGCCTGTCTCTGGGCCCGATCACGGATCGCAATATCCCGGCCTTGGTCAATGAGGGCGACCTGGATCAATCCCTGCTGGGGATGGAATATCTGCATCGGTTCTCGAATATCCAGTTTGCTGACGGACGCCTGATTTTGTCGCGCTGACGGCAATCCTCAATTGAGAACAAATTGGGAACATGCTAGTTTGATAAGCATGTCCACCCATCTTCTTGGCCGCAAGCCCGCGCGCACCCCGCCCGGGGTGGCCCTGCACCCACAGATCAGCCTGCAACTGGCCCGTGTGCACGAGGCCTGCGGCCCTGCCCGGCGCAGTTTTGCCCTGTGGGTGGCGGGGCAAACTCAGGGTCCGGTAATGTGGATTGCCCCGGCATGGGAGGTCGTCCAGCTGCATCCCGAAGGCATGTTACCTTTTGCCGACCCGTCCCGGTTTCTGCTGATCCGCCCTGATAAACCCGAAGACCTATTGTGGTGCATGGAAGAAGCCTTGCGCAGTGGCCCCGCGCCCGTGGTTATCGGCGACCTGCCCGGCCCGCCGGGTCTGACCCCTGTTCGGCGGTTGCATCTGGCCGCCGAACAGGGTGGCACATCGGGTCAGGCCCCTCTGGGACTGTTGCTGACACCTGACGATGGCGGCGCGCAGGGGATCGAGACGCGCTGGCATATGGAGCCGACTTATCGGGACGAGGCCTGCAGTTGGCGCCTGACCCGCCGCCGTGCCCGCGCCCTGCCCCCGGCCAGTTGGCACGTGACGCGGACGCCCCCCCATTTCGGCCTGCAGTTACAACAGATCAAAACCGAAAACGCACCCACGTTCACATAACTTGTGACTGGTCAAAGCAGAACTTGCACCCTAGCGTGCCCGCATGACACATCCGATCCATGATAGCCGATACTCCTGGCTTCGCCTGCTGATCACTCTGGCGATCGCAACGGTGGTCAATGTGGGTATGTGGGCTGTGGTTGTCGTGATGCCCGCCATCGAGGCCGATTTTGGAGCAGGCAGAGCTGCCGCATCGATGCCCTACACGCTCACCATGATCGGTTTTGCCTTTGGCAACATGTGGCTTGGCAAGCTAGTGGATAATCTGGGCGTGACAAAGGCTCTGATCGGGGCCGCCCTATTAAGCGCATTAAGCTATTTGCTGGCCACGCTTGCACCGAACATTGCCCTCCTTTCAGTCGCGCATCTGTTGCTGGGTCTTGGAACATCGATCGGGTTTGGGCCACTGATCGCCGATATCTCGCATTGGTTCATGCGCAGGCGTGGGATTGCCGTGGCGCTGGTGGCCAGCGGCAACTATCTGTCAGGTGCAATCTGGCCTACGCTGTTATCGGGCATTCTGCAGCGCGAAGGATGGCAACAGGTTTACCTGAGCCTCGCCCTCATCACATTGGTCGTTGTCATACCCCTGTCCCTGCTCCTACGTCGCCAAGTTCCGGTCGAAGCGCACAGCACCGCAGCTGCCGCAGCAGAGATCAAAGCACAAAGCGTCGGCTTTTCACCCCGCACCCTGCAATACATCCTCGGGCTGGCTGGTATCGGATGTTGCGTGGCCATGTCGATGCCGCAGGTCCATATCGTGTCTTATTGCGTCGGCCTTGGCTACGGTCCGGCGGTCGGAGCTGAAATGTTATCATTGATGCTGCTGGGGGGCGTTGTCAGCCGGGTGATTTCAGGGCTGGTCGCGGACCAATTGGGAGGGCTTACCACCCTTTTGATCGGCTCGGTCCTTCAGTGCATCGCTCTGTTCCTGTTTCTGCCTTACGACGGTATGGTGTCCCTGTACGTTGTCAGCATGCTGTTTGGATTGGCGCAGGGTGGTATCGTTCCAAGCTATGCTTTGGTTGTGCGCGAATACATGCCGCCACAAGAGGCCGGAGCGCGTGTGGGTTTTGTCATGATGATGACCATTCTGGGCATGGCGCTGGGCGGCTGGATGTCCGGCTGGATCTACGATGTAACCGGCAACTATCAACTCGCCTTTATCAACGGCATCGTTTGGAATGGCATGAACATCGCCATCCTGCTGATGCTCATGAAACGCTCAAGGCCACGCGGCGACACAGCATTGGCATGACCGACCTCACGCGCCGCACACTCATCGCTGGCCTTGCGGCTCTACCGTTCGCGCACGACGCTCATGCAGCACTCACCCCATACGTTCTGGCAACGGCGCGCAGCTCGGTTGAATTTACCTACACTCTGTCTGGCACAGCACAAACAGGTACGATGCCAGTTCAGACGGCGCAGATTCTAATCGACACGAGACGCCTTCAAAACAGTAGGGTCGATGTTGTGATGGACGTGGCCCGAGCTCGTACGAAATTGCCCTTTGCGCGCGGTCCAATGCTAGGCAGCAGCGTGTTGAACGCTGCCCGATATCCAACCATTCGGTTCGTCACGACCAAAATTCAACTTGGACCCACTGGTCGCATCTCGGAAGGCGCGACAGTAACGGGTGATCTGACAGTGCGTGATGTAACCCGTCCCGTAACGCTGAAGGCTGATCTTTATCGAAGACCGGGCAGCGCAGTGGATGATCTGGACAACCTGTTCATAAGGTTGGTGGGCGCACTTAATCGGCACGAATTTGGTGCCTCAGGCTATCCTGATCTGGTACAGCCAATGATTGGTTTAAACATCCGAGCCGAAATCATTCGACAGGATTAGCCAAGGAACGCCAAAAAACGACGCTAAGGTGTCGAATAGACACGCGCAATTCGTGACAACAAAGACAAGCTGCCCCCATCATGCGTACTATCATTTCATTTGCTGCACTTTTTCTTTCGGTCATACTATTGCAACTGTCGACCGGTGGTGTTGGGCCATTGGATGCGATCTCGGGCCTGACACTGAACTTTTCGACAGAACAGATCGGTCTGTTGGGGTCTTCGCATTTCCTCGGCTTTTTCATTGGCTGCTGGTGGGCACCACGCCTGATGGGAAGCGTCGGACACTCGCGCGCATTTGCCGTTTGCACCGCCTTGGGTGCCATGGGGCTGTTGGGACACACGCTGATCGAGAACCCCTATGTCTGGGCCATCCTACGGATCGCGTCGGGCACTTGCGTTGCCGGGTGCTACACGGTGATTGAGGCGTGGCTAAATGCAAAGGTCACAAATGAATCACGTGGACGTGTGATGGGAAGCTATCGCATCGCGGATCTGGGCGCCTCGCTCTGCGCGCAGTTGATCATCGCGGTTCTGCCTCCGGCATCCTATGTTTCATATAATCTTCTGGCCATTTTATGCTGCGCATCTCTACTGCCTTTGACCTTAACACGCGCGAGCCAACCCAAAACCCCGGACGCACCACGCTTACGGCCCCGGCTGGCGTGGCAAAACTCACCGCTTGCAGTGGCCGGGGTCATCGTCGCAGCCCTAAGCTCGGCCTCATTTCGAATGGTCGGCCCGGTTTACGGTCAGGAGGTGGGGCTGGCTGTCGATCAGATTGCGTTCTTTCTGGCCTCATTCGTTCTGGGCGGCGCACTGGCGCAGTACCCGCTGGGCTGGCTGGCCGACAAATATGACCGACGCTGGGTGTTGATCTGGTTATCGGCAGCAGCGGTCTTAAGTTGCGGCATCACAATGTTGGCCAGCGGAACCGGCACAGTCGGCGTCATGCTGACAGCGGGCTTTTTCGGCCTGACCACATTCCCGATCTTCTCGGTTTCATCAGCCCATGCAAATGACTTTGCCACCACCGAACAACGCGTGGAACTGGCCGCAGCGCTGATGTTTTGGTACGCGCTGGGGGCGATTGCCTCACCATACATCTCATCCACGTTGATCCAGCAGTTCGGCCCTGGCGCCCTATTTGCCTTCGTGGCTCTGGGTCATGCATTCCTGATCGTGTTCGGCCTTGCCCGCATGCGCTCTCGCCCAACGCCCGACGAACGGACAAATTACGTCTATGCACCGCGTACTTCGTTTACGATTGGCAGATTGCTGAAAGGTTCGCGTGAGAAGCACTAAGCGCGATTTCAGTGTGAATTACACAGAGTCGCAAAACCCGGCCTTTTGCTAACCGCCGACATACTGTAGACGGGCGCGCAGACAGTTATCTGGAAACGCAAAATGGCTCGGATTCTCATCACCTCGGCGATCCCATATATCAACGGGATCAAACACCTCGGCAATCTGATCGGCTCGCAGTTGCCCGCCGATCTTTACGCGCGCTATCTGCGTGGTCGGGGGAATGAGGTCATGTTCCTGTGCGCAACCGACGAACACGGCACCCCTGCGGAACTGGCTGCGGCGAAAGCGGGCAAACCCGTCGCGGAATACTGCGCCGATATGTATGCGGTGCAGGCAGACATCGCCAAACGCTTTGGTCTGAGTTTTGACCACTTTGGCCGTTCATCCAGCGATCAGAACCGTAACCTGACCCAGCACTTCGCAGGCAAACTGGATGAGGCCGGGCTGATCCGCGAGGTCAGCGAGAAGCAGGTTTATTCAAACGCCGACGGCAGGTTTCTACCTGACCGTTATATCGAGGGTACATGCCCCAATTGCGGCTATGATCGCGCGCGTGGTGATCAGTGCGAGAATTGCACCAAGCAGTTGGACCCGACCGACCTGATCGAACCCCGCTCAGCGATTTCCGGTTCGACGGATTTAGAGGTGCGCGAGACCAAGCACCTGTATCTGCGCCAATCCGCTATGAAGGATCAGTTGGATGCGTGGATTGACAGCAATACTGACTGGCCGATCCTGACCACCTCGATTGCAAAGAAATGGTTGCATGATGGCGACGGTCTGCAGGACCGCGGGATCACCCGCGATCTGGATTGGGGTGTTCCGGTTAAGAAAGGCGAGCAGGACTGGCCTGGAATGGAAGGCAAGGTCTTCTACGTCTGGTTCGACGCGCCCATCGAATACATCGCCTGCGCAAAGGAATGGGCAGATGCCAACGGTAAGTCCGATGCCGAGTGGGAGCGATGGTGGCGCACCGACAAAGGCGCGGATGACGTGCGGTACGTCCAGTTCATGGGCAAAGACAATGTGCCGTTCCACACGCTCAGCTTCCCGGCTACCATTCTGGGATCAGGCGAGCCGTGGAAGATGGTCGATCACCTGAAATCTTTCAACTATCTGAACTATGACGGCGGCCAGTTCTCAACCTCACAAGGGCGCGGCGTGTTCATGGATCAGGCGCTGGAGCTACTGCCTGCCGACTACTGGCGCTGGTGGCTGCTAAGCCATGCGCCGGAAAGCAGCGACAGCGAGTTCACCTGGGAAAACTTCCAGCAATCGGTCAACAAGGACCTCGCTGACGTTCTGGGCAACTTTGTCAGCCGGATCACCAAGTTCTGCCGCTCCAAGTTCGGTGAAGCCGTTCCGGGTGATGGTGAATATGGTGAGCATGAGCAAACGCTTATCGCAGAACTGACCCGACGCATCCGCGCCTATGAAGGCCACATGGAAGCAATGGAAGTGCGTAAATCTGCGCAGGAGTTGCGGGCGATCTGGGTCGCAGGCAACGAATACCTGCAGGCCGCGGCCCCCTGGTCAACTTTCAAGGAAGACCCGGCGCTGGCTGCGGTTCAAGTCAGGCTGGGGCTGAACTTGATCCGACTCTATGCGGTTCTGAGCGCGCCGTTTATTCCTGAAACTTCGGCAAAAATGCTTAGCGCGATGAACACGCTGGACACCAGCTGGCCTGATGACGTCGACGCCGCACTGCGTGCCCTACCCGCAGGCCACGACTTCACGGTTCCCGATGTGCTGTTCGCCAAGGTGACCGATGAGCAACGTGAAGACTGGCAGAATCGCTTCGCCGGGACGCGTAAGTAACAACAAATCCTCATCTGTGAATGAAGCGGCAGAGGACTGAGCAATCCTCTGTCGTGTTTTATTCAGGGGACCCACTGGCCCTAAAAAGATGCCCTTTCCTCTGCAAATCTGCTGTAGACGCAAGCTAAGTCCGCAAATTGGAAAGAAATTTTTTACCATCTGAACTTGGCAGGAAGTCTCAACATGCTTGAGAAACTGCGCCAAACCCGCCATCCTGCCTGAAACATCACTCGACTCGTCCGCGCATATCTGATGCCCGGGCGCATTATCTTTAGTTTGAACGAGGCGCCATCATGTCCTTTGCATTTAAAAAGCCCACATACCGCCGCCGCGGATATTTCAGGACAATAGGCGCATCTCTCGGTGTAATCGCATGGTCCATCCTTCCGCACTCAGTTATGGCACAGGATCAGTCAGACGCCCCCGCGCCAAAGGTCTCGATCGCGGCGGCCTATACAGAAGAGATTACTGATCAGGCGACGTTTATTGGGCGGGCCGAGGCCATCGACAAGGTCGACATCGTCGCGCGCGTCAGCGGATTTCTGGACAGTCAGAACGTAGATGACGGCGCCCCCGTGTCTAAAGATGACCTGCTGTTCACGATCGAACCAGACCTTTACCAAGCAACTCTGGAGGCGCGCAAAGCTGATCTTGACCGCGCTCAGGCCAACCTTGAACTGGCCAAAGTCGATCTGGCGCGAAAAGAAGAACTTTACAAGCGAGACGCCACACCCGAGTCCGAACGTGATATCGCACGTGCCAACGAATTGGTTGCGGAAGCCGAAGTAAAAGCTGCGAATGCGGCCATCCAGCAGGCCGAGCTTGATCTCAGCTACACCCAGATTCACGCGCCATTTTCTGGTCGGATCGGTCGGGTCGAAATTAGTGTTGGCGACGTCGTCGGCCCCAATAATCCGCCCCTCGTCACGCTAGTTAGCGAAGCCCCCATCTACGTGAATTTTTCATTGAACGAGAAACAGTTCACCTCGGTTCTTGAACAAATTGGTGAAGATCCAGCGACCCTGGCAGAAAGCAACAAAAGTCCAAACGTCCATGTGACCTTGCCGAACGGAACCGTACTGGATGAGACAGGCGAAATCATTTTTGTAGATAACCGCATTGACCCGTTGACCGGTGCGATCACCCTCACAGCACAGTTCGAAAATGCCAAACGTCTGCTTGTCGATGGCGCGTTCGTAAACGTCCAAATCGATGCTTTGGAGCCAACGCTGCAGGTCTTAATCCCTCAAGCGGCCCTGCAACGTGACCAACGCGGGGAATTCGTTTTGGTCGTCAATGACAAACAAATGGTCGAGCAGCGCTACATCACAACCGGAGACCCCGTCGACTCGGCCATTATCGTAACGGATGGTCTGCGTGAGGGCGAAAGTGTGATCGTCGAAGGCCTGCAGCGCGTTCGTCCCGGCGTCGCCGTCGATGCCGTTGTCGCCTCTGAGCAGCCAGGAGAATAACAGATGTTCTCTGCCCTGTTCATCAGCCGGCCCAAGCTGGCGCTTGTAATTTCGCTGGTCCTTACCATTTTGGGCGGGATCGGTTATATGGTCCTGCCGGTTGCGCAATTCCCTGATATCACGCCTCCAGTTGTCAGTGTAACGACCACCTATACCGGCGCGAATGCCGAAACTGTCGAGAACACTGTAGCCGCGCCAATCGAGGCGCAGGTCAACGGCGTGGACGACATGATCTATATGACGTCAACTTCGTCAGATAACGGTTCTTATTCTCTGAACGTAACGTTTGAAGTTGGCACCGATCCCGATATTGCATCGGTCAACGTGCAGAACCGCGTCGCGCAGGCCATGGCCTCGTTACCGAGCGAAGTGACCTCATCGGGCGTGGTAACCCAAAAAGCATCAACGAACATGCTGTTGCTGGTCACGCTGACCTCGCCCAATGGCACGTATGACAGTGTGTTTCTTTCGAACTATGCCTCGATCAACCTGAAAGATGCGCTGGCACGCGTTCAGGGCGTAGGTAAGGCGGATGTTCTGACCAACCTGGAATACGCGATGCGGATATGGATGGACCCGGATAAGATGGCCGCGCTGTCGATCGCTCCGGGTGATGTCATAAACGCAATCCGCGAGCAGAATATCGAAGTCTCTGCAGGGTCAATAGGGTCTCCTCCGGTCCCGGAAGGGCAAACCTTTCAATACACGATCAAGACCAAAGGCCGCCTGACCTCTGCTGATGAGTTCGGAGATATCGTTATCCGCACCGGTGATGCAGGCGCGATTGTACGTGTCAAAGACATCGCACGCACAGAACTTGGTGCGCAGTTTTATTCAGCTTCGGGTTACTTTCAAAGCGTTCCGGCAACGGTTATCGGCATCTATCAGGCCCCCGGCGCGAACGCGCTTGCGGTTTCCGAACGTGTTGAAGCCGAGCTAGACCGTCTGTCCCGAGCCTTTCCGTCGGATGTAGAATATGCCGTTCCGTTCAACACGACAGACTTTGTGGAACAATCGCTCAATGACGTGGTGTCAACACTGATCCTGACATTCATACTCGTGATTACGGTGGTGTTCATTTTCCTTGGCAGTTGGCGCGCGACTATTGTTCCCGCGGTGGCAATTCCCGTCTCACTGATTGGAACATTCGCTTTCCTTCTGGCATTCGGCATGTCGCTCAATACGATCTCACTATTTGCGCTTGTCCTAGCCATCGGCATCGTGGTGGATGACGCCATTGTCGTAGTTGAAAATGTCGAGCGTATCATCGCGGATGAAGGGCTGAACCCTGCCGAAGCGACGCGCAAGGCGATGGGCCAAATCACTGGTCCGGTGATTGCGACAACCCTGGTTTTGCTGGCAGTGTTCGTACCCGTCACCTTTATGCCTGGTATTTCAGGGCGGCTATATTCTCAGTTCGCTGTCACGATCTCGACCGCTGTCGTGATCTCATCGATCAACGCCCTGACATTGTCTCCGGCCTTGTGTGGGTTGGTTCTAAAGGCACGCTCCGGCCCCCCAACCGGACTGCTGGCTGTGTTCGAAGGGTTCATCGGTACGATGCGCAACGGATATACCGCAATCGTACGAAAATTGCTGATTCTGCCGGTGATTTCACTGGGCATCATCGCGGCCTTCGCTGCCGGTACAGGGTCCATCATGGGCACCACCTCGAAAGGGTTTATTCCACTTGAGGATAATGGCTATCTGTTTGTCGACATCCAACTGCCCGACGCGGCAACGCTGGAACGCACCGAAACTGTCTCGGCACGTCTGGATGCGCAGATTCAAGAGATCCCCGGAGTCGCGAGCACCGTTCTGGTGAACGGGTTCTCGCTGCTGAACGGCACGACGACAAACGGAGCGGCCATTTTCGTCAACCTCACCAACTGGGAGGAACGGCAAGAACCTGATCTGGGCGCCGATGCCATTCTGGGCAAGGTTCTGGCGATTGCAAACCAGGAATCCGCAGCGTCGATTGTGGCCTTCAACCCGCCACCCATTCAGGGCTTGGGCATGTCCGCTGGTGTGGAAATGGAGGTACAGCAAACCGGAGGCGGATCGCCGCAGGATCTGGCCTCGGCTGTTGGCTCATATGTTTATGCCGCGAACCAGCGGCCTGAAATCGCACAGGCCTACACCACTTTCCGCGCAAACGTCCCGCAGCTTTTCGTTGATCTGGACCGGGAAAAAGCCAAGACGCTGCAGGTCTCGGTGGCCGAGATCTTCCAGACCATGCAGGCGCAGCTTGGTTCATATTACGTAAACGACTTCAACCTGTTTGGTCGTGTTTACCGCGTCATGATCCAGGCCGAAGGCTCGTACCGGAACAAGGTCGAGGATATCTCGGACCTCTATGTACGTTCCACCAAAGGCGAGATGGTGCCGTTGGGCACATTGATCGACGTCGAGAACGTACTGGGCCCGGTTCTGCTGAAACGGCACAATCTGTTCCGTTCTGCGACTGTGACCGCAGTTCCAGCGGCCGGACTGTCAACCGGTGACGCCATCACCGCTATGACCGAAGAATCGGCGACCGCCCTGCCCCCCGGTTATGCCTATGAATGGACCGGAACGGCGCAGCAGCAGCTGGCCTCGGGCGGTCTGGTCGTTGTGATCCTTGGGTTGGCGATCTTGTTCGGATACCTGTTCCTTGTCGGCCAATATGAAAGTTGGACGATGCCCGTTTCGATCCTGATGTCGGTGACCGTTGCCTTGTTCGGTGCCGTCGCAGCGGTGGCAATCGTGGGCAGCGACATCAACCTCTACACGCAGATCGGGATGATCATGCTGGTCGGGCTTGCGTCAAAGAACGGGATTCTCATCGTCGAATTTGCGATGGAACAAAGGACCAAGGGGCTGTCCGTCAAAGACGCCGCGGTCGAGGCTGCTTTCCAGCGGTTCCGCGCCGTGATGATGACCGCATTGTCCTTCCTGTTGGGCGTGGTTCCATTGCTGGCAGCGAACGGTGCCGGAGCGGCCAGCCAGAAGGCCATCGGTGTGGCCGTGTTTGGCGGTATGCTTGCTGCGACACTGTTCGGCGTCATTCTGGTTCCCGTCCTTTATGCCGTTATGCAAAGCATGCGAGAGTGGATCAAAGGGAGCAAGAATGATCCAGGACCGTCAGAGGAAACCGCGTAAAAACGGCACCAAAACGAAAACGCCCCGCAAAACAGCGGGGCGTTTTTTCGTGTGAAGCGACTGGTTGTTGCGTTACCGATTTGTCATCCAGTCATCGAGCCGATCAATCTGCTCGGGGCTTAGTCGTAGACCCAACTTATTGCGGCGCCATACGACGTCCTCAGCGGTGCGCGCGTATTCCTTGTCCATCAACCAAACAAGTTCGGTCTCGGTCAGCGTCGCCCCAAAATCCTCGCCCAAATCGGTCTGATCTTTGGCCGCCCCCAGAATGTCCCAAGCTTCGGTGCCGTAGGCTCGGACCAGCCGATGCGCCCAAGCTTCGGTGAGGAAAGGATAGTCCGTCTGCACCCGCCGGACCAAATCTGGCGCACCATCAACGGGGAAATCTCCTCCGGGCAACGATACTCCGGCAGTCCACGGCCCTGCAAGATCTGGGAAATACTCTCCGATCTTCTCCAGCGCGCTTTCCGCGAGGCGCCGGTATGTGGTGATTTTGCCGCCAAAGACATTCAGAACCGGAGCGCCGCCTGTGGCATCAACCTTCAGCGTATAGTCTCGGGTCGCTGCGGTGGCACTGCTTGCGCCGTCGTCATAAAGTGGACGCACGCCAGAATAGGTCCAGACGATATCAGCACGAGACACCGGTTTCTTAAAATACTTCGTGGCAAATGCGCATAAGTACTCCTGCTCGGCCTCGGTGCAAACTGGCCGCTCCGATGGATCAGAATGATCCTGATCTGTGGTGCCAATTAGGGTGAAGTCTTGCTCGTAGGGAATGGCAAAGATGATGCGCCCATCCTCACCCTGAAAGAAGTAGCATTTGTCGTGATCGAACAGCTTGGGCGTCACGATATGACTGCCCCGCACCAACCGGACCCCTTCGCGTGAATTTATGTGGATCTTGGTCTGAATGATATCGCCCACCCACGGGCCACCTGCATTGATCAACATCCTTGCCAGAATTGTCTCAGTCTCACCGCTCTGCTGATCGCGGATCGTGATATGCCACAAGTCATCAACACGCCTGGCCGCAAGAACCTCGGTCCGGACCCTGATCTTCGCGCCCCTTGCTTCAGCGTCTCGGGCGTTCAGAACCACCAGCCGAGAATCTTCGACCCAGCAATCCGAGTATTCATAGGCTGTTTCGAACTTGTCTTGCAAAGGCGCGCCCTCAGGCACAGAGCGCAGGTTTAACGCGCGCGTTCCTGGCAGAATTTTGCGGCCGCCAAGATTATCGTACAAAAACAAGCCCAACCGGATCAGCCAGGCCGGGCGCCGCCCACGCATCCATGGCATCACCGTACTCAGCAATCGCGAGGTTGGCGTCTCAGAATCAAAGCGCATATCGGCGTGATACGGTAGCACAAAACGCATCGGCCAACTGATATGCGGCATCGCGCGCAGCAGCGTTTCCCGCTCGATCAGAGCTTCGCGGACCAAACGGAACTCAAAAAATTCCAAATACCTTAGCCCACCATGGAACAGTTTGGTCGACGCCGAGGATGTGGCAGACGCCAGATCGTTCATCTCTGCCAAAATGACAGACAATCCTCGCCCCGCAGAGTCCCTTGCAATTCCGCACCCGTTGATACCGCCACCGATTATGAAAAGATCGGTTACCTGACTGCTGTCTGATGACATATCCAAACGATTCCCCAAAAGTGGCAGTTTCGATGGCATTAGCATCACAACACTTCGTATCGTCAACATTTCTTTTCGAAAATGTTCGTTTATTGTCAAATCTCGTGAAATTATTACAATTACTGCTCAAAGACTCTTGCCAGTTTCAAAAAATAGAACAAAAACGAACTATCCCAAGCGCAGAGCTGATCTATGTCTTTATCCTTCCGTCAATCAGATATTCTTGAAATCGCCAATGAAGAGGGTCGCGTTACCGTCGACGGACTGGCCGAACGCTTTCAGGTGACGGTTCAGACCATCCGCCGCGACCTGTCCGAGCTGTCCGATGCAGGAAAACTGGACAGAGTGCACGGAGGGGCCGTCCTGCGTTCGGGCGTGTCCAATATTGGTTACGAGGACCGGCGTGCCCTGAACCATGAGGCCAAGATTCGCATAGCCGAACGCTGCGCAGCAGATATTCCGGAAGGCAGCTCGATCTTTATGAATATCGGCACCTCGACCGAGGCCGTCGCACGACAATTGCTCGACCACAAGAATCTGATGGTCGTAACCAACAACATGAACGTGGCCAATATCCTTGTTGAGAACCCGGATTGTCAGATTGTCGTTGCAGGTGGTGTTCTGCGTCGAACGGATAGCGGACTGGTAGGCAATCTGGCAGTTTCAACCATCCGACAATTCAAATTTGATCACGCCATAATTGGGTGCTCGGCCTTAGATTTGGACGGAGATTTGATGGATTTTGACCTGCAGGAAGTACTGGTCAGCCAAACAATCATTGAACAGGCACGGCAGATCAGCCTCGTCGCTGACAACTCCAAATTCCGCAGAACCGCACCTGCGCGCATAGCGTCATTGGCGGATATTGATACGGTTTATACAGATTCTGACTTTCCTGAAACGCTCGCCAGGAAATGCAATGACTGGCAAACGCAAATTATGGAATGCAAATAGCCCTCCACTGCGCCTTTCGGTTGTCTTTGCTTGCCAGACCACAATCAAGATGACAAAGTCGTGATCAATTGCAAATGGCGCAAGGGGGGCGGCAGCGGACCATGATCGCGCTTTTATTTTCGTTACTTACAGTCATAATGGGATTAAATTACTTTGGTCGGACAAACGCCGGAATGGCCCTGTTTCTGATCACTCTGGCGTTGAGCATCTATTGGCTGAAGTTTCACGCCACCAGCACGCTGACCATTCAGTTGTAGGGAGCGATTCAATGACACCTGAACTGTCTCGCACCCTGAATGCCGTTGGCGCATTTGCTGTCAGCCTCGTACTGGTATTGGCCTACGCCTATCAGTTTTCGCTGAACGAGTTGCCCTGCCCGCTTTGTTTGTTGCAGAGGGTCGGCTTTGTCGCCGTCGGCGTTGGACTTGGGCTGAACCTGCTTTACGGCGCGCGCGCACGTCACTATGCGCTGATGCTGCTTGCCGCACTTTACGGAGGCAGCGTTTCGATCCGTCAAATCCTGCTGCATATCGTACCAGGCACGGGGCACTATGGCTCTCCCGTTCTAGGACTGCACTACTACACCTGGGCCGCCATCTGCTTTTTTCTGGTCCTTCTGGGAACGGCGATCATGCTGATGTTTGACAGGCAATATGTCAGTGACGCTCAACAAGGCCCGCGTTTCGGAGGAAGCGGGTTGGCCAAGGCTGCATTTTTTACGTTGTTGGCTCTGGCGGGGCTAAACGCGATCTCGACCCTGATCGAATGCGGCCCAACCATTTGTGCGGACCCGCCGACCAGTTACAAATTGATTGACGAACTGGGCAACAACAACTGAGGATGGCACAACCTTCCCAACAGGAGGCGCGAGCATGGGACTTTTGGGGCAGCCGCTAGGCTACTATGACTATTTGACATTCGTGGCGCTTATTCTGCTGTTGGCAGCGGTGATGGCGTTGTTTCTGTTCCTCATGGGCCTACCCGGACGGATTGCGATCAAACGCAACCACCCGCATGCCGAAGCCGTCAAGATCATGGGATGGATGGGTTTTTTGGCTATAGTCCCGTGGGTGCATGCCTTTATCTGGGCGTTCCATGACGGGGTGACAGTCGACATGCGCCGTGGCCCTGATGAAGAACGCAAAGCGATCCGGGATGAGATCAAGCGTCTGGGCGGCACCGTTAAACCGGAATACCAAGACCCGCTGGACACCGACGAAATCAAGCAAGCCTAACGCCAAAGGAATTCAGCACCCATGTTTGTCGCCCTTGGCATCACGCTGTTCTACATCATTTTTGTCTGGTTCATCTTCTTCAAGATGGAATGGCTGAAATTCAACATCATGTGGGGGATCGTCTCGTTCTGGGTCGGCGCTCATCTGCTGCTGATCTTTTTGGTCGCGCTGCGGTTCTTTCAGCCCTTTTCGGTCGACAGCCACGTCGTGCGATCCACCATCCAGATCGTTCCGCGCCTGACACAGCCCACAATCCTGTCCGAGGTTCTGGTCGAGCCCAATACCTGGGTCACGAAGGGTGATCCACTGTATAAGTTCGACGACACGGTATTTTCGCTGGCCGTGGACAAGGCAAATGCCCAATTGGTGGCGGCACAGCAAAACGCAAAGATCCTTGAACAGGACGTCATCGCCGCTGGAGAAGCCGTCGAACGCGCAAACGCGCAGTTGGCCTATGCGCTGACTGAGCAGGCGCGATACGAGAACCTCGTTCCCGCCGGGGGTGCCCGTCAGGATGAACTTGACCGCTGGAACGAACAGGTCGCGGAAGATCAGGCGAAGATTAAGGAAGCTCAGGCCAATCTGGAAAAGGCCAACCTTGCGCTGGATTCACAGATCGACGGGGTGAATACCGGCATTTTGGAGGCTGAGGCACAGCTGGCCGAAGCCGAGTATTTTCTAGACAACACAACGATCTATGCCCCCGAAAATGGCATGATCGTTTCACAACAGGCGCGTCCTGGTATGGTCGTGGGGGAAATTCGTCTGGGTGCCATTGCCAGCTTTGTCACCGAAGAAGACCCCTATATTCTAGCCACCTTCCGCCAGCAGAATCTGAAATTCGTCGAGATCGGCCAACCGGTTGAAGTTGCGCTGGACCTGTACCCCGGAGAAATTCTGACCGGCAAGGTCGAAGCCGTCTGGTGGGCCACACGTCAAGGCCAATACCTGCCCTCAGGCCGCCTGCCCGGCTTTGAGCTGCCGAAGCTTCCCGGTCGGATCGCTGTTCAAATCTCAGTCGATGTGCCTGAGGGGCACACCTTCCCCGCTGGTGGCCATGCGGCCGTGGCAATCTACACGGGCATGGGCCAAAGTTTTGAGTTTCTGAGGCGCATCAATATCCGCCTCTATTCCTTCGCCAACTTCATCCGGCCACTGGATATCTGAGGATGCGTACGATGACACTCCGCCGGTTGTTGGGCACCGCCCTTTGCGCTGCCACCCTCGCCGCCTGTACACCGGTGGGGCCTGATTTCGTGCGTCCCAACTCTCCGGTGGTGAAGCAATGGATGGAGGTCAACAACCCCAGCGCGGGTCAAAACGGCCTTACCTCGCGCAGCGCCCCCGTTGTGCGCTGGTGGGAGACATTCAACGATCCGACGCTGAACAAACTAATCGCCGAAGCCTATGCGCAAAACCTGACCTTGCAGGTCGCAGGTGCCCGAGTACTTCAGGCTCGTGCGCAACTTGGCATCGCATTTGGTGAGCTTTACCCGCAATCACAAGCCGTGGGCGGCTCGCTGCAACGCCGACAGATCAGCGACAACCTTGGGCCGATTTCGGATATCCGGCGTATCATCCCTTTGGACACCGAATTCTCAACCTCGCAAGTGGGTTTTGATGCGCAATGGGAGCTAGACGTTTGGGGCCAACAACGTCGCGGCGTACAGGCCGCACGGTCTAACCTTGCACTACAGGTCGCCAATTATGACGACGCTCTGGTCACGCTTACCGGGGACGTTGCAGCGCTCTATATCAACATCCGCTCCTTGCAGGAGGCTCTGCGCATCGCGCGGGAGAACATCACGATCCAGCAGGAATCGGCAGACCTCACCCAGTTACGCTTTAACAACGGCGTGACGACCGAGCTGGATGTGCAGGAATCAACTGCTCTGCTCAACAACACGAAGGCGCTAGTGCCCGAGCTGGAAAGCGATATCCAACAGGCCAAGAACGCGCTGGCAGTTCTTTTAGGCAAAACCCCTTCCCAGATGGCGGGCCTGATTGGAAACTCGGGACGTATTCCGACAGGGCGCCGCAACGTGGCCGTGGGCGTGCCTGCTGAATTGCTGCGGCGGCGTCCGGACGTCCGCGCCGCCGAACTTGCGGCAGCCACCCAGTCGGCGCAGGTGGGGATCGCTTTGGCTGATCTCTATCCGCAATTCATCCTGTCTGGGTCGATCGGATTGCAGGCTTCGGGCGGGCGTGATCTGTTCAGCACCAATAGTGCCACGGGATTGGCTAGCGCAGGCGTTGTCTGGAATGTTCTGAACTATGGACGGATCAAGAACAATGTCCGCGCACAGGACGCCGCCTATCAGGCGCTGATCGCGAATTACCAGAACACCGTGCTGACCGCCTATTCCGAGGTCGAAAGTGCGATGGTTGCTTATGCGCAGGCACGCAAACAGGTCACCTTTTATCAGCGTAGCGTTGAAGCATCGCGCAAAGCTGCTGACATAGCCGTTGATCAATACCGCGATGGCATCGCCAGTTATTCCCGTATCTTGAATACACAGACTGCCCTGCTTCGTTCGCAAGCGAATTTGATCGAGGCGCGGCAAGAAGTCTCGTCCAATCTAGTCGCGATCTACAAAGGTTTGGGTGGCGGCTGGCAGATCCGTCAGAATCAGGAGTTCCTACCCGAGACTGTTCTAGCCGAAATGGCCTATCGCACCGATTGGGGTGATCTGCTTGAGAAAACGCCAACACGCGCTAGCCTGAACTAAACGCTATTTCGTCAACCCGCGCAGGCCACCCGAGATCAGGATGTTAACTTCGTAGAGGATACGTGGCGCCGCCAATCCGCCGGGGCTGGCCAGATAGTTGGGGCTCCATTCCGGATCGAATTTCTGCTTGAAGGCGCGCAGGCCTTCGAAGTGGTAGAACTGCTCGCCATGTTCATAAACGAACCCACCGATCCGATTCCAAAGCGAGGCCAACTGCCGGTTCTCAATCCCTGAGAACGGAGCAGAGCCCAGCGAGAACCAGTGGAATCCCTGCTCGGAACCCCAGACCATCATCTCGGCGAACAGTGCGTCCATGACAAAACTGGGACTGTCGGGTTCGTAACGCATCAGGTCCAGAGACAATTCGAATTTGTTTCCGCCTTGAAATAGGTTGGCGAAAGCCATGATCTTGCCTGTCACATCCCGCAGAACGGCGTGGTCAAAATAAGACAAATAGTCATCGTCGAACCCACCCAAGGCAAAGCCCTTTTCTTCACCCGCCTTCTGCGCCAACCAGTCGTCCGAGATCTGACGAAGCTCGGGCAACACCGGTGCAAGCTGTTCCTTGGGGATGATTTCGAACTTGTACCCTTCACGCTCGGCCCGGTTCTTGGCCTGCCGGAACCGTTTGCGCGACTTTCCATCTAGAGAGAAATCCTGCAGCGGTACACGGGCCACTTCTCCGATCTTCAAAATCGACAGACCGAGGTCCAAGAAGGTTGGCAAATACTTGGTCGAGACACTGTAAAAGGCACAAAGCTTACCCTCCCGGTCGGCCATTTCTCTGAGTTGCCAGATCAGTTGTTGCCCTGCCTTTTCATATCCCACCGGCTCACCTTTGGTGATGAGCGCGTTGCCAGTATCAGCATAGGCGAGAAATGCTGTTTCATCGGGTGAAATCAGGAATTGCTTGTCGCCCGTAAGCGAAATCTGAGACTCGGTGTCTTCGCTTTCCATCACAAGCCGTTCAACGACTTCGGGAATTTCGGTGCGAACCGGAGCCGGAATTTCTCTCCCAAACAGAGAGTTCACCGCCACAATGCCAAGGATCACAGCGACAACAAGGCTCGAGCGTAGAAAACGTGAGGCATCGCCGCTCCAGGCAAAATCCCACCACAAGGCGTTCTCGTATTCAACATGGGAATAAGCGAACAACCCGATCCAGAAAATTACCGCCAGCAATGCGACTACGCTGACCAACCATGGGATATTCAGCCGAAAGATCGACGCACCACTAACCCGGTAGAAAGCCCCCCGGAACATCGCCAGAAGGCCAATCGTAAACAGCAAGGACAGGGCTTCGTGTGTATCCAGCCCCTTGGCGAGCGAGGCAAAGAAACCAGCCGCCATCAACAACATGGCCACCACCCATGCGCGATAGAGTTTGCGGAATAGTCCACGCGATACCAACAGCAGCAAAACGCCCACTGCGCTGCCTGCGAGGTGTGAGGCCTCGACAAACGACAAGGGCAGCACCGCACGCAGTACGCCAAGGTTTTGGGAACTGGAAGGTAAGGCACCCGAGACCAGCAAGATCACCCCAGCCACTGCCGCAACGCCTGCAGCCACCATCGGGACAATGGGGCGGATTGCGCGATAAACCCAGCTCATCGCGCCGCCGATGCGTTGGCGCTGAGTCATTGCCGATGCGACCGCAATCGACAGGCTGGCAATGGCAAATGGCAAAAAAGTATAGATCAGCCGGTACAGCAGAAGTGCAGCAATGACATCAGACCGGCCCGATGCCCCGAGGCCTGCAATCAGGGTCGCTTCGAACACGCCTATTCCACCCGGTGCATGGCTGAGGATACCCACTGCGATTGCGCCGATATAGACCGCGAAGAAATATGGATAGCCAACACCCAGATCGTCAGGCATCAATACCCATAGCGCCATGGACGCGCCGAACAGATCGCCAACTGCAGCGACTGTCAGCAAGCTGGCCAGCTTACCACCCGGCAGGTTGAACCCGAAGCCGCCATACGCCAATCGCCGCCCACCGCTTGAAAGCCAGACAAACAGAACAATCAGCCCCGCAAGCATGCAGAGACCTATCACAGTTTCCATTGTCTCACTGATGGGCAGGACCTTGGAAATACCGTCAGGATGGATGGTGAGCAGCAGGCCCAGAAGCAGAACCAGCCCCATCCAGAACGCCACCCACGAGGTCGCGATCACTCCAGCAACGCGCCCCAAATCCAACCCGAGCGAGGCATAGATCCGATATCGGATCGCGGTGCCGGTGATGTAAGAGAATCCAAGGCAATTCGACACCGCATAACCGCTCGCCCCAGCCATTCCGGCAACGGGCAAAGGCACCTTTCCACCAGCCACACTCTGCACGGCAAGGACATCATAGAATGATAGAGACAGAAAACTAAACGCCGTCCAACACAGCGCGAAGAACATGAACTTCCCAGGCTTCGCCGCGATATCACTTTGGATATCTGACCATTTCACATGTGCAGACAGGTCGTGCAGAACCGCGAGTGCTATTCCGGTGATCAGCAGCGGAACCGCAATCTTGACCAATGGCTTTTCCAGCAACCCTGCTACGCGTTCGGCCAAATTTTCCACGCGCGTCTCATTGGTGCTCGCCTCTGTGGTCATACCGTAAGTCCCTGCCCTATGATCTTCAGATCAGTGTTAATTCAAAGCTTTGCACGAATCTCGAATCCGTCAAAGTGGCTTGAACAGCCTGTCACGAACGGCCCTTGCGCGTAGAAAGCAACAGGTTTGTCTCGGACCGCGTGATGCCTTCCATCCGCCTGATCTGGAACAACACTTCATCAAGCTCGTCCAGAGTATCTGTGCCGATCTCGGCTATCAGATCCCAACTGCCATTGGTCGAGTGTACTGCCCGAACTTGCCGCATCGCTGCCAGCCGGGACCGGATCCGCTCGGTCCCGCGACCTTCGATTCCAAGCATCATCAATCCACGTACGGGGCTTTCCGACACACCCTGCCGGGTCACCACAGTGAACCCCACGATTTCGCCAGATTGCTTGAGACGCTGCAGCCGGCTGCGCACAGTCGTTCGGGTTACGCCAAGCAATTCGGCCAATTCTGACAGCGATGCGCGTGCGTCCCTATGCAGGGCATTCAGCAATCTATTATCCAGTTCGTCCATACTTAATTACCAAATAGAATTTTGTTGATCCAGTTTGATCAATTTGCCCTCTTCTCTCAACTCATATCGTATCGATAGATAGATTTATGAGCAAACAGAACATCATTCTCGCCGGGATTCCGATGGATGCTGGCAAACATCGTCAGGGCTGTCGAATGGGCCCCGACGCCTACCGTGTTGCCGGGCTTGAACAAGCGCTGTCTGACCTGGGCCATACTGTAACCGACATCGGCGATACTCACCCGGATCAGGTAGATGTGCCAGAAGACGCCCATCTGTTCTCGCTTCCGGAATGCGTGGGCTGGACACAGGCGTTGAGCCGGACTGCGAATGAAGTCGCAGAGCAAGGTTTGCCGATCTTCATGGGCGGCGATCACGCGCTGTCGATGGGTACGGTGACAGGGATGGCTGCACATGCGGGTGAAATCGGGCGCCCGCTCTTTGTTCTTTGGTTGGATGCACACAGTGATTTTCATACACCGAGCAGCACAGATAGCGGGAATTTACATGGAACACCCGTTGCCTATTTCACCGGTCAACCGGGGTTTGAACCCTTTCCTCCTGTAACCACTCCAATCCCAACCAATCGCGTTGGGATGATAGGATTGCGCTCGGTTGATCCAGCCGAACGCGCGGCGCTGGAAAAGGATGACGCGATGCTGGCCGATATGCGCAGCATCGATGAACACGGCATCAAGACCCCACTTCTGGCCTTTCTCGACAAAGTACGCGAGGCCAACGGCATCCTGCATGTCTCGTTGGATGTGGATTTTCTTGATCCCTCTATCGCACCAGCCGTCGGCACCACTGTCCCCGGCGGTGCCACCGAGCGTGAGGCGCATCTGGTCATGGAACTCCTGCACGAAAGCGGCCTCGTTTGTTCGCTGGACCTCGTCGAGTTGAACCCGTTCCTTGATGAGCGCGGCCGGACCGCAAAACTGATGGTCGATCTCGCGGCCTCGCTGATGGGTCGTCGCATCTTCGATCGCCCGACCCGGAGTTTCTGATGATATCTTTTCAATCGCCTTCGGCTGTAGTGATGGTGCGCCCCCATGCATTCGCGTCGAATCCAGAAACCCGAGACGACAATGCGTTTCAAACGCTGGCAAATCGATCTGCCGCAGCGACTTCAGCGGCTGCGCGGGATGAGCACGACAAAGCAGTAGAACAGCTTCGCGCTGCTGGTGTGACCGTTCATGTGTTTGACGATGAAGGTGAGCGCGATACACCCGACAGCGTGTTCCCAAACAACTGGTTTTCGACCCATCCGGGCGGTCATGTCGCCGTATATCCGATGTTCGTACCATCGCGCCGGCGCGAGAGACGCGCAGATGTGATCGAGTTGCTGAAGCGAGAATATCGAGTGCAGGACGTCATCGACTATTCCGGCCTCGAACAAGACGACCTCGCGCTTGAGGGAACGGGCGCAATGGTTCTGGATCACGTTGGACGTATTGCTTACACCGTTCGGTCCAACCGCGCCGATCCGGTGTTGTTGGAGCGCTTCTGTACGCATTTCAACTATGAGCCGATCGCATTCGATGCCAAGGATGCCGAAGGCCGGGATGTCTATCACACCAATGTCCTGATGGGGATCGGGACGCACTACGCGCTGATCTGTTTGGACATGATCTCCGACCCAGAACGTCGAGCAACTGTTCGTGCACGGCTTGAGGAGTCTGGTCGTACTGTCATCGATCTGTCTCATGAACAGATCGCAGATTTTGCAGGAAACGCGATTGAGCTTAGCGGCAACGATGGTCTTGTTCTGGCGCTGTCCAGCCGTGCCCTAAAGGCTCTTACGCCCGCTCAAGTCGCAGTTATCGAAGCCAGCGCAACTCCGCTGCCGCTCTCGGTTCCCACAATTGAAACAGCCGGTGGATCCGTACGTTGTATGATCGCTGGTATCCATCTTTCCCGCCGATAGGAGTCTTTGATGCAACCCTCTGATAAGGCCCTCGTGCCGTTTGTATCCGTCGACAACATGATGCGTCTGGTTCACCACGTCGGGGTCGAACAGATGATCACACAGATTGCTGCGCAGATCGAAGCTGATTTCAAACGCTGGGAGAGTTTTGATAAAACGCCCCGCATCCCAGCTCACTCACCACACGGCGTAATCGAACTGATGCCAACCTCGGATGGTGAGGCTTACGGGTTCAAATACGTAAACGGTCACCCCAAGAACACGTCTGAGGGCCTGCAAACCGTGACAGCGTTTGGCCTGCTGGCTGATGTTTATACCGGCTACCCGACATTATTGACCGAAATGACTATGCTGACCGCTCTGCGGACGGCAGCAACTTCGGCGCTGGTTGGCAAATACCTCGCACCCAAATCGGCGACGACGATGGCGATGATCGGAAACGGAGCGCAATCCGAGTTCCAGTGTCTCGCATTCAAAGCCATGTGCGGGATCGATACCGTCCGGCTTTATGACACCGATACGAACGCGACTGCGAAATGCGCGGCCAACCTCAAGGGCAAAGGGTTGACGGTTGTGCCCTGCAAAACGCCAGAGGACGCGATCGAAGGCGCCCAGATCATCACGACCTGCACCGCTGACAAGAAATACGCCACCATCCTAACCGACAACATGGTTGGCCCTGGTGTGCACATCAACGCGATTGGCGGCGATTGCCCCGGCAAAACCGAACTGCACCGCGATATCCTTCTGCGCTCGGATATCTTTGTAGAATACCCCGAGCAAACGCGGATCGAAGGTGAAATACAGGCTCTGGAGGATGATTACCCGGTCACCGAGATGTGGGAAGTGATGACCGGACAGGCCAAAGGCCGCACCGACGATCGGCAGATCACGTTATTTGACAGTGTAGGTTTCGCAATCGAAGATTTTTCGGCACTACGATACATCAAAAGTGCAATTGAAGGCACTGATTTCTATGAAGCATTGGATATGCTCGCAGACCCTGACGACCCAAGGGACCTGTTTGGGATGTTGATGCGGGCAGGATAAAGAACCCGCACATCAATAACTGTGCCCCGGCCTTTGGCCGGGGCTTTTTCTTATCCGGCCAGCGATGGCAAGTATAGAACGATCCCCGGAAAAGCCACCAGCAGCGCGATGGTCAGAGCATCTGCAATGAAGAAAGGTGTCACACCCTTGAACACATCCTGAACGCTGAGATCAGGCCGCACCCCGGCAACGACAAAGCAATTCAGGCCAATAGGTGGTGTGATCAGGCAGAACTCGGCCATTTTCACCACCAATATACCAAACCAGATTGCACACATCGGTCCGGACATACCAAAGGCGCTGTCTGCCGCGCTGACAGCCTCGCCCCCGTTCAGGGCCATAACGGCGGGATACACGACCGGCAGTGTCAAAAGCAGCATGCCGATCGCATCCATGAACATGCCCAGCACCGCATAGGCCAGCAGGATGCAGATCAGGATCAGCATGGGTGACATTTCCAACGATGTGATCCAGTCGGAAAACGCTCCGGGCAGATCAGCGAAACCCAGAAAGCGGACATAAATTAGAACGCCCCAGATGATTGCGAAGATCATGGCGGTTAGTTTGGCGGTTTCAAGCAAGGCCGACTTGAACTCTGGCCAGCGCATGCCGTGGATCAGGGCAAAGCAGAACACGATGAAGGCACCAATGGCTCCGCCCTCGGTCGGGGTACCCCAGGCCTTGTCGCCGAAAGGGTTGTAAACAAAGCAGATTATGATGAGGATCACCGCCACGATGGGCAATGCGCCCGGAAGCGCCGCAAATCGTTGTTTCCAGGTAAATCCTGTCACAGGCGGCCCGACGGATTTGAAAATCACGGCGATGCCAACGATCAACAACCCATAAATCACCGCCGAGAACGCACCGGGAATAAAACCCGCAAGCAACAGTTTTCCCACGTCCTGCTCGACAATTATGGCGTAGATCACAAGGATCGCAGACGGCGGAATAAGAGAAGCCAAGGTCCCACCAGCGGCGACCACCCCGGCGGCGAAACGTTTGTTATACCCTACGGACAGCATCTCGGGGATGGCGATGCGCGCAAAGACAGCTGATGTGGCGACCGAGGCACCTGAGACCGCTGCAAAACCGGCGGTCGCAAAGATTGTTGAAACGGCCAAACCGCCAGGCACCCAAGCCACCCAGCGTTTTGCCGCCTCAAACAAGGCGCGGGTCAGGCCAGCGTAATAAGCAAGATAGCCAATCAGTATGAATGTTGGGATCAGGCTGAGTGTATGCGATGCCACCTTAGAGTGCGGCACCTGCCCGGCTGTTTTGACTGCGACCGTCAGCGCTTTGCCAAATCGCCCAGGATCATACCCAAACTTGGCCCAGAATATCCAAATAAGGCCAATCAGGCCTGCCAAACCAGCGGCGAATGCCACCCGCATGCCCGTGACGACCAGGATCAGCAGACCGGCAGTGACCCAAAGGCCGATATCAATCGTATCCATGGGTCAGTTACGTCCTTCGAATTGTTCGGCCTCGGCTGCAGCCTGTGCAGCGGCATCCTGTATCAACGGGACGGCAACCGGGGTTTCGAGCCCCAGCAAGAACGCGCGTCCATAGCCCCAGACCTGCAGGACCAGCCGAGCACAAAGAACCGAAAAAGCAACGGGCGCCAGCAGCTTGGCTGGCCAAATAGGAATCCCGATGTCAATCGAGCTGTCTCGGCTCCACATCGGGGCGCCAAAATCAAAGGAGCGGTCGAAATGGGACCAACTGCCCCAGACAAGTGCCAACATCAGCAGTAGGATCAACAGGACCGAGATCAGTTCGAACAACCACAGCGCCCGCCCTTTCAGGCGCGAGATCACGATATCCATTCGGATGTGCCCGCCATCGCGTTGCACAAACGAAATGCCCAGAAATGCGATCAGGGGCATCGCCTGTTCTATCCAGTCAACATAGCCGGGCAACGGCGCATTCAAGGCGTTTCGGCCGCTGACTGACACAACAGCCAGCACCATCAGTCCGAAGACCGCAAATCCACTGATCAGCGCCATAAAGCGCTCCAGTCGCAACAATCGGTGATCCAGCCGACTTAGAAGACCGCCATCCTCAAGCACCGTGGCATGTCCTGCCATCTCAGCAACCCTTTGATTGTAGGAAAGGCCGGGTGCCCAATGACACCCGGCGAAGGGCGATTAGTTACCGCCGCGTTGCTGTTGCAGTGTTGCCTGCACCAGATCGTACAGGTCCTGCGCTGGCAGACCCTGCGCTGTCATGTCTTCAATCCATTTTGCGCGGATTGGATCGGCGGCCTTGGCGCGGAACTCTTCAAGAACTGCGCCGTCAATCTCGACCTTTTCAACGCCCTTTTCTTCCAGAACGCCGTCCCACTTTTCAAGCAGTCCACCGTAGTTGGCCAGATAATGTGCGATCGCCTCATCAATCGAGCTATCAAGCGCCTCACGGTGTTCCGCTGGCAGGGCTTCATAGGCGTCTATATTTACCACAACTGGGCAATTCACGGTTCCCGGATTGAGGTTCGCCGTCCACCAGTCGGCTTCGTTGATGGTTCCAAACGACAGATGCGCATGCTGAGCGAAGGCCACTGTATCGACCACGCCCGATTCCATCGCATTGTAGGCTTCGGTTGCGGGCACGGACGTAGGTACTCCACCAACCGCTTCAAATGCTTGCCCCAAACCACCGGTGGCACGAACACGCATCCCGTCGAATTCGGCAAGTTCATCACGAGGGTCACCGGTGCCAACAAGGTTATATTGAGGCATCGGCGAGGTCATGATGATACGCGCGTTCCATTGCGCCATCTCATCTTTGACCGCCGGGTGATCATAAACCGCGTGGCTGACGGCCACTTCTTCATCCAGTGTGTTCACACCCAGGAAGGGCAGTTCCAGAACAGTGATCGCGCGGTTCTTGTCGCGGTGGTAGCCCGCGCAGAACTGCGCCATCTCAAACGCACCAATCTCGATCCCGTCCAGATTTTCCTTGGGCTTCGACAGGCCACCATAGCTGACATTGATGGTGAAATCGCCGCCGGTTTTCTCGTTCACCAGTTCAGCCAGTTTTTCAACATGTTCGGTAAAAGCACGACGTTTACCCCAGACCGAGGCATTCCATTCGGTCGCGGCTGCCTCGGTGACAAACGCCACGCTCATGGCAGCAAAGGCCGCACCACTCAGTATCTTATTCATTGTGATCTCTCCCATAGATGCGCCCCCTATCGAGGCGCTTGAAAGAGAAGCTAGCGCCTAGTCTGGAATCTGCCAACCCCTGCTTGGATAAGCGGTGTTACCGCAATCAATTCAGCTCAACAAAATGGGGCTATACACTAATATTCCAGAACCGATCCGTTGAGCTTTATATATGTTACAGCTATATTATTGTTATTATTAAATAATTACTAGTAATTTCATATTTGTTTACAAGTAACGCGATTATACTGAAACTTATTTACAAAGAAGTTCAAGGATTATCGCAATTTATTTATTTCTTTTCTGATCTCCGTATTATTCGACTCGGGGAGGAAATGGATCGACATTGTCTGATCGGCTGGCAATATCGGTCACATGCAATCCAGTCTAGAGGGAGGAGCCTCAAAAATGACCACCGCTGCCCAGGCAGATGCCAAGACATATCCGCCATCCGCAGAAACCGTCGCCCGCGCGCATGTCGACGCCGACAAATACGCAGATATGTATGCTGCGTCGATCAACAACCCTGAGGCATTTTGGGATGAGCAAGGCAAGCGCGTTGACTGGATCAAGCCCTATACTCAGGTCAAAGACGTCAGCTATGAATTTGGTTCGGTTGGCATAAATTGGTATGCGGACGGTACGCTGAACGTCTCAGCCAACTGCTTGGACCGTCATTTGAAGACGCGTGGCGATCAGACGGCCATTATCTGGGAGCCAGATGATCCAAACGACACGGCTCAGTATATTACTTATGCCGAACTGCATCGCCGCACTTGCCGGATGGCCAACATCCTTGAGTCGATGGGTGTACGCAATGGCGACCGCGTTGTCATCTATCTGCCAATGATCCCCGAAGCTGCTTACGCGATGCTGGCTTGTGCACGGATCGGAGCGATTCATTCGATTGTATTTGCCGGATTTTCACCCGACGCGTTGGCGGCACGTATCAACGGTTGCGACGCCAAAGTCGTCATCACTGCCGATGAGGCGCCCCGTGGTGGCCGCAAGACCCCGCTGAAGTCGAACGCAGACGCTGCACTGCTGCACTGTAAGGACACCGTAAAATGCTTGGTCGTTAAACGCACTGGCGGGCAAACCACGTGGATTGACGGTCGTGACTACGATTACAACGAAATGGCGCTTGAGGCGGACGACTATTGTGCACCCGCTGAGATGAACGCGGAAGACCCGCTGTTCATCCTCTATACCTCCGGTTCGACAGGTCAGCCCAAGGGCGTTGTTCATACGACCGGCGGCTACTTGGTCTATGCGGCCATGACGCATGAGATCACGTTCGATTATCACGAAGGCGACATTTACTGGTGCACGGCGGATGTGGGCTGGGTCACCGGCCACAGCTATATCGTCTATGGCCCGCTGGCCAACGGTGCGACCACGCTGATGTTCGAAGGTGTGCCTACTTATCCGGATGCCTCGCGCTTCTGGCAGGTGTGTGAAAAGCACAAGGTGAACCAGTTCTATACCGCCCCAACTGCGCTGCGCGCTCTGATGGGGCAAGGCAACGAGTGGGTCGAGAAGTGCGACCTGAGCGACCTACGCACGTTGGGCACGGTCGGCGAGCCTATCAATCCGGAGGCCTGGAACTGGTATAACGAAGTGGTTGGCAGTGGACGTTGTCCGATCGTTGACACCTGGTGGCAGACCGAAACTGGCGGTCACTTGATGACCCCCCTGCCCGGTGCTCACGCGATGAAGCCCGGCTCGGCGATGAAGCCCTTCTTTGGCATTCAGCCCGTGGTTCTCGACCCTCAGTCCGGTGTTGAGATCGAAGGCAATGGTGTCGAAGGTGTTCTGTGCATCAAGGACAGCTGGCCCGGTCAGATGCGCACCGTTTGGGGCGATCATGAGCGGTTCGAAAAGACCTATTTCTCGGATTACAAAGGCTACTACTTCACAGGCGACGGCTGCCGCCGGGATGAGGATGGCGATTACTGGATCACCGGCCGCGTCGATGATGTGATCAACGTCTCGGGTCACCGGATGGGTACTGCCGAAGTGGAAAGCGCGCTGGTGGCACATGCCGCCGTGGCCGAGGCCGCCGTTGTCGGCTATCCACATGAAATCAAAGGGCAAGGCATCTATTGCTATGTCACATTGATGAATGATCGCGAGCCTTCGGATGATCTACTGAAGGAGTTGCGCACTTGGGTCCGGACCGAGATCGGCCCGATCGCCAGCCCGGATGTGATCCAGTGGGCTCCTGGCCTGCCTAAGACCCGCTCGGGCAAGATCATGCGCCGCATCCTGCGCAAGATTGCCGAGAACGATTTTGGCTCGCTTGGGGATACTTCCACACTGGCCGATCCTTCGGTGGTCGAAGACCTGATCGAAAACCGCGCGAACAAGTGAGGATGTGATGGACGCTGCCACGACCATATCCCCCGCCGTTCTGATCCTTCTCGGCCCCCCGGGCGCCGGGAAGGGCACGCAGGCCCGTATGTTGGAAGAGAAATTCGGGCTTGTGCAACTCAGCACCGGTGATCTGCTGCGCGACGCGGTTGCCGCAGGCACTGATGCCGGTAATGCAGCCAAAGCGGTAATGGAGGCCGGTGATCTTGTCAGCGACGGGATCGTCATCGCGATCCTGCGCGACCGCATGGCGGAACCGGACTGCGCCAAGGGCGTCATACTGGATGGTTTCCCCCGGACCACCGTTCAGGCCGAAGCGCTTGATGGTTTACTCGCGTCGTCAGATCAGAAGATCAACGCGGCCATCAGCCTTGAGGTTGAAGACGCCGAAATGGTTACGCGGATTTCGGGTCGCTACACGTGCGCCGGATGCGGTGAAGGCTATCACGACACGTACAAACAACCCGTCGAAGACGGCAAATGTGACAAGTGCGGCCACACCGAATTCAAGCGCCGCGCTGATGACAATGCCGAGACGGTCGCCTCGCGGCTCACCGCCTATCACACGCAAACCGCACCATTGATTGACTACTATCAAGCCCAGGGCGTGCTGAAAGGCATCGATGCCATGGGTCAGATCGACGACATCGCGCGAGACCTTAACGGGATTGTCGGCGAAGTCATGGACTAAGGGGAGCAGATAAGCCCTAGGGCCTTGATCCAAAAACAGAATACTTCAATGGAACTGCCTCGGCAGACCGGAGAAGCTATGCCTGACGCCATCCGGCATCTGGCAATTTCGAGAAGCGGCCCACGGCACTGGAGGAGTTGGGCAACGGGCCGCCAATGAGGGAAGCGAAGGAGGAACCCGCGATGGCGGATCATTCAACAAACTCCGCGCAGACTGCCGAAGCCGACAAGGGCTATTGGCAGGCCAACCTGCGCCTCATCTACATCAGCCTCGCGATTTGGGCGCTGGTGTCGTTTGGATTCGGCATTCTGCTGCGTCCGCTGCTGTCTGGCATCGCTGTTGGCGGTACAGATCTGGGCTTTTGGTTCGCTCAGCAAGGATCGATCCTGGTCTTTCTGGTGCTGATCTTCAACTACGCCTGGCGCATGAACAAGCTCGACGCTGAACACGGCGTGGACGAGGAGTAAGAGCCATGGATCAGTTTACCATCAACCTGCTGTTTGTGGGCGCGTCCTTTGCGCTTTACATCGGCATCGCAATCTGGGCCCGTGCGGGTTCCACATCGGAATTCTATGCCGCCGGTCGCGGCATTCACCCGGTCACCAACGGTATGGCGACGGCAGCAGACTGGATGTCGGCGGCCTCGTTCATCTCGATGGCCGGTCTGATTGCCTTTACCGGCTATGACAACTCAACCTTTCTGATGGGTTGGACCGGTGGCTACGTGCTGCTGGCTCTGCTGCTTGCGCCTTATCTGCGTAAGTTCGGCAAATACACCGTGTCGGAATTCATCGGCGACCGCTTCTACAGCCAGACAGCTCGCATCGTTGCCGTGATTTGCCTGATCGTTGCCTCGGTGACCTATGTGATTGGTCAGATGACTGGCGTGGGCGTGGCATTCGGCCGCTTCCTCGAAGTGTCCAACACATCGGGTCTGCTAATCGGTGCCGCTGTAGTGTTTGCCTACGCGGTGTTTGGCGGGATGAAGGGCGTGACCTACACTCAGGTCGCTCAGTACTGCGTGCTGATCACCGCCTATACTATCCCGGCCATCTTCATCTCGTTGCAGCTGACCGGTACGCCGGTTCCGGCGCTGGGTCTGTTCGGTGACACCGCAAGCGGTGAACCCTTGCTGACCAAGCTGGACGCCATCGTGACCGAGCTGGGCTTCAATGAGTACACGGCCCACCACTCGAACACGCTGAACATGGTGCTGTTCACCCTATCGCTGATGATCGGTACAGCGGGTCTGCCGCACGTCATCATGCGCTTCTTCACCGTTCCTAAGGTATCTGACGCACGTTGGTCGGCTGGCTGGGCATTGGTCTTCATCGCTCTGCTGTACCTGACCGCCCCTGCGGTTGGTGCCATGGCGCGTCTGAACATCAGTGACATGATGTGGCCCAATGGCGGCATCGAAGGTGGCGCTGTCTCGGTCGAAGATATCGACAACGATCCGCGCTATGATTGGATGGCTACTTGGCAGAAAACCGGTCTGTTGGATTGGGAAGACAAGAACGGCGACGGCAAGATTCAGTACTACAACGACAAGAATGCCGACATGCAGGCGCTTGCCGAAGAAAAAGGCTGGGTCGGAAACGAGCTGACCAAGTTCAACCGCGACATCCTGGTTCTGGCCAACCCCGAAATCGCCAACCTTCCAGGTTGGGTGATCGGTCTGGTCGCTGCCGGTGGTCTTGCGGCTGCTCTGTCTACCGCTGCGGGTCTGCTGCTGGCGATCTCGTCGGCCGTGTCCCACGACCTCGTCAAAGGCGCAATCAACCCGTCGATCTCTGAAAAGGGTGAGCTTCTGGCGGCACGGATTGCCATGGCTGTAGCCATCGTTGTCGCAACCTATCTGGGTCTCAACCCTCCGGGCTTTGCGGCGCAGACGGTTGCATTGGCTTTCGGTCTGGCGGCTGCCTCGATCTTCCCGGCGCTGATGATGGGGATCTTCTCGACCCGCATCAACAACACCGGCGCGGTTGCGGGTATGCTGGCTGGTCTTACCGTAACTCTGGTCTACATCTTCCTGCATAAGGGCTGGCTGTTCATTCCGGGCACCAACTCGTTCACCGATGCTGACCCGCTTCTGGGTCCGATCAAGTCGACCTCGTTCGGCGCCATCGGTGCGATGATCAACTTTGCGGTCGCCTACTTTGTAGCAGGCGCAACCAAAGAGACTCCGCAGGAGATCAAAGATATGGTCGAAAGCATTCGCATTCCCCGTGGTGCGGGCGCAGCTCAGGATCACTGAGTGTGATGCGGTCGACGGCTCTTGTCTTCGATCGCGTCTTTCGACTTACTGTTCCCGCCCGGCACACCACTGGGCGGGATTTTTATTCGGAACTCCGGAGAGCGTAAATGCCCCTGTCCCATGACGAAATCACCCGGTTTCTGAAATCTGTGCACCCCTATGACGCCCTGCCCCACGATGCGCTGGACGAGTTGGCCCAGCAGATCGAAGTTCGCGAGGTCGATGCCGATGGCAGTATTTACCAGTTGGGCAATGCTCTGCCCGGCGTCTTTGTGATCTACGAAGGACAGGTGGAGATTACAGATGAGAATGGCGCTGTCGTCTCGCATCTGGGACTGCGCAATTCTTTTGGTGAGCGCGGATTGCTGAAGGATGGCAAGGCCGCAACCCATGCGCGGGCCCACACGCCGACGGTGCTGATCGTGCTGCCACCAGATTTGGTGAAAAACCTGATCGACGGGCACGACGTGGTGTCCAAATTCTTCAACCGCACACGCGGTGGGCGCAGCGGGCCACAAAGCCTGGCCACCAGTGCAATTGACATTTTGATGGCGCGCGATCCTGCCACCTGCCCGCCCGATACTCCGGTTCAGAACGCCGCGCAGATCATGCGCGACCGACATATATCATCCCTCTGCGTGACGGAGGGAGACAGTTTGCTGGGCATCACGACCCTACGCGATATCACGGGCAAATTCGTCGCCGAGTCGATGCCAGCAGACACTGCGGTTTCAGCCATCATGACCACCAACCCGATCACGCTGTCCCCCACCGATATCGGCTCGGACGTACTGCATGTGATGATGGAGCGTGGCATCGGGCATATCCCGATTTCCGAGGCTGGGCAGTTGGTTGGCATCGTCACTCAAACCGACCTCACCCGTTATCAGGCGGTCAATTCTGCCGAGTTGGTGGGCCGGATCGCTCGCGCCAATACTGCCGATGAGATGGCTACAGTCACTGCCGAGATACCCCAACTGCTAGTTCAACTCGTTGCAGGCGGCAACCGGCACGAGATCGTGACACGACTGATCACCGACATTGCTGACACCGCAACACGGCGCTTGCTGGCACTGGCCGAGGCCGAGCTTGGGGCACCTCCGGTGCCATACCTGTGGCTGGCCTGCGGCTCGCAAGGACGGCAGGAGCAGACCGGTGTTTCGGATCAGGACAATTGCCTGATGCTGGATGACAGCGTAACCGAAGACGACATGGCGTACTTCGCAGATCTGGCCAAGTTCGTATCGGACGGTCTGGACACCTGCGGGTATTTCTATTGCCCCGGCGACATGATGGCGACAAATCCGCGTTGGTGCCAACCAGTCAGCGTCTGGCGCGATTACTTCAAAGGATGGATCGACAGGCCGAACCCTGAGGCACAGATGCTGGCCTCGGTCATGTTCGATCTGCGCCCGATCGGGGGCAATTTCGACCTATTCACTGATCTGCAGTCCGAGACTTTGGCCAATGCCAGCGCAAACTCGATCTTCGTGGCGCACATGATCTCGAATTCGCTGAAACACACGCCACCATTGGGGCTGCTGCGCGGTTTTGCAACGATCCGGTCGGGTGAGCACCGCAATACGCTGGACCTCAAGCACAATGGCGTCGTGCCTGTGGTTGATCTGGCACGCATCTACAGCCTTCAGGGTCAGTTAACCGAGGCCAACACACGCGCCCGTCTGAGCGCTGCCCAGGCAGCAGATGTCCTGAGTGCATCCGGTGCGCGCGATCTTTTGGACGCCTATGATCTGATTGCCGAGACGCGGCTGGAACATCAGGTCAGATTAGTGAAATCCGGTGACGCGCCGGACAATTATCTGCCCCCAACCGCCCTTTCGGACTTTGAGCGAAGTCATCTTCGCGATGCCTTCGTCGTGGTAAAAACGATGCAATCGGCGGTTGGTCATGGCAAAGGGATGCTGGGCTAATTCAGGCCTGAATAACGGAGTGACAATATGTTTCTGGAATTGATAGGCACGGTCTTTGCAGGTTTTGCCTTTGCCGGCGTTGTCATGGTGCTGAACAAACTAACCGGTGGCCGGTTGCCAAAATGGGCTGCACCGGTCGCGGCAGGCGTTGGGATGATCGCCATGACGATCTCAAGCGAATATTCCTGGTATGATCGCACGCGTGGTCAACTGCCTGATGGGCTGGCAATTGTCGAAGAGATCGAAAGCCGCGCGATTTATAGACCTTGGACATATGCGGTGCCCTTCGTCGATCGCTTCGCCGCTATCGATACCGTATCTGTTCGCACAAACGAAAGTGTCCCTGATCAACGTCTTGTGGATCTCTACTTCTTCGGCCGCTGGGCACCGGTTTCAAAACTGCCGATTGCAGTCAATTGTGCCGAGAATAGTCGCGCCAATTTGGTTGACGGTGCAGAATTTGCAACCGATGGCAGCCTGACGAACGCAACATGGTTCAAGGCCGAGACCGGAGATCCGATCATCGAGGCGACTTGCGGAGTCTGACCATGTTGCACAAGCTAAGCCTACGCCTGCGCATCTTCCTGTTTTTTTGTCTGCTGGCCTTGGGCGGGATACTTGTTAGCACGGTGGTCTTGTGGATTAGCTATGAACGTGCGGCCGACCCGGCACTGATCAATGCATTTATCTTCGCGGATGCGTTGATCGCCTTCGGTTTGCTCGGACTGGTCGCAGGTGTCTGGCTGTTGTTCGATGATAACGTGGCTAAACCGATCGAACGTCTTTCCGCGCAACTTCGGGCCCGCGCCCATGCAGGGGTCAGCACAGATCTCGATTTGGAAGCTGCGCGGTATCTGGGTGATCTTGCCCCAGCGGCCGCGGGGCTAGCAGAACAGCTGGCCGAAAACGCCATGACCACCGCCCAGGCCGTCGCAGCGGAAACCGCCCATCTGGCGGCTGAGAAAAAACGCCTCACCGCCCTGCTGACCGAGATACCCGTCGCCATGCTTCTGGCAAGCCCCAAGCATCAGATCGTTCTGTATGACGCGCAGGCCGCCGGGGTACTGGCCCAGATCGCCCACCCCCGCCTGAACGCATCTTTGTTTGACTATCTTGAAAGCACTGGCCTCACCGATGCCTACAAAGAGATGTGCAAGACCGGCATGGATGTCTATTGCACTTTGTCCAGCGTTGATGGGCGGCAAACCTATACCGCGCGGATGAAACCGCTGGGTGACGCTCCGGGTTATATGCTGGTCTTTGAAGGCAGCGTTGCCCGCATTCCGCCCGAGGATGCCCGCCCTCTGGTCTATGATTTTGAGCTGCTCGACACGCCCGGGGATGACGTCTTTGAGGAACGCAGCCTGTCGGACCTGTGTTTCGTGGTCTTTGACACTGAAACGACCGGCTTGTTGCCTCATAAAGACGAGATCGTTCAGATTGGAGCCGTGCGGGTGGTAAAGGGCAAGATTGTCGAGGGTGAGAAGTTCGACACACTTGTCGATCCGGGTATACCGATCCCGCCAGCCTCGACCAAAGTCCATAAGGTTAACGACAGGATGGTGCAGGGTGCGCCCGACATCGCCGGGGCCGGGCAAAGCTTTCACCAATTCGCCCGTGACGCTGTGATTGTCGCCCATAACGCACCATTCGACATGGCTTTCCTACGCCGTCATGCCGACCGTATGGAGGTAGACTGGTCCCACCCCATTCTTGACACTGTTTTGCTGTCGGCTGTTCTTTTCGGAGCAAGCGAAACCCACACACTGGATGCAGTTTGTGATCGGCTGGGTGTAACCATACCTGAAACCCTACGCCATACTGCTCTGGGCGATGCAGTTGCCACCGCCGAGGCTCTGGTCCGAATGTTGCCAATGCTTAAGGCACGCGGCATGACAACCTTTGGCGACGTCATCGCGGAAACCCGCAAACACGGGCGGTTGCTGGAGGATCTGAACTAGCCGGAAAATCCTCAATTCACCGCAGCTTTTCGTGGACAATCCCTGCGCCACATGGCACCTGAGACAGGCCCCTTGAACGAGCGCGTGATGACGGAAAAAACATTCATTCCTGGCCCTGAGGACAATCTTGCCTTTCGCGAGGCGTTGGGCTGTTTCGGCACCGGAGTCACCGTAGTCACTACCAGCACCGCCGAAGGACCCGCCGCGATCACGGTGAACTCGTTCGCATCCGTATCTCTGGACCCACCTTTGGTTTTATGGTGTCTCGACCGGAACTCGAACCGGTATGACGCCTTCAGCACCTGCGAACATTACGCGATCCATGTGATGGCGCAGGACCAGCACGATCAGGCGCTGCAATTTGCGCGTAACGGGTTCGATTTTTCTCATGCCGACTGGCAGGAAGATGATGCCGGGCGTCCCCGTCTTGCTGAATGTCTGGCCCGCTTCGACTGTCGCTTGTCGGCGCGTCACGCGGCAGGTGATCACCTGATTCTTGTTGGCCATGTCGAGAAAGTCATGCACCGCCCCGGTCAAGGATTGATCTTTAAACGCGGCCAGTTTGGTGGTTTCGCAGATTTGATCTAGTCGTCCAGCGATCCGTGGACGGCCAATGCTTCAAGCTGCGTTTCTTGCGGCGTGATCACGCGAAACGCCTCGTGCACCCCTGCCCCTGTCAATTCCCGGGCCACAGTCAGCAACGTGTTCGGGGCATGATCCTCGCACATCTCGGTCATGTGCGCGATTTCGGTCTGCGCGACATCCATCGCCGCCTCGACCGAGGGTGCACCGTATAACTGCACAAAATGCTCAGCCAGATTCTGTGTCAGTTGGTCAATTTCGGCCTGCTCAATTTGCGTAACCGCAACGAATGTCACGCGCCCAAACGTCTCAAGCCCCAGCCAACCATTGGCAAAGGCCTGACGTGCCTTGCCTTCTAAGTCGGCCTCTCCCCAATTCGAAAACTCGAATCCACCCGGGATGCACCACTCACCGGTTCGTGCAGGTGAATGGAACACGTTCATGTCGCTTTCATCAAAATGGATTGCGCGGGCGAGATTCATCAGACGGTCTCCAACAGTTCTGTCAGCGGGCGTATTTGGGTGTCTGCGCCCTCGCGGATCAGCATGCCAAACCGTTCGTCGGTGCCGAGAAATACACCGGAGTCCGCGATGGGTTCTCCAACCCCTCGCAGTAGCCCCATCCATTCGGCATGGAGCGGCGCGTTGCCTTCTTCTTGCCAGCGGTTGAGCCATGTCAGCATGTGGCGCGACCAGCTTTCGACCAGTTGCGTCGCCGACACGTCAGCACAACCTTCATCATAAAGCGCAGTTACATCCGGCGTTTCCCCGGGGGCGTCGCTGGTCGACAGCAATGCAAGCTCCCAACCGACGACAAGCCAATTAGGAATCTCGCCTGCCTCGGCAGACGAGGCTGCAACCTTCATCGTCCCGCATGATGCGCCATTCACGCAGATCACGCCGTCCCAGCCTAGATGCACAGCAACTTCTGGAGGAGCCAGTGCGCCCAGGGCGTTCTGGAAACCGACGGCACATAGCGGCAACATTGCTATTGCATCCTGCAGCGGCACCTCGGGGGCAAAGACGATGGCAACGCGCAGACGATCCGCCTGAATACTATAGACCACGGCTCCCCCATCACAGCCTAGCGCCGCCATGGCCTGAGCCTTTTCGAACGGATCCTCTCCGGCCTTGGCAGGATGCCCGCTGAGCAATGGGGGAAAGACCGGGTGGCTCATGCATTCCCCTTGGCAATCATGTCGCGAGCGATCTTGCGGAAGGCTTCTGCTTGTGGGCTGTCGGGTTTGCTGACTACGATCGGCGCCCCCCCGTCTGCTGCCACGCGGATATCCAGATGCAGTGGTATCTCACCCAGCAGTGGCACTCCCAATGCCTCGGCTTCTGACGCCACACCGCCATGACCGAATACGTGCTCTTCGTGTCCACAATTCGAACAGATATGAGTCGACATATTTTCAATCATCCCAACGATGGGTGTTTTGAGCTGATTAAACATGTCGATCCCCTTACGAGCATCGATCAAAGCCACGTCTTGTGGGGTTGAAACAACGATGGCGCCATCCACCTGAAACTTTTGGCTCAACGTAAGTTGCACATCACCCGTGCCAGGAGGCAGGTCAACGATCAGCACATCCAGCGCGCCCCATTGCACCTGCCCCATCATCTGCTGCAATGCGCCCATCAGCATCGGGCCACGCCAGACAACCGCTTGTCCTTCGTTGGTCATCAGCCCCATCGACATCATGGTAACACCGTGATTGCGCAAAGGCAGAATCGTCTTGCCATCAGGGCTGGCCGGACGACCCGAAACCCCCAACATCCGGGGCTGCGACGGACCGTAGACATCCGCGTCCAACAGACCCACGCGACGTCCTTCTGCGGCTAGCGCGCAGGCAAGGTTGGCCGACACAGTGGACTTGCCGACACCCCCTTTACCAGACGCCACCGCGATGATCCGGTCCACACCCGGAACCGCCTGCGGACCGGTTTGCGAAGGCTTAGGCTTGGGCTTCAAATCGGGTGGGGCCTTGTCTGAATGCGCAGTCATCATGGCCGAGACGTTGGACACGCCGTCCACCATCTGCGCCGCTTTCTCGGCTGTGGCCCGCACAGGTTCCATTTTCTCGGCCTGTTTGGGATCGATCTCAAGCACAAAGCGCACCGTATCCCCCTCGACATTCAGCGCGCGCACAATACCTGCGCTGACGATATCCTGTCCGGAAACAGGATCAGTGATCTTCTTTAGGTTCGCCAGTACGGCGTCACGGATGCTCATGCGATCACCTCCGTTATCCACCCTTCGATTAGGGCCTTGCGTGTCGACTGATTGCGGTCGCCGCTCATTGCATGATACTCCGTCTCTTTTCGTTCATTTGACGCAATTGGCCTGACACCGCTAAGTTTGGCCATGCGCTTTGTCCTGTTGTGCCTGAGCCTGACGCTCACCGCCACCCCCTCTTGGTCACAAGAGGCAATTGGACTCGCAGCGCCAGATGAGATTTCAAACTCGGGTCTTCTGCAACATATCCTTCCGCGCTTCTCTCTCAAGACCGGGGTTCGCGTTCTCGCAGACAATGATGGTGTAATGGCTCTTGCTCCGGCACCTCCTGGCGATCCGGTTTTTGCCCGTGACGAAACAGTCTATCACCTGCGCATTAATGCCAGCGCAAAGGAAATCAAGTTCCGAGACTGGCTGTTGTCCGAGATTGGGAAACGTACGATCGAAAGCTTTGTTCCCGCTGAAGGTGGGCCCTTTAGCGCGAACTTCGAAATCGCAGATGTTGTCGAAGACGCTAAAATCGACGGAGATGCTGCATTGGGTCAGGATTTGTCGTTTACTCACTGTGGCCGGTGCCATGTGATCGGGCCGCAAAACCGCATGAACGGATTGGGTTCCACGCCGTCTTTCGCCGTCCTGCGCGCGATGCCTGATTGGTCCCAGCGGTTTCAGGCCTTTTTTGCCCTGAACCCACATCCCGCCTTCACCCAGATTGAAGGCGTAACCGAGCCCTTCCCGCCCGAGCGTCCATCGCCGATCCATCCGGTGGAAATAAGTCTGGATGATCTCGAAGCCATTTTGGCCTTTGTCGCCGCCATCAGCGCCGCCGATCTGGGCGCACCGCTGCAACTTCAGTGATCCTTACGCTTTGAAAAATAATCGTCCGTCGTCACGACACGGGGTCTGGGAGATGACTGGAACGGATTGTCGGTGCTGTGGAACTGAGCATTTACCCTGCAATCATCACACAACTGGATCAGCCTTGCCTGATCTGAAGTTGCAAACATCGGATGTGTTCCCGACAGTTTGTCCATTATGCGCTCGACCGTCGACCTGACGCCAAAGGCCGCACCACATTCGATGCATTCGAACGGCTCTTCCTCATTAAGAACCTGCTGCGACAGGGCCTTGTCGCTTAGGTCAAGCTGCGGCTCCAGATCAATGGCGTGCTCAGGACAGATCGTGCGACAGATACCGCATTGCAGGCAGGCATCCTGCTGAAAGTTCAACTGCGGCTTGTCTGGATTGTCGATCAGCGCACCTGAGGGGCACAATGATACACAACTGAGGCACAAGGTGCAGGTGTCAGTGTTTACTACAACAGCGCCATATGGAGCGCCATCTGGCAAGGCCAACGGTGCTTCGGTCTTGGCATTCAGCGCTTGCGCCGCCAGACGGGTGATTTGTCGCCGGTTCCCCAATGGAAGAACCGGATCGGTCAATGGTAGCGGCACCCCTTGCGCATAAAGCAGATCAGCAAACGCATCCGGGTCAACTTCGTCAATCAGGCTCAGGGCACCCTGCCCCGCGATGGCCTGCGCCAAATCCAGTTCCCGATCCAGAGCGTCCCGTTCGACTTTGGGCCCCAACAGGACGTCGACGCGGGCGAAGCCGTGTGCCAACCCGGCCAGCATCTCGGCATGACCAAAACCTGAAACCACGTGCAATTCTAGTGGAATGACATCCGCTGGAAGACCTCGGCCAAACCGGGCAACCATTCGGATCATCTGCGCCCCGTGGGCATCGTGCACCAGCAAACGCGGCGCTGTACCCCCTGCCCGACGAAAAGTTCGCGCTAGTATGTGCATCCTAGAGAGAATGGCAGATACCGGCGGATCCTCGTAAGTAATGGCTGTAGACGGGCATAGGGCAGAACACTCACCACACCCGGCGCAAATCATTGGGTCGATTGCCACATGATCTGACGCTGATGTGATAGCACCGGTCGGACATATGTCCAAACAGTTCGAACACCCGGTCTGTCCTGCGCGTGAATGGGCACAAAGCGCTTCATCCAGTCGCACGTAAAGCGGTTTTTCAAAGGTACCGACCAGTTGCACCGCATCGAAGGCTAGGCGCGCAACTGCCACCGCATCACGAGGATCGGCGCGCAGGTAGCCTTCGCGCTTATCCGGGGCCGCAACTAAAGCCGTACCTCCAGTCAGATCAACGACAATATCACAGCGCGATGTGGCCCGATCCCTCGGCGCGCTCCACGCGAAGTCACCGCGCCCGCCAGGTTCTAACTGTTGCACTTGATCCAGATGCCACGTGAACCCACCCAGTGCGCCCGACAGGTTCCGCACCTTGGCACGAATAACATCAAAAGCACGGCTCAGCGGTTGAACCTCATCTGTGACCAAAACCGTTACGGCCAAGCTGTCCGATAATTGTTCAGCCAGATCATAAGCGATCTCGCCCGACCCGATGATACAGCAAGTGCCTTCGCTGATAACATCAACTGCAGAAGTGATCGGCTGCGGCAACATCGCTTCAGCTGCCAACGCAGCCATTTTTGGCGCTGCATTTCGGCCCTGCTCCGACCAGCCAGCACGGTCTCTGAGGTCAACGCATCCCGGCTGATCCACACCCAGATCATCTGCAAGGTCAGAAAACACGACAGTCTCTTGCCCGCAGGCAATCACGACCTGATCGTCAGTCTGAAGCATTTCAGCCACCACGCCAAGTTCTCGGGTACAAAGCGCAGTATGGACCTTTGAACAGCTCAGTTCACAGGCCGAGGATATGCGATCCGCGTCAATTGATTGCGTCCCCTCGCAATCACACAACAAAAGCCTGCTGGTCATATCTTCTCCCGAACTGTTGGCTGCCCCAATTCACACTAAACCTAATCCGCACCGTGGCAATGCGGCACCGGGCAGAATGGCAGATTTGTGCACTATTTTTCATCGACCCCCAAGCCATCCACGAGCCACTGAGGCCAATAACGAATAAATTATCGAAGAAAACGACCTGATCAATGCAAGTGGACTTGGCACCGCGCCAATTTATGTACCATAGTACATCATAGGGAAGGCAGGGGAGAGCCTTCCGGGGAGGAGCCAGTGGCCAAGGCCGCAAGCCAGATTGAAATGCCGGTTGGCGTCATCGTGCGCAAAACACCCGGGGTCACACGTTGGGCCCGCTGGAGCTGGCGCGCAGTCGCTTTGTTGCCTGGCGCCGGACCTGCGGATTGGCAAGAGCTGCGACGCGAAGGCGATACCGTCGAATATCACGCTGCCACACTGCCTCTATCACTCTGGGCTGACGAGACAGAGGCCTATATGGTGAACCTGTCGGACGGACAGCCCTCGCTTTACCTGGTGCTTCGGGATGAGTTGAAAGGTGAAACTCCCTTGAATGCAGTGCTGATCACGGCCTCTCCGTTTGAAGGTCAGGACTACGCTGATACCGGCGAGGAGATTGTCGAGAAGATCCCGATGACAGAAGGTCTAATCGCTTGGGTGCGCGATTTCACGCTGCAGCATCATCGGGACGAAGTGTTCGTAAAGCGCCGTCGGGATAAGAAGCGCATAGATTTGGTTGAGGACGGAATAGGCGACGCTCGCATCCGTCAGGACACAGATGTCTACCGCGCACCGCGTCGGGTGATGCAATGACCCAAGCGCGCGATTTCTGGTCCCGCCGCAAGGCCGCCGTTCAGGCCGAGACCGAAGCAGAAGCTTTGGCCGCAGAGGAACAGATCATCACGGCGCGGCAAGCTGAGCTGGAAGAAAAAAGCGACTCCGAAATTCTGTCCGAGTTTGATCTGCCCGATCCCGATACGCTGCAAGCAGGTGATGATGTCTCGGGCTTCATGGCCAAAGCCGTGCCTGACCGCCTGCGCCGCCGCGCCTTGCGGCGCCTATGGCGGCTGAACCCTGTTCTGGCCAATGTCGACGGGCTGATCGACTACGGCGAGGACTACACCGACGCAGCCTGCGTGATTGAGAACATTCAGACCGCGTATCAGGTAGGCAAGGGCATGTTGGCTCATGTCGAAGCGCTCGCTGCCGAGGCTGAAGAGCAAGAATGCGATCCAGAGACAGATACGCTTGATGTTATCGAGGCGCGTGAAGAACCGGCCAAGGCCGAAGAACCAGCGCCGGAACCCATGATCGTGGCTGATGTGGAAGAACCAGAGGAGCTTGAAGTCCCCCCTGCTCCGCGCCGCATGAAATTTGAATTCGAAGGATAACTCTATGACCGCAGACAACGCGCAAACCATTGATATCTCGGCCGAGGATCGTCTGCGCGCGGATTTCTACAATTTTCTGGGTTTGCTTCTGGCCGGTCCGCCCGATCAGTTGCTACTGGACCAGATGGCAGGGCTGAGCGGTGACGCCTCTGATCTGGGTCAGGCCATAGAGGCGATGGCGCGCGTGGCAAAGGTCACTAAGCCCGCCGCTGCCGAGCGTGAGTTCAATGCGCTTTTCATCGGATTGGGGCGTGGTGAATTGTTGCCTTATGCCAGCTTCTATCTGACCGGTTTTCTGAACGAAAAACCGCTGGCCCAGCTTCGGAATGACATGGCCGCGCGCGGTATCACGAGGGCGCAGAATGTTTATGAACCCGAAGACAACATTGCCTCTCTGATGGAGATGATGGCGGGCATGATCGTCGGGCGTTTCGGCGCGCCTGCCTCGCTGGAAGACCAGAAGGCGTTCTGGAGTAAACACATCGGCCCCTGGGCCGCACATTTCTATTCAGATTTGGAAGGCGCTGAGAACTCGGTTCTCTATGCCTCGGTCGGCACCGCCGGTCGGGTGTTCATGGAGATCGAGCGCGAAGCCTTCCGAATGACGGCGGATTAATCCGCCAATCGCCGGTGCTTTGCAGCGCCAAACCGCAATTGGGACAGGAGGAGCCCATGAGCAAGACAAAGGAAGAAGGCGCAACCCGCCGCGACTTCCTGAAACTGGCCGGAACCGCAGCCCCTGCTGCTGTTGCCGCAGCCAGCCTGACCGGACAGGCCGAAGCAGCCGAGCTGCCGACGGACGAAACCCGGATGCAGGATACCGCGCATACGCGCGCATACATCGAAAGCACCCGGTTCTAGGACTGGACGTTTTCATACCTGACAGACGGTTGCGATTGGCCCTGACGTCAGGATCAGCAGTACCAAGCCAGCCGTGGCTTACACGGCGCGCAAGGGAGGAAAGAAATGCTTAGGAAAAAGACCAACGGGGTTGCGAGACGCCCCCAGCGGACAAGTATCCTGTCCCAGGTCGGCGAGAAAACCGTCGATCGCCGCGCATTCCTGCGTGGCTCGGGCCTGACGATCGGCGGCCTTGCCGCGATCAGCGCCACGGGTGGAACCGTGACGCCTGCCAGCGCCCAGACAGCGGCAAACACCGCTGTTGAGAATATCAAATCCGTATGCACTCACTGCTCGGTGGGCTGCACGGTCGTAGCCGAGGTACAGAACGGCGTCTGGATCGGGCAGGAACCCGGCTGGGACAGCCCGTTCAATCTGGGCGCACACTGCGCCAAGGGGGCCGCGGTCCGCGAGCACGCCCATGGCGAGCGCCGCCTCAAGTATCCGATGAAAAAGGAAGACGGCGAGTGGAAGCGCATCAGCTGGGAAGAGGCGATCAACGAGATCGGCGACGGCATGATGAGCATCCGCGAAGAATCCGGTCCGGATAGCGTATACTGGTTGGGTTCTGCGAAGCATAACAACGAACAGGCCTATCTGTTCCGCAAGTTTGCTGCCTACTGGGGCACGAACAACGTGGATCACCAGGCCCGTATCTGCCACTCAACTACTGTTGCGGGTGTTGCGAATACATGGGGCTACGGCGCCATGACCAATTCGTACAATGACATGCACAACAGCAAGGCGATCTTCATCATCGGCGGCAACCCGGCCGAGGCACACCCTGTCTCACTGCTGCATATTCTGCGCGCAAAAGAGCAAAATAACGCCCCGCTGATCGTCTGCGATCCGCGCTTTACACGCACGGCAGCGCATGCGGATGAGTATGTCCGCTTCCGCCCCGGCACAGACGTGGCGCTGATCTGGGGTATCCTGTGGCACATCTTCGACAACGGTTGGGAAGACAAAGAGTTCATCCGCACCCGTGTCTGGGGCATGGACCAGATTCGCGAAGAGGTTGCTAATTGGAACCCGGATGAGGTGGAACGCGTTACTGGAACTCCGGGATCGCAATTGAAGCGCGTTGCCCGCACAATGGCGAACAACCGTCCAGGTACGGTCGTCTGGTGCATGGGTGGTACTCAGCATACCAACGGCAACAACAACACCCGCGCCTACTGTGTGCTTCAGCTGGCACTTGGAAACATGGGCACCACGGGTGGTGGCACCAACATCTTCCGTGGCCATGACAACGTGCAAGGCGCAACGGACCTTGGTGTTTTGTCCCACACTCTGCCGGGCTACTATGGTCTGTCGAAAGGCGCATGGGGTCACTGGGCTCGTGTCTGGGGTGAAGAGCCCGAATGGCTCGCAGGCCAATTCGCCACGATCAAGGACAAGGAAGGCAAGGACAAACCGCTCCAGAATGAGCGCGGCATCCCCGTCTCTCGTTGGATCGACGGTGTTCTGGAAGACCCGGCCAACATGGACCAGGACAACAATGTCCGCGCCATGGTTCTGTGGGGCCACGCGCCCAACTCGCAGACCCGGATGACGGAAATGAAGACGGCGATGGAGAAGCTGGACATGCTGGTCGTGATCGACCCGTATCCAACAGTTTCGGCCGTTCTGCATGACCGTACTGACGGCGTCTATCTGTTGCCTGCTTGTACGCAGTTCGAAACCCGTGGCTCGGTCACGGCATCGAACCGGTCGTTGCAGTGGCGCGACAAGGTGGTTGATCCGTTGTTCGAAAGCCTGCCGGACGAGGTCATCATGGCCAAGTTCGCCAACAAGTTTGGCTGGGCAGACCGGTTCTTCCGCAATATCGAGATGGAAGATCCCGAAACCCCGAATGTTGAAAGCATCACGCGTGAGTTCAACTCGGGTCTCTGGACCATCGGCTATACCGGTCAGTCGCCGGAACGTCTGAAAAGCCATATGGCCAACCAGCACACCTTCGACAGGACCACGCTGCAAGCCATTGGTGGACCAAACGACGGCGAGTATTACGGTCTACCGTGGCCTTGCTGGGGTACCGCTGAGATGGGTCATACAGGGACACCAAACCTCTATGACATGTCCAAACCGGTGGCCGAAGGCGGCCTGACCTTCCGCGCCAGATTCGGCGTGGAACGTGACGGCGACAACCTGCTGGCCGAAGGGGTCTATAGCGTTGGATCGGAAATTCAGGATGGCTATCCCGAATTTACGATGCAGATGCTGATGGATCTTGGCTGGGACGGCGATCTAACCGCAGAAGAACGCGCGGCCATTGACGCTGTTGCGGGCGAGAAAACCAACTGGAAGACCGACCTTAGCGGCGGTATCCAGCGGGTTGCAATCGCCCATGGCTGTGCGCCCTTCGGGAACGCCAAAGCCCGCGCGGTTGTCTGGACCTTCCCGGATCCGATCCCACTGCATCGCGAGCCGCTTTACACGCCGCGTCGCGATCTGGTGGCGGATTATCCGACCTACGAGGACCGTCAAGCCTATCGCCTGCCCACCCTTTATGCTTCGATCCAAAAGAACGACTTTTCAAAGGATTACCCGATAATCCTAACGTCAGGTCGTCTGGTCGAATATGAAGGCGGCGGTGATGAGACGCGGTCGAACCCGTGGCTGGCCGAGCTTCAGCAGGACATGTTCGTCGAGATCAATCCGCGCGATGCCAACAACCTTGGTATTCGGGACGGATCACAGGTCTGGGTCGAAGGTCCTGAGGGTGGCAAGGTCAAGGTGATGGCGATGCTGACCAACAGGGTTGGTGCCGGTGTCGCCTTCATGCCATTCCACTTTGGCGGCCATTTCCAGGGCGAAGACCAGCGGCACAAATATCCCGCCGGTGCAGACCCCTATGTGCTGGGTGAAAGTACCAACACCGCCCAGACCTATGGCTATGATTCAGTGACCCAGATGCAAGAGACCAAGTGTACTCTCTGCAAAATCTGGGCAGCGTAAGGAGGACGATAATGGCTAGAGCAAAGTTTCTCTGCGACGCTGAACGCTGCATCGAGTGCAACGCTTGCGTAACCGCGTGTAAGAACGAGCACGAAGTGCCATGGGGTATCAACCGCCGCAGGGTGGTGACTATCAATGATGGTAACCCGGGCGAACGCTCGATCTCGGTGGCCTGTATGCATTGTTCGGATGCGCCTTGCATGGCGGTGTGCCCGGTCGACTGCTTCTATCAGAACGAAGAAGGGGTCGTCCTGCACTCCAAAGACCTGTGCATTGGCTGCGGCTATTGCTTCTACGCGTGCCCCTTCGGCGCGCCGCAATATCCGCAGGCGGGCAACTTCGGATCGCGCGGCAAGATGGACAAATGTACCTTCTGCGCTGGCGGCCCCGAGGAAACGCACTCGACCGCGGAGTTCGCCAAATACGGTCGCAACCGGATCGCCGAAGGCAAACTGCCGATCTGCGCCGAGATGTGTTCCACCAAAGCCCTGCTTGCCGGTGACGGCGACGTAGTGTCTGCCGTTTACCGCGAACGCGTAGTGGCGCGCGGATTCGGCTCGGGCGCTTGGGGTTGGGGTACAGCCTACGACCAGAAAGACGGATAACTCCGCTTTCATGAACCAAACAGGCGACCCGCATCCGTGGGTCGCCTGATCAGGGATTTTGACCGAGGTTCAGATGTTCCGCTTATTCTTCGCATTGCTGTTCACCATCGGGCTGGTCCACGCTTCCGTTGCCCAAACCAACGATGCTGAGGCACCCGCAACCACGAATGAACGCGCTTCGACCGGCGGAGCGACAACGCTTGAGGACATTCTGGCCCGACAGCGCGGCGAGAAGGTCGACAACAGCTATCGGTCGGAAAATACCGGACAGGGCAATGTGGAAGGTCTGCTCGGGCAAATTGGCACGCGCGGCGTCGCCTCAGACAGCGATGTCTATCGCGCGCTGCGCTATGGATCGGCAGATGTAACCGTTTCATCCCATGGACCAGCAGATAGCGTTTTGATTCAAGATGGCGGTATGTGGTGGCTGAGTTTCCGTACCGGGCCACTGCGCGAATACGGTACATACATCATCGCGGGAATGATTGCGGTCATCGTTCTGTTCTTCCTGATCCGCGGAAAAATCCGCATTGATGGCGAAAAGACCGGGCGCAAGGTCCTGCGGTTCAATAGTTTCGAACGGTTCGGACATTGGTTATTTGCCGGTTCATTCCTGATCCTCGGCATCACCGGCCTGCTGGCGCTTTATGGTCGTGACTTCCTGATCCCGATCTTCGGCAAGGAAGGATTCGCAACCATCGCGAAGGGGGGTAAATGGCTACATAACAACCTCGCTTGGGCCTTCATGCTGGGTCTGATCATCGTCACCGTGAACTGGATTGCACATAACATACCCAACAAGACAGACCTGAAGTGGCTCGCAGCCGGAGGTGGTTTGTTCACCAAGAACAGTCACCCGCCCGCAAAGAAGTTCAACGCAGGTCAAAAGGTGATTTTCTGGGCCTGTATACTACTCGGCGCCTCGATCAGCCTATCGGGCCTTTCGCTGCTGTTCCCGTTTGAGCTGCCAATGTTCGCAAAGACCTTCCAAGTCGCCAACGCAACCGGCATTCCGCAGATGCTGGACCTGAACCTACCGGTGCAGATGTCGCCACAAGAAGAGATGCAATATGCTCAGGTTTGGCACGTCATGGTGGCCTATGTGTTCATTGCAATCATCATAGCCCATATCTACCTCGGCTCAGTCGGCATGGAAGGTGCTTTTGACGCCATGGGCACTGGTGAAGTCGAAGAACAATGGGCGCGCGAGCATCACTCACTGTGGCTGGAAGAGGTGCAGGAAAAAGAGGCCAGCAAAGCGGCGGCCTCACCCGCTGAATAAATGCGCTGGCTGGTTCTGACGCTTGGCTTGATCCCCCAGCCCGCTTGGTCCGAGTTCTTCACGCTCAAAGGCCATGGCGGGCCGATCATGGGGATCGCGATCGCACAAGACGGGCGCATCGCAACGGCGAGTTTCGACAATTCGGTTGGCCTGTGGACCGGACAGACCCCGGAATGGCTGGAAGGCCATGAAGCTGCCGTCAACACTGTCGTGTTCAACGGCACCGCAATCTATTCTGCTGGTGATGATTTCACGCTACGCCGTTGGCCCGGAGGCGAAATCGTTGGACAACACAAAGGAAAGATCGTCGGGCTCGCTGCATCAAAAACTCATGTCGCTACGGCAAGCTGGGACGGAATGATCGGGCTTTGGCCGGTCGATGGGTCAGAACCTATGTTGCTCGGGCCAACGGGCAGCGGGGTAAACGCCGTGGAATTCACCGCTGATGGGTCACAGCTTTATTCGGCGGGTGTCGATGGTTCGGTCCGCCTCTGGGATGTCGCGAGCGGTCAGGAGGTGGATCGCCTTATCGAGCACGGGTTCGGCGTGAACAGGTTGGTCTTGAATTCTATCGACAACTGGATCGCCTACGGTGCCGTCGATGGCGTCACCCGCATCCTTGACCTGGCAACCGGCGAGGAACGCGATTTCACCCTGGACCGAAGGCCGATACTGGCGCTTGCCCTCAGCCCTGATCGAAGCCTTCTCGCTGTCGGTGATGGTGAAGGTTTTATCATGGTCATCGACACCCTGAACTGGCGTATCTCGCAAGATTTCAGGGCTACGCTACGCGGGCCTGTCTGGGCTCTGGCTTTTTCGAACGATGGGCAAAATATTCATGCTGGCGGAATTGACGAAGCGATGTATAGCTGGCCGATCGCGGCCTCGGAAGACCGCGAGCAGATGGCGGCGGCCGAACCCAGTTTCCTGAAGAACCCGAACGAGATGGGAAATGGGGAACGCCAATTTGCCCGCAAATGCTCAATCTGTCATAGCCTTTCACCGGATGACCAGCGGCGCGCGGGTCCAACCCTGTATGGGGTGTTTGGACGCAAAGCAGGGACAGTACCGGACTATCTTTATTCAGATACACTGCAAACTTCTGATATCATTTGGGATGAAGAGACAATAAACGCTCTTTTCGACAAGGGCCCGGATCATTACATTCCGGGATCAAAGATGCCAATGCAGCGGATTAGCGGATCGCAAGACCGCATTGATCTGGTCACCTTTTTACGACACGCCACGGCACCCGAAAACTGAGCCGGAGGAAATAATGAAAGCCTTCCTTTCCGCCGTCGTTGCGATGGTCGTCATTACCGCTGCCGCGCCGATCGTTCTGGACAAGATCGGATTCAGCGCTGCAGCGTCGGGTTCCGGCTCTTCGGTGCGTCTAGACTGAATGTCGCAATACCTGACAACACGCGAATTGGCGGATCTGCTGCGCATTGGTGAGCGGAAAGCCTATGATCTCGCGTCCTCTGGTGAAATCCCTTGCGTGCGGGCAATGGGAAAACTGCTGTTCCCGAAGGCTGAGATCATCGCATGGCTCAATGCCTCGCGCTCTGGTCCGCAGGTGGCTGAACCGCCCCTGCCCCCCATTGTCGCCGGCAGCCATGATCCGCTGCTGGATTGGGCGCTGAGGGAAAGTGGCTCGGGGCTGGCCACCTATTATGACGGTTCATTCGACGGGCTGAACCGCCTATCTGACCGCACAGCACAAGCGGCTGCGTTGCATATCCATGAACCCGAAGGCTTTAACACCCAGTCTTTGCGCGACAAAATGGGCAACGCCCCGGTGATCCTCTACCAAATCGCGCATCGGCAGCGCGGCCTGTTGCTTGCGACTGGCACACCTGAAATCTCTGGTATTCAGGACTTGAAAGGCCGTCGCGTCATCCTGCGACAGGACAGTGCCGCCAGTCAGCACCTTTTCGATGCAGAGCTTGGCAAGCATGGGCTCGGCCGAGAGGACCTGAATGCCCTCCCGATCTGCGCCCGTACTGAAGAAGAACTGGCGATTGCCGTACGGGATGGCAAAGCAGAAGCCGGGTTCGGCCTCGGTGCACTTGCGAGCCCTTATGGGCTGAGCTTTGTGCCCACTCACTCTGAACGGTTAGATCTTGCCATCTGGCGACGCGCTTTCTTTGAGCCGCCGATGCAGACTTTAATCCAGTTCCTGCAATCCGAGCGTTTCTCTGAACGCGCTACCGACCTGGGCGGATATGACCTCAGGTATCTGGGCCAGATTCACCACAACGGCGCAAGTGGCTGATCTTTCTGTCTTTCCAATGACAATTGCCAAAGATGAAATTCATCTTGCGTTTGGAAAGAACATCTGCTGCCCATCCAATTCATAGGATTCAATCGCCGCCTGACCATCAGGGCCAATCAACCAATCAATGAACCTCTGCCCCGAAGTTGCACGAACTTTTGAGTGCTTCTCTGGGTTCACCAGTATCACACCATATTGGTTGAACATTCGAGGGTCGCCTTCAACCAGGATTTCCAGATCACCTCGATTTCCAAATGAAAGCCATGTTGCGCGATCCGTCAGGATATAAGCACCCATTCCGCTAGCGATATTCAGCGATGCGCCCATGCCCGCTCCGGCCTCGCGATACCATGTTCCCGACGCAGCTGTCGGGTCGACATCTGTCACCTGCCAATAACGCATCTCGGCCTTGTGGGTTCCGCTGTCGTCGCCGCGCGAAACGAAGGGCGCTTTGGAGCTGGCCACTGCAGCAAGGGCTGCGATGATATCGGTATCGCCCTTGACCTCGGCCGGGTCAGATTTCGGGCCGACGAGAACAAAGTCATTATACATGACATCGAACCTCTCAACCCCCCAACCATCAGCAACGAACTGCTCTTCGGCTGTTTTGGAATGAACCAACAGGACATCACCATCCCCGTTGATTGCATTTCGGATCGCCTGACCAGTTCCAACAGCCACAACCCGCACGTCAATACCGGTTTCGGCCTCAAACCCGGGCAAGATATAATCAAGCAAACCCGAGTTTTGAGTAGAGGTCGTAGACTGCACGATAATAAAGGGTTCTTCCGCCAAACTTGCGCCAGCGGTCAGCCCAAGCGCAACAATTGATGCCCGAATGAAATCAGGGATCATCCCATTTCTCCATCTGTATAAATCAGGTAACGAGGCCACCGGCCAGATACCGGCGCGACTCGTCGCTTTCTGGTGCTTCCAGAACCTGCATTGCTTTACCGTGTTCAACAACTCGCCCTGCTTGCATCATCACTATGTCAGATGCCAACCGGCGTGCTTGTCCAATGTCATGCGTCACCATAACGATGCGTACGTCCCGCTCAGAGGCGCGCAGGATCATCCGTTCGATCAATTGCGTTGCGCTGGGATCCAGTGCGCTGGTGGGTTCATCCAAAAACAACGTCTCGGGGTCTAAGGCCAATGCGCGCAATATTGCGAGCCTTTGCGCCTCGCCACCGGAAAGCGAACGCGCGGGTTGACGCGCTTTGCCACCTAGCCCGCCCTCATCCAGCAAGGTTTCGATACGATACTTCCTTTCCGCGCGCGGCATGGATCGCCGTTTCAGAACAAAGTCCAGATTGGCAGCCACAGAACGGCGCAGCAAAACAGGGCTTTGAAATACCATCGCCTGTCGTGCCTTGTGGCGGGCATTCAACACAGCACCGTTCTGACAAACCCGTCCCCGATCTGGTTGTATCAGTCCGTGCAGGCAACGCAGCAGCAGACTTTTACCCGCCCCATTCGGTCCAAGAATAAGGGTCGGGCCCGGACCATCCAGACAAAGGTGTGGGACGTCCAGCAATGCCTTGCCATTACGTGCAATACTCAGGCCGCTCACGTCCAGAATACCCGGCGCCCCGGTCACGACATCACGCATGGCGCAGCCCTTCCCGCTCGGCACGAAGTGTCAGCGCACTGACCATCGCGTTTACCGCCACGGCCAAGCCGATCAGGATCACCCCCAAGGCCAGCGCCAGCGCAAGGTTACCTTTGGAGGTTTCAAGAGCGATCGTGGTCGTCATCACGCGTGTGACGTGATTGATGTTTCCACCCACTATGATCACCGCACCAACCTCGGCAATCGCCCGGCCAAACCCAGCCAACAAGGCGGTAACCAGCGCCAACCGCGCGTCCCACAACAGCACCGGTACCGACGCCAACCGCGATACCCCAAGCGAGCGGAGCTGTTCGGAATATTCCTCGGCCAGCATTTCAACCACCTGGCGGGTAAGCGCGGCCATGATCGGCGTCACCAGAACCACCTGTGCTATGATCATGGCAGTGGGGGTGTAGAGCAGCTCCAGCACACCCAATGGGCCAGATCGGGACAACATCAGGTAAACCAACAATCCGACCACAACCGGTGGCAATCCCATCAGAGCGTTCATCAAAATGATAAGCGCGCGCCGCCCTGGAAATCGGGCGACTGCCAATGCTGCCCCGACAGGCATTCCAATGACTGCCGAAATCAGCACCGCAAATACCGAAACACGCAGCGACAACAGAACAATCGCCCACAACTCGGCATCCCCATTCAGGATCAACGAGATCGCTTGATTGAATTCTGATGCAAAACTCTGCATTTTTTACCTGATGTATTTTACGGCGTCACTAAATGCCGATAATTTCAGTGAAATACTATACGTTTCAAGCAGTAAGTACAGGCACGAATCCGGCATCTACAATAGAAAACGCGGCCCCAATGGGACCGCGTTTAGAGTTGCGCGTGTCGCTGAACTTAGTTCAGCGCAGCATCCGTGATCTGGTGTGTCCAAGCACCATCAGGCTGCTTGGTGATAACCGGATCGGAACCACCGGCCAGCAGAGTCTCAACCGTACGATTGAAATCTGCCGGGTCCAGAGCACCATTCGACCCTGCGGTCAGCTTGGCAATCTCACCCATCATGCGTTTCTGATGCTCTTCGGTCTGGGCACCGGTTGCATCATTTTCAAGCACGATCTCAGCAGCCTCATCCGGATTCTCTTCGGCGTATTTCCAGCCTTTCATTGAGGCACGGACAAAACGCTCCATCTTGTCGGCAAAGGCCGCATCGCTCAGGTTTTCCTCAAGCACATAGAGGCCATCCTCAAGCGTGGCGACGCCTTGATCTTCATATTTGAAGGTCACCAGTTCCTCGGGCGTGACACCGGCATCGATGACCTGCCAGTACTCATTGTAGGTCATAGTGCTAATGCAATCGGCCTGGCGCTGCAGCAACGGATCAACGTTGAAGCCCTGCTTAAGAACCTCGACTCCGCTGTCACTTTTGCCATCGGTGCTGATTCCCAGCTGGCTCATCCAGCTCATAAACGGGAATTCGTTGCCAAAGAACCAAACACCCAAAGTACGGTTCTTCAGGTCCTCGGGAGCAGCAATTCCAGCATCCTTCCAGCAAGTGAGCATCATACCAGAGCTTTTGAAGGGCTGTGCGATGTTTACCAGAGGCAGACCCTTTTCACGCGCGGCCAGCGCGGCTGGCATCCATTCAACCGTCACGTCTGCACCACCGCCTGCAATCACCTGAGTGGGTGCAATGTCGGGACCACCGGGTAGAATTGTAACGTCCAGCCCCTCTTCTTCATAGAACCCCTTGTCCTTCGCCACATAGTAGCCTGCAAACTGGGCCTGCGTGACCCACTTCAATTGCAGCGTCACCTCATCCGCAGCAAGTGCCGCACTGGCTGCCAGGCTAAAGGCGGCAACCGCCCCGCTGAGTAGCTTCTTCATCATCATATCTCCTAGTTGCTTATGTTTGCCCCGTTTGTGGGGTCTGTTGAATTATTCTATTTATCCTCTCTGAGACGGATGCCAGAAGGTCACCGCCTTTTCGATCATCGCCACAAGGCCATAAAAGGCCGTCCCAGCCAGCGCTGCGACCACGATCTCGGCCCACACCATATCCAGCGACAATTGCCCGACGCTGGTGGATATCCGAAAGCCCATGCCCAGGGTGGGTGAGCCAAAGAACTCAGCCACGATAGCCCCGATCAGGGCGAGTGTGGTAGAAATCTTTAATCCGTTGAATATGAATGGCATCGCGGCAGGCAGGCGCAGTTTAAGGAAGCTTTGCCAATAAGTGGCCGCATAGGTCTCCATCAAATCCCTCTGCATCGCAGTGGCTTCGCGCAGCCCCGCCACCGTGTTCACCAGCATCGGGAAGAACACCATCACCACGACAACCGCCGCCTTCGAATGCCAGTCGAAGCCGAACCACATTACCAGAATAGGCGCTGTGCCCACGATCGGCAGCGCTGCGACGAAGTTGCCGACAGGAAGCAGCCCGAGGCGCAGGAAATTCCATCGATCCACGGCAATCGCCATCAGGAAGGCCGAGCCACATCCGATGAGATATCCACTCAAAGCGCCCTTGATGATCGTTTGCACAAAGTCTGCCCAAAGTGTGGGCAGGCTGTCCCAGAAGCGAACCCAGATGACAGACGGAGCTGGTAAGATGACCAATGGCACCTCAAGGCCGCGCACGACCAGCTCCCAGATGCCAATGACGGTTAAACCGAAGATCAAAGGCGCAAGAAACCGCACCATCCGAGTGTCGGAATAGGGTCCGCTGGCCAGACGGCTGTTCAACCACCAGCCCAATAACCAGACAGCTATTGCACCAAGAATAGGTATCATTGTGCCATCCCCATCCGTTTCAGAACCGTCCGCTCAATCAACCCCAACAACCCTACAAGACAAGCGGCAAGAATGGCCGCTGCAAACAGCGCCGACCAGATTTGAACGGTCTGGCCGTAATAGCTGCCTGCGAGCAATCGCGCACCCAACCCCGCCACAGCACCTGTAGGCAGTTCCCCAACGATGGCCCCTACCAAAGACGCAGCGACGCCAATTTTCAGCGATGTAAACAGATAGGGCATCGAGGCCGGCAGACGCAGCTTCCAGAACCCCTGCGAGCGGCTGGCATTGTAGGTTCGCAGCAAATCTAACTGCATGGCATCAGGGCTACGCAGCCCTTTCACCATGCCGACGACGACAGGGAAGAAACTCAGGTAAGCCGAAATAATGGCCTTGGGAATGATACCCTGAACGCCAACCGAATACAGGACGACAATGATCATTGGCGCCAGCGCGATAATCGGGATTGTCTGGCTAACAATCGCCCAGGGCATCACCGACAAGTCCATCACCCGGCTGTGCACAATTCCAACGGCCAGCAGAATGCCCAGCCCGGTCCCGATAACGAAACCCAACATTGTGGCACTTAACGTGACCCAACCATGATAGATCAGCGAGCGTTTTGAGGTGATTTTCTTCTGAACCGTGGTCTCCCACATTTCAATCGCAACCTGATGGGGGGCTGGAAGGCGCGGACGCTCTTGCTCCCATGTCGCTGGTATGGCGAAAGGGTTATTCAAGGCCAGACCGATCTCACTCATGTCTCGGCGATCTTTGGCTGAGGGCGGCTGGACTTCGGCCCCCGCACGCTCCTGTTCAGTCAGAACCCCTTTGATATTCATCGGGATACAGGCCGCGTACCACACGATAACAATGGCCGCGAGGACAGTGAGGACTGCAATAATTTGCTTCATGCCTGCCACTCCATCCGAATGACAGGTACCGTGTCAGGCGGTACCGGAGGCTCCCGTCCCGTCTCGATAAACCCTTCGCGACGATAGAACCGCTGCGCGTCCACATTGGGCTCATGCGTCGTTAGCCAAAGATGGTCGCGCCCTTCCTTCGCCTTATCCAACAACCGTTTTCCGACACCCTGTCCCGTCCGCAGACAATAAAGCGCGCCCACTTTGTTCTCGACCGGATCAACCGACATGTAACAATCAGGCGGATCTCCGGCGACCCAGACGTCCCGGTTGGGAAACGCCTCACGGATCAGGCCCGCCAGTTCCTCTTGCGGCAGTTCATCGGGCATCCAGCCCGTCTGCTTCGCCCAGGTCCAAATGATCCGCGCGCAATCTTTCACATCATCTAAAGATGCCCGTCTGATGCCGTCGCCCGCCATCAAACATCATCCCCATGACCGGCCCTCAGTCCCTCGCGCACGCGATGAGCAACTTCGATAAACTCGGGCGTATCGCGGATATCCAATGGCCGCTCTTTCGGCAGAGGACTATCGATCACATCCGTGATCCGACCAGGCCGCGGGCTCATAACCACGATCTTGGTGCTGAGATACACCGCCTCGGGGATCGAGTGGGTCACGAAGCCGATAGTCTTCTCGGTCCGAGCCCACAGCGCCAAGAGCTGTTCGTTCAGATGGTCGCGCACAATCTCATCCAAGGCACCGAACGGTTCATCCATCAGCAAGATGTCTGCATCAAAGGCCAGGGCTCGCGCAATGCTGGCCCGCTGCTGCATGCCTCCTGATAGCTGCCAGGGGAATTTGCCCCCAAACACTTCAAGATCAACAAGTTCCAAGACCTTTTTAACCCGTTCATCCTGCTCAGCAGACGAATAACCCATAATCTCAAGCGGCAGCTTGATATTCTTCGCAATCGTTCGCCATGGATACAGCCCCGCCGCCTGAAACACATACCCGTAAGCCCGGTTTCTCCGCGCCTCATCCGGGGTCATTCCATTGACGGTTAAGGACCCACCCGTCGGCGTCTCCAGCGCCGCGATACAGCGCAGGAAAGTGGTTTTGCCACAGCCAGATGGACCGATGAAACTGACAAACTCCCCCTTGCCAATCGACAAGTTCACATCTTTCAGCGCATGAATAGGCCCATCATTCGTCTGAAATGTAAGATCCAGCTGCCTTGCCTCAATAACGGGCTGAGTAGTATTTTCTGTATTCATTCCATTGCCTTGAAGAAGCTCAGACCCGGGTCGCCGGAAAGGCGACCCAAGGGGTTTACACACCCGTTGCCGGTATACCTGTCCGCTCAACAGGCCGGGGCGCTGTCAACTCTTTCCAGGTGCTCAGCGCCTTGTTCACATGGGTATTGGCCTCACGCGCCACGAACTTCCCGTGCCCTTCCTGAGTCTGAATCTCACCATCATGTACGGCCACCGCACCGCGGGTCAGCGTGAACCGCGGCAACCCGCGCACCTCTTTGCCCTCAAAGACGTTGTAGTCGATGGAGGATTGCTGTGTCTCGGCCGAGATTACCTTGGCCTTGTCCGGGTCCCAAACAACCAAATCAGCATCCGCGCCCACAAGAATTGCGCCCTTTTTCGGGTAGCAATTCAATATCTTGGCGATGTTAGTTGAAGTAACAGCCACGAACTCATTCGGCGTCAGACGCCCGGTATTCACCCCATGGGTCCATAGCATCGGCATCCGATCTTCCAACCCTCCGGTCCCATTCGGAATCTTGGTGAAATCACCCACGCCATACCGTTTCTGCTCCGTCGTAAACGCACAGTGGTCTGTGGCCACAACGCTCAACGTTCCAGACTGTAGACCATTCCAAAGGCTGTCCTGATGCTGCTTGTTCCGGAACGGAGGGCTCATAACCCGACGTGCCGCGTGTTCCCAATCGTGGTGGAAGTACTCGCTTTCATCCAAGGTCAGGTGTTGGATCAATGGCTCGCCCCATACACGCTTGCCCTGCATCTTGGCGCGCCGAATGGCCTCATGCGCCTCTTCGCAGGAGGTATGCACCACATAGAGCGGCACACCTGCCATATCTGCGATCATGATCGCCCGGTTGGTTGCCTCGCCTTCCACCTGCGGTGGACGGGAATAGGCATGCGCTTCTGGCCCTGTATTTCCTTCGGCCAACAACTTCGCACTCAGCTCAGCAACCACATCGCCATTCTCGGCATGGACCATCGCAGTGCCACCTAGCTCCGCAAGACGTTTGAACGAGGCAAAAAGTTCATCATCGTTCACCATCAGCGCGCCTTTATAGGCCATAAAGTGCTTGAAGGTGTTGATGCCGCGGGTCTCGATGACAGTTTTGATGTCATCAAACACCTGCTCACCCCACCAGGTCACCGCCATGTGGAACGAATAATCACAGTTTGCACGCGTTGACTTGTTGTCCCAGCGTTTCAGCGCGTCCAACAAGCTTTCACCCGGATTGGGCAGCGCAAAATCCACCACCATCGTGGTCCCGCCCGCCAGCGCTGCGCGCGTCCCGCTTTCGAAATCATCGCTGGAATAGGTCCCCATGAACGGCATTTCCAAATGCGTATGCGGGTCGATCCCACCCGGCATGACATAACAGCCCGACGCATCAAGTTCCTTATCACCTCGCAGGTCCGGCCCAATCTCAGTAATCACGCCACCTTCAACCTTCACGTCCGCCTTATAGGTCAGATCAGCGGTCACAACGGTTCCGTTCTTGATCACAGTGCTCATGTTAAACTCCCTGATGCGGTCTGCGCCGCTTGCTTCATCTGGCTAAAAATATCCCGGGGGAGTCGCCCATCGGGCGACAGGGGCAGAGCCCCCCTACTCCACGATCCCAGCCGTCTCGACGACCGCATGCAACAGAACATCCGCCCCGGCTGCAGCCCAATCCTTACTGATCTCTTCGGCTTCGTTGTGGCTCAACCCATCCACGCAGGGGCACATCACCATCGCTGTCGGGGCAACTCGATTGATCCAGCAGGCATCATGTCCCGCGCCTGAAATGATATCCGTATGGGAATAACCCAACCGTTCAGCAGCGTCGCGCACCGCCGCCACGCAACCTTCATCAAACTTCACCGGATCAAAACCGCCAACCTTCTCGAATTCGATCTGCAGTCCCATCTCATTGACGATATCCTCTGCCGCGACACGCAGCCGGTTCTCCATATCGGTGATTACATCCAATTCGGGTGATCTGAAATCGACCGTAAACACCGCCTTTCCCGGGATCACATTGCGCGAGTTCGGGTACACGTCGATATGACCCGCCGCACCAACGGCATGAGGCGCATGTGACCACGCAATCTCATCCACTTTCTCAAGAATACGTGCCATTGCCAGCCCGGCATTCTTACGCATCGGCATCGGAGTAGACCCGGTATGCGCATCCTTGCCAGTCACTGTGACTTGGGTCCAGCTTAGCCCCTGGCCATGCGTGACAACACCGATATCCTTGCCCTCGGCTTCCAGTATGGGGCCCTGTTCGATGTGCAGCTCGAAGAACGCGTGCATCTTGCGCGCACCCACCTCTTCATCACCGCGCCAGCCGATGCGGTTCAACTCATCCCCGAATTTTTTGCCCTCGGCATCCTCACGATCATAGGCCCAATCCTGCGTGTGCATTCCGGCGAATACGCCCGAAGACAACATCGCGGGGGCATATCGCGTCCCCTCTTCATTGGTCCAGTTTGTTGCAACGATCGGGTGCTTGGTTTTGATCCCAAGATCATTCAACGTGCGAATGATCTCCAACCCGCCAAGCACGCCCAAAACACCATCATACTTGCCGCCCGTGGGCTGTGTATCCAGATGCGACCCAACATATACCGGCAACGCTTCAGGATCAGCGCCTTCTCGACGGGCGAACATGTTACCCATCTGATCCAATCCCATGGTGCAACCCGCGTCCTCGCACCACTTTTGAAACAATGCGCGTCCTTCGGCATCCTCATCAGTCAACGTCTGGCGATTATTGCCACCCGCCACACCGGGCCCGATCTTGGCCATCTCCATCAGGCTGTCCCATAGCCTGTCGCCATTGATCCTGAGATTCTGCGCCGGAGCTGCCATCTTGTTCTTCCCTGTTGCTTGCGATTTAGCTCGCTTTTGGTGTCTTGATTTGACCATCTGGTCAAACTCACGCTATCACGGGTTCGACATCAGTCAAGAAAATGCATGGTGTTGCCGAAATTTTCGACATATCCGCCACGCAGAAAACCAAAAATAGGCACAGGGAAACATGCCCAAGGACCGCGCGCCAACACGGATTCAGCAAAAAAACCGAGCAGCGATTCTGGACGCTGCCCTGAATGTGTTCTCTGCACATGGATATCGCGGGGCCACCGTTGACCAAATCGCCGCCGAGGCGGGATTGAGCAAACCCAATCTGCTCTATTACTTCCCGTCAAAAGAAGCGATTCACACCGCCCTTCTAACTGGCTTACTTGAGGTATGGTTGGCACCTTTGTACGAGCTTGACGAAAACGGAGAGCCGCTGGAAGAGATCTTATCTTACGTCCGCCGAAAGCTTGAGATGAGTCGCGACCTCCCCCGCGAAAGCCGCCTGTTTGCAAATGAACTGGTTCAGGGAGCGCCCCGCATTCACAATGCTTTATCCAGCGATCTCAAGAAGCTGGTCGATGAAAAAACCACCATCCTTACCCTTTGGATGGATCAGGGAAAGATTGCGCGCCTGCATCCCTATCATTTGATTTTCTCAATCTGGGCGCTGACTCAGCATTATGCAGATTTTGACGTGCAGGTTCGCGCAATCTTGGGCGACGAAGATCCTTTTGAAGGCGCTGAGACTTTCGTTGATACACTCTATCGCAAACTTCTAACGCCGTAGACGTTACTTCGCCGGTTTCAGGGCCAGAATACGCTTCAAAATCACGATGGTCATGGCCAGAATTATGGTCAAGTCGCCCATTGTATTGACTGTATTGATTTTGGGTACTTTTCCGGCATCCCGTACAATTGCGGTGTACATCTTGGGCTGCTGAACACCTACCGAATGCTCACGTTCGGATGCTTTGATGAATGTGCTAAAGTCCTTAAGAGATTTAACCTTTTTCGTAACTTGGTTCAGAAATCTCTGATCCAGTTGCCGGTCCTCTTTCAACTTCTTGAGCATCTCTTCGATCGAGCGCCGAAGTTTGATCAGTTGCTCCAGATCCTTTTTGAGCTGCTTTTGATGTTTCATGAAATTTTTTGCCGCAAGCGCGTCGCGCTGTTTCGCTTTGGAAAGGGCGACATTCTTCTTGGATGTATCCCGATCAAGCTTTGTGACCCGGTTGCCACCCTTGTTCCGACCCATTGGTGCCGCTGACATGACATGCTCCTTTGATCCTGTCCGTCAGCGGCAGTGTATCACCGAACCGGTTGTAGCGGGATTCCGGTATCTCTTACTCGGCGGCCTTGGCCATCGGATTGTTCGGATGCGTTGTCCAGTTGGCATATTCGGGACTAACCACTTTGCCCGTGCGCGGATCAACCTCTCCGGCCGCCATTGGCTCCATCGAGATACAGCCTTCGACAGGGCAGACATCTACACACAAGTTGCAGGCAACGCATTCTTCATCGATGACTTCGAATACCCGATCTGCCGACATCGAAATCGCCTGATGGCTGGTGTCCTCGCAGGCGGCATAGCAGCGGCCACACTTGATACACTGGTCCTGATCAATTTTTGCTTTTGCGATGTAGTTGAGATTCAAATATTGCCAGTCAGTGACATTGGGCACCGCGCGGCCGATCATCTGATCGATGCTGGTATAGCCTTTCTCGTCCATCCATTCTGACAAGCCTGCAGTCAGTTCGTCGATGATCTTAAAGCCATAGGTCATTGCTGCGGTACAAACCTGAACATTACCACAACCAAGCGAGATAAACTCGGCAGCGTCGCGCCAAGTGGTCACGCCGCCGATGCCCGAGATCGGCAGGCCACGCGTGGCTTCAGCCCGCGCAATCTCTGACACCATGGACAAGGCAATCGGCTTCACCGCCGGACCACAATAGCCACCATGGCTGCCTTTGCCGTCAATCGATGGTTCGGGGCTGAACGTATCCAGATCTACACTGGTAATCGAGTTGATCGTGTTGATCAGCGACACCGCATCCGCACCGCCGTTCTTAGCGGCCGCGGCGGGTTTGCGGATATCGGTTATGTTCGGCGTCAGTTTCACGATAACCGGGCGGTCGTAATACTGTTTGCACCACCGGGTCACCATTTCGATATATTCCGGGACCTGTCCTACGGCCGAACCCATGCCGCGCTCGCTCATCCCATGCGGGCAACCGAAATTCAGCTCGATCCCATCCGCGCCAGTTTCAGCCACGCGCGGCAGAATGGCCTTCCAAGCGGCCTCTTCACAGGGCACCATGATCGAGGCGATCAGGGCGCGATCTGGGTAGTCGGCCTTAACACGGGCCATTTCCTCAAGGTTCACCTCAAGTGGCCGGTCGGTAATCAGTTCGATGTTGTTGAGCCCCAACAACCGGCGGTCCGCACCGTAGATCGCGCCATAACGCGGCCCATTTACGTTTACGACCGGAGGGCCTTCGGCCCCCAAAGTCTTCCATACCACCCCTCCCCAACCGGCCTCGAAAGCGCGGCGAACATTGTATTCCTTATCCGTCGGTGGCGCGGAGGCCAACCAATAAGGGTTTGGACTTGAAATTCCCAGAAAGTTTGATGTTAAATCAGCCATTTATCCGGCCTCCCTGATGCAGTTCTGCATCTTTGTCTTTGAGTTTCACGCGCTCAGACTTGCGTGGATATCCATCGCTGCATCGCGGCCCTCGGCCACTGCGGTAACGGTCAGGTCTTCGCCACCTGCTGCACAGTCTCCGCCAGCCCACACACCGGTAATCGAGGTGCGTCCTGCCCCGGTTACAGCAATCTTATTGCCATCCAGCGTTAGCCCTTCCGGCGCACCGTCAAGCGTCTGACCGATGGCCTTAAAAACCTGATCGGCAGGCACACGAACGGTTTCTCCTGTACCGGTCAGTCGACCATCATGACTAGCAGTATACTCCAATTCGATCTCAGCCGCGGCTCCATTTCCGTGAATGGCCACAGGTTGAACGTTGCACAGAATACGAACACCGTGCGACGCCGCCAAATCCTGTTCGTACCGGCTGGCCCCCATTGCGTCGCGACCTCGGCGATAGGCGATGGTGACATGCTCTGCCCCCAGCAGCTTCGATTTCACTGCCGCGTCTACTGCTGTCATGCCGCCGCCAATCACAACGACATTCCGACCGACTGGGAGATCAGCCAGGTCGCTGGCCTGCCGCACATCCGAGATAAAGTCGACCGCCGGGCGCACCCCGTCTTTATCTACCCCATCTGCACGTAGCGCATTCACCCCTGCCAGTCCGATCGACAGGAACACAGCGTCATAGTTCTGTTGCAGCCCTTCTAGTGAAATCGTCTCACCCAGAACTGAGTCGGTCTCAATCGCGATCCCACCGATTTTCAGCAGCCAGTCGACCTCGGCCTGCGCAAAGTCGTTGGTCGATTTGTACGCCGCAATGCCGTATTCGTTCAGCCCGCCCGGCTTGGGCTTGCCTTCGTGGATCACCACATCATGCCCTAGCATCGCCAGACGGTGGGCGCAGGCCAGACCAGCGGGCCCTGCCCCGACCACGGCGACCGTCTTGCCCGTTGGTTCTGCACGCGCGAACGGATGAACGCCCGAGGCCATCACATCGTCGGTTGCATAACGCTGCAGGCGTCCAATCTCGACTGGCTTGCCTTCGGCCGTCTCACGCACGCAAGCCTCTTCACAAAGAGACTCGGTCGGACAAACCCGAGCACACATGCCGCCTAGGATATTCTGTTCCAGAATGGTCTGTCCGGCCGCAGCTGGTTGTCCAGCCTGAATTTGGCGGATGAACAACGGAATATCGATATCCGTCGGACAGGCCGTCACACATGGTGCGTCATAGCAGAAATAGCAACGATCTGCTGCCACGGCTGCCTCATGCAGAGCCAGAGGCGGATGCAGATCGGTGAAATTCGAGGTCAGCTCATCGCTGGAAAGCCGCCCGGAGACGATCCCGGGTGCCATCTGGCCCTGTGCCATCACTCTACTCCCTGTAGATATGTTTGTTATGAGCTTCAGCTTGCCACATTCTGATTTTTTATCAATTGGTAAATTTACCAAATGGTCAAAAAAATAGAAATCCGGGAAAAATGACCCGGATTTCCTTAATAATTGCCCACATTGTTAGCACGTTTGGTGTCAGATCATCCCACTTAGGTGGCCGGATTTGATCCAAACACGGGCTCCACTCTCTCCTGCGATGGCTGTCGAGCGTGATCCAGGTGGTAGTCGCAGCCAATCCCAAGTACCAAATTCTTCGCCTGTCTCGATAAAGCTGCCTTCGAGAACGAAGACCTCAAGCCCCTTGCCAGAGTCCAGTTCAATTTGCTCACCAGCAGCCCAGCATTGCACCTGAACATCCTCATGCGCATCCTTGAACAAATCGATATCTCCGCCCCCGTTGATGGAACGACGCACTTCGGTGCGGTCTTTGGGGTCGAACTGGTGAAGCTTGACGAGGATCGTCGCGCCTTCGCTGGCCGAAGGAGTGTGGGATGAAGTCGGAGGATTACGCACATAGCTGCCGACCGGAAAATCTCCGGTTTCATCCTGAAACACACCATCCAGCACCAGATATTCCTCGCCTCCGTCATGAGTGTGCGCTGAAAATGCGCTGCCAGGAGCAAAACGCACGATGGTTGTGGCACGCGCCACTTCCTCGCCAATGCGGTCCAGCATCTTGCGTTCAACGCCGGCAGCCGGTGACGCGACCCATGCGGTTTGATCAAAGTGGACAGCGACCCGCTGTGTGAAATCTGCATTGACGCGCATCTGCAATCCTCCTGCGTTGCTGCCACATTAGATGGGAGCACGAGCCGGATTTGCAAACCGGTCATGTTTGGGGTTTTGACGCCCTTCACAGCTTGTTGTACTTCCGGTCGAGACCGGTGCCCAATTCCGGCCCGTTTAGAAAGCGCGAAAAGATGCAGGCAAGCCCAACGACGTTCAACATCCTCATCATCGGGCAAAACAACCGTCTGCAATACGAGGCACTCTTGTTCGCGGCATCGCTGCGCCATAGCTCACCCGGATTTACCGGACGTTTATTTGTTGGCGTTCCTCAGAAAGGCCCCTTGTGGTCCCAAGACCCTAGCATTCGGGATGTGGACGTGTTGCAAGCCTTGCGGCAATTGGGTGCTGAGATCCTGCCCTTCGAATCGCAAATCTTTGGAGCAAGCTATCCCCACGGCAACAAGATCGAAGCGCTACTGGCGATGCCGGAAGGCGAGCCATTTGTCTTCTTCGACACCGATACATTGATCACCGGTGAAATTGCCGATGTGCCATTTGATTTCAACCGGCCCGGCGCCTCGCTCCGTGTCGAGGGCACATGGCCGAAGCCCACACTTTATGGCCCCGGTTATGACGGCATCTGGCGCGCGCTTTATGACCGATTCGGGCTGGATTTCGAAAGCTCGCTCGATTCCAGACAGCCACCGGGATATTGGCGACACTACCTGTATTTCAATGCGGGATACTTCTTCTACAAATGCCCTCACCAGTTTGGTCGGCGGTATCTTGATTACGCCCGTACCATTCGGGACGAAGGTATCCCCGAACTCACCGGGCAGGTCCTAGACCCCTGGCTGGATCAGGTGGCATTGCCGCTGGTCATCCACTCGTTCGGCGGTGGTCGGGATGCGCTGCCAAAAGGTCTGCTGGATGGGTCAGTCAGCTGCCATTATCACCTGTTTCCGATGCTCTATGCACGAGAAAGCGATCATGTGGTCGAGGTGCTAGAGACCGTTGTGGCTCCCAACAAGATCAAGAAGGTGCTCAAAGGCTATGATCCGATGAAGAAATTGGTGATCCAGCGCAAAGGCGCAAAAATCCGGGCAATGTTCGACAGGAACAACCTGCCAGCACGCGAACAGGTCATACGCAAGACCATCAAGGCCAAGGGACTTTGGCTGCGGTGACGTGGACGTTGTGTGGTGCAAAGCAATGTCCTAGAGATTTACTAACGCACATTCCAACAGGAGATTTCGAAGATGTCTGATGGCCCCACCTATGGTTTCGACACGCTGCAGATTCACGCCGGGGCCCGCCCCGACCCCGCTACCGGCGCGCGTCAGACACCGATCTACCAGACTACGGCCTATGTGTTTCGCGATGCCGACCATGCTGCTGCGTTGTTCAACTTGCAGGAAGTTGGGTTCATCTATTCGCGTCTGACCAACCCGACCGTCGCTGTTTTGCAGGAACGCGTGGCAACGCTTGAGGGCGGCGTCGGCGCTGTCTGCTGTTCCTCGGGTCACGCGGCGCAGATCATGGCGCTATTCCCACTGATGGGTCCGGGCTGCAACGTGGTCGCCTCAACCCGCCTGTACGGGGGTACGGTCACGCAGTTTAGCCAGACCATCAAACGTTTCGGCTGGTCAGCCAAATTCGTCGACACCGACGATCTGGACGCCGTAAAAGCCGCCATCGACGAAAACACCCGCGCGGTGTTCTGCGAATCCATCGCCAACCCTGGCGGTTATGTCACTGACATCCACGCGCTGGCGGAAGTCGCAGACGCGGCTGGCATCCCGCTGATCGTCGACAACACCTCGGCCACGCCCTACCTGTGCCGTCCGATCGAGCATGGCGCGACCCTGGTCGTGCATTCAACCACCAAGTACCTGACCGGTAACGGCACGGTCACCGGCGGCTGCATCGTGGATTCGGGTAAGTTTGACTGGTCTGCGAATGACAAATTCCCCTCGCTCAGCGAGCCCGAGACTGCGTATCACGGCCTGAAATTCCACGAGACTTTCGGCCCGCTGGCCTTCACTTTCCACGGCATTGCCATCGGTCTGCGCGATTTGGGAATGACCATGAACCCGCAGGCAGCACATTATACCCTAATGGGGATCGAGACACTCTCGCTGCGGATGGAGCGCCATGTCGAAAACGCCCAGAAGATCGCCGCCTGGCTGGAAGCGGATGATCGCGTGGACTACGTGACCTATGCAGGCCTTCCCTCGTCGCCTTATCATGATCGGGTCAAAGCGCATTACCCGCGCGGGGCCGGTGCGCTATTCACATTTGCGGTCAAAGGCGGATATGACGCCTGCATCAAGCTGGTCAACGCGTTGGAAATCTTCAGTCATGTGGCCAACTTGGGCGATGCGCGCTCGCTGATCATCCACTCTGCCTCGACGACCCATCGTCAGTTGACGCCTGAGCAGCAGGAAGCTGCAGGCGCGGGCCCGGGAGTCGTGCGCGTCTCCATCGGCATCGAAGACGCAGACGATCTGATCGCCGATCTGGATCAAGCGCTGTCCAAAGCAAGTGCCTGAGCAGATGGCAGGGCACAACACAAATGAACTGGGCCAGCCTATTGGCTTGCCGGTCACAGGCGAGTTTCCTCGCCCCACCCCGCCTTACACGCCGATGCAGGGCCGGTTCTGTTCTGTTGTGCCGCTAGATGTGAACCGGCATGCGCCCGGATTGTACCGGGCGTTTGCCAGTGACACGGATGGCCATAACTGGACCTATCTGCCTTATGGCCCCTTCGCCTCTGAGGCTGATTTCACCACATGGGCGCAGAACAACTGCATGGACGCCGATCCCATGTTCCATACGGTGTTGGATGCCGACGAAACGCCGGTGGGTATGGCCTCGTATTTGCGTGTCGAACCAGCAGCGGGTGCCATCGAGGTGGGCCATATCCATTTCTCACCCCTGCTCCAACGCAAACCGCAATCAACCGAAGTGATGTATCTGATGATGCGACGGGTGTTCGATGAGCTTGGCTATCGCCGTTACGAATGGAAATGCGACGCTTTGAACGCACCCTCAAAGCGCGCGGCCGAACGCTTGGGATTTACGTTCGAAGGTATTTTCCGACAAGCGACCCATTACAAAGGGCGTAACCGGGATACCGCTTGGTTCTCGATTATCGACAGCGAATGGCCGCGCATTCGCGCAGCATTCGAGAATTGGCTTGCGCCGGGGAATTTCGACGCGGCGGGCCAGCAGCGACTACCGCTGCAAGCCCGCGTTGGAGCGTAGCTTAGTCCGCGATTTCGAACTCCATAGCGATATTGACCGATACAGAAATCTCTCCGCCCGCTACCGGAACGCCGCCAGCGTCAGACATCGCCATTTCGCGCATCTGGGCCATCGGGCGAACGCCCCCACCGTGATCGTTTATCGAAATCACCGGACCCAAAGTCACGCCTGAGGCCTCGGCCAATTGTTGCGCCTTATCGGTTGCGTCTGCGACCGCTTTCGCGCGCGCTTCGGCCTCAAGCGGCTTAGGCTCCTGTACACTGAAGCTCAAGCCGCCAAAATCATTGGCCCCGTCCTTGATGACGGCGTCCATAATCTGACCCAGTTTATCCAAATCCCGAACCCGAACAGAAACGCGGTTTGAGGCTGTAAATCCGGTGATCCTGGGTGCTTCGTCGCTTGAGTTCCTGTGCCCAGACCAGACTGGTGACAACGACAGATCGCGGGTCTGCACATCACGTGATTCCAAGCCCATCTCATCCAACCGTTTTAGAATCTGTGTCACAGCGTCAGAGGTCGCCTGCATCGCAACCGATGCCTGGGCGTCCTGGTTCGTCACGCCAAGCGTTATGGTTGCCATATCTGGCGCAGCCAAGGCCGTTCCGGTTCCACTGACGGTGATGCGACGTTCTTCCGCATGGGCAGGCAACGCCGCGACGGCTGCGGTCATGGCAGCCAGAAAAGCAAGTGTCTTCAAGGTGATCTCTCCTTATGACTTGTCGCTAAGATGGGTGTCATACTCCGTACACGGCAAGGGGGAAACGCGCCTTTTTCTTTCCCTCGGCGAGTTCCTGCTCTAATCTCGTCGGGCAGACATCCAAGCGTTTGCATTGAAGCTGACAATTATGGTTCATCGCGATCATGAAACCCGCCTTTGTGCTGTCATTTTCTGAAAACGGTATTTCCTTGCATCACCAGTCGGATGGAGACTGGTACTGCATTGGCACGATCCCGTTGGATGCACCGGATTTCTCTGATCAGATCCGGACCCTGCGCGATCAGGGATTCGCACTAGAAAACAACCTAAGCTGCAAGCTCGTGATTCCTTCGGATCAGGTACGTCTTTTGACGGTCGATACCGATGGAATGGATACCGAAGCGGCAACGCAGAAAGTTGAAGAAACTTTAGCCTCAGCAACGCCATACCAGTTGTCCGAGCTGACCTTTGTCGCAACTCCGAACGGTTCAGACATTCACGTCGCGGCAGTCGCGCAGCAAACTTTGAAAGAAGCGCACTCATTTGCGGTGGAACATGGATTTATCCCAGAAGGGTTCTGGCTTAGTGCCAATGGTGAAGACGTTCTATCAGGGTCCGTTTACGAAGTGCCTGCGTCTGAGGTGGACTCCCAGTCAAATGAAATCAGCACTGCGCCCGTGGCAAAATCGCCGGAAGCCACGCCTGATGAGGCATCGAGTATTCCCATTCATCCCATCGCGGATACAGCTGATCCGACCGCTTTCCGTTCCGCTCAAAGCGCTGAATCGCCCACGATCTCTTCGTCGGTAGAGGTGAAAAAATATGTTATTCCGGCGGTTGCTGCATCCGTTCTATTGGGCATGGTACTTGGTCTCTGGTCACTGAACAGCGATGAACCTACGGTCGATGCCCCAGAACCAGTCGTTGCAGAGGCGCCCGTTTTAGTTCCAGAGCCACAGCAAGATGTCCCGACAGCCGTTGAACCCAGCGCACCAGATGTTGCGGAACTCGCAATTGAACCTGAACCCGCCGAGCCGAACACCGGTGACGAAACTGATCTGTCTGCAACTGATGAGGCCATTCTCGAAGCTTTGAAGGTTGCTCCTGAACCGGTTGAAGAAATTGCTGGCCTGCCAGACTTCGGGGCAGAGTTTCATGACTTCACCGGGACCGCGCCTGTTGAACCGAACCCGTTGGCCGAACCACCGCTGGAACAGCTTGCTGATGTCTATCTAACTTCGGTTGATCGCGCTGATCTGTCGACCGACACCGTTGCCCTGCCACCACATGAAAGCCTCGAAACTGACGAAGCTTTTGAGTTGACCGCCCTGCCCGGCGCCGCGGGTCAGAGGTTTGAGTTGGACGAACGTGGTCTGGTGACGCCGACCGCAGAGGGCACTCTGAATCCAGCCGGTGTGATGGTCTACCTGGGCCGCCCTTCATCGGTGCCTCCGGAATCCCCTACACGGTTTGAGACAGAGCCCGTTGTTGTTGAAGAGGTTGACGAAAGGCTCGCATCAATCCGACCCCGCCCAAGGCCCGACAACCTTGTTGATCAATTCGAAAGACAACAATTGGGTGGCCGGTCTCGCCAGGAATTGGCTTCGGTGCGACCAAAACTGCGTCCGGAAAGCCTGCAATCCAAGCCCGAGGTTGACGAAACACCAACCGCTCTGGCGGTGGTTCGTGTTCCACGCCCCAAGCCACGCCCTGCGAATATCGCCGCATTGGTTGCCAAGAAACCCAGCACCCAAAGTACTTCGCTGGGATCGACCGCGAATGTGGCAACCAGCAGTGATGAGGCCGGTTCATTCCAGCCCAGGGCTGTAAAACCCAAGATACCGACAACCGCCTCGGTTGCGCGACAGGCGACCATCGATAATGCCATCAACCTACGCAAGCTCAACCTGATCGGTGTATATGGCACCCCGGCCAATCGCCGTGCCTTGGTACGCCTGCCCAGCGGGCGCTACAAGAAGCTGAAAGTGGGTGATCGTATCGATGGTGGGAATGTCGTGGCCATCGGAGATAGCGAATTGCGCTATCAGAAACGCGGTAAGAACATCACCCTCAAGATGCCACGCGGATAAAAGAAGGGCGCCCTGTTTGGTAAACAGAGCGCTCAGTTATTTTCATTGATCTCAGATCAGGCGGCCGAGATTTCACCCGATTCAATCTGTTCGCGTTCGATCGATTCAAACAGGGCTTTGAAGTTACCCTCACCAAACCCGTCGTCACCCTTGCGCTGAATGAATTCAAAGAAGATCGGGCCGATGACGGTTTTCGAGAAGATCTGAAGCAGGATCTTGGTCTCACCCCCATCAACAACGCCTTCGCCGTCGATTAGAATACCGTGCTTCATCATTCGATGCTTGGGCTCATCATGGCCAGACACACGGTCGTAAGACATGTCATAATATGTCTCGTTCGGGCCAGGCATGAACTTCAACCCCTTCTCGGCAATCGCATCGGTCGAGCCATAGATATCATCGCTACCCACCGCGATATGCTGGATACCCTCGCCATTGTATTTCTTTAGGTAAGAGACGATCTGCCCGGTTTCACCCCGGTCCTCATTGATCGGTATGCGGATGCGACCGCAAGGAGAGGTCAGCGCTCGGCTGAAAAGACCTGTATGTTTGCCCTGAATGTCAAAGAAGCGAATTTCGCGGAAGTTGAACAGGTCGCCGTAGAATTTGAACCACTTGTCCATGTTACCCTTGAATACGTTGTGGGTCAGGTGATCGAGGTAATAGAACCCATCACCGCGCGGTTTCGATTGCTCCAGCCACTCAAACTCCTCGTTATAGGGCGAGGTGTCATAATACTGATCGATGAAATAGATCAGCGAGCCACCGATACCCTTGATCGCCGGGACATTCATGGTCTTGTCGGCACCGTCATAGGGCTCGGCCCCTTTTGCAATCGCGTGCTCATAAGCCGTCTGCGCATCCACAACACGCCAGCCCATCGCAGGAGCGCAAGGACCATGCTCGGCGACGAATTTCGCGGCAAAGCTGTCGGGGTCCGCGTTCAGGATGTAGGTGACATCGCCCTGCTGCCACAGCTCGACCTTGGGGGTGTCGCGGTGGTAGCCGACATATTCGAACCCCATCCGCGCAAACAGATCGCGCAGTTCCTGCGGTTCGGGATGGGCGAATTCAACGAACTCGAACCCGTCGGTGCCGGCGGGGTTTTCTTCGCTGATGACAGATTTCGGGGCGTTATGCGGGAAAGGACCCATGGCGCTTCTCCTTGGAAAACAGGAATTTCTTTGCTGATTCAAAAATACGCCTTATTCGGTGCTGTTTCTGCGCATTGTTTTCATGTAGACTGAATTTTAACGCGGAACATCCGCACGAAACGCACAAAAACCGGAGAATCACCGCACATGCTGGATGCAACAGACACACGACTGTTGTCAGCTTTGCAGAAAGATGCGCACCTGACGGCACATCAATTGGGTGAGATGTTAAACCTGTCGGCCAGTCAGGCGGGCCGCCGCCGACAGCGCCTTGAGGCTGAGGGCTATATTACCGGATATACGGCACGGCTGGATCCGCTGATGCTGGGATTGCAGGTTCAAGGGTTCATTCAGGTGCATCTGGGCACACATGGCCCCGAACAATCCGCCAGCTTCGCCCGCATGGTCGACACGCGCCCCGAGATCACGAGTGCCTGGACGATGACGGGTGAGGCAGATTACCTGCTTCACGTCTATTGTGACGACTTATCCGCACTCAATAGCTTGCTTCACGAAGTCATCCTGCCGCATCCTGCAGTGGCACGTGTGCAAAGCCAGATCGTGATGGACCAATTGAAACGCGACGCGCCGCTCCCGACCTGAGCGGATTTAAGAGGAAAATAATGAACGAGTTCCTTTATCAGGCATCGATCTATTTGGCAGCAGCGGTGATCGCCGTTCCGTTATCCGCACGTCTGGGCCTGGGTTCGGTGCTGGGATATCTGGCCGCCGGAATTGCAATCGGACCGATTCTGGGCCTTGTAGGCGCAGAAACAGAAAGCCTTCAACACGTCGCCGAGTTTGGCGTTGTCATGATGCTGTTCCTGATCGGGCTAGAGCTTGAGCCCCGCGCCCTATGGGACATGCGCGACAAGTTGTTGGGGCTGGGCGGGCTGCAGGTTGGCCTGTCCACCGCCGCGATCGCAGCTGTGGCCTTCTACGCGGGCCATCAATGGTCGGTGGCGCTGGCTGTAGGCCTTACGTTGTCACTGTCTTCCACCGCTATCGTTCTGCAAACCTTGTCCGAAAAGGGGTTGATGCAGACCAATGGCGGGCGAGCCACATTTTCGGTTCTGTTGACGCAAGATATCGCCGTTATACCTATTCTGGCCTTTCTACCCCTTCTTGCACTGCCTGCCAGCGTCCACATTGAAGACGATGGCTCGATCAATCGAGGTGTGGATTCCGCCCACGGAGCCGATCATCACGCCAAACTATCGCTGGTCGAGGGTTTGCCCGGTTGGGCCGTCACGCTTGTTACAATCGGAGTAGTCGCCTTTGTCGTGTTGGCGGGAATCTACCTGACCCGCCCCCTTTTCCGTTTCATCCACGCCACCCGCCTGCGCGAGATGTACACGGCGCTGGCGTTGATGATCGTGGTTGGCATCTCGTTCTTGATGACTCTGGTGGGCCTTTCCCCCGCCCTTGGCGCGTTTCTTGCGGGCGTTGTTCTGGCCAGTTCGGAATTCCGGCATGAGATGGAAAGCGACCTTGAGCCCTTCAAAGGTCTGCTGCTGGGTCTGTTCTTCATCACCGTTGGTGCCGGGATCGATGTGGGCTATTTCTTCGCCGATCCATTTGATCTGATCGGGCTGGCGCTACTTGTGATCTTGGCCAAAGGTATCATCCTGTTCATCGTTGGGCGTGCTTTCAAACTACGTGGACGTGATCACTGGCTGTTTACTTTGGGATTGGCCCAGGCTGGCGAGTTTGGGTTTGTACTGCTGGCATTCTCGACACAGCAAAACGTGATCCCTCCGGGCTTGTCGCAAAAACTGCTTATGATCATCGCCCTGACCATGCTGATCACCCCTCTGCTGTTTATCCTCTACGATCTGCTTTCTCGCTATATCGGCGAGAGCAAGCCAAAGGTCGAACCAGATGAGATTGATGAGAGAGGGCCTGTCATAATTGCCGGGATTGGTCGCTTTGGTCAGATCGTGAATCGCCTGGTACAGGCAAGCGGATTCAAGACCGTGGTTCTAGATCACGACATTGAAACCATCCAGCTTATGCGCCGGTTTGGCGTCAAAGGATTCTTGGGCGATCCGACGCGTCCCGAACTGCTGCGCGCCGCCGGAATTGAAAAAGCCTCGGTATTGGTCGCGGCCATGGATGATTACAAACAGGTCACTCGTCTGGTTGGATATGCGCGCCGCCAGCGGCCTGACCTGCACATCATCGCTCGGGCGCGAGATCGCACTCATGTTTACGAACTCTATCAGGCCGGGGCCAATGACATCGTGCGCGAAATGTTCGATGGGTCACTACGTGCGGGCCGCTATGTTCTCGAGAATATCGGCCTTAGTGAATATGAAGCCGCGCAGGCCGAACAAACGTTCTATCACCACGACCGAGGATCGGTGCGTGAGTTGGCCGAGCTTTGGATACCCGGCATGCCCACAGCAGAAAACAAAAAATACATCGAGCGTGCGCGGCAACTTGAAAAAGATCTGGAAACCGCGCTGCTGGAACTTGCTGAAGAACACGCAAAGAAGTCGGCTTAACCGTCTGTAACTCCGGCCTCGGCAAACGTTGCCATGCCGGAATGACAGGCCACGGCGCTTTTGAGAATGTTGATCGCCAGCGCCCCGCCTGAACCTTCGCCCAAGCGCAATCCAAGGTTCAGCAACGGTTCCTTACCCAGCTTGTTCAGCATTGCGGCATGTGCACCTTCGGCACTTTGATGGCCCGCAACAGTATGATCCAGCGCAGTGTCCGAAAGTTGCGCCAGACAGGCCGCTGCTGCCGTACAGATGAATCCGTCCAGAATGACTGGAATGCGCAATACACGTGCAGCGGCAATCGCCCCTGCCATGGCCGCAATCTCGCGCCCGCCTAGGCATTGAAGGATACGCAGACCGTCGCCCTGACCGTGCAGAGCAACGCCTTCGGCAACAACGCGTGTTTTGTTCGCCAACCCTGCATCATCTACGCCTGTGCCGCGCCCGGTCCAGTCAGATGCATCTCCGCCAAACAGCGCGCAGGCGATGGCGGCTGCAGGGGTGGTGTTGCCGATACCCATCTCTCCCACAACCAGCAGATCAGCCTGTGGATCGACGGCTTGCCAACCTGTGCGCAGCGCGCGCAGCAATTCATCTTCGCTCATCGCGGGGGCTTGGGTGAAATCTGCGGTCGGACAGTCAAGATCCAACGCATGCACATCCATCTTGGCACCCGCAGCCTTGGCCAGTTGATTAATCGCAGCACCGCCGTGTTCGAAATTCATGACCATCTGAACAGTGACCTCAGATGGAAACGCTGAAACACCCTGCGCCGTCACGCCGTGGTTGCCAGCAAACACGATGACCTGAGGCGCGTTGATCTGTGGCTGCGCATCCCCACGCCAGCCCGCATACCATATCGCCAAATCCTCAAGCCGTCCCAAGGCTCCGGGTGGTTTGGTTAGTTGGCCGTTGCGCTCTTGCGCGCCTTGCGCGGCAGAAGTATCCGGACCGGCCGCACCGGTCAGCGCGTCGCGGAAACTGTTCAGATCGTCGAGTTCAGGCAGCATTGAAAGCCTCGTTGCATCAGAGTGGTGCTGTGTGTTTAACCAAACCTGACAAAGCAACAAGACCCTGAAAGGCCTGGGAGTGACCAAAAACGACACTGCCCCATTTTCCCTGTGGGATATTCCGCTTGCGCTGGTCTTGCTGACACGCTTGCCCCTGCCACGCTTGCCGGAAGAGGCGTTTACTCGCCAGTCGCGCGCCGTCTGGGCATTTCCGCTTGCAGGGTTGATCGTTGGTGCCCTGGCGTGTGGTATTGGGTGGATCGCAATCTGGGCGCAGTTGCCCGTTTTTGCTGTCGCAGGCCTGATCGTTGCCGCGCTGATCGCAACCACAGGTGCAATGCATGAAGACGGGTTGGCCGATACGTTCGATGGCCTTTGGGGAGGGTTCACGCCCGAGCGGCGACTCGAGATCATGAAGGACAGCCATATCGGCACCTACGGCGTGCTGGCACTGCTGCTATTTCAGATTCTACGTATCACAGCCATTGCAGCTCTTGTTGGTGCCGAGGTGATGACATGTGTGCTGGCTGCATGTGTGTTTTCCCGGTCTCTCATGCCCGTCTTGATGACTTTTCTAAGAAATGCACGGCACTCAGGGCTAAGCCATTCAGTCGGCGCGCCACCGGTATCGGCGGTTTTGGCGGGGTTGGCAGTGGCAGCATTGTTAGCATTGGGTTTATTAGGCGCTCTGGCGTTGATCCCAATGCTTTTTGCGATGATCGCCAGCCTGATTGTGGCGAAGATCGCCAAGGCCAAGATCGGAGGTCAGACCGGCGACATTCTGGGGGCGACGCAGCAGATAACCGAGATCACATTCCTGCTGACGCTGATCGCTTTGATCTAACTGGCACCCCCCGTCGCGATCCGCAGCGTCGCGCCGCAGTGCTTGCAATGCACAGCGTCCGGGTCGTGGCGAAACAGACCACAGCTGGGGCATTTGTAACGCACTTTCTGCGGCATGAAGATCGCCTGCGCCAGACGCACGAACAGGGCCACACCAACAACCATGATGAAAACCGAAAACAGCTTACCGCCCGGCGTCGACAACGTGATGTCACCAAACCCAGTTGTCGTCAGTGTGGCCATCGTGAAATACAGCGCGTCGATATAGGGCGTCTGGGTGTCTTCCGGCACAAAAAAAACCAATACAGCGGTCGAAGTCGCAAAGACAAAGACCAGCAAATTGATTGCAGCGATCACCGCGTCTTCATGGGTTCGGAAAAACCTGCTGTCACGCCGCAAATCCCTGAGCAAATGGTATGAATGAATCAAACGCAAGGCGCGCAGAATGCGCAGAAACGCCAGGTTGCCGGTCAGAAATGGATCAAGGAAAAGCGAAACGATAACAACAATGTCCGCCAACGTGTAAATCTGACGCAGTAGCTTCCAACGATCTTTCGATATCCAAAGTCGAGCAGAAAAATCCATGAGAATGAGCACACCGACACCAATACTTGCTGCGGTGATTCCCGGACCGTGCGGAATATGCGCGGTCGCAACAAAGAACACGATCGTTGCGATGTCGAACAGGATCAGACCATAACGAAACCAGACCGAAATTGGGTCGTGGCTGATGTATAGAAACTTCACAGCCTGCTTCATCTTTACCCCGTATCAGCCTAATATTCAGAGAAAAATACCCTGAAACGACTACAGCACCAAGCGACGGTTCATAAAAAAAGCCGCCCCGATACCGGAGCGGCTTTGAAATGGGTGGTGCCTTTAATCAGGCAGCGCGCGAGGTCAGCACCTCATCCACCTGCTTGGCGGCCGAGATTTCATCTGCACCAGACACTGCAGCAACTTCGCGGGTCAGACGCTCAAGCGCGGCCTCATAAAGCTGACGTTCGGAATAGCTCTGCTCGCGTTGGTCGTCGGTGCGGTGCAGGTCACGGACCACCTCAGCGATCGAGATCAGATCACCCGAGTTGATCTTTTGCTCATACTCCTGCGCCCGACGCGACCACATGGCGCGCTTGACCTTGGCCTTGCCTTTAAGCGTTTTCATGGCCTGGCTGATCACATCAGGTGAGCTGAGTGAGCGCAGACCAGATTCGGTGACCTTGTTGGTTGGCACGCGCAGCGTCATCTTGTCTTTTTCAAAGGAGATTACGAACAGCTCAAGCGAGAAGCCTGCAACCTCCTGCTCTTCGATCGATACGATCTGACCTACACCGTGAGCTGGGTAGACGACATAATCGTTCGGGCGGAACTCAAGCTTTTTTGATTTCGACATTCAGATTCATCCTTCATTACTGATCGGGATATGAGACGACAAAAAGACCACAGCCGAGGCCCTAAACGGCCCCGTCAGGCGGCTTATTTGTCATAAAATCAGAACTCCAAAGCGAGCATACTTACGGAGCACATCCCAATCACAGTCATCATTCGACCCCAAGTATATCACAAAATTGCGACACTCAAAAGACCGACCTAAGGCAAATGGGAGATTCCCTTTTTACCTCAATGTATTATGGCGCAGATTGTTGTCTAACGTACGGTTAGGGGCCACCGAATCGGTTAACCACCTTCGCCGGGTGCTTCCGAGAAATATTTCTCCATCTTGCCTTCTTCGCCGTCGCGTTCCTCGGCCTCGGGCAAGGGGTCTTTCTTAGTCACAATCACCGGCCACATTTCCGAGTATTTCCGGTTGAACTCGACCCACTGCTCCATACCCGGCTCGGTATCGGGGCGAATTGCGTCGGCGGGGCATTCGGGTTCACACACACCACAGTCGATGCATTCATCGGGGTGAATGACCAGTGTATTCTCACCTTCGTAGAAACAATCCACCGGACATACCTCGACACAGTCGGTGTATTTGCAGCCAATGCAGTTTTCGGTGACAACGTAGGTCATTTTGGAATTCCCGTTTGCGCTTTGGCGACTAGCTAATCCAGTCTGCCCGCCTCTTCAAGGTCAGATCACCCCTTTGGGGTGCGAGAAAGATCAAGCGCGCGCCTTTCCTTCTTGGTTGGACGACCTTTTCCTTCAAATCCGGGATTCTTGGGCGGTACATCCTGCTTTTCGGTCATATCGAAGTACAAACCTTGCGCCTCGGGGGCCGGGCCGCGGCGCTCTCCGAGCGCTTCGATACGCACAACGCGGACGATCCGCCCCTGGGGAAAGGTTAGGACGTCCCCGGGTGCCACGGCCTGCGCCGGTTTCAGCACCCGGTTTCCGTTTAGTCTGACATGGCCGCAGCTGACCTGTTTGGCGGCCAGGCTACGGGTCTTGAAGAACCGCGCCTGCCACAACCATTTGTCGATCCGCAGCTTGGCCTCGGCCATCGCGGATCAGTTACCGTCCTTCAGACCCATCAGCGCTGCTGCGAACGGGTTGTCGGGATCGATGGCCTTTTCCTTCTTGGGCGGCCGAGACGAGAAGGACTTGGCACCCTGAGGTTTGCCACTTTTCTTACCATGCGGCTTGCCCTGAGGTTTACCGCGCGGCTTGCCCTTGCCTTGCCCCTGCTCGCGGCGCGGGCCCCGGTTTTGCTGACGTTGGCGGCCCCATGTGAAGGTGTAGAACACTTCGACCTCGGGCTCATCCGACGCTGGTTCCGCGGCTTGATCAGCAGCGGGAGCCTCGGCTGCCGCCTCGGTGCTTTCGGTGGCCTCGGCTGGCGCCTCGGCGGTTGCGCTTACCTCGTCCGCTTCGGCCTTGGGCGCCGGAGATTCTTCGCCCGCGGGCTGTTCCGCCATTTCGACTTTGGGTAGGTCTGCCGGGGCCGGTTTGACCTTTTCACGCTCAGCACGTTCAGCCTTGTAGCCCAGCCCCTGCATCAAGTCGGCGAACTGATCCAACGTCATACCAGTGATCGACAGCATATCAGGCTTGGCTTCGAACCCACCCCGGCTGTCCTCGGACCGCAACATGTCGGCCAGACGTTCGAGCATGTCGATCCGGATCGAGCGTTCGCCCGCATCGCGATAACCGCACATGGTGTCATAACCCTGCGGTGCATCCTTCGCGACCGGCACGGTGACCAGACCCGGAGGCGGTGCTTCGGGGAATTCCTGCAAGCCGCTGGACAATGCCCACAGAACCAGACGCAGGCGCGTTGGTGCAGGTTTCAGCAGCAGTGGCATGAAGATGGTGAACTGACCAAATCGGATGCCGTGCTTGCGCAGCGCGCCGCGCGCGTCCTGATCCAGATCCTTGACCTCTTGCGCGACCTGCGCTCGGGGCAGCACGCCAAGCGCCTCAACCATGCGGAATGCAAAGCCTTTGGTAAGACCGGTCAGTTCTTCGTCGCGCGACAGATTCAGCAGCGGCTCAAACAGCGCCGCCACCTTGCGGTCAATGAAATGCTGCAGCCGGCGCTGCACTTTCTGTTCGACGTCCGGACCTGCGGCCTCATCGACAAAAACCTCGACCACTGGCTTGAGAGGTTCGGCTCCGGCAACCAGCTTGCCGACAGCATATTCGCCCCACATCAGTCCGCCCTGATCGGTGAAATCTATTTCGGTATCGGGCGCGTTGTAGAAGCGATCGGCACGCAGATGGAATTGCGGCGCGAGTGCTTGCAAAGAGGCCGATTTCAAAGCTTTCGCCTCGGTTCCTTGCGCGCTTTTGTCCGGCGAAAACCGGAACCCTTCCAGACGACCGACGAATTCGCCTTCGACGGTCACTTCACCCTTGTCATTTACTTCGGCCAAAAGGGCCTCCTTCTGTTTGAGCCGGCGCAGCAAAACAGATGTACGCCGGTCCACAAATCGTTGGGTCAGACGGTCATGCAGAGCGTCCGACAGCCTGTCTTCTACAGTGCGCGTCTCATCACGCCAATGGGATTCGTCACGCACCCAACTGTTTCGTTGCGCAACATATGTCCAAGTGCGAATATATGCCAACCTTTTGGACAGCGCATCAATATCTCCGTCCGTACGGTCTATGCGGCGGATTTGCCGCGCCATGAAATCGTCAGGGATGGATCCGCGCTCATGCAGGTGGCCATAGATCACCTCGAGCAGGCTGGCGTGTTCCGCATGGCTGATACCGCGAAAATCAGGAATTCGGCATACATCCCACAGCAAGCGTACCGATGGTCCATCGCTGGCACGGGCGACAACTTCGGTGACTTGGGACAAAGATTTCAGAACGTTCAGGTCGTCGGCGGGCCGCGCCTTGATCAGGTGCTCATTGTCGGGGCTGACCTCAAGCGAGTCGATCAATGCCTCGATCGAGCCAAACCGCAAAGCGGCATTCCGCCAGTTCAGCTTCTTCATCGGCGTGAACCGGCTGTCCATAATGGCTTGGGCCACGCCCTCCTCCAGCGGAGGGGCTTCACCAGTTACACCAAAAGTACCATCCGACATACCTCGCCCGGCCCGCCCTGCGATCTGGGCCAGTTCGTTGGGAGCCAAAGGCCGCATTCGGCGGCCATCAAACTTGGTCAGGGATGAAAACGCCACATGGTTCACATCCAAGTTCAACCCCATGCCGATGGCATCGGTGGCCACCAGATAATCAACCTCGCCGTTCTGGTAGAGGTCAACCTGCGCATTCCGCGTGCGAGGGCTGAGCGCCCCCATGACCACCGCCGCCCCGCCCTTCTGACGACGCAGCAATTCCGCGATGGCGTAGACATTGTCGACCGAGAACCCGACAATCGCGCTGCGCGAGGGCATTCGACTGATCTTTTTGCTTCCAGAATAGACCAGTTGAGACATCCGCTCGCGCCGGACAAACTGCGCCTCGGGAACAAGCGCGGCAATCGCACCCCGCATAGTGTCAGAGCCGAGGAACAACGTCTCATTCGTTCCACGCGAGCGCAGTAGACGGTCGGTAAAAACATGGCCGCGTTCAGGGTCGGCACAGAGCTGGATTTCGTCGATAGCAACGAAATCTGCGCCCATTCCTTCGGGCATCGCCTCGACCGTGCAGACCCAATATTGCGCCCGCGGCGGCACGATACGTTCCTCGCCCGTGACCAGCGCAACGACGGAGGGTCCGCGAATGGCGACGATCTTGTCATAAACCTCGCGTGCCAACAGACGCAGGGGCAAGCCGATCACACCTGTCCGGTACCCCAGCATACGTTCAATCGCGTAATGGGTTTTACCTGTGTTCGTTGGGCCAAGTACGGCCACGATTCGGGATGACCCGCTCACCTTCGCCCCCTGCGCCCTGAGACTTACAGCGCCTTGCCTTCAACCTGAGGCTTCAGCCGATTCACGGCATTGGTTACTTCTTCATGATGGGGATGTATAGCCAATGCGCGCGAATAGGCCTCGAACGCCTGCTCGGGCTTACCTACAATCTCGAAGATCAGCCCAAGGCCATAGATAGCCTCATAATTGTTTGGGTTAAGGGTCAAAGCGTGTTCAAGATCCGCAGCTGCCATACCAAACCGCTCTATGCCGAAAAAAGCCGATGCACGCACGTGCCAGCCTTCGGCGAATTCAGGTGCATGATCAGTGAGCGCTGTCAGATGGTCCAGAGCAGCCTCGACATCGCCATCATCCAACGCCTCTCGCCCGCGCTCAAGCAGCAAATCAGCCGAGGCCGAACCGGATTGTGACCACAGCGCCTGCAATTGCCGATCCAGACCAATGGCCTGCTCGGGCGTCGATTGCGCCAATTGCTGCAACAGCTCCGCCTCGTCGCGCGAATCCGCCTCTTGCGCAGTACAAGTGGTGGAAAACGTGACTATGACGGCAAGTGCCGCGACGGTACGTTTGAGATTGGTGATTGCAATACCCATAACAATGGTCAGTGTAGCGTTGCGACCGGGGATGTCCATTCACGGCGCATGAACAATATGAGGAAGACCATGAGCGATATTCTGGAAAAAGCCGCGGCGGCATTGAATGAGAAACTGTCGGGCGGCGATTTCGACGCGTCGGCCAAGTTTGCCATCGCCGATCTGGGATCTATCATCCTTGATGCAAGCGGTGCGCGCGTCAGCGACGACGAGGCTGATGTGACCCTCAGCGCCGATGCGGACACCTTTGAACAAATCCTCAGCGGCGACCTGAACCCAACCGGTGCATTCATGTCCGGCAAGCTGAGCGTTGACGGAGACATGGGAATCGCCATGAAACTCGCCTCGGTGCTGGCCTGATGGAGTTTTCGCCGGCCCCCTTATTCGAAGACGTGGCCGGCGGCCCTGCTGATGGAGTGGCCCATTGGCTGACCACCGAAGACGGCAAACGCATCCGCGTGGCACATTGGCTGCCCGACGGCGATGCGCGCGGTACGGTGATGCTGTTCCCCGGCCGCACGGAATATATTGAGAAATACGGCGACACGGCCCTTGAATTCGTGAGCCGGGGATTTGCCTGCCTTTCCGTTGACTGGCGCGGACAAGGTCTGGCGGATCGTTTGCTTGATGATCCGAGAATCGGCCATGTCGAACATTTCACCGATTACCAGCATGACGTACGCTCGACATTAGAGCTGGCCGAACAGTTGGAACTGCCCAAACCCTGGCACGTGGTCGGCCATTCCATGGGCGGAGCTATCGGGCTGCGCGCCGTACTGGAAGGAGCTGATTTTACGACCTGCGCCTTCACGGGACCGATGTGGGGTATTTTCTTTACACCGATCATGAAACCGCTCAGCCAGCTGACCGCCTATTGGGGGCCGCGCCTGGGGTTGGGAGAGAAAAAGCCGCCAACAACTTCGCTGGAGAGCTATGTGGTGTCGCAACCTTTCGAAGGAAACGTGCTGACGCGCGATCCAGCGATGTACCGAATGATGCAGGACCAGTTGGCCGCGCATCCCGAGCTGGCTTTGGGTGCCCCGTCCACCATCTGGCTGCGCGAGGCGCTGGATGAATGCACCTGGCTGAAGGAGCAGACTGCGCCCGACATCCCTGCCCTGACCTTCTTGGGCAGTCACGAACAGATTGTGGATCGCAAAGCGATCCGAGCCCGGATGGCCGACTGGCCTAGCGGTACTATGGTCGAGATTCCCAACGGCGAACACGAGGTTCTGATGGAGGCACCCGAGGTGCGCGGTCCGGTCTTTGATCAGCTGGCGGCACATTTCGCGGCCGCCGCGGCGAAATCAAAACCCGAACCCTGCCTATAGGGCGCGCGCCGAACTGGTTGCTTGTGATCCGGACACTCCGCGCCTAAATGTTTGCCAACGCTGTTTATTCGAGGTGATCCATGCGCGACCTTCCCTTTCCCATCCGAGATGCAAATGCAGGCGGCGGTGCCGATGATCTGGGCAATTTGCCGGAATGGGACCTGACGGACCTCTACGCCTCGGAAGATGCTTCTGAATTGGCCCGCGATCTGGACTGGCTGGAAGGCGAATGTGCGTCCTTTGCCGCAGATTATGAGGGCAAGCTGGCCGATCTGGACGCTGCTGGCTTGCTGACTTGCGTGCTGCGCAACGAAAAGATCAACGTCATCGCCGGGCGGATCATGTCCTTTGCCGGATTGCGCTATTACCAACTGACCACCGATGCGGATCGCGCCAAGTTCCTGTCGGACATGCAGGAGAAGATCACCGTATTCACCACTCCGCTGGTATTTTTCACGTTGGAACTGAACCGCATCGACGACGACGTGCTGGCCGCGCATTTCGCCGCCAATGCCGATCTGGCACGATACGAGCCCGTGTTCCGTCGCATCCGTGCGATGAAGCCCTATCAACTGTCTGACGAGTTGGAAAAATTCCTGCACGACCTCGGAGTTGTTGGCGACGCGTGGGAACGTCTGTTCGACGAAACCATCGCGGGCCTGACATTCACCGTCGATGGAGAAGAGCTGAATATCGAAGGCACGCTGAACCTGCTGACCGAGCAGGATCGCACCAAGCGTGAGGCCGCTGCGCGTGAGTTGGCCACCGTTTTCCAAACCAATATCAAAACGTTCGCCCGCGTTCATAACACGCAGACCAAAGAAAAAGAGATCGTTGATCGCTGGCGTAACATGCCAACCGCCCAGACCGGTCGTCACCTGTCGAACGATGTAGAACCCGAAGTGGTCGAAGCCCTGCGCGAAGCCGTCGTGGCCGCCTACCCCAAGCTGAGCCATCGCTACTACGAACTGAAACGCAAGTGGCTGGGTCTGGACGTGATGCAAGTGTGGGATCGTAACGCGCCGCTGCCGATGGAAGACACCCGGATCGTTGACTGGGCCGAGGCCGAAAAGACGGTGATGGATGCCTATAACGCCTTTGATCCTCGGATGGGTGAGATCGCAGCCCCCTTCTTCTCGAAGGGTTGGATCGACGCGGCGGTGAAGCCCGGCAAAGCGCCCGGCGCTTTTGCGCATCCCACCGTGACCGAGGTTCATCCCTACGTGATGCTCAACTATCTGGGCAAACCGCGCGATGTGATGACCTTGGCGCATGAATTGGGCCACGGCGTACATCAGGTATTGGCCGCCGATCAGGGTGAGATGCTGTCTTCGACTCCACTGACCTTGGCCGAAACCGCCTCGGTCTTTGGTGAAATGCTCACTTTCCGCAAGATGCTGGATCAAGCCGAGACCCCAGAACAGCGCAAAGTGCTGCTGGCCGGTAAAGTCGAAGACATGATCAACACGGTCGTCCGTCAGATCGCCTTCTACGACTTCGAATGCAAGCTGCACGACGCCCGCCGCGAAGGTGAACTGACCCCGGACGACATCAACGCTCTTTGGATGAGCGTTCAGGCCGAAAGCCTTGGCCCCGCATTCGAATTCATGGACGGGTACGAGACCTTCTGGGCCTATATCCCGCACTTCGTCCACTCGCCATTCTATGTCTACGCCTATGCCTTCGGCGACGGCCTCGTGAACGCGCTCTATTCGGTCTACGAAAGCGGTGCGGACGGGTTCGAAGACAAATATTTCGAAATGCTGCGTGCCGGTGGCTCGAAGCACCATAAAGAGCTTCTTGCCCCGTTCGGACTGGACGCCAGCGATCCCGAGTTCTGGGACAAAGGCCTGTCGATGATCTCAAGCTTTATTGACGAACTGGAAGCGATGGAAAGCTAAATCTAAGGGGCAGCTTGCAAGGGCTGCCTCATTTCTCTTTGGTTGATTTCATCGTCGTCACGAAAATGGCCGTCACGATCAAAAACGCGCCGACAATCGCAAGCGGTGTGATCGTTGCGCCCAGAAACAGCGCCGAATTGACAAAGGTAAACACAACCGACGCGGCGAATAGCAGCGTCGCCGTCAATGTCGACACGCGCGCGGCGGCTTCGTACCAAAGATAATAGGCAAGCGCGGTGGGCAAAACGCCCAAAAGGATCAAGAAGATCACATCATTTGCGGTTGGCATCTGGAACGAGAAAGCCGCCAGTGGCATCAACAAGACGCCCGAACACAAAAAGATGCCAAACAGGAAGTTCAACCTTTCGGCGGTAGTTTCCGAGGTCTGCATCGCGCGGCTGCTGGAAATCAGGAACACCGCCCAGCTGAACCCCGCCCCGATTTCCATCAGATCGCCCAACAGGGGCTCTCCCCCGCCCTGAAAATCCCGGTAGACGGTCAGAAACACACCGAGGATCGCCAGCAGCGTCGCCAATACATCAGCGCGGCCAACGGCGGTATCCGCGAAGAAATACAGGAAAATCAACACGAAGAACGGCGCGGTATTCTCAAGCACCATCGCATTAGCAGCACCTGTATGTTCCAAGCCTATGTGGAACAGAATATAGTTCACCAACGTCGACAACACCGCCAGCCGGAAGTTCCAATCCCTGTACCGGACCGAGACCCGTGCGCCCATAAACCGCAACATGCAGAAGATCGCAAATGCGGCTATGAACAAGCGCGATACGGCAATCTGTAACCCGCCGAGATCACTGGTCAGGTACCGCACGATAACGCTGTGCGTGCCCCATAGAAACGCGGCGAGGAACCCAAGAACCAACCCGTTTTGCAGCAATGATCTCTGCGGCTGATCCTTCACCGGGTGCTCCTCGCGTTATTTCAGCTGACTGTCTTTCGAACCCCGCCGATTGATCCCGCCGCGGGTCTTGAAGCTGCTGTCACGCTCTTGCTGGCAGTCCAGGCACAGCTTTACGCCGGGCAAAGCAAGGCGGCGTTTTTCGGGGATCGGTTCTTCGCATTCGGCGCAATGGGTCAGGCTTTCGCCCACAGGTCGCTTTTGCGCCTGCATCCGCGCCAGCTCATCCGAAATCGACGCTTCGATCTGTTCACTCACTGCGCCATCGCGCGCCCAACCGCCCGCCATTTGACCCTCCTGATCCGGTCGGGACAGGATACGCGAGACACCAAGGGCGTGGCAAGCTAGAGCGATACAGCTGTATCAAAGACCTGATCGATAACCTCTTGCGTGCCCCGCACGAATTCCAACGGACAGGGGTAGTCAGCCCGATCGCGGACTGAGCGGCAGAATGCCTCGACCTGCAGCTTATAGTGATCGTCCCCTGGAAAGCGCGTCACCTGTACCTCAAGCCCAGGGCGGTGCAACTCGACCCTTGCTTCACCAAATACACGCGCATTGAAAGGCGCGGTCAGACGGATCAAACCACCTTCGCCGTGAAACACCATCTCCTGATGCGGATGCATTCGGGTCGAGACGTAGGCGGAGTAGGTAAAGTCAGGAAACTGCGCGCGAATTTCGGTGAAGACGTCCACGTCATTCTCCCAGCGGATCGCACCGCTGACCGAGGTCGGCTCTTGACCCGTCGCATAGCGTGCGCTGCCGATCACATACACCCCGATATCGCGCAGCCCACCCCCGCCAGTTTCTGCGCGGTTGCGAATGTTGGCAGTATCCGCCCGGTTGTCATAGCTGAACGCGCCGCTGACATGGACCAGCTTCCCGATTGCTCCATCGGCGATCATATTGCGGGCCAATTGCCACTGCGGATGATGTACGATCATGTAAGCTTCGGCGGCCAGCAATCCGGTCTGATCCCGCTTGGCAATCAGAGTTTCAAACTCATCTGCCCGCATGGTCATCGGCTTTTCGCACAAAACATGCTTGCCCGCATCCAGCGCCCTCAGGCTCCATTCGACATGCAGATGATTAGGTAATGGAATGTAGACAGCTTCGATCACCGGATCAGCCAGCAGCGCGTCATAGCTATGGAAAACGCTGGTATCGGGGCAAAACTGTTGAAATGGCGCTGCTTTGGTCGGATCGGACGTGGCCAGCCCAGCAAGGCGAGCACCATCGGCGGCGTGGATAGCTGGCCCCATGTGCTGAAGCGCAAATTTCGATGCCCCTAATATGCCCCATTGAACCGGCTTTTGCATGATCACCACCTCCCCGCGATGTTAGCGCCACCAATCATTAGCAGCGAAGGGCAGGACTGTCATACCCCTTGGGCAAGAAAAAACCGGCCTGACGTGGATCAGACCGGTTGGCGCTTCGAATGCGAGCGGCTCAGCTTGAACTCAACATGCCCTTCTCGCGCGCAAGCTCTCGCATCTTCTTCTGCAACTTCTCAAACGCGCGCACTTCGATCTGACGAATGCGTTCACGGCTTACATTGTATTGCGTGCTCAATTCCTCAAGCGTGACAGCCTGATCCATCAGCCGGCGCTGGGTCAAAATATCTTTTTCACGATCATTCAAGACGTCCAACGCAGCGGCAAGCAGCTCGCGCCGGGCTTCCAGTTCATCGCGCGCCTCATAGTCGCCAGCCTGATCAGCATCTTCATCCTCTAGCCAATCCTGCCATTGCATTGTGCCTTCGCCTTCGGACCCGACGGTCGCGTTCAGCGAGGCATCACCACCGGACATCCGGCGGTTCATGCTGATCACTTCATCTTCTGTAACACCGAGGTCTTCAGCGATCTTGGCCACGTTTTCAGGGCGCAGATCGCCTTCTTCCAATGCGCCAATACGCGCCTTCGCCTTGCGCAGATTGAAGAACAATTTCTTCTGTGCCGAAGTTGTGCCCAGCTTCACCATCGACCAGGATCGCAGAACATATTCCTGGATCGAAGCGCGGATCCACCACATGGCATAGGTCGCCAAGCGGAATCCCTTTTCAGGGTCGAATTTCTTGACCGCCTGCATCAGGCCCACATTGGCCTCGGAAATCACCTCGGCCTGCGGCAAACCATAGCCGCGATATCCCATCGCGATCTTGGCCGCCAAACGCAGGTGTGACGTGACCATCTTATGTGCGGCCTCGGTATCCTGTTCCTCGACCCACCGCTTGGCCAGCATGTACTCTTCCTCTGGCTCCAGCAGAGGAAACTTACGAATCTCCTGCATATAGCGGTTCAGTCCACCTTCAGGTGTCGGTGCTGGAAGATTTGAATAATTTGCCATTTATTTCTGCCCCTTGGACAAATGTTTAAGCCCTTAACATGGGATATGGGTACCAGACGCGGTACATTCAAGAGGATCTGATACAAGTCTGGAATTAACCCTATGTAAAGGAAAGCTGAAATCGCGATTTTCACAAGCCTTTGCAGATTATTTCAGTGGCTTTCTCAGGTTTTCCAGCAGCGTTGAAATATCCTGTGGCAACGGCGCCTCAAATCGCAGCATTTCTCCGGAAACTGGATGTTTGAACCCAAGCACCGCTGCGTGCAGCGCTTGACGTGGGAATGCACGCACAGCTTCAATCGCCTCAGGTGCGAACGCACGCGCTGCCAGTTTGCGTTTGCCACCATAAACCGGGTCTCCGACAAGGCCATGGCCAGCGTGTGCCATATGGACACGGATTTGATGTGTCCGGCCCGTCTCGAGCCAGCATTCGACTAACGATAGGCCACAGGGCGACCCGAATACCTCGACAATCCGCGCTCGTGTCACCGCATGCCGACCACCGTGAAACAGCACGGCCTGCTTTTGCCGATCCGTTTTGTGTCGCGCCAACTGAGTCGTCAGACGCATAATATTGCCGGGCTCAAAGCTAACGCCCTTTATCCCACGCAATCGGGGATCGTTGGCGTCGGGCACGCCATAACAAATGGCGCGGTAGTAGCGCTCGACGCTATGCGCCTCGAACTGGGCCGCCAGCCCATGATGCGCCACATCCGATTTGGCCACGACCAACAGGCCACTGGTTTCCTTGTCGATCCGATGTACGATTCCTGGGCGTTTGACACCGCCGACTCCTGAAAGATCTTCGCCGCAATGATGAAGCAGCGCATTGACCAGCGTGCCGTTCGGAGAGCCCGGTGCCGGATGCACCACCATACCAGCGGCCTTGTTGATCACGATCAGATCGTCATCCTCATAGACAACTTCCAGAGGGATATCCTCTGGGCCGATATGGCTGTCTTCGGCCTCAGCCACTGTAATCCCGATCTGTGCATCTTCGGAAATTTTTGCCTTGGGGTCTTTTATGACCGCTCCATCGACGGTGACTGCCCCCTCGCTGATCAATCGTGTCAGTCGGGTACGCGACAGGTTCTCTTCCGCTGGCACATCCCGCGCAAGCGCCTTATCAAGGCGGGGCGGCGGAGCGGCCGCGATTTGAAACTCTATCAGGCGGGTGCCCATGACTGTCCCTTCCGAACCTCAGGAACCGCAGGAAACACCGCAGCTTAGACTGCTACGGCGCATGGTCATGCTGTTGACCGCGGTTATGATTGGCGGGGTTCTAGTGACATTCGCCCTGATTGTCATCCGCCTATCCGACCGCACACCCAAGCTGCCCGATCAGATCGAGTTACCTGGCGGAGCAAAGGCCCAAGCATTGACCATCGGCAGCAACTGGTATGCGGTCGTGACCGAAGACAACCGTATTTTGATCTTTGACAAGACAACCGGAAAACTGCGGCAAGAGATTGCACTGGATTAGGGCCGCGTCTACCCCGAAAGCCTGTTCAACTGATTGGTAAACCGCTTGTAGGGCGGATAAAGATCGCGCGCTTTCTCAAGATACGGCCGCGCCTTTTTCTTGTTTCCTCGTCGCATGTGGATCTGCCCCGCCATACCCTGAATAGCGACACTGACTTCATCCTGATCAGCGGCTTGCAAGATCAGCTTCTCGCCCTGCCCGATCTGGCCCGTCCGCTCCAACAAGAGGCCCATTGCGTACAGAAGAAATGGGCTTTCGGGGTCGCAGGCCAGCGCCTCGGCCATTGTTTTTTGGGCGGCGTCGGTATCGCCCTCCGCTTCATAAAGCTCGGCCAGTCGTTTCTGATAAAGTGTATTTTCCGGCACTTCGGCTACTATCCGACGTGTTCTGTCGATGGCCTGGGCGCCGGAAACCTCGCCCAGATGCTTTTGCAGTACCACCTGCGCGCTCTGCAATCGCGGGTCGTCTGCTGGCACGTCAGGCAGATCGTCCAAGGCTGAACTCAATGCTTCCAGCCTCTTACGCTGATCAAACAGACGTCTTGCGCGTTGATCCAGCGCTAGATCCGCCCAATCCAGCAGAACGAAATCAAAGTTGCACGGCCGCCATGATACCACCTTGTGCTGAACCAGATACAGGTTGTTGAACGGTGGAAAACGGCGCTGACGCACCGTGCGCTGTAACGACCAGTCAACCGGCGGCAGCAGTCGATGTGCCAGATGTGACCGGTACAACATTCTGGAACCCAGCACTACAACATCCGGCCGTAATGGCTTGGCCCAGAACGCTTTTGCGAAATGCCGTGTCGCCGCCCAGCGTTTGCCCTGCACACCCAGAATGGCGCCACGCAAAGCGCACATGACGGCATAATCTTCGGGCCAGAGATGCGGATTCTCCAACCCCTCACGGGCAAGCGTCTCGCTTTCCTGCCACTTGGACAGGTAAAAACAATTCAGTGATTGCAGCAACGGCATAAAGGCATTGTCAGCCCCGGTGTCCAGGATGGGTTTCGCACTTTCATACGCCTCTTCACAGCGATCCTGAGCCGATAGATATTGCGCCGCTTTTGCATAGATATGCGCAGCCTCCGAAGGGTTCAGAAACTCTGCTGGTCCTTGCGCGACCCGCTCGATTACGCGCTCATTCGCCCCTTGCAATTCCTCCTCAGTCAATACATCGCGAAACACCTTGCGCTGCTGTCCCGATATCCGCGCCGCTGCCATCGAAAAGGCCGAAATATATGGTGCAATCACCTGATCCGCCCGCGACATTGCGTAGAGTTCCAGAAAGTCTCGTTGCGCTCGTGTCAGACCCGACAGATCGGCAATGTCCGACATTTGCATAAGCTGCGGAAACCGCTGCTTAAACCGTACGATCAACTCGGGCTGATCTGAGAACATGATCGCCGTCTGGCCCTTGGATTTTTCCAGATGGACCTCATAAAACTCTTCGGGCTCGATCTTGGCGGGCCAGGTTGAGTGTTTCCACGGCAAACCATTCAAGATATCGCCACGACGGATGTGATAAGCCGAAACCCCCTGCCCTGAAAGTTTCTCATCGGCCCGATCCATGATCTGACGAACCTTATCGACGAATCCAAGACCGCGGATGAAATCGCGATAGCGGGGGCGGATGGCTTCGATATCCTCCCAAGGGAACGCCAGCACCTCGAACCCTTCTTCGACCAGTACCGATCGGCCCGAGGCTAAATGGTCCATCAATCGCTCTGGCGATGGGTCGTTCTGGAAAGCCCAAATCGGCAGAGCGGTCTCATTCAGTGCGTCGAGCTCTGGCTGATTAAGAAAATGCACATCCATCCAATCAGTAGTGAACAACTCCTCGGGCTGATCCAGTTCCGGTGCGTCCGCGCCCTGTGGGAACCAGTTCACGCGGTAGTCGGTCTCAAAATCTTTAGCCAGACGGATGCAGGTCAGGATCATCAACAGGCGCGCACCCATACGATCCTTGCGCTGCCCAATGAAAACGCCTCGCTTCTGGGTCATGGCAAAATTTGGGCAGCCGCCCTCATGTCGATTTTGCCAATTTCTTGAAACATTAGGACATTCCCAAACTGTGTTTGCCTAACGTCTTACACAACCGCAGCGGCTGCGGCGAGATGCGAAATCTGTGGTGTCATGAGTTTCGCCAAAAATGGCTTTCAACCTGCAACAACCGGTCGAGCCTGTGACATATCCGGGGAAATTCGAATGGCCTGCGTGAGCGTGCTCAGATCAGAGATGGCTCTTTGCGCGATGATATCTCCGGGAATGCGCGTTGCCGCTGCCAAGGCATCGGGCAGTGATATGCCAACTTTTGTCGTCAACACACGCAAGGCAGTGGTCAGATCAAGGTCAGCCCCAGCCAGTGTTCCGTCCTGCAAGGTTAGCTTGCAGTTTTCTCGTTGGATGATACGCCCTTCCAACTTGAACTCGGTCAAGTCTGTCCCGGCGACGGCCATCGCATCACTGACCAGAAACAGGCGGCCCGGCCCCTGCTTGGCGGCGAAGGCCGCGCGCATTGTCTCTGGGTGAACATGAATCGCGTCTGCGATCAGACCTGCGGATATTGCGCCTTGGGAAAGGACAGCGCCAACGAGGCCGGGCTCGCGGTTGCCCAATTGGCTCATGGCGTTGAACAGATGCGTCGCACAACGTGCGCCTGCCTTAACGTACGCCACACAGGTTTCAAACGCAGCATCACTGTGCCCCATTGAGACGATGACTCCCGCTTTGGTAAGCGTTTCGACCTGAGCCGTCGTGACACTTTCGGGTGCAATCGTGACCATAAGCGCAGGCAGCACCTTTGCCGCATCTAACAGTTGCTGAAGATCGGCACCTTCCATGGGCCTGATCAGTGCAGCGTCATGCGCGCCTTTGCGACGCACGGACAGGTGCGGGCCCTCAAGGTGCAGCCCTGCAATCCCGTGCACCCCCTGTTTGATGGCCTGCGTTGCGGCCGCAATCGCGGCTCTGGTCTTTTCAGGTGTATCCGTAATCAACGTCGGCAAGATCGATGTCGCCCCAAGTTGGCGATGTGCCCCTGCGATACGCCGCAGTGTTTCGACTGACGGATCATCATTGAACATCACACCTCCGCCGCCATTGACCTGCAAATCTACGTAACCAGGGCTGAGAATGTCACCCGACAGGTTCTCGATAACTTCACCCGCAGACAGCTGAGATTCGGGCAAGAAGCAATCCAACCTCCCGTCGACGAAGCGGGCCGCATGCCCTTCTACCAGCATTTCGCCGTCGAAAATCGGCCCTCCGGCGAAGGTGATCGTCGCAGCCGTCATACCGTTTCCGTCACTTTCCGCAGGTGGCGTGGTGCATCAGGGTTGATACCGCGCCGCGTGGCTACTGCCTCGACCATACCGTAGAAAGACGCAATCGAGGCAACCGGGTCCGTCATCCAGTGCGATGTGCGCACATGCGGCAGCGACGCAGCATCAGCCACCATGTTGGTTGTCGCAAAGACCTTTGCCCCTTTGCCCGCAAGCGCATCTGCAACCTCGGCAATATTGGCCTCGGCCGCATCACCTGAGGCGAAGGCAATCACTGGAAACCCCTGATCGACAATCGAAACCGGACCATGCAATACCTCGGCCGAGGAATAGCTTTCCGCGTGAATCTGGCAGGTTTCCTTGAATTTAAGAGCCGCCTCATTCGAAATTGCCCAGGACATGCCACGCCCAAGCGTGAACAGTGATTGGCCATCAACGGCGTCTACGACAGCCCCCCAATCGCATGTGATCGCGCGTGACAAAACATCCGGCAGTTTGTGGATCGACGACAGCAATTCATCATCGCCCTTGACCTCGGCCAACAACCAAAGCCCGGCAACCAGAGAGGTGACGAAAGTTTTGGTGGCAGCCACACTCAGTTCAGCGCCTGCGTGGATCGACAGAGCCGAAGACGCAACCTTGGCCAGGGCCGATCCTGTATCATTGGTAATTGCAACCGAGTATGATCCGCCTTCAGTCAGGGATTTTGTCAATTGAACGATATCCGGGCTTTGGCCCGATTGTGACACCGAGATACACAGTGCGCCGGGGCAGCGCATGTCTACCCCGTAAATCGATTTGACGCTCGGCCCGACCGACGCCATGGGCAGGCCCAACAGCAGTTCAGACGCGTATTTCAGATAGCTGCAGGCATGATCCGACGATCCGCGTGCGACTGAGATCAGGAAATTAGGATCATGCTCGCGGATCGCGCCAGCAGTCGCGGAGATCGCCCTGGCACCTTCGGTTAAAAGTCGATCAACGGCGAAGGGTATCTCGTTGATTTCCCGTCGCATTTGAGTTTTTTCGGTGGACATATGTCCCGCCTTTCAGGTTGATAAACGCAGCTCTGCCACAAAATCGTAGGCATCGCCGTGATAGATGGATCGGGTGAGTTCGGCGACGCGCCCGCTTTCGAGGTATGAGGTACGCTGAATGCGTAACCCCGCTGTGCCCTCTGCAACATCAAGCAAGCGTGCCTCGGTGGCTTCAAGGTTGATGGCCGAGATCTTTTGGATAGCGCGCACCGGACGGTTCCCGGATCTTTCCAGGAAGGCATACAAGGACCCAGTGACTTCGGTCGGGTTGGGCAGGATATCCAGCGGCAAAGCTGCGCGCTCTAACGCCATTGGCCGTCCTCCGGCAGCGCGCAAACGATGAATTCGGGCGACCTGATCATTGGTCGATAGCCCTAGTGCCAACATCTCGTCCGGAGAAGGCAGAAACACCCCGCGCTCCAACCAGGTCGAGGTTGTTTCAAAACCACGTCGCTCCATATCCTCGGTAAACGAGGTCAGGTGAGACAATGATTGCTCAACCCGTGCAACGGGCTGACGCACGAATGAGCCTGAACCCTGCCTCTGTTCGATCGCGCCTTTGCGCACCAGTTCCTGAATCGCCTTTCGCACCGTGACGCGCGACAGATCCGTGAGCTCAGCGATCTCGCGTTCGGGTGGAAGTGAACTGTTCGGGGCTAGAATGCCCTCTTCTATCCCCTGCTCCAACCGATGGCGCAATTGCACATAACGCGGACCAGCGGTCTGACCCAGCCATCCTTCGGGTTTCAGGAAGTCAGCAACGCTCATGTTCGATCTCCTCATGAAACGCACGGGCCAGCGCGATTGCACCGGCCAATGGATCGCCCAGTGGTTCAGTCAGGTCCTGCTGCATGATCTTCGAGAGGTAAGGCGCGTATTGCGGACCGATCCCCCCGGTCAGACAAATCGATAGACCGGGCTTCCAGCCCATCGCCTCGATCTGATCCGCCAAATATCGTGCACCGGCCTCCATGATAGCGCGCGCAAGCGCATCCCCCTGCTCAGCGCTAAGCGTGACCACAGGGGCCAGCGCACCGAACTCGGTGGGCGTCATCATGGATGCAGCCCCTACAATCCCGGCGGCACCATCAAAGCGTGCCAAAAGACCATTCGCCATCTCGGAGGTCGGCGCGATGCCATCGACACAATCGAGAGTGCGCGCCAAAGCCTGTCGGCCAACCCATTGCGCCGAAGCTTGATCCCCTAATACCGGTCCCCAGCCACCGGCCAAGCGACTCTGACCATCTCTCTGTGACGCGAGAAACGACCCCGTACCACAATGCGCCACGAAACCATCTTTCGACCCAAGCGCACCCCGCAATGCGGAGGGCCTGTCATCTTCAATTCGGGCTCGTTCGAACGGCAGCCTCGCTGCGAGTCGCTCTGCCAGCGTTTTGCCAGTGATCCCAGCCAACCCCAAATAGGCCGACGTCCCTGCAATCTGTGCGCCATTTAATCCGGCTTGCTTGGCCAGATCCGCAATACCGCGATTCAGCTCGGCACAAGCTGCTTCGAAATCGGTCGAGACGTTCGCAGCCCCCACCTCAACTTGGCGAGCAAAGGAACCATCAGAAACAGCGATACGACAACGCGTACCACCGCCATCTACAGCGAGCACTATGGTATCAGCAAGACGACTCATGAAAATACCTTTATAATACCTATTGAAGATTTTGAAGACCCAATTGCGACCAAATTACAGAATTACGGCTAAAATTCTGAAACACATCGACACAAAAAGAAAATGGTAGACTAATGGTATCTAAAAGGTATGATATCCAGAACTGAGGGGAGAATCACGTGGCCACGCCAGTAACGGAACAACTGCACAAGGATGCGATCGGGCTAGACGCGCGCCCTTTGACCGAAGTTGCCGAGTTGCTGGCCCAATCTCAGTCTGAGGCCGCGACAACCCCGCTCACCTCGCTCACCCCCATTTGCACCGGAGCAAAAGCAATGGCGCAAACGATCCGCACGGGCGGGGTCTTGCATTATCTCGCGGCGGGGTCATCTGGCCTGATGGCCGCTTCGGATGCGCTGGAACTCGGCGGAACTTATTCAATACCTCCAAGCCAAATACGCATTCATATGGCAGGTGGTATGCCAACGGGTGTCGAGATGCCCGGAGATACGGAAGATGCGACCAGCACTCTTGCTCGTGATCTTGTGGATCTGTCCCCCAAAGACACTTTGATCACTGTTTCTGCCAGCGGTACGACGCCGTATACCGTTACCGCAGCCCAGATTGCGCGCGACAAGGGAGCCCCTATCGTCGGGATCGCGAATAACGGCGATACCGAACTGTTGCGACTGTCTGATCACCCCATTTTGCTTTCCACACCGCCCGAGCTGGTATCGGGTTCGACCCGCATGGGGGCAGGCACGGCACAAAAAATCGCGCTGAACATGCTGTCGACCCTGATGGCAATGGAGTTGGGGCATATTCAGGACGGCATGATGATCAATCTGCGCGCTGACAATGATAAGCTCCGCGCCCGCGCCAAAGGGATTGTTTGTCAACTGGCCGGCGTTGAACCCGAACAAGCCGAAACAGCATTGATGACGGCCAGCGGCAATCTGAAATGTGCCGCCTTGCTTGCAGCAGGGGTCCCAACACTGGGCGAGGCACAGGCCATGTTGCACGACGCAAATGATCACCTCCGCCCCGCCCTAGAGCGGATTAAGCAAAACCAAGAAACCATCAACCTGGGAGAAACCAAATGACACGCAACGTTCTGAGCCTTGCTCTGATGAGTACGGCGTTGGTCACAAGCGCCTATGCGCAGGAGGCCACCCTGACAATCGAAAGCTGGCGCAATGACGATCTGGCTCTGTGGCAGGAAAAAATCATTCCGGCTTTTGAAGCCGAGCACCCCGACATCAAAGTGATTTTCTCGCCCTCTGCCCCTGCGGAATACAACGCCGTTCTGAATTCAAAGCTTGAGGCCGGATCGGCTGGTGATCTGATCACCTGCCGTCCGTTTGATGCGTCGCTCGCGCTTTATGAAGACGGCCACCTGACGGATTTGTCCGATCTGGACGCTATGGGCAATTTCTCCGACGTCGCCAAATCTGCCTGGCAAACCGATGATGGATCGGCCAGCTTCTGCGTCCCGATGGCGTCGGTGATTCACGGCTTCATTTACAACAAGGATGCGTTCAACGAGCTGGGCATCGAAGTTCCTACCACCGAGGCTGAATTCTTTGCCGCCCTCGACAAGATCAAGGAAGACGGCACCTATATCCCGATGGCGATGGGCACCAATGATCAGTGGGAAGCCGCCACAATGGGTTATAACAACATCGGCCCGAACTACTGGAAAGGTGAAGAAGGCCGTCAGGCGCTGATCAAAGGCGAGCAAAAGCTGACCGATCCCCAGTGGGTTGCCCCATATGCGACGCTGGCCAAATGGGCGGACTATCTGGGCGACGGGTATGAAGCGCAAACCTATCCCGACAGCCAGAACCTGTTCACGCTGGGTCGTGCAGCGGTCTATCCAGCAGGCAGCTGGGAAATCTCGGGCTTCAACACGCAGGCCGATTTTGAAATGGGCGCCTTTAAGCCACCGGTCCAGAACGCGGGCGATACCTGCTATATTTCGGACCACACTGATATCGGCATCGGTATGAACGCCGCGAGCGAAAACCAAGAAGCTGCGCGCACCTTCCTGGCTTGGGTCGCAAGCCCCGAGTTTGCCAGCATATTCGGTAACGCCCTACCCGGTTTCTTCCCGCTATCCAGCACTCCGGTCGAGTTGGAAGATCCACTGGCCAAAGAAATCGTTGGCTGGCGCGAAGAGTGCGAAAGCACGATCCGTTCGACCTACCAAATCCTGTCGCGCGGCACGCCGAACCTCGAAAACGAGACTTGGGGTGCATCCGTTGCAGCCATCAAGGGTGCAGAGACACCCGAAGCGCTGGGTCAGCAACTGCAAGACGGTCTGGCCAGCTGGTACGCACCGCATCAGTAACACCTAGGCCACTCACACCGGACGCGGCCACCGCGTCGCGTCCGGACCTTTTTCCCCGGAGATTCCCATGCAGACCCGCCGCATACGCTGGCACATTGCCGTTTTCCTCGCCCCTGCGGTGCTGGTCTATACGGCGGTGATGATCTTCCCCTTGTTCAACACTCTGCGCCTCGCACTGTTCACCGAGGTTGATCAGACACGTATCTACGTGGGCCTGCAGAATTTCCGCACCTTGTTCTTCGATCCAATCTGGTCCGAGCAGTTCTGGAACGCTTTGGGCAACAACTTCTGGTTCTTCCTGATCCACATGCTGGTACAGAACCCCATCGGCATCGCTCTGGCGGCACTGCTATCGCATCCACGCCTGCGGTTTGCGGCGCTCTACCGGTCCGCGATTTTCATTCCGACCATTCTGAGCTTTGTCATCGTCGGTTTTGCGTGGAAACTAATCCTGTCCCCTCTCTGGGGCATCGCACCCTCTATGCTGGACGCCGTTGGCCTTAAGTCGCTGTTTGCACCTTGGCTAGGCAAAGAAGAATATGCCCTGACGACACTGGCACTTGTCTCGGTCTGGCAATTCGTCGGCATCCCGATGATGTTGATCTATGCCGCCCTGCTGTCGATCCCCGAAGAGATCCTTGAGGCCGGAGAAATAGACGGCATCACCGGAGCCTCGGCATTCTGGAAGATCAAACTGCCGTTGATCATTCCTTCAATCGGGATCATCTCAATCCTGACTTTTGTAGGCAATTTCAATGCCTTCGACCTGATCTACGTCTCACAGGGCGCGCTGGCGGGGCCGGATTTCTCAACCGATATCCTCGGCACCTTCATGTACCGCACCTTCTTTGGCTTCCAGCTGCAACTGGGCGACCCGCATATGGGCTCCGCCATCGCTGGCGCCATGTTTGCCATCATCCTCGTGGGTGTCTGTATCTACCTCTTCGGCATCCAGACCCGGATGCGCCGGTATCAGCTGTGAGGATCGCCGGATGAACAAAGCACGCCATAACCCGCTGAACACGGCCGCCATGCATGGGGCGCTGATCCTCTACACATTGATCGCCCTCTTCCCGGTCTTCGTGATCATCATCAACAGCTTCAAAACGCGCCGCTCGATTTTCCGCGAGCCACTCGCCCTGCCCGATGCCGAAAGCTTCTCGCTGATCGGTTATCAGACAGTGATGAAACAAGGGGATTTCTTCCTTTATTTCCAGAACTCGCTGATCGTAACCGTGGTATCGCTGGCTTTTGTTCTGTTGTTCGGCGCAATGGCTGCTTTTGCGCTGAGCGAGTACAAGTTCAAGGGCAATACCCTGATGGGCCTCTATCTGGCGCTTGGGATCATGATCCCGATCCGCATCGGCACCGTTGCAATACTTGAGATGATGGTCGCAACCGGGTTGGTGAACACCCTCTGGGCGCTGATCCTTGTCTATACCGCTCAAGGTCTGCCGCTGGCTGTGTTCATCCTGTCCGAGTTCATGCGGCAGGTTTCGGACGATCTGAAAAACGCAGGTCGCGTCGACGGGTTGTCAGAATACACGATCTTCTTCCGATTGGTCCTGCCTCTGGTACGCCCTGCTATGGCGACCGTGGCCGTGTTCAACATGATCCCGATCTGGAACGACCTCTGGTTCCCACTGATCCTCGCCCCAGCTGAGGAAACAAAAACACTGACACTGGGCAGCCAAGTCTTCATCGGCCAGTTCGTCACCGACTGGAACGCGGTTCTGTCGGCACTCAGCATGGCGATCCTGCCGGTGCTGGTGCTCTATGTCATCTTCTCACGCCAGTTAATCCGCGGCATCACTTCAGGAGCTGTCAAATGACCAAAGTTCTGATCGCTGGCCTCGGCAATATGGGGCTGAGCCACGCTTTGGCCCACCACACCCATCCGGACGCGCAGATTGTTGGGTTGGTGAACCGATCCGGTCGCGTCGACCATCCTGACCTGTCAGGCTATCCGGCTTATTCGGATTTTCAGGCAGCTCTGACTGAGACCAACCCGGATCTGGTAGTCGTCGCCACCTATTCTGACAGCCATGCTGATTACGCCTGCACTGCGATGGACGCCGGAGCGCATGTCTTCGTTGAAAAACCACTAGCGACGACTGTGGCTGATGCCAAACGCGTTGTGGCGAAAGCCATTGAAACCAAACGCAAACTGGTCATCGGCTACATCCTGCGCCATCACCCCTCATGGATGCGCCTGATTTCCGAGGCGCGCGACCTGGGCGGGCCGTACGTGTTCCGGCTGAATCTCAACCAACAAAGCAGCGGGGCCGAGTGGGAGACGCATAAGGCCCTGATGCAGACCACCTCGCCCATCGTCGATTGCGGTGTGCATTATGTCGACGTGATGTGCCAGATCACGGACTCAGCCCCCGTGCGCGTCCACGGCATGGGCCTGCGCCTGAGCGATGAGATAGCCGAAGGCATGTATAATTACGGCCAGTTTCAGGTGATCTTCGAGGATGGCTCCGTCGGTTGGTACGAAGCCGGTTGGGGCCCGATGATGTCTGAAACCGCATTCTTCGTGAAAGACATTGTCTCACCGAACGGTTCCGTCTCGATCACCGATGGCAACAAGGGTGCGTCGGCCGATATCGACGGCCACACCAAAGTCGGCGGCCTTCTGGTCCATCGCCCCGAAGGCGACCAGACAATCGACATGCCGGATGAACCTGGCCACCAGGAGCTCTGCGATGCCGAGCAAGCCTATATGCTGCGTGCGATCGCTCAAGACATCGACCTGACCCGCCACATGAACGACGCCGTGCAATCGCTGGTCATCTGTTTGGCTGCCGATAAAAGCATCCGCACCGGCCAACCTATTTCGCTGAAAGAGGCACAAAAATGACCGCCCTGACGCTAACGAACGTGAACAAGTCCTTCGGTACTGTCGAAGTCCTTAAGGATATCAACATCGAAGTCGAAGACGGAGAATTCGTCGTCTTCGTTGGACCTTCGGGCTGTGGCAAATCCACTCTTCTGCGCGTGATTGCGGGGCTCGAAGATGTGACCTCGGGCGAGGTTCGCATCGGCGGAGAACTTATGAACCTAACCCCGCCCTCCAAACGCGGCATCGCGATGGTGTTCCAAAGCTATGCGCTCTATCCCCACCTGAATGTGCGCAAGAACATGTCGCTGGCGCTGAAACAGGAAGGTCAGAGCAAGCAGGTCATCGAAGAACGGGTCACCAAGGCCAGCAAGATGCTGAACCTTGAGCCCTATATCGACCGTTACCCCTCGGAACTATCCGGCGGACAACGCCAACGCGTCGCTATCGGCCGCGCCATAGTGCGTGAACCCAAACTGTTTTTATTCGACGAGCCGCTTTCCAATTTGGACGCAGCCTTGCGCATGAACACGCGGCTGGAAATCGCAAACCTGCATCAGCAGCTTGATGCCTCGATGATCTACGTCACCCACGACCAAACAGAGGCGATGACCCTAGCGGATAAGATCGTCGTCCTACGCGACGGGCGCGTTGAGCAAGTCGGCAGCCCAATGGAGCTGTACAACAATCCCGCCAACCAGTTCGTCGCAGGTTTCCTCGGCGCGCCCTCGATGAATTTCTTCCCCGCCAGCGTGATCGGCGACAGCGCGGACACGACACTGGGTATACGCCCCGAAGACCTATACCTGACCGACGAGGGCCCCCTGACCGCGAACGTGACTCATGTCGAGCATCTGGGCGGAGACACCAACGTGATCGCGATGATGCAAGACCATCAGATCACCGCGCGCTTATTCGGCCAACATCAGGTTAATGCAGGTGAATCCGTACATTTCGGCTATGCTCAGGATCGAACCTATCGCTTCAACCCACAGGGCGCCCGTCTCACCTGACAATATCGGGTAACGATTTTAGGATTTTGGTGCGGTCGAGATGTATTGAAAACTTAAACACGCCTGTTTCCGGACACCTCAAAAACCAGAAGAATAATCTTAAAACAATATAATGAGGCTTCCAGTAGTCTCTACATGGATCACTGTGTCTCACAGTAAATGGTGGACCTTGGGGTGGACCAATTCTAGCAGTCAACAAGCTGTCATCTTTGCAAGTGAAGAACACTCAAACCGGCTGGTACCTGGATGGCGAGAACCTCTGGCTGCCAAAAAGGATGGCGATGCTGGCAAGTAGTTGCTTCGGGTTCATGTCTACAGGCGTCGCAGAGAGATGGGTTTGGGCGCTCTGTCAGCCATAACTCTGAAGATTCACGCCAAGAAGCAGAGAAATGGCGACCCATAACCCGTCAAGGCAAAGACCCGATCAAAGAACAAGAACGGATACGCCGGGAAGCTGCTTAGACCGATCACGCTTTGACCGTGGTCGCGAAAGAAACCTTCAGGAAATTAGAGAGAGGCGAATACGCCAGATCTCGCATCAGATCAGATCTCGAGAAGAAGCTTACGGGATCTTTCTCCGAGTTGTTGCTGCCGGGTAGGCACTGAGATCGGACAAAGTAGACCAAAAGCACAAAGGTTGAACGTCTGATGAACGAGCGCGCGGATCTATTTCAACCAGCAAAATGAAAAACTCAGGGCGTTCTAATGTATTTTTTACACCAACAGCCTGATCTTAATTATCATCCATATATGCAGTTTTTCAACCGATATTCGCCGCTCGACCCTCCGACATTTCTGCCATTTCGACGGCCTTGTCTATCAAGAACAACGCCTCCATCTTGGTTTTGGCTTTAAGCATAACTTCTTCGCTAACTTGGAAGCCAATTGGCCGACCTGAAGTGGTGTCACCGGAAATTTCTTTCAATGCCTCCGGAAGCGGAGCACCCAACTGGTCCACACTCAAATCAATTTGATTGTCATAGATCATCAAGAATACGCCATTTCCCCAATAGGTCGCTACTTTGCGCCCTTGCTGATTGGCTGTCAAAAGCGCGGTACCAGCTAAAGTCATGGCACTACGGAATTCACTGACCGTGCTCGTCTCATAGATTTGTTCGGCGCCTATGCATTTCACCGCCACAAGCTTTGCAGCCATGGAGTGCATCGTTGAAAGCTGAATTACGTAGTTCTCAAATTCAGCTAACCCAATGCAACCGGGCAAATCTCCGAAACACTGCGGATCACTTAAGCGAACGTCCGGACTATTACCAAAACACAACTCAGATTCCGCTTCAGCTTCCAGCACTTCGATTGCGGCTCTGCGTTCCGCTGCCATTCTATAGGCGTCAGACAACCTCTGCTTCAGATCCGAGAACTCAAAAGGCTTTGTAACGTAGTCCGTTGCCCCAACTCCGAATGCTTCGTCGATGTACTCTTTTTGCACCATGGCGGTCACCATGATAATGGGCGTGTACGTGTATTCTGGTAATTTTCGCACTTCTTCGCAAAGAGTTATGCCGTTCATTTGCGGCATCTGCACATCAAGCAATAAGCAGTCGAACGCTTCATTTGGTCTCGACAGTATTTCAAGGGCCTCCCGACCACTTCTGGCGGTAACGACATCTTTGTACCCGAACGATTCAAGAACTTTATCTAGCAACTCCAGGATGCTAGGATCGTCGTCTACAGCAAGTATACGCATAACTTTTCACCAACCTCTTACACCACTCCAACCGTTGGGCATTGCAGACTTTAAGGCAACGGCTAGCTGGCGCATAAAACACTCAAGGATTACTCATCCTCTCTTATTTTCTTTTACGAAGGTGGCAAAACGGTGACATTAGGCAGACTTCCTTATGTCTGCACATTTTTTTCAATCTGTACAAATTTCTCAGCCCGAGGACGCAATTAGAAAAGTAACTCCCTCCAAATTTGGATGTCATCTTGATGGCTGCTTCTATCAGCAGTCAGGGCTGCCTTGAATTTTCATCAGACACCGAGACGGCACTTGATCCAGCGTAAGTTCTAATAGGTAATTTCCAATCGAAAGAGCAAAAAAAACTTTTTTTTCAAAATGTTGCTGCACACGCAGAAATGAATGAAGTCTACGGGTGAAAAGAAAAGTTAAAAAAATCTTGCGTAATTGATCTGTCAGCGAACTCAACCATTGGGAGAGAGGAGATTTGGACACACCCATTCATCAATTCGGTTAACTACCGCATAGGTTGGTGGACTTGCCGAGCTGAATCTTGTCATAAGTGCGTCAATAATATGAGCAAAATATGGACCGTCCACTCAGGTTTAAGCAGACATACTCGGTCCCGGAGGGATTTCCGGAACTGACACCCGCTAACGCCACTTCAAGCGCTCCGAGTAAATCGGCGCGAATAGAAGTTTTCGCGGTTAGAAGTAGCCAGCCAATGCCACGTAGTGACGTTGGCAATATTCGCGCGACTACGCTTAGCTTTCGCAATATTCACGAGTATGGCCCACTGCTGGCAAAATACCTCGAAACCAGAAAGTCAATTTTCATAGATCAGCTAAAGTGGCAAGTCGGCGAAGCTGACGGGATGGAATTCGACCAATACGACACGCCAGCCTGTCGATGGGTTGTGTTGCACGAGTTTGGTGAAATTTTGGCAGGTGTGCGACTTCTGCCCACGACCGCACAATGCGGGGTATACAGTTATATGCTGCGCGACGCACAAAGAGGTATCCTTAAAGATATCCCATCTGACGTTCTGTTTGTTGAAGCCCCGGTAAAGCAATCTGTCTGGGAAGCATCCCGTTTCTTCGTGACAAAAGATGTAGCTTCATCACGCAGGCAGCAGGTTCAACAAGAGTTGTTTCACCAGATGACTACTGTCGCGATGGAAGGTGGTGCATCCAGCATACTGGGCATCGTTCCTTCAGTCTGGGCACGGTGGTCACGGCGACTGGGTATCAATGCCTCACCTGTCGGCGCAAAGTTCTCTATCGATGGCACCGTCAGTCAGTCAGTTTTGTTCAACATCTACAAGTAAATTGAACAACCCCGCCGCTGGATCGTCTATTGTACTTTATAACGCCCGACGCTGACTTCATCGCGACTAGGCTTTATTTTCAGGCTATTGGAAAACCGTGGCTATTGTGCATGTTAGCAGCGTTACCAGAATTGATGCCTAAATTCCCAATCGCATTTCAATTCCGTTGTTTTGAGATCGTGAATTGTTCTTAGACGCGAACATATTGCCGAATAAATATCATCAAAAAAGCGCCACGGCCGCTCAAAACAAAAAACAGGCAACTCGTCGCTGAGGCCGTTTGCGCCAAACAAAGGTCAAGAAAAAACCCCTTTCTACGAAGAATTTCTCAATTTTTGCCGCGGTTTCGACCCACTCACCTCATAGGTTCAACCCGTTATGAGGATATCGACGGTTCACCAGTTATGAGACATTCCACATTTGGCAGTGATCGGTTCCAAAGAAATTTAGAGCATCGAGCACAAAGAAAGACCGCACTTACTGTTCTGGCGGTTGATGATGATCCTGACATTTTGAGGTTGCTCCAGTCAGCGCTTCCTGAACTCGAAAACTGCAATGTGGCTGCTGCCAGTTCAGCTGATGAAGCGCTTGGGATGATAGAAGCAGCAGAATCCCCGTTCGACTGTCTGCTTGTTGACATTCAGATGCCTGGAACCTCAGGGATAGAGTTGCTTTCAAAAATCCGAAACCTGCCGGAAAATCTGGAAACACCTGTCATAATGCTGACTGCACTGGATGACAGGCAGAACATCGAGAAGGCATTTTTAGAAGGCGCGTTTGATTATGTAACTAAACCCTTCGACTTCTTTGAATTGCGCAGCCGTATGAACGCTGCTCACCTTCTGATGATGGAGAGAAAGAAAACCCAATCCTCATCGGCGTCGATAGAAAATCTTCGCAGTGAATTGGATTTCAACCAGAAATTCAATTTCAAGGATCCTTTGTCTATCGACGAGCAGGAACAATGCTTGGGGTATGTCGAATTCGACAACTATGTCGAGCAGCTTTCACGGAGGCGTCGATTTGACACCTGGGTCACCGCAATCAAATATCGTGATGCCGAGTATCACTTTGATCTGGGGAATTTTGGTGATTTTCGGCGATCTGTTTCCGACATCGGGTCCTGCATTGAAAGAACAACACAGGCTGCTGGAGGAATCTATTCCTATCGCGGGAGTGGCACATTTCTAGTTGTTACACATGGGCGGGAACGCACCCAGAATATTCCGACCGAAGCTTTCCTAAACCAAGAACTAGGGACTGTTCTCAGCAACCGCTGCGCATCTGTCCATCTTAAAGTGGTGAAAGGTACACCGGTATCGCTTCGTTCTTTTACAAAGGTTGGAGCATTTGCCTCTTTGGACATGGCTATCAAAAAAGTGAATCATCGTGAGGCCAATCTCAGAAAGGGCCTGGTTACAACCTCTTCCACATTTTCAGAGCCCACTCCGCATCGCAAAGAAATAGTCAACGATAGATTGTTTGATGTAGTCTTGCGTGAGCTGTACGGCGATAACACTTACCTCACTCGCCGGCAGTAAGCTAATTCTATCGCCAGACCTGACGTCGATCAAAGGTCAGGTACTGGAGTTTAGATATCAACTTTATTCGCGAACCCGTTCGGCATTGAGGATGAGTGGGCCACTGGTACGCATGGTGAAGGTCAAAACTGGTTCCGGCATTTCAGACTCAGTAATCGAAAAATTTATTCGACGGAGCACCGAAGCCATAAGTACCATGATTTCAGTTTCAGCGTACTGAGCACCTATGCAGATTCTGGGGCCATCTCCAAATGGAATGTACTGGCCTCGAGGCAGTGTAGACCCCAAGAACCGTTCCGGTCGATAGTGGTCAGGAGCATCCCATAGTTTTTCGTTTCTGTGCAAAGAGTAAACTGGGAAGAACAGCGCGTCACCATTTGCAATCTTTACCCCTTTGATTTCAAGATCGGCAGATGCGTCTCTAGCAAAGAACGCGGCTGAAGGGTAAAGCCGCAGCGTTTCTTTTACATGGGCGCGCAGGAGTGGCATTGCCTCCAGGTCAGAAAACTCCATTGGACCATTTGGGCGAACCGACCGAATTTCTTGTCTAACCCTAGCTTGCATATCTTGGTGCAACGCCAGCAGATAATACCCCCAGGCCAGAGCGTTGGCGGAAGTTTCATGACCAGCGACGACAAAGGTTAAAAGGTTGTCAACGGTTGTCGCTTCATCCTCGAAATCTGTTTTTAACGCCTCAATCATGAAATCGAGGAAATCCTGTGGCTCGCTGCGGCACTCGGAGCGACGCTGATCAATAACCTGTCTGGCAAGGTTCCGCATATTAGTGACCGGGGCTAGGCTGCGTAGCCAATTCTTGCGCGGCACCCACTTTGGCAAACCCATTAAATCGAAAAGAGACAAATCAGAAATGTACTCAAAATACTTGATCAGCCCCACGCGTATTTGCTCTGAACTGACTTTCTTGTTACCCGAAAAAATCACCCTAGAAATATTCGTCAACGTTGATGCAGGCGCAATTTGTGCAACATCTACGGGGCCTTCGTGTTCCGCCAATGAATCTGCAATCTCGACACCAGTCTCTGCAAAATGCCGAGCCAGAACCGGGAGGTTCCTGGCGGCGAATAGTGGAGAATACCTACGCCGCTGCTGACGCCATTTTTCCCCTTCAGAGAGTATCAAACCGTTGCCTACAGCCGATCCAATAATGTCTTTAGTGAACTTGGCTTTGGGAAACGAACGGCCCTGCCCGACAAGTAACTCGGTTATTATTTCAGGATCGCAGATATAGTGTATGTTCAAAGGCCCACGAACATAAGTTTCACGCAGAGTTTCGGCCGGGATGACTTCAAACATGTTTCGACCAGCGGACCTTGCAAACTGAAGCAGTGTCACCGGCTTTTTCGCAAGCCTAGCCGAAACAGGAGCGACAGCGCCCTGCCCCAACTTCGTAAATTCAACTGCAGTCAAACCCCAACCCTTTTAGATTTTCTCCGTCTTTCTGGCACATTAAGATAAAAAAAAATGTACTTAGCAACGAGATCGTCAAATTTGGCCGCCCCACACTGCATTTGCGCAACAAAAATTTTTTAACCTCTCACACCAGAATCTTGCGTGAAAAGCCAACAATCCCAGTGGCCTTCAAAGGATTAGCGCCAAACTGTGAACCCAATTCAGACCAACTAAGTCCTCATTGTGCCGCTAATGGTACTGTCCAAGCGCTAAAAACGAAGACATCTAGATGACAGCCATTGACGCCAATCTGCCGAACCGGGACTCCGGTGAAACGGAAAACCGGCTTCTGCAAAACATCATAGATTATACTGCCATGAGCTTTGCGCTTCTGTGGCAGCGGCAGGCTATTTATCTGGCCACGACCATTTTAACTGCGTTCTTCTTCGATCCCATTAACGCCATGCTGTTCTATGGGACAATCCTCATTTGCGAAGCGCAAGATTTATTGCTGGCCAAACGCGTACCGCGCTTAAAGCCAGATCAGCACAAAGCAATCAGTATGATGGTTGTTTGGATTCTGTTGAACACGATCCTCAGCGCGGCTGCAATCTGCCTGTATGCTGTTTCAGTTGCTTTCGCACAGCCCGCCGGTGGTCACTTTACTCCAATGTTCTTCTTGTTTGCTGCGGCGTTGTTTGCAGCAATGAACAACCATCAGTTTCTGTGGGCAATGATTATCCGTCTGACCATGTACGGCGTATCGTTCATGTTGATTGTCGTCAAGGATATCTGGATCGAACGCCCCGAGCTTTCATCTGAACTCTGGCTGCACTTCTTCACCGTTATCTTTGTAATGTATTTTCTGATTGACTGTTCGATGGTGTTTCTGAAGCTCTACCGCAGGAATTTGGAACAACTCGAAAAGCTCAAAGCAGAGCACGAAAGAACAAAAGCGGCCTACATTGCGAAAACTCAGTTCATATCGACAGTTAGCCATGAACTGCGTACGCCTCTCACTTCGATCAAGGGATCACTTGACCTAATCAACACAGGCGCATTGGGTGAAGCTCCAGAATCAATGCAAAGCCTCATTCATTTAGCAGGTAAAAATTGCGAACGGCTCGCATCCCTAATCAATGATGTGCTGGACATTCAAAAAATGGAAGCGGGCGAGATGAACTACCGTGAAGGAACTGTTGATGTACATGCGCTGATTCAGGAAGCGATCGCCTGTAACATGGGATATACCAGTGCTCACAACGTAGAAATTGTAGAAGACTTAAGGGGAAACAATGATCTGTACGTTAAAGGTGATCCCTCCCGCCTGCTTCAGGTGTTGGCCAACATTATCTCCAACGCAGCTAAATTCTCCCTTGATGGAGGCGAGATAACCGTCGGATGCGAGAAAGTCGGCGAGAATATTCGCCTCTTCGTCAAAGACCATGGCATCGGGATACCTGAGGGGAGCCATGACAAAGTTTTCGATCGATTTTCCCAGATAGACTCCTCCGATGAACGTCACGCAGGTGGTACAGGGCTCGGGATGCACATTTCAAAGGAAATTGTTGAGCATTTTGGCGGAACAATAGACTACAGAAGCAAACTTGGTGAAGGCACAGAGTTTTTCATTAAATTGCCTGCGATAAGCGGACATGAAGTAGCTTCCACCGGAGAAGAGCACACCTCACTACCCTGCGCCACGCAACCGGAGCAACGATAACGAATTCCTGCCAAGCAATTTCGATGGCACATCACTTTACATCTCTGAAGCAATCCCGTGATTCAGTGGCGGATTTTCGGTGGTGAAGTTATCCCTATGATCACAAGACCTCGTGGCACACTCGAGATCGTCAGTGGTAAAATGAAGGAGTCTGCGTATTGCCAAAGCAACTCCAAAAAGAAAATGCTGTCCCGATCATACGATCGAAACAGCACACTCGTTACCAAATACACTTCCGAAGATGCAGTAGATTTACAACTTTCGGCAAATAGGCCTACTACTTGCAGGCCGCGATATTACTACGAACATCATAAGGGATGAGCAGTCCAAGCACCGAGAAATTCTCGTGTTTTGTTCGTTTTAGTTGTTCTAACTGATGTAAACCGGAAACAAAAAAGCCAATGACCGCCGGACTGTCAACATATTCAGCTTCTTCATCGATTGGGCGCACTCTATTTGAACTAATTCACTCAAGTTTTGACACCCAACTCAGATTGTATGGTCGTCACAGTTCTTAAGCCCGTATTGCACGTTTATCTCAATATTCGCGGCTAATCAGCCTTCACAAGTGCGGCAGCTAATTTCGTTGACACACTCATACAGCCTTTTTACCAGCAGTGGAGAATCATCCTCGATAAACAGTAATTGGTGGAAGCCATATATGCACTTGATCGGTTGTCGGGCACTCTACTCGACGATCGGAGGCATCAGCGCACGCGTGCAGAAGCAGCGAAAGCGACTACGTTGCGCTGATGCGCCAAATCACAAGCATTTAGGTGGACCAAGATCGTTCTCGCCAACATAATAAATTGAAATTACATAACGAGATGAATTATGTGGTGCGGTCGAGAAGACTCGAACTTCCACGGGTGTTACCCCACAGCGACCTCAACGCTGCGCGTCTACCAATTCCGCCACGACCGCACTGCCAATGACTTGGTAGAGGGGCGTATAGACGTTGCGCCACGCGATGTGAAGAGGCAAAAACACAGCCGATTGAATTCGCGCGCTTTAGCAATATCTAAACGCGACACAATGCAATCTGGAGCAGCCCATGTCCTCGCCCGATCCCCGCCCTACCGTGCAGATTGATGTCGTCTCGGATGTGGTCTGTCCGTGGTGTATCGTAGGTTTTCGTCAACTCGATGCCGCGCTGAAGCAAGAGAATGTGCTGGCCCGGTTGCGCTGGCATCCGTTCGAATTGAACCCCGGCATGGGACCCGAGGGGCAGAACCTGCGAGAGCATATTGCCGAAAAATATGGCTCGACACCCGAACAAAGCCAGCAGGCGCGCGAGCGGTTGACCGCTTTAGGGGCTGAACTTGGATTTACCTTCAATTTCACCGATGACAGTAGAATTGTGAACACCTTTGCCGCGCATCAACTGCTTGATTGGGCGGAAACGCAGGGACGTCAGCATCCGCTTAAACTGGCCTTGTTCGACGCCTATTTCACCATGCAGCAGGATGTCTCTGACGCCGACGTGTTATTGGGTGCCGTCGAAACGGCGGGGCTTGACCCGAATGCGGCACGCGCGGCGCTTGAGTCGGGTGCACACGCCCAGTCGGTGCGTGAGAAACAACAATTCTGGACCAGCCGAGGCATTTCGGGCGTGCCTTCGATGGTATTTGGCGGGAAATATCTGCTGACTGGTGCGCAAGGCGCCGACACCTATGCGCAGGTGTTGCAGCGTTGTTTGGCCGAGGCCGCCTGACCCCTTCCCCCTGCCCCGCAGACGGTCTAAGGAACGAGCATGGAATGGAAATCCACCGATGGGCTGATCGACTACGACGAAGCCACTGCCTTTATGGAGGCGCGCGTTGCCGCGATTGCGGCAGGTGAAGCCGATGAATGCATCTGGCTGTTGGAACATCCACCGCTCTATACCGCTGGGACTTCCGCCAAGCGTGAAGATCTGACCGATCCGGATCGCTTTCCGGTCTATGAGAGCAAGCGCGGCGGTCAGTACACCTATCACGGCCCCGGTCAGCGCGTCGTTTACGTCATGCTGGACGTGGGTAAACGCGGCCGTGATGTTCGCCGCTTTGTGCAGCAGCTTGAGGCCTGGGTGATCGCCGCCCTGGCAGAATTCAATGTCACGGGTGAACTAAGAGAAGGCCGCGTGGGCGTCTGGGTGCAACGACAGGACAAGCCGCTAACGACAGCGGGACAGACCGCCGAGGATAAAATTGCAGCCATCGGAATACGCCTGAGGAAGTGGGTTAGTTTCCACGGAATATCAATCAATGTTGAACCAGATCTGTCTCATTTCGGTGGGATTGTACCTTGCGGCATACAGGAACACGGTGTGACATCTTTGGTCGACCTCGGGCTTCCCGTAACGATGGGTGACGTCGACGTGGCACTAAAAAAGACCTTTGATGATGTGTTCGCCTCCGAAGGCGTTTGAAAACTAGGTGATTCCACGTACTCGGAACGATCCGGAAACATTACCCAAACAACAATGCTGAATTTCGATGCGTTCTGTTTCGAAAATCATAGTGGCTTGTCCTTCAAATCGCCCCAATTCGCCTCAAATTCAGGGATTCTTCACATCCACTCCTTACAAACGCCATTTGACCACGTAGTATGTAATCACCGTTCATGAGTGAGTGGTGTGTTAACCGGTGATCGCAGGGCTGCCCAGCGAAATCCGAGAAGTGTTTGGTTACGAGTCTGCCGTTCCGACCCCATAATCGGAACGGCAATTCTCGTTTTAGGGCCTGGGTATTTTGTAAATCCCTTGCCTTTGCGGCCTTTCGTGCAGCTTATCGACCCCACGTGCCAGCGGAACTTTCTTGGAATTCAACCCAATGCTGCGCGGATTTTGTCAGCGTGTTCGGCAATCAGATCAAAATCACCCATCTTGCCCGGTGGACGCATCGATACGCCTTCATAACGGGGCAGGACATGGAAATGTAGATGAAACACCTCCTGCCCGCCCGCAGCTTCGTTGAACTGCTGAACAGTTACACCATCAGCTTCAAACGCGGCCTTCACGGCCTGTGCTATTTTCTGAACCGTTGCTATCACTGCCGCAAGTTCCACGGACGACGCGTCCAGCATGTTGCGGCACGGTGATTTTGGGATGACCAACACATGCCCATCAGAGCGTGGCATGATGTCCATCAAGGCGACTGTTTCATCATCTTCATAAACTCGGTTCGACGGGATTTCCCCACGTAAGATCTTGGCAAAGACGTTTTCGGGATCATATTCAGTCATCACGGGCCTCCGGTATTGCGCTTCTTTGCTGTTCTGTGCCGCCCCCCGATGCGGGTCAAGCGGGATTCCCCCATCACCACTTGAATTCGCGGACTGGCCCCCCAAATCGCTAGTATCAGAGGTTGAAATGCTGGGCTGCATGGGCTGCCCGCGACAATTAATCTTGATCCAGATCAAACTCGGCCATTGAAGGTCGCCCCCTTGCAATCTAAAACCAGCAGGAATCCCGCGCGTTGGAGAGGTCCGACTGCGCGGTGTAGTTGCAACAGGAGGCACCTAATGGCAGACGCAGCCATTCATGGTCACGAGCATGAAGACCAGCGTGGGTTCTTTACCCGTTGGTTCATGTCGACCAACCACAAGGATATCGGGATTCTGTACCTGATCGTATCGGCGCTCGCCGGTTTGATTTCGGTTCTGATGACTGTCTACATGCGGCTCGAACTGATGCACCCCGGTGTTCAGTACATGTGCCTCGAAGGTTTCATGGCCGAACCATGTACCCCCAACGGACACCTGTGGAACGTCATGATCACCTATCACGGTGTCCTGATGATGTTCTTCGTGGTTATCCCGGCCCTCTTCGGCGGATTTGGCAACTATTTTATGCCGTTGCAGATCGGTGCGCCGGATATGGCGTTCCCGCGGATGAACAACCTGTCCTTCTGGCTGTACGTCGCCGGGACCTCGCTGGGCGTCGCCTCGCTGCTGAGCCCCGGTGGTAACGATCAGCTTGGTTCGGGCGTCGGCTGGGTTCTGTATCCACCGCTGTCCACGACCGAGGGCGGCATGTCCATGGACCTTGCGATCTTTGCTGTGCACGTATCGGGCGCCTCCTCGATCCTCGGCGCGATCAACATGATCACCACCTTCCTGAACATGCGTGCCCCGGGCATGACCCTGTTCAAGGTGCCGCTGTTCAGCTGGTCGATCTTTGTCACCGCGTGGCTGATTCTGCTGTCGCTGCCGGTTCTGGCGGGCGCGATCACCATGCTGCTGATGGACCGCAACTTCGGCTTCACCTTCTTTGATCCGGCCGGTGGCGGCGATCCGATCCTGTATCAGCACATTCTGTGGTTCTTTGGCCACCCCGAAGTGTATATCGTGATCCTGCCGGGCTTTGGCCTTATCAGCCACGTGATCGCGACCTTCGCGCGCAAGCCGATCTTCGGCTATCTGCCGATGGTCTGGGCGATCATCGCAATCGGTGTTCTGGGCTTCGTCGTGTGGGCGCACCACATGTACACCGTTGGCATGTCGCTGCGTCAGCAAGCCTACTTCATGCTGGCCACGATGGTCATCGCGGTTCCGACCGGCGTTAAGGTCTTCTCATGGATTGCGACCATGTGGGGCGGCTCGATCGAGTTCAAAACCCCGATGCTGTTCGCCTTCGGCTTCCTGTTCCTGTTCACCGTTGGCGGTGTGACCGGCGTTGTGCTGTCGCAGGCCGGCGTGGACCGTGCCTATCACGACACCTATTACGTCGTGGCGCACTTCCACTATGTGATGAGCTTGGGTGCAGTCTTCGCGATCTTCGCTGGCGTATACTTCTACTTCTCGAAGATGACAGGCCGTCAGTATTCCGAGTTCTGGGGCAAAGTTCATTTCTGGCTGTTCTTCATCGGCGCCAACCTGACCTTCTTCCCGCAGCACTTCCTGGGTCGTCAGGGCATGCCACGTCGCTACATCGACTATCCCGAAGCGTTCGCGCAGTGGAACTTTGTTTCGTCGATTGGTGCATTCATCTCGTTCGCTTCGTTCCTGCTGTTCTTTGGCATCGTGATCTACGCCCTGCTGCGCGGCGCGAAAGAGACGCGGCCGAACCCGTGGAACGAATACGCAGATACGCTGGAATGGACCTTGCCAACGCCGCCGCCTGAACACACGTTCGAGCAGCTGCCGAAGCAGGAGGATTGGGATAAAGGCCACGCGCACTGATCCCGACCTGAATGACAAGAAAACCCCGCCCATTTAGGCGGGGTTTTTTGTTCCTGCCTGACCTGTGTAAGCGGGGCAGTCGCCAGAACAGCAAAAATAGAGTATTCTGGTCCGGGCAAAATACCCGGCCAACCGAAAGGGGTTTACGATGCCCGAGATCGACTTTTGGTTCTCAATTGGTAGCACCTACAGCTTCCTGACGATCAAACGCCTGGACGATTGGAGTGCCGAACACGATGCCACTGTGAACTGGCGGCCGTTCAATGTGCGGACCGTGATGTCAGAACAGCAGAACATCCCCTTCGCTGGCAAACCGATCAAATCCGCTTACATGTGGCGGGATATAGAGCGCCGGGCGGCCAAGTATCATATTCACGCCAACTTGCCAGCGCCCTACCCAATTTCGGACCTCGCATTGGCCAATCAGGTTGCCCTACTGGGAATGACCGAAGGCTGGGGAAAGACGTATACACAATCGCTCTATAGTCTCTGGTTTGAAGACGGCATAGAAGCCGGGTCCGAGACAGCCATCACCGAAGCCCTGCATCGTTGTCAGCAGGACCCCCGCCTAGCCCTCGCACGTGCGCGCAGTCCGGACATTGTGCAATCTCTCGAAAACGAGACCAACACTGCCATCCAACTGGGTGTGTTTGGCGCACCCAGCTTTGTCGTGCGCGGCGAGGTGTTTTGGGGTGATGACCGGCTGGACGACGCGTTGTCGTGGGTGCGTGTTGGACACGTTGTGTGACAGATTGCACTTCGCCTCAGGCAGTTGCTGCGCTAGGTTTCAACCATGCCTTATCGATGGACCAAGAATTCAGATACAGAGCAGGAGTTGCGCCTCTGGCCGCATAACTCCTTACCACCGCGTGGCGCGATGGGGGTTGTTCTCGCTGTCTTTCTGTTCGGCCTGATTCCGCTGTTTGCGGTGCTGGGATCTGTTCTACTGTGGGGCTTGCTGCCCTTCTTGTTGCTGACCGTACTAGGTCTCTGGCTGGCATTTGAGATGAACTATCGCGCACGCAGCGTGTTCGAGGTTCTCACGTTGGATAAAACGCAGGTGCGCCTCGTGCACCGCAATCCACGCAAAGACGATCTGGAATGGTCCTGCAATCGATATTGGGCGCGCCCCGAATTGCACGCGAGCGGTGGTCCGGTGCCCCATTACGTGACACTGGTCGGAGACGGCCGGGAGGTCGAAATTGGTGCATTCCTCACTGAAGAGGAACGGATCGCGCTGTTCGATGACTTAACCCGGAAACTGCGCGATTCTGCTTGATTAACCGCCGTTTGATGCGGCGCAAAGGTGATCTTTGACCATTGGCCCGACCTTGCCGAAATCCATCTGACCGGTATAGCGCGTTTTCAATTCGCCCATCACCTTGCCCATATCGCGGATTGACCCCGCGCCGGTGGCCGTGATGGCCGTCTGAATAGCTTTGCTGACCTCGTCATCATCCAGCTGCTTGGGCAGGAATTCCTCGATCACTTCGACTTCGCGCAGCTCACGCTCGGCCAAATCCAGGCGCCCACCCTCTTCATAGGCGCGCGCGCTTTCCTTGCGCTGCTTGGTCATTTTTCCAAGGATCTCAAGCACCTCGGCATCGCCACAGCCTTTGGCCTCTTCATTTACGGATGCGCGCGAAGCAATGTCACGATCCTTGATCGCGGCATTGATCAGGCGCAGCGTCGATAGGCGCTCGGCTTCTTTGTCTTTCATTGCTTGCTTCAGGGCGGCATTCACCCGTGATCGCATATCCATATGGTCTGTCCATCCCCATGGCAAAGGAACCTCGACCATATCGAAACAAAAAGGCGGGCACAACAGGGGCGATACTTTCCTAAGTTATTGATTTTATACAATAGCCTAAAATTTGAACAGGCTTGACCCGACGCGCTAACCCCCTTAGGTATGCGTCCGTTTACCTTGCAGGAGAGTCGCGCCATGGCCCAGAACGCCCCGTCCAAGCCCACCGCATGTCTGGCATTGGCCAATGGAACGCTGTTCTACGGTATTGGCTTTGGCGCCACCGGCCAGACGGTGGCCGAACTGTGCTTCAACACCGCCATGACCGGCTATCAGGAAATCATGACAGACCCCTCCTACGCGGGCCAGATCGTGACATTTACCTTCCCGCATATCGGTAATGTTGGCGTGAACCCGGAGGATGACGAAACTGGCGATCCAGTTGCCGCGGGTATGGTGGTCAAATGGGACCCGACCAAGCCTTCAAACTGGCGCTCTGCCGAAGAGCTAAAAGCATGGCTGGCCCGTCGCGGCCGCATTGCAATTGGGGGCGTCGACACCCGCCGCCTGACCCGCGCTATCCGTCAGCAAGGTGCACCGCATGTAGCGCTGGCGCATGACCCCGAAGGTAACTTCGACATCGAAGCTTTGATCGCGGCTGCACGCGGGTTTGCCGGACTCGAGGGCATGGATCTGGCTAAGGACGTTACCTGCGCACAAAGCTATCGTTGGGATGAGATGCGTTGGGCCTGGCCTGACGGCTACCAGCGACAGGAAGCTCCGTCACATAAGGTGGTCGCTATCGACTATGGTGCCAAGCGAAACATCCTACGCTGCCTGGCATCGGCAGGCTGTGACGTGACCGTATTGCCTGCGACCGCGACAGCAGCGGATGTTCTTGCCCATAAGCCCGACGGTGTCTTTCTGTCCAACGGCCCGGGCGACCCGGCGGCCACTGGTGAATACGCCGTGCCGATGATCAAAGAAGTGTTGGAAACCACTAACCTGCCGGTCTTTGGCATCTGCCTTGGCCATCAGATGCTCGCGCTGGCTTTGGGCGGGCAGACCGTCAAGATGAACCACGGCCACCACGGCGCGAACCATCCCGTCAAGGATATGGAAACCGGCAAGGTCGAAATCACCTCGATGAACCACGGCTTTGCCGTAGATGCTCAATCCCTGCCCGATGGCGTGATCGAGACGCATCGTTCACTGTTTGACGGCTCAAACTGCGGCATCCGCATGACGGGTCGTCCAGTCTATTCGGTGCAACATCACCCCGAAGCCTCACCCGGACCACAAGACAGTTTCTACCTGTTCGAACGCTTCGCTGCTGCAATGGCCGATCAAAAAACACAGGCCTAAGAGCGATTTAGTTGAGTTAACTCGGCGTTAACCCTGATTGAGCAACCCTGCCGTCTGTGAAGCGCGGCAGGGTATTCTTATGGTTGAACTGAATCTGAAACGCCAGATACCGGCGGAACCGGTTCCCGGCCCCCATTCACGCAAACCTCTTGGGGCCTGCCTGCGGGATCAAGGGGTGATATCAGAGGCTCAGCTCCAACAGGCGTTGCATTTACAAACCCGCCAGAATGCCCCGTTGGGGGAAATCCTTGTTGGTGAAGATTGGGCCAGTCGAGCCGAAGTTCTCTCTGCCTTGTCCGAACAAACAGGCTTGCAAATTGCCGATCTGGAACAAACTCCGCCTCCCGAAGAGCTTTGCGCGCTGAAACCATTGGAGTTTTGGCTAACCCACAACGTTCTGCCTTGGATGCGAGTTGGACCAATTCTGCTGATTGCAACGGCGCGGCCTGACCGGTTCGATACGGTTTCAACTGCGTTAAGTGAAACAGGCTATACGATCGTCCCGGTTCTAGCCGGGGCCGAACAGATTGATACCGCCATAGCGCGCCGTTTTGCCGCCGATCTGACGGAGGCGGCCGAAACGCGCGTCGATTCGCAACAAAGCTGTCGCAACTGGTCGGCAACGGCTCGGGCCAGACCTATCACGTTGGTCGTTCTGCTAATCATTTTATGCAGCTTATTCCCAATGCTGGGTCTCACCGCTCTACTTTGGACAACGCTTGCGACTTTGGCGTTGTTCCTCTTCCTTCGTGTCTCGGGGCTGATTGCCCATTTGACACTTCGAAACCCTCGTCTTGTCACAGCAGATCCGATCCGCCTGCCCTGTGTGTCGATACTGGTGCCGCTTTTTAAAGAAAAAGAAATCGCAGAAATCCTGATCGCCCGTCTGCGACGGTTGACTTACCCAAAGGCGCTGCTCGATATCATATTGGTGCTTGAAGAGCAGGATAGCGTCACCAAAGCCGCACTGAATAACATCGAGCTTCCCAGCTGGGTACGGGTACTTGAGGTGCCGAACCGGGGTAAACTAACGACCAAGCCTCGTGCGATGAACTATGCGTTGGATTTCTGCCGCGGGGATATATTGGGTGTCTGGGATGCCGAAGACGCCCCGATGCCAGATCAGATCGAATCCGTTGTCCGGCATTTTGCGGCCGCGCCCGAAGATGTTGTCTGCCTGCAAGGCGTTCTGGACTATTATAACCCGCGCACCAACTGGCGGTCACGGTGCTTTACCATCGAATACAGCGGTTGGTTTCGGGTGATTCTCAGCGGCATCGCCCGATTGGGCCTTGTGGTTCCGCTGGGTGGCACCACATTCTTTTTTCGTCGAGACAAGCTGGTCGAGCTGGGCGGATGGGATGCCCATAATGTTACTGAAGACGCAGATTTGGGCGTTCGTCTCTGTCGGGCTGGCTACAAGACTGAAATCGTCAGCACCGCCACCTTTGAAGAGGCTAATTTTCGGGCCTGGCCCTGGGTCAAACAGCGCTCGCGTTGGCTGAAGGGATTCATGGTTACATATCTGGTCCATATGCGCGCGCCGTTAAGGTTGCTGCGCGATCTGGGACCGCTCCGTTTTCTGGGCTTTCAGGCCTTTTTTCTTGGAACGCTCGGGCAGTTTCTACTTGCCCCGGTGTTATGGGTATTCTGGCTGACCTTTCTCGATCTGCCGCACCCCTATCAGCACATCACAACACCTGATTTTCTGCGAAACTGCATTTACTTATTGCTCGCTGCAGAGGCTGCAAATCTTTTGGTTGGCATGCTGGGCGTCATCGCGGGCAACAGGCGCTTTCTGCTGCCCTGGGTTCCGATGATGGTCCTCTATTTTCCACTGGGTGTTCTGGCGGCCTATAAGGGCTTATGGGAACTAGCGGTACGGCCATTCTTCTGGGACAAAACCCAGCACGGTCATGCGGTCGAGGAAAGCGAGGCTGTTATTTCTCGCGCCGGATCGCATCCTGTTTCAGCCGGGTCATGAACGCGACCGAGATATGGTCCTGCAGGGCTTGTTGGGCCCCTGCCTCATCACGGGCAGCAATCGCATCAACGATGTTTTTGTGCTCATTCTGCGCGATTTCACCGCGCCCCTCGGCCGCAAGGGATGTGGTTGCCATCAACGCCATGGTCCTGTGCACCAGATCAAGCTGTTGCACTAGATAGCGATTGTGCGAGGCCAGATGGATCTGCTCGTGAAACCTGCGGTTGGCACGCGATAGCGCAGAAGGGTCATTCACCAGCGCATCATCGGCATCTACCATATCTTGAAGGACCCGGATTTCTTCTTCGGTTGCATGCTTGGCCGCCAGCCTTGCGGCGAGCCCCTCCAATTCACGTCGCACGACATATAGTTCTGCCATCTGGTTGTGGTCCAGCGACGCCACGATCAGAGACCGCCCGTCCCGTTCCAGCAGCGATTGCGTCTCTAACCGCTGCAACGCTTCGCGGATCGGTGTACGCGAAACGCCAAAACGCTCGGCCAGCTCGCTTTCCACCAACCGGTCGCCCGGCTTGTAGACGCCCACATCGATTGCTTCGAGTATCAGGCTATAGGCATCCGTATTGGACTGTTTGGATTGGGGCATCGGCTATTATGTCTCCTGGTTCGGACATGTCTAGCCGCCTCACGCCCTGGCAATCAAGTGCGGCATTGAAAACCATCGTTCATCGCCCTAAACCCAAACCATGGTCAAACCTGCCTTTACTCACGTCACCCAATGGGTGTTCGACCTCGACAACACACTTTACCCACCGCATATGCACCTGTTCGATCAGATTGAGGTGCTGATGACGGATTACGTGGTGCAAGCGATCGGCGTCGACCGACCCGAGGCCGATCGGCTCCGTTCGCACTACTGGCGTGAATACGGCACCACGCTTGCCGGCCTGATGGCCGAACACGATCTGGACCCCGATCCCTATCTGCATGCAGTGCATCAAGTGGATATGAGCCATATGGAGCCCGACGCAGCATTGGCCGATCACATCCGCGCGCTGCCGGGCCGACGCATCGTCTATACCAATGGGTCAGCACCTTACGCACAGCGTGTTTTGGCTGCACGTGGGCTGGATGGGCTATTCGATGCGATCTACGGAATTGAGCATGCAGGCTATCGCCCTAAACCGCAAAAGGCTGCATTCCAAGCCATCTTTGCCCAGGACGGAATCGAAGCTACACAAGCAGCCATGTTCGAGGATGATCCACGCAACCTGGCTGCGCCGCATGAGATGGGAATGCGCACTGTTCACGTCGCACCTGATCCACACGATGCAGATCACATTCACCATCACACGGACGATCTGACCGGATTTCTGGGCCGCCTGCGATAGGCTGTCACACTGCGACGATCTGTGCGTTTCGCAGTCGCACCATCAGCCTCATATGCAGCTCAGCGACGAACAGAATCGGAGATCCCAATGACCGCGCTCGATATGCCGGCGCGCCCGCCTTTGTGGCAGCGCCTGTTGTTTGCAATCCCGCTTTTTGGCTGGATGGCCCGGGATGTGGCCAATGCCGAAGCCGAAGACCTGTACTACACCGCCGCGGCACTTGTCAGCATGTGGGGCTGTTCCATTCTTCTGTTCGGCCTGCCTGGCCTTTACATCCCTGCACTGATGATGGTGCCGACGATGTTCCTTATCCTGATTTTGATCTCTCGCGGATAAGGCACGAGACAGGATGTCACTTGGCGCCCGCCTCGCAACAGCACTAGTGTCTGCGGCAACGGAGACATATTCATGACCGACAGCTGTGATATCCTGATTTCTGGCGGCGGAATCGCCGGATTGACCGCCGCCGCCGCCTTTGGTGCTGCCGGGTTTGACGTGATTTGCGTCGACCCTTCACCGCCGATCACAGAACGCGACGTGGATGGCTCGGATCTGCGCACCACCGCCTTTTTGCAGCCCGCCCATGGGTTGCTGGAGCAGTGCGGACTCTGGTCGCGTTTGGATGCACACGCTGCCCCTCTGCAGATCATGCGCATTGTGGACGCGGGCGGCGACGTGCCCGAACCCCGCGTGGTGCGCGATTTCAACGCCGCCGATATCTCGGATCAACCGTTCGGCTGGAACCTGCCCAACTGGCTGCTGCGGCGTGAGATGGTGGCACGGCTGTCAGAATTGCCAAACGTCGATTTCCGGCCCGGCACCGGCACGGTCAGCCTGTTCACCCGCACCAATGAAGCACGCGTCGGTCTGAGCGACGGCAGCCGCGTCCACTGCAAACTTGTCATCGCCGCAGACGGACGAAACTCGCCGATGCGGGAAGCCGCCGGAATTAGCGTGCATACCACCCGCTACGGCCAGAAAGCTCTGGCCTTCGCCGTTACTCACCCAATCCCGCACGACAATGTTTCGACCGAGATCCATCGTTCCGGTGGACCCTTCACCTTGGTCCCCCTGCCCGATTGGCAGGGTCAGCCGTCGTCTGCGATTGTCTGGATGGAACGCGGCCCACGCGCGGTCGAAATGCTGAACCTCGGAGCCGAGACATTCCAGGCTGCGATGACTGAACGCTCCTGCGGGCTGTTCGGACCGCTGAAACTCGCTTCGCGCAGGACAATCTGGCCAATCATCAGCCAGTCGGCGGAACGTCTGGCTGGTGAACGCATTGCCCTGATGGCCGAAGCCGCACACCTGGTCCCCCCTATCGGCGCGCAGGGACTGAACATGTCGCTCGGCGATCTTCGTAGTTTGATGGAACTAGCGCTGGCTCGGCCCGAAGGCTTGGGTGACGCGCAAATGCTGGATGCCTATCATAAGGCCCGCCATACTGAGATCGTACTGCGCGTCAAAGGTATCGATCTGCTGAACCGCGCCTCGATGATCGAGGCGCGACCGCTGCGTGATGCAAGGGCGATGGGGCTAAATGCGCTCTATTCCCTACCAACGGTGCGTAAGACGCTGATGCAAATGGGCCTCGGCGTCCGCTGATCCGTCAGGCGGGCTTCTGCCCGCCTTGCCGGTTACAATACCTGATCCAAAACCCGTGTCAGGCGCGAAATCGTGCCATTGACATCATAGAGCTTGTCCAAGCCAAACAGCCCCAGACGGAATGTGCTGAACCCAGCCGGTTCATCACATTGAAGCGGCACACCTGCCGCGATCTGCATGCCCAAAGCCGCGAACTTCTTGCCGTTTTGAATCTCAGAGTCGGCAGTGTAACTAACAACCACTCCGGGCGCGCCGAAACCTTCGGCTGCCACCGACATCACGCCTTTATCCTTCAGATAAGCCCGCACGCCATCCCCCAAAGCCCACTGCGCCGCACGCAACTTTTCGAATCCATACTCACGTGTTTCAAGCATGGTATCGCGAAAGGCACGCAGGGAATCCGTGGGCATAGTGGCGTGATAGGCATGACCGCCATTTTCATAGGCCTGCATGATCTGTCGCCATTTCTTCAGATCAATCGCAAAACTGTCAGATGTGGTTTCGGTCAACCGTGCTTCGGCCCGTTCGGACAACATGACAAGACCGGCACAGGGCGTCGCACTCCACCCCTTTTGCGGAGCCGAAATCAGCACATCCACACCGGTTGCCTTCATATCGACCCAAGCACAGCCCGACGCGATGCAATCCAGTACCATAAGCGCACCCACCTCATGCGCGGCGTTTGCCATTGCGTTTACATAGTCATCAGGCAAAATCACCCCAGCAGAGGTTTCGACATGCGGGGCAAAAACGACATCCGGCCGTTTCTCATGGATTGTCGCGACAACTTCTTCTATCGGAGCAGGTGCAAAGGGCGAAGGGCTGGCATTCCCGGTCTCTCGGGCTTTCAAAACCGTCGTCGAACCGGTCAACTCACCTGATTCTATGATCTGGCTCCAGCGATAGGAAAACCAGCCGTTGCGGACCACGAGAACATTTGCCCCGCGTGCAAATTGTCGCGCAACCGCCTCCATCCCGTACGTCCCGCCTCCAGGAACAATGGCGACACTTTCAGCATTGTATACCTCGCGCAACATATCAGAGATATCGCGCATAACCTGTTGAAAGTTTGCGGACATATGGTTGAGCGAGCGATCAGTAAATACGACCGAGAACTCTTCAAGGCCATTGGGATCAACGGTTCCAAGTAATGCAGGCATCATGCGTCCTTTCCTATCGCCACTTGTTTCTGCCTTTTCCTTGCCTCGGGGTAAAGCTTCAAAGCACCGAGATTGGTTGACCCCAAGTAACCCGCAACCTTAAGTTTTACTTTGAGATTTAACATGCAACAATTAGCAGAAATGACGCCAACTAGTGTCACCATCTCTTTACACCCTGACGTGTTTCTGACCAGATACACTCACTTTGAACAAGAATGGAATTTTTAGCTCGTGACTGCGCAAAAGCGGATCAATTTTCAGGTCGTCCGGGACGAAGTTAAACGGCGGATTGAATCACGTATTTGGCCACAGGGCTCACTTCTGCCCACCGAAACCCAACTTGCGGAAGAATTCAATTGCGCCCGCGCTACAGTTAACCGCGCGTTACGGGAACTTGCAGAACAGGGCTTTGTCGAGCGTAAGCGCAAAAGCGGGACGCGGGTTAAAAAAGAGCCGCGCAAACAAGCCAAACTTGAGATTTCACTGGCACGTCAGGCAGTTGAGAATCAGAACTCAGCCTATCGCTACGCACTGGTGGAACGAAAGGTGGTCTACAGCCCCGGCTGGCTGACCTCTCAATTGAATGTCGAACCGGATGCGCGTGTCTTGCATGTGATCTGTATGCACTATGCTGACAATCGCCCCTTCCAGCTTGAAGAGCGCTGGATCAATATTGAAGCCGTTCCCGAGGTTGAACACGCCGATCTGAACAATAGCGGCCCTCATGAATGGTTGCTGAACGCAGCACCTTTTACCGAGGCTGAGATCGCCTTTTGTGCCATCTCTGCAGATGGGCGCTTAGCTGATTTCATGGGCACCACGACTGGGACATCGATGATCCAGCTCGAGCGGACCACATGGAAAAACGGCCGCCCCATGACTTTTGCCCGCATGACCCATCATCCGGGATTTCGAATCCGCTCAAAGTACTAACCAATCGGTCCTGGAAGGCGCTCTTCGCTTAGCAATACGTTGGCCTCGACTTCCCCGGCCCCGGGCAGAGTCATAACGCGTCTCCGCAAGACTCTCTCGAAATCAGCCAGGTCCCGCGCCACAACCCGCAAGCGATAATCGTAGAGCCCTAGCACATGCTCGACCGTCTGCACCTCTGGGATAGCACTGACGGCGCGTTCAAAATCCTCAAGGCTAACCTGACCTTTTCGCGCTAGTTTCACACCCAAAAACACCGTCACCCCGAACCCGAGCGCTTCGGCGTTCAGCCGCAACCGTCGTCCTTTGATCACACCCGCGTCTTCCAGCCGCTTAATTCGGCGCCAGGTTGCGGGCTGAGACAACCCGAATTTGCGCCCCAATGCGCCTGCGCTTTGGGTGGCATCCTGCCTCAAAGCACGCAAAATCCTTCGATCGATTTCGTCCAATTCGATCATATCGGCAATGCCTCATCCTGTTTGACTCGGGCAATGTGCATCAAGGCCTCAATATCTGCGATATGCGGCAGTGTCAGGATTCGATCCCGATAGACCTTTTGGTAGTGACTCATGTCCTGCGCCAGCACTGAAAGGCGCACATCGACCCGCCCCAGAAAGGTCTGAAGTTCGATCACCTCGGCCACTTCACGGGCAGCCTCGGTAAATTCATCAAAGGCCCGTGCCTGCGTCTTGTCCAAGGTCACGCGCAGCGACACTTCTACCGCATATCCGAGAGCGGTCCAATCGATTACCGCCTCCTGCCCTTCGATGATACCCGCCGCCTGCATCTTTTCGATCCGTCGCCCGCAAACTCCTTGCGTGCTGCGGCAACGTTCGGCCAGTTCCGCACCGGACAAGCTCGGCTCGGCCTGCAGATGGCGTAATATTCGGCGATCCAGATCATCTAACATGAATTTCACAAGAATAGCATTCTTCAAGAATAGACAAGGCATTTATTCTTGATTTTCCAAGGATAGAGCCATCGCTATCCTTGGAAATACAAAGTAAAAACCAGCGCAATCGAAACAGAAAGGACCGGCAAAATGCGCGTCTATTACGATCGCGATTGCGACATCAACCTGATCAAAGACAAGAAAGTGGCCATTCTGGGCTACGGCTCGCAAGGTCACGCCCACGCTCTGAACCTACGTGACTCGGGCGCCAAGAACCTTGTCGTAGCGCTGCGCGAAGGTTCGCCTTCAGCGAAGAAAGCCGAAGCGGAAGGTTTGGAAGTGATGGGCATCGCTGAAGCCGCCGCTTGGTGCGACGTCATCATGTTCACCATGCCCGACGAACTGCAGGCCGAGACGTACAAGAAATACGTGCATGACAACATCAAGCCGGGTGCTGCCATCGCATTTGCCCACGGCCTGAACGTGCACTTCGGCTTGATCGAGCCGAAAGAAGGCGTCGACGTCATCATGATGGCCCCCAAAGGCCCCGGCCACACCGTGCGCGGTGAATACACCAAAGGCGGCGGTGTTCCTTGCCTCGTCGCGGTCGACAACGATGCGACCGGCAAAGCGCTGGAAATCGGCCTGTCCTATTGCTCAGCCATCGGTGGCGGGCGTTCGGGCATCATCGAAACCAACTTCCGCGAAGAATGCGAAACCGACCTGTTCGGTGAACAAGCCGTTCTGTGCGGTGGTCTGGTAGAGCTGATCCGCTGCGGTTTTGAAACGCTGGTCGAAGCTGGCTACGCGCCTGAGATGGCCTATTTCGAGTGTCTGCACGAGGTGAAGCTGATCGTTGACCTGATCTATGAAGGCGGCATCGCCAACATGGATTACTCGATCTCGAACACGGCCGAATACGGCCAGTACGTAACCGGCCCGCGTATCCTGAAATACGACGAGACCAAAGCACGAATGAAAGAGGTTCTGAACGACATCCAGCAGGGCAAATTCGTTCGTGACTTCATGCTGGAAAACGCCGTTGGTCAGCCGACCATCAAAGCGGCCCGCCGCGCCAATGACGAGCACATGATCGAAGAAACCGGTGCCAAACTGCGTGGTATGATGCCTTGGATCTCGGCCGGTAAAATGGTCGACAAAGAAAAGAACTAGGCCTGACGTCTGTTAGTGAAAGGGCGGCCCATGTGGCCGCCCTTTTCATTTGCTCACCGCATCGGCAAAACAGGTCGCAAGTACATAATCCCAGCCACTGTTATAGCCATCTCGCTTGGTTTGCGCCTCAGCGGCCCAGACCTCCCAACCAGAATGGGTCAACGTAACTTTGGTTTGTCCCTGCCCATTTTCCTCGAACTTCACCTCGACGCGGGTCTGTTTGTCTGGATCAGTGCCCGGATGCCAGCTCATAGCAAAGTGGCGACCGACCTCATAATCCAGAACCTCCCCCCATTTGGCCCGTGCGCCATCATGCATCACTTCATAGACTGCGCCGCCAACTTCAGTTTCAATCACGACACCCAAAGCCGCCTTGCCCGCCCCTGCTGATACCGCGTGCCGGTTCAGTGGCCACCATGATGCTGTGCGTTTGACGAATATGTCGAAAGCCTGTTTTGGCGCTGCATTTACAACTACAGTTTTGATGATTGGATCCGTCATATGTCCTGCCCCCCTTCATTTACCTCAATTGCGAAGCTTTCCAGAACATCAGACCAGTAGCGCTCTAACCACGCCCGCATTTCATTCAGCCCGCCGGGCCGCGCCGCATAAATCCGTCGGGTGCCTTCAGCGCGGCATTCGACCAAACCGGCGTCGGAAAGCACTTTCAGATGCTGGGATACCGCAGGGCGACTAACGGGCAATTCACCTGCCAGTTCACCTACTGCACGGGGCTTGTCAGCTACCGCTTCGAACACCTGCCGACGGGTCGGATCACCTAGTGCATAGAACGTATCTTGGTAAGTCATGACTAACGGTAAGCATATACTTACATAAAGTCAAGATCGCATCGTGACACCGACCTGATCGCAGGATAAGGGGATGGAATGGTTCAACAACCCGACCACCGCGACTGGAGCGGCATCGCAGCACTCGGCCTCATCTGGGGGGCCACTTTCATGGTCGTGGCCATAGCTCTTGAAGGCTATGGCCCCATTACTGTGGCCACCGCGCGCACAACTCTGGGCGCGGTCACACTGCTGCTGTTGATGCGGATCACACGGCGCAAAATGCCCGCGATGAGTGCTCAACTTTGGTGGTTCGTCACTGTTATCGGAGTGCTTTCTACTGCCCTGCCCTTTGTGTTGCTGAGTTGGGGCCAGCAATATGTGCCATCGGCCTTTGCGGGCCTGTCGATGGCCGCGGTTCCGCTCATGGTGCTGCCATTGGCACATTTCTTTTCGGATGAGCCGATGAACCTGCGCCGCTTGGTCGGGGTATCGCTGGGATTTTCCGGTGCGCTTGTTCTGATCGGCCCCGGCCTGGCACAGCTGGGCCAAGGGGCCGAGCCACTGGCACAGCTTGCCTGTATCGGCGCCGCATTCTGCTATGCCAGTTCATCCGTTATCACTCGCCGCTGTCCGCCAATTGACCCGATAACGTTGTCTGCACTGACACTGGTCGTTGGCGCAGTGATCTTGTTACCGATCATGCTGATGACTGAAGGAACACCCACATGGCAAGGCACGCGCTCAGGACTTGCCATCATAATTCTGGGGCTGATACCAACAGCCTTCGCCACACTGCTTCGCGTGTCGATCATCCGTAGCGCCGGATCGGTTTTTATGACCTTGGTGAATTATCAGGTGCCCATCTGGTCAATGATCTTCGGAGCGTGGATTCTGTCCGAGGCTTTGCCTCTGCGCTTCTACATCGCTCTACTCATGATTCTAACCGGTTTGGCGATCAGCCAATGGTTCAGCCTGCGAAAAATGCTGATCGGGCGTTAGCCAGTGGCGGCCTCGACCTCGGCCACAATCCCATCAACAACCTGGTTCAGCAGGGCGGAATCTTCGCATTCGGCCATGACCCGGATCAAAGGTTCGGTTCCCGATTTGCGGATCAACAGGCGCCCCTGACCATTCAGGCGTGCTTCGGCATCGGAAATAGCACTTTGGACGCTGGCGGCTTCAAGCGGCGCCTGACCGGAACTAAAACGCACATTTTTCAGCAGTTGCGGCACCGTCTCAAACTGGCGCGACAGTTCCGAGGCCTTCTTTCCGGTTTGTACCATCTCGGCCAGAAAATGGAGCCCGGCCATAAGCCCGTCGCCGGTTGTGGCATAATCGCTCATAACAATATGGCCCGATTGTTCACCGCCCAGATTGAAGCCACCTTCGCGCATCCGTTCGACTACATACCGGTCACCAACGGCAGTGCGTTCTAACCGCAGCCCTTGCCCCGCCAGATACCGTTCCAGCCCGAGGTTTGACATCACCGTTGCCACCAGTGCGCCACCTTTGAGCTGGCCCGCTCGAGACCAGGATGACGCCAATAGAGCCATCAGCTGGTCCCCATCAGCTACGGCGCCGGTTTCGTCGATCACAACCACCCGGTCGGCGTCACCATCCAGACAGATGCCGACATCGGCGCCATGCGACACCACGGTCTCGGCCGCAACGCGCGGCTGTGTCGAGCCGCAATCGAGGTTGATATTCTTGCCGTCAGGTGCAGTCCCAACCGGGATCACATCCGCACCCAGCTCCCACAGAACCTCGGGCGCTGTCCGATGCGCCGCCCCATTTGCGCAGTCGATCACGACCTTCAGCCCGTCCAGACGCAGATCGCGCGGCAACGAGGATTTCACCCGCTCTCCGTAACGAAAGCGCGCATCATCGACCCGACGCGCACGGCCGATATTCTGTGCCCGCGCGGGGCTCACGCCCTCTTCGATCAACCGTTCGATCTCGATCTCAGCCTGATCCGACAACTTAAAGCCATCCGGCCCGAAGAACTTGATCCCATTATCGATGGCGGGGTTGTGGCTGGCCGAGATCATCACGCCCAAATCTGCACGCATCGAACGAGTCATCAACCCGACTGCGGGCGTCGGCACCGGCCCCAACAACAGCACATTCATGCCCGTAGAAGTCAGGCCCGCCGTCAACGCGTTTTCCAGCATATAGCCAGACAGCCTTGTGTCCTTACCAATGACCACCCGATGCACGCCTGACGCGTCCCGGCGAAAATACCGTCCCACAGCTGCACCGATGCGCAATGCCATTTCCGCCGTCATCGGGTGCGTGTTGGCGGTGCCCCGCACTCCGTCGGTTCCAAACAGCTTGCGCATAAGTCGTTCTCCTGAAATTCCTTGTGTCCGGATTACCGGACGGCGGCCCATAGACGCAAGGCCTGAGCCGTCTCGGCAACGTCATGTACCCGCACAATCTGCACGCCCTGTGATATTCCCGCCAGAGCAACCGCGATTGATCCCGGCGCGCGGGAATCCTTGCGCGACTCTTTGCCGATCTCGCCAATGAACCCTTTGCGCGATACGCCTAACAGAATTGGGCAGCCCAACCCGTGGAACAGGCTGAGATTACGCAAAAGGGTTAGGTTGTGGTCTGTGTTTTTGCCAAACCCGATGCCGGGATCGACGATAATCAGATCGCGGTTCAGGCCCTGCCGTTCCAATTCAGTGATTTGCCCATCTAGGAAATCGTAAACGTCCAATAAAACGTCGTCATATTGCGGGTCATCCTGCATCGTGGCCGGATCACCCTGCATATGCATTACGCAGACCGTAGCCTCGATCTGTGCGCAAAATGGCGCAAGTTGTGGGTCGAAAGTGAACCCAGACACATCATTGATCAACCCCGCGCCAGCCTGATGCGCAACTTTGGCAACGCTGGCTTTACGAGTATCGATCGAGATTAACGCATCGGTTTCGGAGCGGATCGCCTCGATCAGGGGGCGCGTACGCGCAATTTCTTCGTCCTCCGGCACGAAATCAGCTCCGGGGCGTGTGGATTCGCCGCCGATATCCAGAATGCTTGCACCATGCGCCACCATCTCGACCGCAGCGGTGCGCGCTGTGTCAATCGAGTTATGCACCCCTCCATCCGAGAAGCTATCGGGCGTCGCGTTCAGAATGCCCATGATCTGAGGCTGCGCCATATCAAGCCCGGCTATCGCGGTGCGCGGGTGGACAAATCGAACCAGATGTTCCTCTGGAATATCAGAGACATCCACGACCTTCTTGATTTTCCCGCGTTCGATCTTTTCGGCTTGTGTAAACCACAGCTTCTGACCTGCCAATGACATCGCACCGTCAGGACGAAGGTCACCGTGCTGAACCAAAGGACGGTAGTAGACGGTCACAGTTGCGCCTGTTCGACCGGAATTGCACGCAACGGCGTTTTAGGGGCCTCGGGAAGGTCTCCGCCGATCACCAGCATTTCGCTGGCTTCAAATGTTGCCGCGAACCACGCAGCCAGCGCCACTGCATCCGACGGTGCCGCAGACGGGCCATCTACCGCATCCAACACTACTTTCGACGGCGCCCAAACGCATATCTGACCGTTTTTCATCGCCCAATCCAACTCGGTCCGTGTCGAGACGACTACGCAGCGGAAATCCCTTGCGGCCAACACCCAGGCGTTCTGCTCGATCGCCAGCAGATCAATCCTGCGTTGCGTCATGGCATGGCCAGTCTGCGACACCGCCAGATCAGAGGCGCCAACACACAAGATCAGCGGACGCTGCCGGTTCTCGAGCTGATCGATCCAACCAGCCAGGTTTTCGGATTCAATCGCGGCATTTGACAGGAAAACAAGCCGTGGATGAGGCCGCTCTTCTTCGGTCACGTCGTGATGCACCGCATCCTTTCCGCGGACGATCTCGACTCCCAGCGCACCGGGGCCACGATCCAATTTTTCAATTCGAACAAAGGCTCTTACGGCCTGAGGCTCAAGCAATATTCGCTCAGCCACACGGTCAGCCAGTGTTTCCAGAAGATTCAATCGCTCAGCCGCCAGCTCGAACGCTATCGCTTCGGTCACTCTGTCGTATGACAGGATGCGATCCACATCATCATCAATAGGATCACTAAGCGGGCGCACTTCCACGACGATGTTGAAACAGATACGTTGGGTTGTGCCACGTTCAGCCTGAAAGGCGCCGATCTCAACTTCGACAATGTGATCCCGCAAAGAAATACGATCCAAAGGGCCGCGAGGTGCGGTTGCCTCGGACCGCTCAGAGGGATGCGCGAAGGCAAGGCGGATTTCAGAGCTCATACGTCGGACCTTTTCGGGCTCGGTGGACTGATCAGCCCACTTTAGGCGTTTCGCGGGCGTATAGCACCGTAACATGCGCCTTTCCAGCTATCGATTGCGGCGTTACGTGACCCGAAACCAGCTCATCATTCCCGCTGCCGCATGGCCTAGCATGTGACAATGCAACAGCCAGTTGCCTGGATTTTCGGCGACAAGCGCCACCTGCCGCACCTGCCCACGTTCGACCAGAACAGTGTCACGCCACGGCCCCAGCGTACCGTCCTGCAAGATTATGCGGAAATGGTGGCCATGCAGATGCATGGCATGTGGAAATGCCGTTTCATTTGCAAATTCAATCCGATGAACCGATCCCAATCGCACATCCAGAAACGGATCATCCGGCCGCTCTGCATATCCGTTCAATGCCCAGAATCGCCCAAGCTGTGCCAACTCACGACCTGAAAGCTCCGTATCGCCCAAGTTGGCGCTCTCCAGCCAGCGCATTGCCCCACCTTGCACCGTCATACGATGCAGCGGAGTGTTATGCAGCGTAATTTCGGGCATCCGATTTACCGGAAGCGGATCAATTTTAGTGCGCGCAACACGTGAGGAAACTCCTGACACGTCAAACTTGAGCATTCCGTATGCGCCGTCCCTCTCCACGCTGACAATGCTAGCCGCCTGGCCCGAGTTCGCCAAAACATCAACGATCAGGTCGGCCCGCTGCGCGGGTGCCAATGGGAAACTGTTTCTAACCCGCAATGGAACCTTAAGCGGCATACCGTCAAGCGCCACGATCCAGCCGGCGAGCCCGTCGAGCGCAACGTCGAATACCCGGGCATTCGCCGCATTGATCAGCCGTAAGCGTAATCGTTCAGAGGTCTGTACCGGATAAGAAGGGTCAAACTTTCCATTCACCGTTACAAGGTTGCCCAGCCGACCCGCATGGCTAAGATCATGACCATTGTCGAAATCGTCTGAAATCTCTGCGCTTTCGGGGTCAAGGCGCCAATCGTCCAGCATCAGGGTCAGGTCTTGATCAACATCGGGTCCGCTGGCCTCTTCGACGATCAAAGGGCCATAAAGCCCTCGCGCGACCTGCTCCATAGATTGATTATGCGCGTGGTACCAATAGGTCCCCGCATCCGGCACCTCGAAATCATAGTCAAAACTAGCCTTCGGCTGCACAACCTCCTGCGTCAGACCGGGCACTCCATCCATCGCATTGTCAATCCGGATGCCATGCCAGTGAACAGTCGTTGGTTGGGGCAGCCTGTTAACAAGCTTGCGACGCACCCGGGCGCCCTGTGGAACACGGATTTCGCTACCCGGAACACCACCGCCGTAACTCCAGATCGGAGTTTCCGGATACCCTTGGGGCGCGATCTGCTGCATGGAAGTCTGTGCCACCAACTCTGAGGCTGATGCCATCGCCACGCGAGGCATCATCGACAAGGCCAAGGTCGAATGTAGAAACTGTCGGCGTGATATGGTCATTACGAGCCTCCTGGCTCGCAACATAGTCGGTAAAACGCCTGGAGCCAGCACCTTTCCAGCGCTGGTGCGTCAATCAGTTGCTGGCAGTGCGATAGTTGTGCTTGTAGAAGATATGCACACCAATCCGCGCAGTTTCCTTGTAAACCCGTGACCAGGACGGGCGAACTGCCTTGGTGTGATAGTGTGTAGCACCCGCTGTCATCTCTTCAGCAACGCCATCAATCGCCGCACGGGCAACCTTGGCGACACGCTCGTAAGCACGCTTTTCGTGGATGACCTCTTTGTGGCCATCGCAGGTGTAAGTAAACTGGCACTGATACTTCTTACCGGTTCCCTGCTTGATCACACCACAAAGCGAATCCGGAAAGCGGCCACTTTCGACGCGGTTCATGATCACTTCGGCTACTGCAAATTGTCCGCGTACGCTTTCACCACGGGCTTCGAAATACAGCGCCTCGGCAAGACAACGGAAATGTTCATCTCCGTTTGCGCTGGGCTGCTGATCCAACCAACCTTTGGTGTAAGAGATTTCAACCTTTTCCGGTGCCTTACGCGGCTTGAACAGCGTAAGATAGTCGCGAAAGTTCTGCGCTGGCAGCTCGTTCCGGGCAACCAGTTCAACAGGTTTTTCATCGTTCTGCCGTTCGGCGAACAACAAACTTGGCAGCACGGCTGCGGCCCCCACGGCGACAGCCATTATGTAGCGTCTCATCAGATAACCTCGCACAGGCACAAACGCGCCATACCCTCCCCCGGCGGGCGCGACGAGGCACATACCCCACTTCGAGGCAGAGGTCCAGTTTTCAAGTAGATGCAAGTAAAAAATCGCCTACGCCAACGATTCTCATCGACAGCGAGGCAATTACTTCGCCACTATTTCTAGGTAGTGGACAGTTAGTCAACCCCCAAGTTTGGACGAAATCGCCAGTTGAGCGGCAGACAGCCTAGCGACCGGAACTCGGAAGGGAGAGCAGGACACGTAGTCAAACCCCAAAGCTCGGCAGATGGCGATTGATTCGGGGTTACCACCATGTTCACCACATACTGAAAGCGTAACGTCTGGCTGAGCTTCCCGACCACGTTCGGCCCCAAGCTTCAGCAATTCGCCAACCCCGTCCCCATCAAGAACGTGGAACGGATCTTCATTGAAGACCCCCAAATTCACGTAAGCCGACATGAACCGCCCCGCATCGTCGCGCGACAATCCATAGGTCATCTGAGTCAAATCGTTGGTCCCAAAGCTAAGAAAGGCGGAATGCGGGGCAATCTCATTCGCGCGCAGACAGGCCCGGGGCGTTTCCACCATCACGCCCAGCCGATAGTCGAATTCCTGCCCTTGCTCCGAGGCAACCTCGGCCGCGACCGTATCGATCCGGGTTTTAACCAGCTCGACCTCGCGCTTGGCCGAAACCAGCGGGATCATCACCTCGGGCACCACGGGTGCGCCTTCCTTGCTGGCCTCCAACGTTGCTTCGAAGATCGCGCGCGCCTGCATGTCGTAGATTTCGGGTACAGTCACGCCCAGACGTACGCCACGCAGCCCCAGCATGGGGTTGTATTCGCTCATCGCCTCGACCCGACGCTCGACATCCGAAACAGGCAAGTCCAGCGCCTCAGCCAGCTCTCTCTGTCCGCTACGGGTTGTGGGCAGGAATTCATGCAACGGCGGATCGAACAGGCGGATGCAAACCGGCTGCCCCTCCATGATCCGAAACAGCTGTACAAAATCCTGCCGCTGCATCGGCAGTAGGCGTTCCAGCACCGCAGCGCGCCCCGATGGCGTTTGCGCAAAAATCATCTCGCGCATCACGGTCAGACGACCCGGATCAAAGAACATGTGCTCCGTCCGGCAAAGCCCGATCCCTTCTGCTTGAAAATTCCGCGCAGTCTGCGCATCGGCAGGCGTATCGGCATTCGCGCGGATCGCAATGTCCCGCTCGGCGTCGGCCCACCCCATCAAGGTTTGAAAGCAATCATCCAGCGCTGCCTCAAGCATCTCGGGCTGGCCTGCCAGAACCTGCCCGGACGTGCCGTCGATGGTCAGAATGTCTCCTGTTTTGAACACCCGCCCATCCGGAGCGTTCAGCAGCTTTTTCTTGGTTTGAAAGCGCATCTCGGACGCGCCGACAATACAAGGCAGCCCCAAACCTCGGCCGATCACCGCCGCATGGCTGGTAATCCCACCCTTTTCGGTCAACACCGCAACCGAGGCATGCATTCCCCGCACATCCTCGGGCGAAGTTTCACGGCGCACAAGAATACAAGGTTCACCCCGCGCAGCGCTGGCCTGCGCTTCGGCTGCGGTAAATACAATCCGACCTGTCGCAGCGCCCGGGCTTGCGGCGATGGCCGTGGCCAGAACATCACGTTCAGCGTCTGGGTGAACCTGACGGTGCAGCAGTTCATTCAGCGAGTGCGGGTCGATGCGCATCACAGCCTCTTGCGGCGGGATGATCCCGTCCTCGGCCAAACGCACCGCAATCCGCATGCCTGCGCGCGATCCGCGTGGCACCCGGACACCATCCAGAATATGTACCTGCCCGTTCTGAACGACAAACTCGACCTGCATCTCTTCGCGCAGCTTCTCTCGCATCAAGGCAGCATTGGCTTTGAGATCCGCGAAAGCTTCGGGTGCCACGTCTTCCAGTGATGGTCCGCGCTCATCCTTCTCAAGATACAACGCAGCAACGCCTTCGCCGAGCGCATCTCGCCCCTGGCTCTGGCTCAGATACCGCCCAGTGATTTGAGGCATACCCGTTGCCGGATCAATCAGTTGCAGTACACCCGAGCCACATTCGCCTTGCCCCACGCCCGGGATCATTTCCTGAATCACCAGTCCAAGCCCGGCATCTGCGGGTGCCCCTTTGGCCTGTCGCAGCAACCGGGCCGAGGTTCCATCCCACGCCCGCGCCATCGACCGCAAGACACCGATCAACTGCTCACCCCGATCCTGGGGGAAGACCTCGTCGGTCTCATCTTCATACGCGCGCAGAGACAAGCTAAGCCCTTCGCGACCATCCGTCTCGATATCATCGAATACATCCGGGTCCAGACGGGCCACATGCAGCGCGTAGCTCTGCACGAACCGAAGATAAAGCGCCGCCGCCGCATCTGCGCCCATATCCGCCGATCGGTCGAGATAACGTGCATCATTCATACCGATGTTCAGCACTGCGCCCGGGCCACCCCAATCGGGGTCTTCTGAACTAGGTCGTACACACAGCAGCGCCTCGGCATCGAATTGTTCCAGAATGGCGGCAATGTCAGGAACTTGACCTTCCGCGATGCGCAGCACCGCGTCAAAAGACAGCGCCACCGTGCGCGGCACCGGCATGTCCAGCCGAACCAGTCGTTGCAGGCACTTCGCCCGGCCGCCATGGGTATTGGCGGCAACGGGCGCTTTCGGAGTGATAAGCGTGGTATGCGGATTATTCTGCACTGCGGCACCTTTTGATTTGCCCGCAGCATAAGGCCCTGCGCCCATGGCGCAAGGGCGTTATCCCTCGATACGGGTCAGATCAGCGACGCTGGAGCAGACCTTGCGGATCTGGCTCAGCAGGTTCAGACGGTTGCGACGCAGGATGTCATTGTCGGTGTTGACCTGCACATCCTCAAAGAACGCATCCACCGGCCCGCGCAGTTCGGCCATTGCCGCCATCGCTGCCGGGAAATCTTCCGCCTTCAGCGCAGGATCAATCTTAGCCTCCGCCGCGTCGAGTGCTGCAAACAGAGCCTTCTCGCTGTCGGTTTCGGCAAATTTCACATCCGCGCCGTAGGAGTATTCCACCCCATCCTTCTCTTCCGCCTGAGACAAGATATTGTTGGCCCGCTTGAACCCCTGCACGAGGTTCTCTCCATCCTCGGTCGCAATCACCGCGTTCAGAGCACGCGCACGTTTGACCAACAGGTTGAGGTCGTCATTCCCCTCCATCGCGATACAGGCGTCGATGACATCATGGCGGATGCCTTCGTCTCGGAGGAAGACTTTGAGGCGGTCGTGGAAGAAAGAAAGGAGATCGTCAGACGCGTCGGGAACCTTTTTCTCAAGCTCAAGAAATGCTGTTGCGGGCAGTCCTTCAAGCTTTTCTTTGACAGTCTGGAATGACGCACCAAAGACACCATGTTCTGCGATTTCTTCCAAGAGATCGCGGACATTCGTTTCAGGCAAGGCGTCATTGATAGCGCTTTCTGCTCGAACCAGTTGGCTATCGAAGAAACGGTCCAACCGAAGACGCAGATCGTTATTCACAATTAGTCGAATTACCCCTAATGCCGAACGACGCAACGCAAACGGATCTTTCGAGCCAGTCGGCTTCTCATCAATCGCCCAGAATCCGGTCAGCGTGTCCAACTTGTCGGCCAGCGCCACGGTCACCGACAGCGGCGCGGTTGGCACATCGTCCGATGGCCCCAGCGGCGAATAATGTTCCTGCGCCACGGCGGCCACTGCGGCAACCTCGCCTGCCGCTTCGATGTAATACCGCCCCATAAGCCCCTGAAGTTCAGGGAATTCATAGACCATTTCGGAGTTTAAATCAGCCTTGGCTAAACGCGCGGCTTTCTCGGCCTGATCGGCATCCGCCCCGACCACCGGAGCCAGTTCGCGGGCCAGTGCGGCGATGCGGTCGATCCGCTCGGCCTGTGTACCCAGCTTGTTTTGGAAGGTCACATTCTCCAGCGCGCGGGTCCATTGGGCGATGTCCGACTTGGCAACGCGCAGATCGTTCTCCCAAAAGAATTTCGCATCGGCCAGACGCGCCGACAGCACCTTCTGGTTCCCTGCCAGAATGGTCGCACCATTGTCGGCGGTTTCGCGGTTGGCAACGGTGATAAACCGTTCGATCCGCCCCGTCTTGGGGTTCTTCACGGAAAAGAACTTCTGGTGTTCCTTCATCGAGGTCTGCAGCACCTCGGGTGGCAGATCAAGAAACTCCTCATCAATCTGCCCCATCAGTACAACGGGCCATTCGACCAGACCGGCCACCTCGGCCAGCAGACCCTTGTCATCGACCACTTCCAGACCGGCGGCAAAGGCCATGTTCTGGGCGTCGTTCCAGATATGCTCGACACGTTCCTCGGGCGACAGAACCACAAAGGCGCGCTTCAGCTTGGCGGCGTAATCCTCGAAGGATGTAACAGAAAACCGGTTCGAAGCCATGAAACGGTGGCCCTCAGTCGTATCACCGGACGTGATCCCTTCGACCTCAAGCGGCACGACCTGCGCGCCTGCCTCATCTGTCAGGATACACAGGATCGAGTGCAAAGGCCGTACCCACCGCATCGATCCGGCCCCCCAACGCATCGATTTGGGCCATGGGAAGTTTCGAATTGTAGCTTCCAGCACCTCGGCGATGATTTCAGCGGCCGGGCGGCCCGCCTTTTCGATGGTGGCGAAATAGACTGCGCCTTTGGGCGTGTCGCGCTCTTCCAACTGATCTCGGGTCAGACCAGCGCCGCGCAGAAAACCTTCAATGGCTTTGTCAGGCGCGCCGACCTTGGGGCCTTTGCGCTCTTCGCGGATCGTAGGGCTTTCCGCAAGCAGGCCCTCGATAGCCAGCGTCAGGCGACGCGGCGTCGTCAGTGCAGCGGCAGAGGCATAGGTCAAACCAGCCTCGACCAAACCGTCCGTGATCCGCTTTATTAGATCCTCACCGGCGCGGGCTTGCATCCGCGCGGGGATCTCTTCGGAGAACAGTTCGATCAGCAGGTCGGGCATAGTCGGTCCTTAGAAATTGACAATCGTCTGGATGACGATGGCATTGGCGATATCCACAAAGAATGCGGATACAAGGGGCAGCACGATAAAGGCAATAGGCGACGGGCCATATCGCTTGGTTACGGCGGTCATATTCGCGATAGCGGTCGGGGTCGCACCCAATGCGAACCCTCCGAACCCGGCGGCCAGAACGGCGGCGCGGTAATTTGATCCCATCAGCGGGAACAGTGCCCACATCACGAACACGACTGCAAACAGCGTCTGAGCGGTCATGATCACCGCGATCGCAAGGCCCAGCTCAGCGATGGTCCACAGTTGCAGGCTCATCAGTGACATCGCCAGAAACGCCCCCAGCGCAAATTCCGAGATCAGCGCCAGCGAGGGCGTACGCGACACCGGCGGTGCATTCGGAGCAAGCGCGGAGCGCAGGTTTGCAATGACAATGCCCATGATCAGGCAGGGCACGAACAAGGGCAACTTTAGCCCGGCGGCGGTGATCGCCTCACTCAGGATGTAACCCGAGATGATCGCAAGGTTTAGGTGCAGAAGCACGCGCATGATTGTCAGATGATCAATCTCGGACTTCGGGTCGACCTCATTGGGCAGGCCCACCGTATGCTCTTCCCCCGGTCGTTCGGGGCTGAGCTTGCGCCCTTCGATCAGCAGTCGCGCAATCGGCCCACCGACCAAGGCGGCCAGCACCAGGCCCAATGTGGCCACTGCAACCCCCAACTCGGTTGCGCCACTCAAACCAGTGGCGTCCGCAACTTCGGGAGCCCAGGCGATCGCGGTCCCGTGCCCCCCGATCAGCGCAGCAGACCCGAACAGTACCCCGGCTTGCGCCGGATATCCGAACATCACGGCCCCCGCAGCGCCGATCACATTTTGCGCAACGATGGTTAGAAGCGTCAAAATAAGAAGTAATAGCAATGGCTTACCGCCTGCTATCAGATCGGACAGGCGGGCGTTCAGGCCAATCCCGGCAAAGAACAGAACCAGTAGGAAATCGCGCGCGGTCAAGCCAAATGACAGCTCAATGCCAAATCCAAGATACAGAGCCAACACCACCAGCGAGGCCAAAAGGCCCCCGGTCACCGGCTCGGGGATGTTGAAGCTGCGCAAGGGCGCAACGCGGGCGTTAATCTCGGCCCCCAACAGGTAAACCGCAAAGCCCAGCGTTGCGGTCAGGAACTCCGGAATTTCAACAACCGTACCCATCTGCGTCAACCCTCGGGTCTGGGTGGGCATTCCTCGCCCACGACCGTGCCGTCATAGGCCTTTTCACCGCAATTGTTTAGTGCGTGCCAGATGTAGCCTTTACCATCCTGTGTAATGGCGACGATCCGATCGACTCCATAATGGATGTTCTTGGCGCCCATGAAGGCCTGCGCCTGCCCTGTTTTCAACGCATCGGCAAGCGCAACCGCGTCGTAGCAGTCAAACCATCCCGGCGCAGTCAATGGCTCGGGGTTCTCGACAGGGATGAAATCCACCATCTGATCCGGCATCATCTCAGTTTCGAAACAGGCCCTATACCGGATCGGAGAGCTGTCGGCGTCAATGGCCTTGAAACCAGTATATGCGATGGGTTCGGGAGCCTCCGCCCCTCGTGCCAGCAATACCACATCCTGGCCCGGGCGCGGCTCGACCTCATAATAGAACCCATAGACCTGCAGATAATACATCCCTGCCCCTGCCAGAACGGCAGAAATCACAAGAATCAGCGCAAGCAGTTTTCCAGTCATCGTTTACGCCGCCTCTTTCAAGTTCACAGAAAATAGGACAGGTTTCAAATCAGTACGAGCAGAAACGAGGCTACACGCATGGAAACCACCCTTGCCGTCGGATTTTTCGGCGCGCTGTTCGCGATCATGAATCCGATTACCAACCTGCCTGTGTTCCTGAGTGTTACGCAAGACCTGCCCGTTTCGGATCAACGCAAAGTGGCTGTGAAAACCGCGCTCTACTGCTTGATCCTTGGTGGAGCCTTCGCTGCGATTGGCAGTCAGGTGCTTGGGCTGTTCGGCATCAGCGTCGATGACCTGCGTGTCGCCGGTGGCCTTGTCGTCCTGATGATCGGGCTGAACATGCTGAACGGAAACGAAAGCAGCTCGCACCACGGGACCGACGGAGAAAAGAAATCCTACCCGGCCCCCGAAACGGTTGCCTTTTATCCCTTGGCCTTTCCGATACTGGTCGGCCCCGGCACGATCACGACCATGATCCTCTACACGCATCATATCAAGACGCCGGTCGAAGCCATTGTCTATGCAGGCGTATTTCTGTTTGTGGTCGCTTTGCTGCTGGGCACGTTCTGGAACGCCTCGGCGCTGGCCAAGCGGCTGTCGGACAATGCCCGTGTGATCATGAGCCGCTTCATGGGCATGATCCTTGCGGCCATCGCAATCAGCATGATCGCAGACGGCCTGAAGGCGTTGTTGCCCGGTCTGGCCTAGACGCTGCATCAAACCTCGAACCCGGCGGCCTCGGTCTGCACGAACGCATCGGCGCATTGCTTGGCCAAAGCGCGAACGCGACCGATATAGGCCTGCCGTTCGGTCACCGAGATCACGCCTCGCGCGTCAAGCAGATTGAAGATGTGGCTGGCCTTGATGCACTGATCGTATGCAGGATGCGCCATGATGATGCGCTTGCCCGTCTTCGGGTCATCATGTTCCTGCGCCAGAATGGACGCGCATTCGGCCTCGGCCTCTTCGAAGTGGCGCAGCAGGACCTCGGTATTGGCCACATCAAAGTTCCAGCGGGCGTATTCCTCTTCGGTCTGCTTGAAGATGTCGCCATAAGATAGCGGGTTGGGTGATTGCGGATCGTTGAACGGCATATCCATCACGTGATCGATGCCCAGTACATACATCGCCAGACGCTCCAGCCCATAGGTCAACTCGCCCGAAACCGGCGTGCAGTCGTGGCCCCCGACCTGCTGGAAATAGGTGAACTGGCTGACTTCCATGCCATCACACCAAACTTCCCAACCCAGTCCCCACGCACCTAGCGTAGGGCTTTCCCAGTCATCCTCGACAAACCTGATATCATGCAGGTCCATGTCGATGCCGATCGCCTCAAGGCTGCCCAGATACAGCTCTTGCAGATCCGGCGGGCTGGGTTTGATCAGCACCTGATACTGATAGTAATGCTGCAACCGGTTTGGGTTTTCGCCATAGCGCCCGTCCGTCGGGCGGCGTGAGGGCTGAACGTAGGCCGCGGCCCAAGCCTTGGACCCCAAAGCACGCAGGGTGGTTGCCGGATGGAACGTACCCGCGCCAACCTCCATGTCATAGGGCTGCAGGATCGCACAGCCTTTCGACGCCCAATAGGTCTGAAGCCGCAGGATAATCTCCTGAAATGAACGAGGAGCGCTTTTGGGTTCGGTCATGACATTTCCCTTGGACGCCATTTGCGCCCTGTTTCAGTGGGTTTGGCCCTTCCTATGCAAGCCACCAATGGGCGTCAACGGGCCAAACGGCACTGGCTGTCGCTGAGCAGCCACACCCAGAATTCCCCGTATTCCGGGCATGGCCATCGGGTCGCGATTCCGCGTACTCTGCGGCAAAGTGAAAACACTGCATAAAACGGGCAGACAATGACACGCGTATTTACGGTAATTACATTCTTTCTCTTCTTCGGTCTTCGCGCCGCTTTCGCCCAACAAGACGCCGGCGTTTGGATCCAGATTGAGGCACAGCCCTCGCTTCGCGAAGCGCAGGAGCGTGCTCAGGCTTACGCAAACGCCCTGCCAGATGTGAACGGGTTTCGCCTGAACTCGGGCTGGTATGCCATTGTAATCGGGCCATATATTCGCGATGACGCCGAACAGGTATTGCGGGTCTACCGAGCTGAACGCCAGATACCGTCAGACAGTTTCATCGCTTTTTCCAATGCGCTGGCTCAGCAGTTCTGGCCTGTTGGAGCCAACATTCTTGAACGGGGTGTGATCAACGCACCCGTACAGCCGGAACAGCAACCAGAACAGCCAGCGATTGGTTTGAGCTTGCAGGACGCAGACGAAACGCGTTCGGGAGCCCTGCAGGGTGAACGCCTGCTGACGGCTCAGGAACGCAAGGACCTGCAGACTGCGCTGCAGGCGGCCGGGTTCTACAACTCGACCATCGACGGTGCGTTTGGTCAGGGTACCCGTCGCTCGATGAGCGATTGGCAAAGCTTCAACGGGTTTGAGGCAACTGGCGTTCTGACAACATTGCAGCGCAAGACGCTGATGGACGACTACAACGCACCGCTGATCAGCGTCGGCATGGCGCGATATTCCGACGTTCAAGCCGGGATCGAGTTGGACATGCCTCTGGGCGTGTTAGCATTTGACCGCTATGAAGCCCCCTTTGCGCATTTTAAACCCGCCTCGGATTTGGACGCCCAAGCGCTGTTGATCAGCCAGGAAGGTTCACCCGCCACCCTTCGGGCGCTGTATCAAGTGATGCAATCGCTTGAGATTGTTCCGCTTGATGGCGAACGCGCCTTACGCGGTAACAGTTTTACGATAGAGGGGCGCAGCCAGGGAATAACCTCGTACACTCAGGCGGCCTTGAAGGACGGGAAGATCAAGGGATTCACTCTGGTTTGGCCTGAAGGCGATGAAGCGCGACGCGCCCGCGTTCTGGCCTCAATGCGTGCTAGCTTCACCCCAACGGATGCGGTGCTCGATGCCAGTGCCGGGGCGGAGGCCGAACAACGCATTGATCTGGTCTCCGGTCTTCAGGTCCGCAAACCGCGACTGTCGCGATCCGGCTTCTACGCCGATAACAACGGGACAGTCCTGACTGTTTCGGAGGCTTCCGACAGCTGTAACCGCATTACTCTGGACGGTGGCCAGGAGGTTCAGGTCGCATGGCAAGACGCTGATCTTGGCGTTTCCGTTTTGCGCCCCAGCCAGACACTGGCCCCAATCAGCGTCGCCGAATTCCAATCAGACCAACCCCGTATTCAGTCTCAGGTCGCCGTTTCGGGCTTTTCTTACGAAGGCGCTTTGGGTGCCCCCACCCTGACCTTTGGCGAGATCGCCGATCTTCGCGGCTTGAACGGCGAAGATGGCGTCAAACGTTTAGCGCTGGCCGCGCAGCCCGGGGATGCGGGCGGGCCGGTCTTTGATGACAGCGGCAACGTGGTCGGCATGCTGCTACCCACCCCATCTGAGGGACGCACCCTGCCCGACTCGGTTAGCCTTGCGGCAAATGTCGATCGCCTGACAGAAGTCCTGAACAAGGCGGGTGTTTCCGGCCAAACCGCACAAAACTCGACCCAGATCTCACCAAACGAGCTAAGCCGCCGGGCCAGTGGAATGACTGTATTAGTTCATTGCTGGGACTGAATATCTGACATCACTGAAAAGGCGCTGGACCGAGGTGCAGCGCCTTTTTTCATGCCTCACAGAATTTCCGGCGTAATTCTGATCAGAGTTGGGCCGTTAGCAGTAAACGCCTGGCGAACTGCCGCCTGCATCTCATCCAGATTGCCCGGTTCTGCCGATCGGGCCCCAAAGGCCTCGGCCAGTTTGCAGAAATCCGGATTGCGCGCGATCACCGCGTTGGGCGCGATCTGACTGCGCACCATGCAATCTTCGATCGCTTTCAGCTTGCCATTGTCCCACAGAATAATGGGCAGAGGCAGGCCCAACTCCACTGCGACGCCAAGCTCTTGCATCGTGTAGTGGAAACCATAGTCGCCCGCGATCACCGCTGTGGGTTTTCCACGTCGCGCCATGGCACCACCGATGCCTGCGGGCAGAGCATATCCCAGTGTGCCGAACCCAGTTGGGTGATGCCAGTGATAAGGATAATGCATGTCCCAGATCTCTTTCGAGACATAAGCGAACTGCGTCATATCCGAATAGATCATCGTCTCGACCGGCATCGCCTCGCGCAGCGCGTCGGACACCTGAACGATGCCCGGTAGTTCGGCGTTGATTTCCGCACGCCAGCGCGCGCGTGCCTCACTTACTTCATCCTGGGACCATCCGCCTGCCGGTTGAACCTTTTCGACGGATTGCCACAACGCATATGCGAAGCTTTCGCCATCAGCCTGAATCTTGACTGTCGCCCTATGGTGGTCGGACAACACTTCGGGGTCGAGATCAACGCGTACCAGCTGGGCGGAATGGCCCAATCGATCACGCCACAAATCAACCTCTCCCAGCTCTGCCCCGACAACAACAACAAGATCGGCCGAGGCGATCACCTCGGCGCTGCCCGGACGAGGCAACATCGATCCGAAATCCAGCGGATAGTTGGCCCCAACAAGCCCTCGTCCGGCAAATGTGGTGAAACAGGCAGCACCTAGCTCCGTCAGAATCTGCCGCCACAGGTTGGAGCGGCTACCACCGCCTAGAATGAACAATGGCCGCTGCGCAATATTGAGCAAAGACAAAACAGGAGCGACATCAGGCGGCAACGCCTTGGTACGCAAGGCGGGTTGGTTCGGGAATGGTGCCGGCTCAGCTTCAGCTTCCAGCTGAGCAATTGGGATCTGGATATGCTTGGGCCGTGGTCGCGACAACTCAAAATCTTCGAACGCTCGTTCAACCAACAGATATGCTGCCTGAGCATCGTCTGCCTGGCAGGACCAGTCTGCCACGGTGTCCGCTGCGCCGCGTTGATCTTTCATCTGGTGCAACTGTCCACGCCGTGACTGAACATCGTCAAGGCAAGAGGACAACACCAGCATTGGAACTGAATCCGAATAGGCCTGGCCCATTGGCGTCATGATGTTGCACAGGCCAGGACCGGTGATCACATAAGCCACACCAGGCTTGCCAGAGGCGCGCGCGTATCCATCAGCCATGAACCCAGCGCCTTGTTCGTGGCGCGCCAGTACATGCGTTATGCCAGCTTCTTCGATACCACGGTACATTTCTTGATTATGAACGCCGGGAATTCCAAAAATCACATCAACGCCGCGATCTTTCAACATGTGCGATATCTGCGCACCAAGCGGTCGCTTCATTAGTCTCTCCAGAATTGAACAGTAAATATTGCGTAAACGGCAAGCAGTTCTAGCCGCCCAACCAACATACCTACAATCAGCATCCATTTCGCGCTGTCGTTGAGCCCGGCAAAGTTTCCTGCAGGGCCGATCTGATCGCCCAACCCAGGACCCACATTGGCCAGTGCAGTTGCGGCACCCGAAACCGAGGTGATAAAGTCCAGTCCAGTCAGTGCCAGAGCCCAGGACAGCACCCCCATCGAAAGTGCGAAGAACATAAAATAGCTCATGACCGAGGTCAGAACATCACGCCCGATGGGTCGCCCGTCATATCGCGGCACGAACACACCATGCGGAGACCGGATGCGGCTGATCTGCGTTTTGATCGAGGCAAACAGCAACTGATAGCGGAACACCTTGATCGAACATGCGGTAGAACCCGCACAACCGCCAATTAGGCCGATCAGGAAGAACAGCATGATCGGGAAGCTGCCCCAGCCCATATAATCAACGCTGGCATAGCCGGTACCCGAGATGATCGAAGTGATATTGAACAGCGACTCGCGGAACGCTTGTTCCCAATGGTGTGGAAAGACCGATGTCAGGAATATCGACATGAGAACCACAAGAACCGCAATCGTTGCCAGAAATGCCCTGATCTGACTGTCTTGCCAAAGCGAACTCGTATTGCCGTTGGCAAATTGGACATAGCGTACGAATGGCAAGGCCGCGAGGATCATGAAAACGGCGGCGGCGTATTCAGCAGGTCCCGAAAAAGTCCCGAATGATGCATCATAGTTGGAGAACCCGCCGGTGGAAATCGTGGTCAGCGCATGGACCAGAGCGTCAAAGAAACTCATCCCAAGACCGGCATATACGAGGATGCAGACCGCTGTGAGAACGACATATATCAAGGAAATCTGACCTGCAATTTCTTGCGCACGAGGAAGGATCTTCCCCATAGTTTCAAATCCTTCCGAGCGGAAGATCTGCATTCCGCCTACGCGCAGTTCGGGCAGGAACACCATTGCGACAACGATGATGCCAATGCCACCAAGCCATTGCAGGACCCCCCGCCACAACAACAGGCCACGTGGCAGATCATCCAGCCCCGAGATCACAGTCGACCCGGTGGTGGTCAGCCCCGACATCGCCTCGAAATAAGCATCAACAAAGCGGAGCTCGGTCTCGCCGAACACAAAGGGTATGGCGCCAAAAACCGGCAGTGCGACCCAGACACCCGATGTCAACAAAAAGGTCTGACGGATGGTCAGACCTTCCCCCACCCCGTTCGAACAACTCATCGCAAGAACACTGCCAGTCAACAGCGTGATGACCGCGCTTTCAAAGAAAACATGCCACTCGCCCCGCCCCTCGATCATGTCGACAAGCATGGGCAGCAGCATGGTCGCCCCTAGAATGGCGACCAGCAGGCCAATCACATATCCGACCGGGCGAAGATCCATCATGACGGGCAGCGTTGGCGCGCCAACCCGACGGTGTCAAGCAGATGGGCGGCGTTAACTGTCGGATTTTGCCTCAGAGCCCGGCATCGCGGGTGGCTTCGACGGGGCGCGAGCACGGCGCGGTGTTGGTTTGACCTGCTCAGCCGATGCAGCTGCGGGTTTCTGCGGCGCAGGCTTTGCAGCGGCAGGTTTCGGAGCCACAGTGGCCTGAGGCGCAGCTTTTGCCGGGGCGGGTTTTGCGGGGGCAGGCTTAGCTGCCGCAGGTGCCTTAGGCGCAGCTTTTGCCGTGTTTGCCGTTGCTTTCGGCGCTGCCGCAACCGGTTGTGCCTTGGCCTGTGCGGAGGATTTGAACTCCGCAACCGGCTTGGCCGCCATTGATACTGGCTTGGCCGCTTTCGAGGCGGGTTTCGCAGGCACCTTGGACTTGGCCGGTGCTGCTTTCACAGCCGGTTTGGCCGCAGGGGTCGCCATAGGAGCAGCGGCCGCAACCTTAGGAGCCGCCGCTTTCGGCACGGGTACCACCGCAGACTTAGCCGCCGCCTTTGGCTTAGGTGCCGCTTTGGTTTTCGGCTCGGCTTTATGCTTTGCTGCAACCTTGGTTTTAGCAGCCGGCCTGACTGGCTTTCGTGTTGCTGGTGTCGCCGCTTTGCGGGCAACCGGTGCGGGTTCCTCGACTGTCTTCAGTCCGTGCAGAGATGTCATCGGCAGATCAAAAGCCGCGCGGGTCATGATCTGCATGATCTCAATCTGACTGGCCATTGCGTAACCGGCCATCCGGATGGCCGCTGCCTGAAACTCAAGCGGTTGAGTAATCGGATTCATTGCATGTCTCTCCTGATAAAACCGAGGCAGCGGGAAAATGAGTAAAAGACCCCACCCGCCCCAATCGTCCGGGCGGATTTGCAGGTTGGCGGTCCAAGGCGTTGCACGTCCCGGCTTCCTTTCGGGCTGCACCATCCGGATTTTGCGGAGGTGCAGCAGCTGCACTCAGGGGCAACCTATCGCAAATTGAGGTGCAGATGCAGCATTATTTGCTGCGTTGCGGCAAAAAAGCGCCCATGCGGGATTTTTGATTGTTTTTCCAGCAGCTTCCCTGGGGTCAATCAGCCCACATGAAACATCGTCGTGAACAAACGCGGGTCCAGGCTGGCCGTTTCGAAGGTTGGACCTTCGGTCAGAATCGATACCGCATCATGGCTGTGCAGGCTTTCCTGATGGCTGGCAATCACGCGGAAATCGCCGACGTGATGATCGGCCTGCAACTCGGCGCAGAACAGACGCGCCGCATCTTCGACGAAAATGGGATTGGCCGCATTCAGCTCAGCAAAGGCCTGTTCATCTTCGCGCTTGACCATCACCTGCGTTTCGGTCGGCACCGCGCGACGGCAGAGCGCGATCAGGTCCTCGAACCACAGGCAATCGGCGTTGCAATCAACCACGACCGAAATCCGCGCGACCGAGCGCTGCGAGTGCGGCGTTGCCAACTGCCCACGTGTGGCGCGTGCGTGTTCGCTAAGTTCCAGTGAACAGGGGCATGTGGACGAATAGACATAGTCGAGATGCATGATCTTTAGACGCTCTCCGCCCCGATCAACCAGTTCCAGCGCGATGTCGTAATACTGGTAACCGGACAATCCCGAACGCAGGCTCTCGATCCGGTCGGGATAGGAAAACCGCATCTGAATCCGCGCATCCAAACTGTCCAGATCGGACAGATAGTCGTTCAGCGCTGCCTCCATCACCTCAAAACTAAAGGTGCGCTCGGCGTGCTTGTAGAAAGACCGCATGATCCGGGACATGTTGATGCCCTTCTTTTCGGCCTCAAGGCTGACAGATCCCGTGACCGAGGTCTCAAGTGTCAGCTCGGCGCCGCTTTTGCGGTGGAACCGGATCGGCAGGCGAAAATTCGAGATGCCGACATGCTGGATCTGCTGCTTCGACCCCCGGATCAGGCTGGACGGCCCGTTCTGCAAATCGGGCAAGGTGGCCCTGTAGTCTACATCTGCCTCAAAGCTTTCGGGATAGTCGCGCGACAAAGCAGGATATTCCGCCTGAGATAGCCCCGGAACAAGCTGCGCCACCGCCGGATCAAGCTGGCTGATTTCGGCCGCCGAGGCCGATTTCGCCCATTCCCGCAGTACCTTTAGCGCTGCGGCGGCCTGATCGTGATCGGGTGTCTCGTTGATGTCGCGCGGATGAATGTTCATTGGCACGGATCCCTTGCTAGGCCGACGGTTATATACCACCGAGGTTTAATTACCAGTCCTGAACGATACGCGCGGGATAGCAGCCCGGATCGAAATTCGAGGCGAGAAATCGTCACATTACAACCAAAAGCGCCGGATCAGGCGGTTCACACCCGCCTGACCATGAATTCCCGGCGCGGCGCTAGCCCTGAGATACCTCCAGCGCGCGCTGGATATCCGCCAGCAGATCCCCGGCATCCTCAAGCCCGACCGACAGGCGGATCAGGCCCGGCGTAATTCCCAACTCATCGCGTTGTTCTTCGCTCAGGCGCTGATGCGTGGTGGTGGCCGGGTGCGTCGCGATCGACTTGGCGTCACCCAAATTGTTCGAGATCACCGGGATCGTGAGCGCATTCAGGAACGCAAACGCTGCGGCTTTGCCGCCCTTGATATCCAGCGATAGAACCGTGCCGCCTTTGCCGCCCAACTGATCCTGCACCAATGCGTTCTGCGGGTGCGTCTTAAGGCCGGGGAACAGTGTCCTCTCTAGTGCGGGATGCCCTTCAAGCGCCTCAGCAATCTTCTGGGCGCTGTCTGCCTGCGCATTCACGCGCAGCGCCATGGTTTCAAGACCTTTGACCATGATCCAGGCGTTAAACGGACTAAGTGCACCGCCGGTGTGTTTCATGTAGGGTTCGACCGTGCCACGGATGAAATCCTTGGTGCCGATGATCACACCGCCCAGCGCGCGGCCCTGCCCGTCAATATGCTTGGTTGCCGAATAGACAACCACATCCGCGCCCTGCTCAATCGCACGCGAGAACACCGGCGTCGAGAATACGTTGTCTACGATTACAACGGCACCAACCGCGTGGGCCAGTTTCGACACACCGGCGATATCGATCACCTCAAGCGTCGGGTTCGACATGGATTCGAAGAATACCGCCTTGGTGTCAGGTCTGAGCGCGGCCTCCCATGCGGCCAGATCGGTACCGTCCACAAACGTCACCTCAACACCAAACCGTGTCAGGATGTTTTCAAGGATATACAGGCAGGACCCAAACAGAGCTTTGGCTGAAACCACATGGTCGCCAGCTTTCAACATCGAAGTCAGCGCACCGTTCACAGCCGCCATGCCCGAGGCGGTGGCAAACGCATCTTCGCCGCCTTCCAAAGCCGCTATACGTTGCTCGAACATCGAAACAGTGGGGTTGCCGTAGCGGGCATAGATGAACTCATCCGGGCCGCTTTCGATAAATCGGGCCTCGGCCTGCTCAGCGTTATCGTAGACAAACCCTTGGGTCAGAAAGATCGCCTCGGAAACCTCATTGTACTGACTGCGACGGATGCCGCCATGGACGGCTTGGGTGCGTTTGTTCCAGCTCTCGCTCATCTCATTCCTTTCAGCCCCGCTTGGGAGGCAAACAAAAAACCCCAGACGCGGCCAAGCGAAAGGGGTCTTTCATCCTGACCTTTTAGCGGTGTTGTTTAGCGTGGCCCGCAATCCGGTAACAAATCGCCACGTGGTAGGCATGCGTTTACGCCCCGTCCCAGGCCTCGTCAAGCCCGTCCCGCTTCGGGTCACGCTTTCGTAAATGGCCCGAGCGCGCTCTTGCCGTTTGCTCAAAAAGCTTCATCATCGCTTCAACCTGAGGAGGCCCCATGATCGATCTGTATTTCTGGCCCACGCCCAACGGCTGGAAGGTGTCCATCGCGCTGGAAGAGATGGAACTGCCCTACAAAACCCACCTGATCAACATCGGCAAAGGCGACCAGTTCGACCCCGAATTCCTGAAGATCTCACCCAACAACCGAATGCCTGCTATCGTCGACCCGGACGGCCCTGACGGTGCACCGGTATCCGTCTTTGAAAGCGGTGCAATCCTGATGTATCTCGCCCGCAAGACTGGGCGGTTCTACGGCAAAACCGAGCGTGACCGGATCGCCGTCGAAGAATGGCTGATGTGGCAAATGGGTGGCGTCGGCCCCATGGCCGGACAGGCGCATCACTTCCTGAAATACGCCCCTCAACTGGACCCACCGCAGGACCTACCCTATCCAAAAGATCGTTACCGCATTGAGGTCGGGCGTCTATACGGCGTTCTGGACAGGCGTCTGGCCGAAAATGAATTTGTTGCGGGCGATTTCTACTCGATCGCCGACATGTCGATCTGGGGCTGGGCGAGCTTGTGGGAGGGTCAGCAGCAGGTACTGGAGGACAAACCGCACTTCACACGCTGGCTGGAGATGATGAGCGCCCGCCCCGGCGTTCAGGCCGGTCGCGCGCTGCATGCCGAGCTGCGTGGGGATCATCGGGGCAGGTCAGCTCAGGGCTTTTTGTTCAAACGATAAGGTTTGTTGACTGCGGCCGCTTTGAAACCAAAGGCTGCCTAAATCGTCTGGCAAAAAGAGCTCAGAACGAAGAAGGAAGTTTTGCGCCTTTCTGTTGACAGCACAAAACGCCACTAAGTTGCCCCCAATCCGGGTATGTCATGAGCCTTGCGGTTTACTGTAGATCAGGACTAGCTGCTTCAGACTTTTGGAACACCAGCAAAGTTATGAAAAGACCGGCTATTAGCATTGTGTGAGCTGCAGCCGTTAGGCCAAAAACAAAATAGCTGCCTACCATGAGCGAAAAGATAGCGCTCCACATCCAGGCCAGCATTTGCATAAGCAAATGGGCAGTGGGAAGGGACTGATTTTTCAAAGGATTCTTAGTTTCATTCATTACTGAATCCCACGTCGATTTAACATTCGATATATTAGTCATTTTTCTACTCCCATTACCTATATTACTAGAGCTCACGGGAAACGCATGGGCGTATCTGGAACCCGCGCTGCCGATGAGTAAAGGTATGGGCCGACAACGCGGGCCGCCGTGAGTGGTAGTACAAAAGATACGCGCCAGCTGCGCTAGTGGACCAATATTGGCTCAGCGCCGCAAAAAGGGTTTAGCGCATTCGAAGTTCTATAACACCTAAGCCGTCTTCATCCCAACGGCAGTTTTGAGCGCCAATCCGCACCGCCACTTCCAACGCTCCTTGGAGATTTGCGGCTACATGCTCCTCTTCACCCGCTTCTGGATTGTCCACTAAATTTGCGTCCTGTTCACAGTCCTGAATTTGCTGTGCTTCGAAATCTCGTATCTCTGACAGAAACCGGAATAAATGTAGCGAATCTCCACGCTCGACATGCAGAGTCGCAATTCCCACTGGAAAGACTTAACTCGCTTCACTAAGGAAGAATTCGACAACCGAAAAAGGAAGACGCACGCAATGGCAAAGATCACCTATGTCGAGCATGGCGGTACCGAACATACAGTCGAGGTCGCCAACGGACTGACAGTCATGGAAGGGGCCCGTGACAACAATATTCCCGGCATTGAGGCCGATTGCGGTGGCGCCTGCGCCTGCTCGACCTGCCATGTCTATGTTCACCCTGACTGGGTCGAGAAAATCCCAGCCAAGGACGACATGGAAGAAGACATGCTGGACTTTGCCTATGAGCCCGACACTGAGCGCTCGCGCCTGACCTGCCAGATCAAGGTCACCGATGCGCTGGACGGGCTGGTTGTCCAGATGCCCGAAAAACAAATCTGATGCCTTCCTGGTCGGTCATGGCCCTAGCAATCGCGCTGGGGATTTGTCCGATCAAAGCTCAGTCACAGCAACCATGGCAGTATGAGCCATTGGAATCGGCGGAATACGCCGAACCCACCGCTCGATACCCGCACGGCGTGCTCGGTGATCAGATCGAATACGGCGCGCTTGTATTGCAATACGCACCCAATTCGGCGCGATACACAATCCGCCTGCCCATGGAACGGGTCTTTGAAGATATTAGGCCGCGTCTTGTCGACATAGACAATGACGGCCGTCGCGAAGCGCTTGTGGTTGAAAGCCATCGTGACAAAGGTGCCCGGCTCGCAATCTACAACGGCGGCGGTCTGATCGCCGCCACCCCCTATATCGGAACCCGGAATCGCTGGCTTGCCCCTATCGGTGCCGCCGACCTCGATGGTGACGGCAATATCGAGATCGCCTATGTCGACCGCCCACACCTCGCTAAAACCCTGCGCATCTGGCGCTTTGAAAACGGCGTCCTGACCGAAATCCAGTCGATCCCCAGCCTCACCAATCACAAAATCGGAGAGGACTTTATCTCGGGCGGCCTACGTCAATGCGACGGTGCCCCAGAGTTAATCGTTGCAAACGCGAACTGGACGCGCATCATCAGCGTCTCATACCAAAACGGCTGGCAAACCGCTGATCTCGGCCCGCTCAATAAACGCGATGACTTGACCGCAGCGCTAAAGTGCTGATCCCGTTTTCATCTGGCCATAAATATCCTGGGGGTGAGGCCAAAGGCCGAGTGGGCAATGCCCCCTACTCGCAATCAATGAAGTCGGGCATAGCCCGGCAAGCAGATCACAGTGCGCGCCAACCGATATCACGGCGATAGAAGCCTTCGGGCCAATCCACGCCTTCTACCATCGCATAGGCCCGGTCCCGCGCCTCTTGCAGTGTTTCCCCGCGTGCGGTCACGTTAAGAACCCGACCGCCTGTTGCCTGAACCTGCCCCTCAGCCACCTTAGTACCCGCATGGAAGACCATGTTCCGGCTGTCCTCGGGCAGGTCCTCCAATCCCTTGATTGCAGTGCCTTTCTCGTAGGTGCCGGGATATCCTTTTGCGGCCATCACGACGGTGATCGCGTGGTCCTCGGCCCAGTTCACGCGCGTCTTACCCAGCCGCCCTTCGGCCGCAGCGTGCATCAGATCCATCGCCTGCGCGCCCAGCCGCATCATCAATACCTGACATTCCGGATCGCCAAAACGCACGTTGTATTCCACCAGCTTGGGCTGACCATCCTTGATCATCAGCCCTGCATAAAGCACACCCTGAAATGGCGTCCCCCGCCGCATCATCTCAGCCACGGTTGGGCGCACGATCTGATCCATCGCACGGGCCTCAATCTCGGCACTCAAAACCGGGGCCGGAGAATACGCACCCATGCCGCCGGTGTTCAGTCCGGTATCCCCCTCGCCCACACGCTTGTGATCCTGAGCCGTGCCAATCGACAGGATATCCTCACCATCACAGAGAACGAAAAGCGAAGCCTCCTCGCCCTCCATGAATTCTTCGATCACAACTTCAGCCCCCGCGCCACCGAAGGCACCGCCGAACATGTCATCAATGGCGTCCAGCGCGGTTTGCTCATCCATTGCAACGATCACGCCCTTCCCGGCAGCCAGACCATCGGCCTTGACCACGATCGGGGCACCCTGCGCGCGGATATAAGCCTTGGCTGGTTCTGCTTCCGTGAACCGGGCATAACCCGCTGTCGGCGCGCCAGATGCGTCACAGATTTCCTTGGTGAAACTTTTTGAGGCCTCCAACCGCGCCGCTTCGGCTGACGGACCAAAGACCAGAACGCCTGCTTCACGCAACCGATCAGCAACCCCCGTCGCCAAAGGAGCCTCAGGGCCGACAATTACGAAATCAATCGCGTTTTCCTCGGCAAAGCTAACCACTGCCCCGCCATTTTCGATATCCAGCGCAGCACAATCTGCGATCTGCGCGATCCCGGCGTTGCCCGGCGCCACAATCAGGCGATCACATTTAGGGTTCTGCATCACCGCCCAGGCAAGGCTGTGTTCGCGCCCGCCGCTGCCGAGAATGAGGATATTCATGAAACGCTCCGATCTGCTTGGCCTTGCCTGCGCGGCGTTCTAAGCTGCGCAGAGATTTGACACAAGGCGCTGAAATGTCCGACCTGCTTGATGACCCGTTTCCGGGCCAAAACACCCCCGAATACACCGTCTCGGACATCTCGGGTGAGGTGAAGCGCACGCTCGAAGGCACGTTTGGCCGAATCCGTGTACGCGGCGAGGTCGGGCGGGTGTTCAAGGCGCGCTCGGGGCATCTCTATTACGACATTAAGGACGACCGGAATGTTCTGGCCTGCACCACGTGGAAAGGGCAGATATCAGGTTTGTCGGTTGTTCCCGAGGAAGGTCTTGAAGTTGTCGTCACCGGACGTCTCACAGCTTTCGGAGCCCAGTCGAAATACAATCTGAACGTCGATGAGGTTGCCGTCGCCGGCCAAGGCGCACTAATGGCATTGCTGGAAAAGCGCAAGAAACAGCTCGAAGCCGAAGGCCTGTTTGCGCCCGAACGCAAGAAACCGCTGCCCTACCTGCCGCAAATCATCGGCGTCGTCACTTCGCCCTCCGGTGCGGTGATCCGAGACATCTTGCATCGGCTGCGCGATCGTTTCCCGCGCAAAGTTCTGATCTGGCCCGTCGCGGTTCAGGGGGCAAACTGCGCCCCTGAAGTGACCCGCGCCATCGAAGGCTTCAATCAACTCACACCGGGCGGGGCCCTCCCGCGACCAGACCTGATTATCGTCGCGCGCGGGGGCGGATCAATCGAGGACCTCTGGGGCTTCAACGAAGAAAGCGTCGCGCGCGCGACTGCAGCGTCAGAAATCCCGTTGATCTCGGCCGTGGGGCACGAGACCGACACCACCCTGATCGACTATGTCTCGGACCGCCGCGCGCCCACGCCAACCGCCGCTGCCGAACTTGCCGTACCGGTCCGCATGGAACTGCTGGCGTGGACCGGAGAACAAGGCGCCCGCCTTTCGCGCGCCTCCACAGATGCCGTGCAACGCCGCAGCCAGCGTCTTCGCGACCTGTCTCGAGCCCTGCCCCGCCCCGATACGCTGCTGGAAAGCCCGCGCCAAAGGCTCGACCAGATATCCGAACGCCTGCCCAACGCGCTGATCCGGGGTGTTCAGAACCGTCGCGTCAAACTGCTCGATAGCGCGGCCCGTCTGCGCCCCTCGACCCTGCGCAGTTTCGTCGAAACCCGCCGAGACCGCTGGCGCAATCTGTCTTCGCGCTTGTCTCTGCGCCCGATCCAGCGCGAGCTGGAAACACGGCGCGATACCCTCAACCGACTGAGCGATCGCCTGAACGCCGCGCAATCCACGCGACTGGACCGCCTACGCCAGCAAATGGAGGCCACCGACCGCCTGCGCGAAACGCTGAGCTACAAGGCGACGCTCGGGCGTGGCTACGCCGTCGTGCGCGCCGACGGGGAAGTCATCACAACCAAAGCACAGGCCGCCGGTCACACGGCACTTGAGATCGAGTTCGCCGATGGTCGCCTCCAAACCGGAACACAGGGCAAAGCATCGACCAAAAAACCCAAACAGGCACCGCCTGATCAGGGATCGTTGTTCTGATCCATGCTGACGATCTGGGGCCGTAAAACATCATCCAATGTTCAGGCGCTCATGTGGTGTGTCGGTGAACTCGATCTGGAGTTCCAGCGCCACGATCTGGGTCATCGCTTTGGCGGATTGGACAGCGCGGCGTTTCAGGCCCTGAACCCAAACCGAACCATTCCGGTTCTAACAGATGGTGACGGCGCACCGCTCTGGGAGACCGGTGCCATCCTGCGGTATCTTGCTACCAGATATGGGAACGAAACTTTCTGGCCATCAGATCCCATTCAGCGCGCACAGATCGACAAATGGGCGGAATGGGCAAAACTAAACGTCGCAATGGCGTTTACCGTCCCGGTATTCTGGCAAGTGGTTCGCACCCCTGCAAAACAGCGGGACGATCAGACAATCCGACAGGCTGTCATCGATCTGGAGTTCAAGCTCACCATAGCGGATACTCTGCTTGCCGACTCACCCTATCTGGCGGGCGATACGTTCACATTGGCCGATATCCAATTCGGCCACGTGCTCTACCGCTACTACGATATCGAAATAAACCGCGCGACGCTCCCGCATCTTAGCAGATACTACGACACGTTAACCGAAAGACCTGCATATAAAAGACATGTCATGATTGGCTACGAAGAGCTAAGGCCACCCGACGCTTGACATCAGACCCCGACCTCCGGCCCGTAGCACAGCATCTCTTCGCCAATATCCTCAGCCTCGTACAGCTCCGTCGCAGTCGGATCACCTTCGAATTGCGCGATCAGCCCGCCGCCGAACTCCGTGAACACCCAGCATTGCGGCGCCAGCTTATCCTCATAGATAAAGCAGATCTGATCTTCCTGCTCGTACCAGACCCCTTCCATGCATTTGCCATCCAGAAATGACCAGATCACACGACGATTAGGAAGATACCGCTCGACCCCATAGGCTTGCCCACCGAACCCGTAAAACAACGTCTTCCCACGGGTATACGCATCGAACTCAGTCGCAGTCAGAGGCGACTGCGCCGCAACGGAATGCGCCACGAAGGTCAGCAGAATCATAATAGCTCTGAACATGTCTTCAGTCTGTCAGATGCTGCTCCCGAGTACCATTCAACCTTTCCGGCTCTGCCAAATCGGCAAGATAACTCAACGTCACGCCTTGATGCACCGCGGTGATCATGGCGATGATTGCCTCAAAAACATCGGGGATGCACCATGACGACACTTCTGTTTTGGATCGCGGGGGCCTGCGCGCTGGCCTACCTGCCACTAACCCCGCGCCCTGCCAGCGCCCTGCGCAGCACGCTGAAAACAGCGTCGGTCGCCCTGCTGGCCGGAATCGCCCTACTGGCAAATGCACCATGGCTTCTGATCCTCGCACTCACCCTCTGCGCCATCGGGGATGCCCTTCTGTCACGCGAAACCGACAGCACATTCATGGCAGGCATCGGTGCATTTGCGGCTGGCCATCTGGCCTATATCGCCCTGTTCCTGAGCCACCCCCTCAGCAACACTGCGTTGATCTTCGATCACCCCGCGATCTTCTGGTCCCTGATCATACTGGGCATCATAATGGCAACTCTGCTCGCCCCACGCGCCGGTGACCTCAGGATCCCCGTCCTTGCCTATATCCCGATCATCCTAGGCATGGGCATAACCGTTCTGTCCCTTCCTGATACTGGTGTAATACGCTGGGCCTTGCCCGCCGCTATGGCCTTCATCGCCTCGGACCTGACCCTTGCGACTGAAAAGTTTCTGCTGCCCGCCAAGCACCCGGCCCTGAAGCTTACGCCCTATCTGGTCTGGCCGCTCTATTGGGGGGCGCAGGCCGGGTTTCTGATCACCTTCACCTGACCCTTTGCAACTGCCTTCAATCCGCATTAGGTGAGGGGAACACCTGCGGAGACCAAAAATGGCGTTTTTCTCAAAGCTCAAGGACAAGCTGTTCAAATCCTCGTCGCGCCTCGAAGAGGGGCTGGATGCGATTGTCGAGGATGGCGGCGAGGAAACCACACCTGACCCCGTGATCCCTGACCCCGAGCCAGAACCGCAACCGGTTCCCGAGGTTCCGGAACCCACGCCCGCGCCGCAACCGGCCGAGCCCCCTGCTCCGATCCCAACTGATCCTACACCGGCGCCTCCACCCCCAGAGATTCCAGAATCCAAGGGTTTGATGGGTCGCCTTTTCGGTCGAAATGAATCCAAGACCGTCGTCCGCCGCACTCTGGACGACGACATGCTGGAACAGCTCGAAGAGCTTCTGATCGCCTCGGACATGGGCGTCGACACCGCCCTGCGCGTTACGTCCAACATGGCCGAGGGGCGCTTTGGCCGCAAACTCTCGACCCAGGAAATCAAACAGCTGCTGGCGCAGGAAGTCGCGCGTGTGATGGACCCTGTGGCCAAACCAATGCCAATCTACCCCAAGCGCCCACAAGTGGTGTTGGTCGTAGGCGTGAACGGCTCGGGCAAAACCACGACCATCGGCAAGCTCGCCAGCCAGTTCAAAGCCGCAGGCAAAAAGGTCGTCATCGCCGCCGGAGACACCTTCCGCGCCGCCGCTGTCGAGCAGCTGCAGGTCTGGGGAGACCGCGCAGGTGTGCCCGTGCTGACCGCCCCCGAAGGCTCCGACCCCGCTTCGCTGGCCTTCGATGCCCTGACCAAAGCGCAAAACGAAGGTGCCGACCTTCTGATGATTGATACAGCAGGCCGCCTGCAAAACCGCGCTGACCTGATGGAGGAACTGGCCAAGATCGTCCGCGTCATCCGCAAGGTTGACGACACGGCCCCGCACAACACCCTGCTGGTACTGGACGCCACCACCGGCCAGAACGCCCTTAGCCAGGTCGAAACCTTCCGCAACCTCGCCGATGTCTCGGGCCTCGTGATGACCAAGCTCGATGGCACAGCCAAAGGCGGCGTATTGGTCGCCCTCGCCGACAAGTTCGGTCTGCCGATCCACGCGATTGGCGTCGGTGAGCAGATTGACGACCTCGCCCCCTTCGACCCCGAAGAATTCGCCGCCGCCCTCACCGGCCTGCAAACCTGATCCGCCCCTTCATCTGGCCAAAAATACCTTCGGGGGGCGTGGGGGGCAGACAGCCCCCCACTCTCTCCGCCCAAGCGAAAGCCCCGATTTGAGCGACTGGCTAATCTCCCTCGAAGGCACCGAAGCAGGCCACCACCTCGCCCTCGCCCTCGCGCTGATGGCGGCCTTCCTGCATGCGGTCTTCGGCGCGCTCCAAAAGGGGCGCCATGACCCGTGGATGTCGCGTGGGGCGATCGATGCCTGCTATTGCCTTATGGCGATGCCCTTCGCCTTTTTCGTTGTCCCATGGCCCGAACCATATATGTGGCCCATCTTTGGCGTCGTTTGGGTGATCCATATCGGCTACAAGGTGCTGCAGGCGTTGGCCTATACCAAAGGCTCCTACACGGTTGTCTATCCTGTCGTCCGCGGTACTGGCCCGCTGTTTACCGTAATCGGGGCCTATATTCTGTTTGGCGAGACATTCACAGGTGTTCAATGGCTGGGTGTGGCCACTTTGCTGGCAGGTATCTTCGGACTCGCCGCCTATAACCTGCGCTATCTTGAGACCAATCGTGACACGCTACATATCGCGCTGGTACTGGCGCTTGCCACTGGCCTCTTTGTCGCGCTCTATACGACCTATGACGCCTACGGCATACGCGCCACAGCCGACCCGTTCACCTTCCTCGCGTGGTTCTTCATGATCGACGGAGCCGCCATGCCGATTTACGCCGCGCTTCGATACCGTGCCATGATTCAACGACCAGCACTCGGCCCCCTGATGCTACGCGGTTTTGTCGGCGGTATCGTCGCACCGCTGTCTTTTGGTGCGGTCATGTTGGCCACGCGGCTCGACAAGGTCGGAGAAGCCGCCGTCCTGCGCGAAACCTCAACCGTCTTCGCCGCGCTCATCGGTTGGCTAGTGCTAAAAGAAACCGTCGGCCCCAGGCGCATTGCGTTAATGGCATTGATTGCACTCGGTGCCGTAATAGTTGAAATGGGCGGGTAAGCAGTAGGTTGGAATCATGGCAGAGAAAAAAGACATCAACCCTTTCCTCAAACAGGTTCTGGAACTTGGGCCTCCGCTAGCCTTCTTCTTCATCTACCTGCGCCTGCGTGATGACAATTTCGTGATCGGTGGCACCGAGTATTCGGGCTTTATCGTCGCCACCATCCTGTTCGTACCGCTGATGCTCGCCGCAATGGGCATCCTCTGGTACCTGACCGGCAAGCTCAGCCGCATGCAGATTTTCACTGCGTTCATGGTGATTTTCTTCGGTGGCCTTACTGCCTGGTTCAATGACGAGCGGTTTTTCAAGATGAAAACAACGCTGGTCTATGGCTTCTTTTCCGCCATCCTTGGGATCGGTCTTTTGCAGGGAAAGTCCTACCTGGCTTACGTTCTGGACGAAATGCTGCCCATGCGTGACGAAGGCTGGATGATCTTGACGCGCCGACTCTGTGCCTGTTTTGCGGTGCTTGCGGTCGCCAATGAACTGGTCTGGAGAACAATGTCGACCGACCTTTGGGTCAAGATCGAAACCTTCGGCTTTCCCATCGCGCTGATGGCGTTCCTGATGATGCAGTTCAGCATGCTGCAACGCTATATGGATGACCCGGATCAGTAAGCGTTCGGATCACTCAGCGTTAATATCTGATGAATTTTCTTGGCTTAGAACGCAAGCTGTGGAAAGCTGGGGCACCACCCGCACCACTCAACTCCGGAGACAATCGCCCGCATGATGGCTTTCCCCAATAGCGGATTCCTATCCGAAGCCTCTGAAGAGCTGCGCACAATGCTGGCGGCCCAAGCCACAGAATTGACGCTCGACCGGGGCGATGTACTGTTCGAACAAGGCGACCCAGGAGAGGCGCTTTATGCTATCCTGTCCGGCAAGCTCGAGGTATCCTTTTTGGCCATGAGCGGACGTAAACTGTCGCTTAGGCTGATGCGCGCTGGCGAAGTGTTCGGCGAGATTGCTCTGTTCGACAGCGGTCCCCGGACCGCCACTGTCACTGCAGCAGAGCCTGCCAAAGTCCTTCGCGTTCGTCACAAGGATGTCATGGAACAGATCCGAAAGAACCCCGATCTCGCGGTCGACTTGATCCGCCTCGCGGGTGTGCGCATGCGTTGGATGGGCGATCAGTTGAACGAGCAGGTGTTCCTGCCAATGCCGATAAGACTGGCGCGCAAGCTGTTGCATTTGGCAGGTCAACAAGACACACCGACGGCTCGGATCACGCTGTCACAAAGCGAGCTGGCTGAATTCGTCGGTGCAACGCGTGAAGCGGTGTCAAAAACCATATCGACTTGGAAGCGCGACAATGTGGTCGAAGCCTCGCGTGGAGGTCTGCAAATCCACGATTTCGACGCATTACGGCAACTTGCCGAATCTGATCTGATCTAAATTTGCACGGATGTGATCCGCTTCACATACGCGGCATCAAGATTGCCCTAAGGTCAATCCTGTTACCGTAGGAGGTCGGTTTTATCATCCCCGATATCTGTCCACCGACCTCTCCCTGTACAAGAGCCATATGCCTTCCCCGGCATATGGCTTCTTTCTTAACAAAGTATGAATAAATGAAGAAAGGCCGGGATATTCACCCGGCCTTCATAAATTTTGAGTGGAATGCCGTTTACGGCTCCAGGCTCAGCGCCACAAAGCGAGGCTCTCCCCCACGCCGTACCAACAGCAACAGCGATTTGCGCCCAGCCTCTCGCGCCTCTTCCATGCGGGCCTCAAGATCAGCAATTGAAGTCACCTTTTGCTGCCCCGCCTCGGTGATCAGATCGCCGGTGCGCAGGCCTTTCTCAAAGGCTTCCGAAGCTTCATCCACATTGGTGACCAACAGGCCCTCGGCATCGGCATCCAGCCCCAATTCCTCGCGCTGGCTGTCGTCCAACGGAGCGATGGTCAGACCCAGAATGTCTTTATCCTCTTCCGCCGGTGCTTCGATTTCTGGCTCATCACCTTCTTCGGCGCGCTCGGCATCTTCACGGCGCCCCAGCGTCACCAGCACGGTTTGCGTGCCGCCGTCACGATGCACAACGACGCGCACGGATTTACCTACCGTGGTCTCACCCACTTGCCGTACAAGGCCGCGCGTGTCTTCGACCTCGACACCATCGAAACTGATGATCACATCTCCGGCCAACAGACCGGCTTCTTTGGCCGGGCCGTCCGGGACATCGCTGATCAGCGCGCCGCCGGGTTTGTCCAGACCCATTGCCTCGGCCATATCCTCGGTCACGTCCTGAATGCGCACGCCCAGCCAGCCGCGGCGGGTTTCACCAAACTCGCGCAACTGATCGACAACCTTGATCACCACGTTCGAGGCCATCGAGAACCCGATCCCGATCGAGCCGCCATTGGGCGACAGGATCGCTGTGTTCACACCGATCACTTCGCCATTCATGTTGAACAACGGACCGCCCGAGTTCCCTCGGTTGATCGCCGCGTCTGTCTGGATATAGTCGTCATACGACCCGCTCAGCGCCCGGTTTCGCGCCGACACGATCCCGGCCGAGACCGAAAATCCCTGCCCCAGCGGATTGCCCATCGCAATCACCCAATCCCCGACGCGCGCTGTATCGCTGTCACCGAATTGGACATATTTCAACGGCCCTTCGGCTTCGACTTTCAGCAACGCGATATCGGTTTTTTCGTCCCTGCCGATCACCTTAGCAACCAGCTCTTCTGCGGGCTGACCATCACCGGGAAAGAACTCGACCAGAATTTCATCGGCTTCGGCGATGACGTGGTTGTTGGTGACGATATACCCGTCTTCCGAAATCACGAAGCCCGATCCCAGCGCGTTGCTGCGGCGCGGGCGGTTTTCGTCATCCCCGCCATTGCGGTCCTGAAACTCGCGGAAAAAATCCTCGAACGGAGAGCCTTCGGGCACGATCCCCTGCGGACCGGTCTGACCTTCGATCAGGGTCGAGGTGGTAATATTGACCACCGCGGGGCTGATCTTTTCAGCAAGCGGTGCCAGACTGTCACCGCGCGACTGCGCGGCCACCGACTGTGCAAGAACCAGCAGCATCCCCAAAAAGGCCAGCCACATAAGCCGCATCATTACCATAACATCGTCCCGCCGGACGGACACACTGCGCGCTTTCGCCTGCACTTGGGGTCTCCTTGTCGACACTTCTTTTGCGGGCAACCAAAGATCACCCTTCTTAGCAACCAATGTAGTCAGTTTGGCCAAGCCCGCAACTCGGGATCGCGGGGAAATCACCGGTGCGTGAAACCATCGCATCAAAAACCGACCTGATATGCGCCCCACAACAGGATCAAACCGCTGACGACACATAGCAATCCAGCCAAACGCCGCACCTGTTCAGGCAGAGTTCTCAGCGCCTCAAGCATGCGCTCAATAAGCGAAGGGGCCAGCGCATAGGCCAGCCCCTCAACAATCAGTACCAGCCCAAAGGCCAGAAGGATCATACCCATTACTCAGATGCCGCAGCGGCGGGCGCCCGACGTCCGGTCGGCGAAGCAAGGTAGTTGAAGAACTCTGAATCCGGGCTCAGGATCAACGAACTGTTGCCGCCTTGCAGGGCGTTCTCGTAAGCTGTCAGCGAGCGATAGAATTCAAAGAATTCCGGGTCTGCGCCATAAGCTTCGGCAAAGATCGAGTTCCGTTCGGCATCAGCTTCACCGCGAATGATCTCAGCCTCGCGATTTGCGTCGGACACCAGTTCAACCACGGTCCGGTCGGCCTGCGCGCGTACACGCTGCGCCGCCTCGTTACCACGGGCACGTTCGTCAGTGGCTTCACGTTCACGTTCGGCCTTCATCCGGTCAAACGTCGCTTCGAGGTTCGCCTGCGGCAGATCGGTGGCTTTCAGACGCACGTCGATCACGTTAACGCCCAGAGCCTGCGCTTCGGCAATCGCACTGTTGCGGATTCGCAGCATCAGCGCAGCACGGTCCGAGCTGAGAATATCACGGGACGATACCGAACCCAGAACCTCACGCGTTTCAGCGCGCAGGATACGGTCCAGGCGATCCTCGGCAACCGGGATGCCACCGACACCGACCGCCTGACGGAACTGGTTCAGGTCCGAAATCCGGTAGCGCGCGAAGGCGTCAACCACCAGACGACGATCGTCCAAAGGCGTAACTTCCAGCGGCTGCACATCGATCGACAGGATGCGGTCATCATAGCGCACCACTTCCTGAATCAGCGGGATTTTGAACGCCAAGCCCGGCTCTTCCTTCACTGCAACAACGCGGCCAAATTGCAGAACCAGCGCGCGCTCGCGCTCATCCACGATGAAGATCGAGGACAGGATGCCGACGATTGCGACGAATACGATCGGCAGAATGATTGTCGATTTACGCATCAGTTGCTCTCCCCTGCAGGGCTACGGCGCAGTTCATTCAGCGGCAGATACGGGACGACGCCCTGCCCTGATCCTGTCGAGTTTTCATCCAGAATGATCTTGTCAACATCGCCCAGAACCTGCTCCATCCGCTCCAGGTACAGACGTTTGCGGGTTACATCCGGCGCTTTGGAGTACTCTTCCAAAACCGCACTGAAACGACTGGCCTCACCCATTGCGCTGTTGATCTGCTGGGCACGATAGGCTTCAGCCTCTTCCAGAACCTGAGCGGCTTCACCCCGCGCTTCGGCAAGAACACGGTTGGCATAAGCATCCGCCACGTTCTGCAACCGGTCACGTTCCTGCGCGGCGGCCTGAACATCACGGAACGCGGCAATCACGTCCTGCGGCGGGTCGGCTTTGTCGAAGTTCACACGGACGATGTTCACACCTGAATCATAGCTGTCCATTGTCGCCTGAATCAGTTCCTGCAAACGGTCGGCAATAATGCCACGATCCCGGTTCAGGATTGGTGCCAGCTCGCTTTGCGCGATGATCTCACGCATGGCCGATTCCGAAACGGCACGGATCGTCTGCCGCGGATCGCGCAGGTTAAACAGATATTTGGCCGGGTCGTTAATGTTCCAGACGACCTGATAGTCGATATCGACCACATTCTCGTCCCCGGTCAGCATCAGACCATCGTCGCTGCCGCGGGCACCACCCATGTCTTCGTTTTGTTCGCGAGTGACCGGAATCACCTCTGCGGTGACAAGAGGCCACGGCGCGAAATTCAGACCTGGATTTCCAACAGCCGAGAATTCGCCCAAAAACAGCTCAACAGACTGTTCTTCGGGTTTAACGGTGTAGAAGCTCGCCGCAGCCCAGAGGCCCGCTGCCACCAGCACACCAATTGCAATTGTGCCCTTGGTAAATGCCGGACCACCGCCGCCGCCTTTGCCATTGGTCCCACGGCCACCGCCGCCGCGACCGCCCATGAGGACGCGCAGCTGCTCCTGGCCTTTTTTCATCAGCTCGTCGATCTCGGGGATCTGCGGGCCGTCGCCTTCGGGGGGCTTGCGCCCGTCCCCGTTGTTACCCCGATTTCCTCCGCCTCCAGATGAGCCTCCGCCCCCCCAGGGGCCGCCGCTGTTGCCCGCCATATGTATCTTTTCCCTTATATTGGACCGTGTGATCACGGGTTCCCTTGTAACGTGTGTGCGCGCGCTTGCAAATCAAGCCGTGCGCACAGGTTGCCGCATTGTCACCAGTTCTTCAGCCATGACTGGGTGAACTGCAACAGTGCGGTCGAAATCTTCTTTGGTGGCCCCCATCTTCACGGCAATTCCAGCCAGTTGGATCATCTCGCCCGCGCCCGGAGCCACAATGTGACAGCCCAACACCTTGCGGGTGGCCTGCGACACGATCAGCTTCATCAGAACCTTCTGCGAGCCACCTGCAAATGACTTCTGCATGGGCTTGAACGAAGTCGCATAAACCTCGATCGATTCCTGCGCAGCCGCCTCTTCTTCGCTGAGGCCTACTGTGCCCATTTCTGGCTGCGTGAAGATCGCGGTCGGGATCAGTTCGTGATCCACTGGGGTCGGGTTGCCCTTGAAAACCGTCTCGACAAAGGCCATGCTTTCCCGGATCGCAACTGGAGTCAGGTTCACCCGATCCGTCACATCGCCAATGGCGTAGATCGATGGCACGCCGGTCTGGCTGTATTCATCAACGATGATCTCGCCCTTGCGGCCGCGTTCGACACCCAGCGCCTCGAGCCCGAGATCATCTGCATTGGGTGCGCGGCCGGTGGCATACATCACCACATCGAACTGATCTTCACTGCCATCTGTGGCTTTGACACGGATCTTGTCGCCATCTTTGGTCATTTCGACTACGTTGGTTTCCAGGCGCACATCAATGCCGTTCCGGCGCATCTGGTCGCAGATCAGGCCGCGCGCTTCTTCGTCGAAGCCGCGCAAAATCTGAGGTCCACGATAGAACTGGGTGGTCTTCACCCCTAATCCGTTCATGATGCCGGCAAACTCACTTGCGATATAGCCGCCACCCACAATCAGGATGTTTTCGGGTAATTTTTCCAGATGGAATATCTCGTTTGAGGTGATCGCCAGATCCGAGCCGGGAAACTCGGGCACAACCGGACGCCCACCCGTGGCGATCAGGATGTGCTTAGCGGTCTTGCGCGTCCCGTCAGCCAGTTCAACCGTATGCGGATCGACCACACGGGCCCTCTGATCAAAGCTTTCGACACCGTTGTTTTTAAGGATGTTGCGATAGACGCCCTCCAAACGGTCCAACTCGGTCATCAACTTGCCATGGAATAAATTCCAGTCGAACTCACCGGGCCGAACATCCCAACCGAATGCCTGAGCATCTCCGACCATCCCAGAAAATTCGCTGGCAAAAACCATCAATTTTTTGGGCACACAGCCGCGGATCACGCAGGTTCCGCCGTAACGATCCTCTTCTGCCAGCGCCACTTTGGCACCGGTCTCACCCGCAGCTACACGCGCCGCGCGTACACCACCCGAACCACCTCCGATGACGAACAGATCATAGTCAAAGCTCATACATGCGTTCCTTTGCTTGCCGCGTGGCTAAAATTCAGTGGATATCTGGGCGCAAAATTCAAACTGCCAACCCCTGAGCGCTGAAATATCAAGATTTCATCAGGTACCCGCCGCGCTATCTGACCCGACCTTAATCTGCCAGATCGGAGAACAGGTTGTCCCCACCCTCGCCCAGCATGTTGGTCAGCACAGTGCCTTCATTGAGGTCGCGCAGTTCAACGCGCCCGTCACCATGGCCGACGATCACCTTATCGCAAATGTCGATGAAGAGTCCGTTCTCAACCACGCCGGGGATCTGGTTCATCACCAGCGCCAACTGCCGCGCATTTCCGATCCGTTTGAGGTGCAGGTCCAAGATGTGATTGCCCTCATCCGTGACCTTGGGGGCCTCGCCATTCATCCGCAAAGTAACTGAGGTGCCCAGCACATCCATCGTGTCCAGCGCCTCTTCGATCAGCGTGCGGGTGGTCTGCCAGCCGAATGGGATCACTTCAACCGGCAGGGGGAACGCGCCCAGGGTCTCGACCTCTTTGCCGGCATCGGCGATCACCACCATCTGGTCGCTGGCCGTGGCCACGATCTTTTCCTGCAGCAGCGCAGCACCGCCGCCCTTGATCAGATTGAATTCACCATCGAATTCATCCGCGCCGTCTATGGTCAGGTCCAACCATCCAGCCTGATCCAGCGAGATAACCTCGATCCCCTCTTCCCGCGCCAATTGCGCGGTCGCGGTCGAGGTCGGAACGCCTTTGATCGACAGACCTTCGTCGCGCACCCTCTCGCCTAGACGGCGGACCAGCCACGCGGCGGTCGACCCAGTCCCCAGGCCCACGCGCATTCCACTTTGGACAAGATCGGCGGCACGGCAGGCCGCAACATATTTTGCTTTGTCGATGGGCGACAAATCCTTGATCATGGCAGCTTCCCCTCAGAATATTGACGGACTTATAGGGAATGCCCCGCGCAACTGCGAGAGGCAATTCACTCGATCGCAGCGCTAACTTAACACTTAACGACGAGTTTCCTATAGGAAACGTCGTAATCGATCACTATACTGGTCGCCAGACACTCTAGAAAGACGTCATGGAATCGACTTATCGCCTTCACTATGCCCCCGACAATGCCTCGCTGATAATCCGATTGGCTTTGGAAGAGATGGGCTTGACGTATGAGACGGCGCTGGTCGATCGCACACGTAACGCACAAGACAGTGCCGCTTATCGTGCACTGAATCCCAATGGGCTGATTCCCGTATTGGAAACACCACAAGGGCCAATTTTCGAGACTGCCGCAATCCTGTTGTGGCTGACCGACACGCACCGACAGATGGCCCCCGCGCCCGAAAGCGCCGATCGGGCGGCGTTTCTGAAATGGCTGTTCTTTGCTTCAAACACATTGCATGCCGATCTGCGCATCCTGTTCTACGCTGAGAAATACATCGACGCAGCACAGGCTGAAGCGTTGCGTGCCGGTATTCGCCCCAGATTGCGCCAGCATCTGAAGCGGCTGGATGATTTGGCCCAAGGCGCGCCCGATTGGTTCAACACGCAGGTGCCCTCGGCCCTGACCGTCTATGTCGCCTGCATGATGCGCTGGATGGCGCTTTATCCCGCCAAGGCTGACCGCAGTTGGTATCAGCTGGCCGACACACCCTATTTGCAAAAGATACTGCATCAACTCGAATTTCGCCCGGCAACCCGATCGGTCATCGCCGCCGAGGGTTTGGGGGCGACGCCGTTCACATCTCCAACGTACGCCACCCCTCCAGAAGGCTCAGCTACCTGACATGTTTCTCTCAGTTTTCGATATGTTCAAAGTGGGCATTGGCCCATCGTCGTCACACACCATGGGCCCTATGGTCGCCGCCGCACGGTTTCTTGATCTGATGCGTGCATCACCGTTTGAATTTGCGGGGTTGCGCGGTTCCCTGCATGGGTCACTTGCTTTCACCGGCGTCGGCCACGCGACTGACCGCGCTACGATTCTTGGTCTCGCCGGGTTCGTGCCCGACACGTATGACAGCGAAAAGGCCGAGGCCGCGCTGACGCAGATTTCCGATACGCATACGGTAACCCCAGAAGGGTTGCCTACGCTAAGCTTCGATCCTAAGGCCGATCTGATATTTGACTACGACAACAATCTGCCCGGCCACGCCAACGGCATGATCCTGATGGCCACCGACGCACAAGGCGATGTCATATTGCGTCAGGTCTATTATTCCATTGGTGGCGGCTTTGTCCTGACCGAAGAAGAACTGGCTGAAGGCAAGGCAACTGACGAAGGTGCGCCTGTGCCCTTCCCGTTCAAATCCGCGGCGGAAATGCTGCAGATGGCCAAGGACAACGGCAAAAGCATCGCTCAGATGAAGCGCGAAAATGAAATCGCGCGCGGTTGCGCGGATAGCTTTGCCAAAGGCACGGCACGTCTTTGGCAGGTCATGAATGACTGCATCGAGCGTGGCCTTAAAACTGACGGCATCCTGCCCGGTGGCCTTAGCGTGCGCCGCCGGGCCAAGGGGATCCACGATGCCCTGCTGGCCGAACGCGGCATGAACCTGAACGCGCCGCATACGATCAATGACTGGATGAGCGTCTATGCGATGGCCGTGAACGAGGAAAACGCCGCTGGAGGTCAGGTTGTAACCGCCCCCACCAATGGCGCGGCAGGCGTGCTGCCTTCAGTCTTGCGTTATTACCTCGATCATGTCCCCGGCGCGTCCGAAAGCCATGTCGAGGATTTCCTGCTCACCGCGGCCGCCATCGGCGGTCTGGTCAAGTTCAACGCCTCGATCTCGGGCGCCGAGGCGGGCTGTCAGGCAGAGGTCGGAAGTGCCTCGGCCATGGCTGCCGCCGGCATGTGCGCTGTGATGGGTGGTACGCCCGAGCAGGTGGAAAACGCCGCCGAGATCGCGCTCGAACATCACCTCGGCATGACATGCGACCCGGTCGCGGGCTTGGTGCAGGTGCCTTGTATCGAACGCAATGGCCTTGGCGCGATCAAGGCCGTTTCGGCAGCGTCACTCGCCCTGCGCGGTGACGGTAAGCACTTCATGCCCCTGGACGCAGCCATTGAAACTATGCGCCAGACCGGCGAGGATATGCACGCGAAGTACAAGGAAACCTCATTGGGCGGGCTGGCCGTCAACGTGCCGAACTGCTGATCTGACAGCGAGAAAGAGCGGGTGACATGCGTGGACATTGCCTATGCGGCAAGATCGGATACGAGGTTGACCCTCCGGTTCTATCCTGTGTCACCTGCCATTGCGATAGCTGCCGTCGCCAATGCGCGGCCCCGATGACCACCTATTTCGGGGTGCGCGACGGCAATTGGCGCTGGACCGGAGAACAGCCGACAAGGTTTAACTCCTCCCCCGGGGTCGAGCGCAGTTTTTGCCCCCATTGCGGTACGCCTATATCCTTTCGGTCTACCGTGATGTCGGATGTGATGCACCTCTATGTGGCAACGCTAGAAAACCCCGAAGCGCTGACCCCGACCTTGCATGTCGCGCACGAGGAAAAGCTAAGCTGGCTGCAGCTTGGTGATGGCCTGCCCACCTGCATCGGCCCGGATTACACCAAAGTCCAACCCCTATCCGACACCTGAGATCAGAGCTTCCCCCTCTGCCGCGAAAACGCTAGCGTCGCGCACATGACTCAGGATCGTCCCGTTTTTGGCATCGTATTGATGCTCGGCTTTTGCGTGCTCGCTCCGCTTGGTGACGGGATGGCGAAGCTGTTGGGCGAAACCATTGCGCTGGGTTTGTTGGTTCTGGTGCGGTTCGGTGTGCAAGCGATGATCCTGATCCCGCTCATCGCTGTGACCGGCAAGCCGTGGCGGATGACATCAATGGTCCTGCGTCTGACGATGGTCCGTACGCTGCTGCACATTGTTGGGATCGCGGCGATGTTTACCGCGCTGCAATATATGCCGCTGGCCGATACTGTCGCCATTGCTTTTGTGATGCCGTTTATCATGCTGCTGCTGGGCAAGTACGTTCTTGGCGAACAAGTCGGTCCGCGCCGCCTGATTGCCTGTGTCGTGGGTTTCATCGGCACTTTGCTCGTCATCCAACCTAGCTTTGCGCAGGTTGGCGCTCCTGCGTTACTGCCTTTGATCGTCGCCGTGGTCTTTGCTCTGTTCATGCTGGTCACACGCCAGATTGCCAAAGAAACAGACCCGATTGCGCTGCAAGCGGTTTCGGGGGCTATGGCGACAGCTCTCTTGTTGCCGATCGTCTATGTGGGCTCTCAGGCTGACCTGCCCGCCATGTCATTGGCGATGCCCAAGGGTGAAACGCTTTGGCTGCTGCTGGGCATCGGCGTGCTGGGCACTGTGGCACATCTTCTGATGACGTGGTCGCTGCGCTATGCACCGTCCGCGACCCTCGCCCCGATGCAATATCTTGAAATTCCCGTCGCCACCCTGATTGGCTGGTTGATTTTCCACGACCTGCCCAACGGCCTTGCCGCGCTTGGCATCGGCATCACTATCGCTGCCGGGCTTTATGTCATCCTGCACGAACGGGCCAATGCCCGGTCTGGCCCGACAGAAACGCCTGCATGACCTGATCCAACGCGGTGCGCGGCAGGATCGCAAGCAGACCCGGCGCATCCACCTCAAGTGCGAGTGCACCCAGTGCCCGGTTCGAGGTTCCGACCTGCCCATCCGGCTCAAGCACGAGATCGTTGATCGGCCATTCAAGCCCATCGCTGCGCCCGGTCACCCGTCGCAAAGGGAACAGAGAAACGGTATCTCCAGCAGTCAATTCCAGCCGGATCTGGGGAGGCGCGTGAAACACTATCTCGCGTGCCCCTAACAGGATACAGGGCCGGTCCTGCAAGCGAACGAGTGTATTGAACGCGACCAACTGATGATCAACCCGAGCGCCCAGAAATCCCGCTGCCAGGACAACCGGGGCACTGACATTTCGAAGGGCTTTGTCGAAATCGGTGCTGTTCTGTTCGGATATTGGATACAGCCGATCAGCCGGTATTTGCGCGCGAAGACTGGATGAAAGCGAATCGAAATCGCCGATCACCGCATCCGGAATTCGACCCGAATCAATCAACGCGGCAGCGCCCCCATCCGCTGCAACAGCGCTTTTGACGCGATTCAGGACCAGACTCACATCTTCAGATGTGATTTCCCCCCCGCCAAACAGACCGATTGGCATTTCAGCCTGAACAATCACCCCAGATTCCACAAGATTGACCATAATTCCCGGTTTTGGACATAATGAAACCACAAAATGGTAGCTTCATGACTAGAGTTTCGAGTCGATTGCTGCTGCTGTGTCTGGCGATCGGCCTGGTAGTTTGTAAAGGACATGCGTCTGATGGTACAGAACAACAAGGTACTTACCGTTTCTTACGGAACCTTTTCATGCACGCTCGAAGGCTTCGACGATTCATTTGAAACGATGAAAGCCATAGCCGAGTACTTCCGGGATCTCGCGGCGGACGACCGCTATTTTGGTTCTGAGCCCCCTCAGCCCGATGCCGAGATGCTGACCCGCATCGCCCAGCGCGATGTCGCACGAAAGGTAGAAGCCAGTCAGAACGACACCGGTCTGCTGCTACGCGCGACCGAGACCGACGCCCCTGCAGTACCGACCCCCGCTGCAGTCGCGAGTGCGCCTGAGCCTGCACCTGTACAGACCACCGATGTCGTTCCCCCCGCCCCTGCGCCCGTCGCGGCACATTCCGCTCCTGCAGCGGATAGCCCTGCGGCGGACAGTATTGCGGCCAAACTCCAGCGCATCCGGGCTGTGGTTTCGCATTCCGAAGAAGTCTCCCCCGGCTATTCAGAGGACGAAGACTCCAGCTATCTTCAGCCTGTGAAGCCAAAGGTTGATGCCATCTCTGCCGCCTTTGAAGCAGGCGCATTGGATCCCGCCGACTTGCAGGAAACAGAAGAGGATACCTTCCCTGCGCCCGAGCCCGAGCTGACTGCCGAACCGGAACACATCGAAGAGTTAGCCGAAGCACAGGCCGACAAGGCGGCTCATGTTACGGAACCAGAAAGCTCCGATGAATTGGTTGAAGAGACCTCAGATGAAACGGTTGAGGAGACCTCCGACGATCTAAGTGCATTGGTCGCTACCGCGGAATCGGCGGATGAAGCTGAAGAAATCGAAGCGTCGGAACCTGCCACAGCTGATGTAACGGAAAACGACGTTCTGTTTTCTGATCTGGATGATGAGGCGCCTGAAGTCGAGGAAGAAAACCCATCAAACATTCTAGGCGATGAAGCCAGCAGCGTTGCCTCTGAGGCATTGACCGGAATCGAGCACGGCATCATCTCGGTCGAGGAAGAAGCGCTTTTGTTGGATGAGATCGCGCTTGTTGAATCCGAACTCGAAGCAAATGCTGAAGCCGACGTGCCCAGTATTTCCGGACCAGATGAAGACGTCTCGCGCCTGATGGACGAAGCAGATGTTCAGCTGGACGATCCCGCTACCAGCGATCAGCGTGAAACCTACTCGCACTTGCGCGCTGCGGTCGCCGCGACCGAGGCCGAACGCGAAGCCGTAAGCGACAAGACAAAGACACCCGAAGATGATTTTCGCGGCGATCTGGCATCAGTCGTCAATCCACGTCGTCCCGCGGTTGAAGTCACCAGCCAGCGCCCGACCCCAGAATCGGCTGCCCCCTTGAAGCTGGTTGCCGAACAGCGCATCGATACCGAGAACGCCGATACTGGCCCTGTTACGCCGCGCCGGATCACTTCAACTGATGAAGACACGGGTGAAGAAGAAGGCGGATTTGCCACTTTCGCACAGGAACAGGGCGCCCAGTCGCTGCCTGATCTGCTTGAAGCTGCAGCTGCCTATCTGTCCTTTATCGAAGGTCAAGAGCAGTTCTCGCGCCCGCAACTTATGAACAAGGTCCGCTCGCTTAAGCAAGATGCGTTTAATCGCGAAGAAAGCCTGCGCTCGTTCGGTCAGTTGCTTCGCGATGGCAAGATCGAGAAAGCCGGAGGTGGTCGTTTCGCCGCCTCAACCGAAATCGGCTTCCGCCCCAATGACGACGAACGCGCTGCGGGCTAGGTCCCAGCGTATCCATTACCCCCCTCGAGTCGTAGTAGGGCCAGAGGATACTCTGGCCCTAATTCTCTTAATAGCGCGGCTTCGGCGCGACCAACCAGATTAGAATAATAAGGCCAACGCCACGTAGGGGCCGGTCAGGATCAGATCGATCACTTCACGTCCATCTTGAAACACAACATCCAGATGGCGGCACCCACCGGCGACGCTGATGCCAGGTCGCCATTTCTAGCTGGCTTGTACCAGCGCATCTCACTGTAACTCTGAACAATAACCAAAGCCGCCAATGTTTCCCATCGCGGTGACACTCCATCGATCGTTCAGAGCACAACTGTAGCGCGCTCCAACCAATGGGTCAGTCCAACTTTGATCCATGCTGAATGTGCGATCCAGCACCGTGGTTGAAACATCAAGATTCCAATGGCGCAGCCCGGCAATCGCTTCCAGCCGCGACTGATTATCTTCATAAACCGCGAAACCGGCCCCCAGCGATGTCATGGTGCCCTCAAGCTCTCAACTGGATGCGTTGTCAAATAGTCCGATGGAAACATCGTCTCCAAGGTTCAGGTAGTTGAACTCGCATCCAATGGACCATCGGCCATTTCGGGCCTCGCCTGCAATCAGAAAGGACCCCTTTAGAATACTGAAGATCGAGGTGTCCCCGTTCACCGGCGGGTTCGGCCCCATATCAAGGGAGGTCCTGAATTCTGGTCCCCAATCATAGGGTGCAACCGTGTAGTTCCAGTCTCCAGCCTGAGCGCCATATGCGGCACAAGACACGGCGAACGCCGCGAAAAGCCCTTTGTTCATACCCTAACCGCCCTTACCTGCAACGCGTTTACGCTGCAGTCAGCGTGCCTCGCGAATGACGCACCAGCAGTCGGAAAGTCTAATTTTGATCCTGATCTGGGTCTTCTTTACCCACACCACGAAAGACAAACTTGAAGGGTAATGCCCATAGAATGCCCAACGCGACATAGACCAAAAGCTCCAGCCAGATTGGCGGGCGGTCCAGCCAGTTCACGATAGTCACAACCGCAACGATATAGACTGGCAACCCGACCAGCAGCAGTACCAGAGACCAGCGCCGCCGTGCTTTGTAGCTGAGGCCGGGTTTTTCGCCGCCGCTCATCAGTCTGCAAACGGGTCGGTCACCAAAATGGTATCCTCCCGCTCCGGGCTGGTGGACAATAGGGCAACCGGGCAATCGATCAGTTCCTCGACCCGGCGCACATATTTGATCGCGTTGGCCGGCAGATCAGCCCAGCTGCGTGCACCTTCTGTCGATTCGCTCCACCCCGGCATCTCTTCGTAGATCGGCGTGCAGCGCGCCTGTTGATCGGCGGCTGTCGGCAGATAGTCCAGACGTTTGCCATCCAGCTCGTATCCAACGCAGATTTTCAACGTCTCGAACCCATCCAGAACATCCAATTTGGTCAGCGATATGCCGTTCACACCGCTGGTCGCACAGGTTTGGCGTACCAGACAGGCGTCGAACCACCCGCAGCGTCGCTTGCGACCCGTCGTCGTGCCGAACTCATGTCCCCGTTCGCCCAGACGCTGGCCATCTGCATCATCCAACTCGGTGGGGAATGGCCCCTCACCCACGCGGGTCGTGTAAGCCTTGACGATGCCCAGAACGAAGTCGATCGAGCCCGGTCCGATTCCGACGCCCGTTGAGGCCTGGCCGGCAATCACATTTGACGATGTCACAAACGGATAGGTCCCGAAATCAATATCCAGCAACGCGCCCTGCGCGCCTTCGAACAGGATACGCTTGCCCGCCTTGCGCTTCTCATTCAGCACCTTCCACACCGGTGCTGCGAAAGGCAAAATCTGCGGCGCGATCTCTTTCAGCTGCGCGATCAACGCATCCCGATCAATCGGATCAAGCCCCAAACCATTGCGCAGCGCGTTGTGATGGACCAGCGCCCGATCCACCCGCAGCGCCAGCGTTGCGTGATCGGCCAGGTCAGCCACGCGGATCACGCGACGCCCGACCTTGTCCTCATAACACGGACCGATCCCGCGACCGGTCGTCCCTATCTTGGCGACCGAATTCTGGCTCTCGCGCGCACGATCCAACTCGCCATGGAACGGCAGGATCAGCGGAGTGTTTTCAGCAATCATCAGCGTCTCAGGCGTGATATCGACGCCTTGTGCACGGATTGTTCCGATCTCTTTGATCAGGTGCCACGGATCAAGAACAACACCATTGCCGATCACACTCAGCTTGCCGCCGCGCACCACGCCCGAAGGCAGCGCGTGCAGTTTGTATACCTCGCCCTCAATGACCAGTGTGTGCCCGGCATTATGTCCACCCTGAAAACGCGCGATCACGTCTGCACGCTCGCTGAGCCAGTCGACGATCTTGCCTTTTCCTTCGTCACCCCACTGGGCGCCGACAACAACCACGTTGGCCATATCCGGTCCTTTTGCGCTGAATAATCAAACCCGGCTCATATAGCGGGGCACAGACGGCAGGGAAACCGATATTTCGCCGCAGTTGAGAATCGCGCTGCGCGCGATGCCTCCGGCGGAGGTGTTTTGGGCCAGATGAAAAACGGATCCCCTGCTTCATCTGGCCAAAAGTACCTCGGGGGAGCCGCCCGGACGGGCGGCGGGGGCAGCGCCCCTTCTGCTTTTAGCGCAAGTGTACGGGGTGACCGTGGGGTGTTGTCAGATAGGCCTCTTCCCATGCATTACGAAAATCTTGGACATCATTAGTGGGTGCTTCTCCCTGCTCAGCCAGCAGCGCCTCCAAGGTCTCCAACCAAGCGTGAAAGTAATCATCACCACCATCCAGTTCTTTTTTGAGGCCGTTCCGTTTCAAAGTATTGGAAAACCGCTCTGCCCAGTCCGACCAATCAAACCGGTCCGCTTCGTTCAAAGCTACGGTGACTGCAAAAACCTGCGCGTGCCAGGGCTCGGCGAGAATCGGCTCCGGGGCCGATTGGGTGATACAATCGCTCATGCGGGCCCCAGATAAGATTGCCACAGGTCCAATACGACCTTATCCGCCGGATGCTCAGGATTTGCCCAAAGCTCCGATGCGGGAAACGCGACTGCGTACAAAGGTTCAGGAGCCTCACCCAATCCATGGGCGTTGGAATCCGGCAGCACATGGGTGCCATGCAGCCTAACGACGCGCCCGGTCGCGCCCGCGGCATAGGCGGGTAAACGGGTGTGACCGCCCTCAGCCAAACGGTTGGCCGAGCGTCGCAAAGTCTGCACCGCGTCGCCCGACTGAAACCGAACGGCAATGTCCGACGGGCGTTCTGAGGGTCCGCCCTTGGCCAACGCACTTGCTACCTCTTCCGCCTTTATGGCTCGCTCGGCCAAAGGGTGCGTAGTTTCCCGTTCCACTCCACGCAGGTCATCCAATGTCAGCACGCCTTTATCAACCAGCATGTCCGCCAACGCAGATATCCATTTCTCATAATACGAGAAACGGCTGTAGTCTTGTGGTAACAAGCATTCTCGAGCATGGCGTTTGATATCGATGTTCCACTGACCCAGAAAATCTGAAGCCACTGTCACGGCCAAAGCCCGCGCGTGCCAGTCTTCCGCAAAGACCGGAGCGTCCTCAGCCTCCGGCACAACCGCGCCATCGCCAAAACGCCCTCCCATGTCATGAACCCGCGTCATGATGGCACCTTGGGCAGCCCGGTGCCGATCATACTGTTACGGGTGACCAGCGCGGCGAGTTCTTCCTCGCTCAGCCCCTCGCTCCCCTCCGGACGCATCGGCAGGACAAGATAGCGAATCTCGGCGGTCGAGTCCCACACCCGTACCGATGTACCTTCGGGCAGCGTCACGCCAAATTCGGCCAGAACCTTGCGCGGCTCGCGCACGGCGCGGGCGCGGTAGGCGTCGGATTTGTACCAGCCGGGGGGGATACCCAGCAGCGGCCACGGATAACAGCTGCACAAAGTGCATACGACCATGTTGTGCTGCTCGGGCGTGTTTTCCACCACAACCAAGTGTTCACCCTGCCGACCGTAATACCCCAGATCAGCCACGACCAAAGTGGCATCTTCCAGCAACGCGGCCTTGAAATCAGGATCGCTCCAGGCCTTGGCAACGACTCGCGCGCCGTTTTGCGGGCCGATCTTGTTTTGATAGGTATCAATGATCTCATCCAAAGCGGCCGGATCGATCAGGCCTTTGCGGGTCAGAATCGTTTCAAGCGCTTTGACGCGAAGCGCGGGTTCAGGAGGCAACAGGGCGTGCGGGTGGTCGTGATCATCATGTGGCATGGGGCGCAGCCTGCGCGACAGAACCGCACCCTGTCCAGTCTCTTTGGTGTGATATGAAACATCACTGCTCGTGATGCCAACTCGTGACTTGCCCCCGCTGGCAAACTTGCATAAGTACCACGCGATACACGCCACGCTGTACAGGACCACCATGGAAAACGTTGTTCTCATCATCCACCTTCTTCTGGCATTGGGCCTGATTGTCGTTGTGCTGATGCAACGTTCCGAAGGCGGTGGCCTTGGCATGGGTGGCGGTGGCGGCGGGGCCATGACGGGCCGCGCGGCAGCGACCGCTCTGGGCAAGCTGACCTGGATCCTGGCTGCGTGTTTCATCGTAACCTCGATCACGCTGACGATTCTGGCCGCTCAGAAATCTTCGGGCAGCTCAGTAATTGATCGTTTGGGCGTACCTGCTCCGGCACCGGCTGAGGAAAGCGCTCCGGCGGTTCCATCTGCGGATGAACTGCTGCCGCCAGCACAAGGCGATGACGCTCCGCTGATCCCGCAGGCTGCCGACTAAGCCACAAAACCTAGAAATTCATAAGGGAACTGCAACAGCATCTTGCGGTTCTCTTGCGCTATGTGCGCGAATCCTTTATATGTGAAGTCCCGTGATGCAGCGGTTTTTTGTAAGCCGCCGGGCAGCTGATAATGACGTCTCACGGGAGCAGCCGAACAACATGGCGCGTTTTATATTCATCACTGGTGGTGTGGTTTCGTCCTTGGGCAAAGGACTGGCTTCGGCGGCTCTGGGCGCGCTGTTACAGGCCCGAGGGTATTCGGTGCGTCTGCGCAAGCTGGACCCCTACCTGAACGTTGATCCGGGCACCATGTCGCCCTTCGAACATGGCGAAGTGTTTGTGACCGATGACGGGGCCGAGACCGATCTTGACCTTGGCCACTATGAGCGATTCACCGGCGTGGCCGCACGCAAAACCGACTCGGTCAGTTCAGGACGGATTTATTCCAACGTGCTGGAGAAAGAGCGCCGAGGAGATTACCTCGGCAAAACCATTCAGGTGATCCCGCACGTCACCAATGAGATCAAGGATTTCATCGCCATTGGGGAGGATGAGGTTGATTTCATGCTCTGCGAAATTGGCGGCACAGTGGGCGATATCGAAGGCCTGCCCTTCTTTGAAGCCATTCGTCAGTTCAGCCAAGACAAGCCGCGCGGTCAGTGCCTTTTCATGCATCTGACGCTGCTGCCCTACATCAAGGCGTCGGGCGAGTTGAAAACCAAGCCAACCCAGCACTCGGTCAAGGAACTACGATCGATTGGTTTGGCCCCCGATATTCTGGTGTGTCGCTCGGAAGGACCAATTCCAACCAAAGAGCGTGAAAAGCTTGCCCTATTCTGTAACGTCCGCCCCGATAGTGTGATCGCTGCGCAGGACCTCAGCACCATCTACGACGCCCCGTTGGCCTATCACCGCGAAAGTCTGGATCAGGCGGTTTTGGACGCGTTCCAGATCAGCCCTGCCCCCAAGCCCGATCTGGCCAAGTGGGAGGATGTCAGCGACCGCATTCACAACGCAGAGGGCGAAGTGAAGGTCGCGATCGTCGGCAAATACACGCAGTTGGAAGACGCTTATAAGTCAATCGCTGAGGCGTTGACGCATGGCGGCATGGCCAACCGGGTCAAGGTCAAGGTCGAATGGGTTGATGCCGAGGTGTTCGATACCGAAGACGCCGCCCCCCATCTCGAAGGTTTCCACGCCATCCTCGTCCCCGGAGGGTTTGGCGAACGCGGCACTGAAGGCAAGATCAAGGCCGCTCAATACGCGCGCGAGCACAAGGTGCCCTATCTGGGCATCTGTCTGGGCATGCAGATGGCGGTGATCGAAGCTGCACGCAATGCGGCGGGAATCACCGAGGCCGGGTCCGAAGAATTCGACCATGAGGCCGGGAAAAAGCGTTTTGAGCCCGTTGTTTACCACCTCAAGGAATGGGTGCAGGGCAACCACAAGGTCGAACGCAAAGTCGGTGATGACAAGGGCGGCACCATGCGCCTAGGCGCCTATAACGCCGTCCTGGCCGAAGGCTCGAAAGTCGCAGATGTCTATGGCAGCACCCAGATCGAGGAGCGCCACCGACACCGCTATGAAGTTGACATCAAGTACCGCGACAAGCTGGAAAAAGCGGGCCTGAACTTCTCGGGCATGTCGCCGGATGGCCGCCTGCCGGAAATCGTCGAATGGTCGGATCATCCATGGTTCATCGGCGTTCAGTACCACCCGGAACTGAAATCCAAACCCTTCGATCCGCACCCCCTATTCCGCGAGTTCGTGCGCGCCGCGAAAGACACCTCGCGCCTGGTCTGATCACGGACCGATAACAGTATTGTACCCCTCGGCGCGAAATATCTTTACGCGCCGACCAGTTACACGGTTAACTGCCGCCATAGCAGCGACAGGAGACCGGCCATGACCAACCAGATTATCCAAGCAGAGACCTTTGCCGCCCTGCATAAGAAGGGCGATCCGGTCATCCTTTACAATATCTGGGACCCCGGCAGCGCCGCCGCGGTGCGCGATGCGGGGGCCAAGGCACTAGCGACCGGCAGTGCTCCGGTCGCGATGGCGCAGGGGTTTTCGGATGGGCAGAACATCCCCTTTGATGCGGCGCTGGACAACGCCCGCCGCATTGTTGAGGCGGTCGATATCCCGGTTACGATGGACCTTGAAGGCGCCTATGCCGAAGATACTTTTGGCATATCGGCCAATGTCAAACGCGCGCTGGAAACCGGCGTAGTCGGCTTCAACTTCGAAGACCAAATTATTGGTACTAAAGAGCTTTATGACATTGAAACCCAAGCCGCGCGTGTCGCCGCCATGCGCGAATCTTGCGATGTTGCGGGTGTGCCTGCTTTCATCAACGCCCGCACCGATATTTTCCTCAAGGCGGCTCCGGAAACGCATGACCAGGCGATGCTGGATGATGCCATGGCCCGCGCCAAAGCCTATGCCGAAGCTGGGGCCCGCGGCTTCTTTGCACCGGGACTGAAAGACGAAGCGATGATTGGCCAGCTTTGCGAAGCCACCGACCTGCCCGTCAACATCATCGCCCTGCCCGGCACGCCGGATACGCCAACGCTTGCAAAACTCGGCGTGGCGCGGATCAGCTATGGCCCGGTGCCTTATCGGCAAATGATCGCTTGGCTGCAGGACAAAGTCCGCGAGGCGCTGCAAACAGGCGGTTGATCCACTTTTAAGGGATTGCATTTTATGCGGTTCCTCCGCACCTTGCATCAGATACCAGCGGAGGAATTGCCGTGGCCAGAGGTTATTGGGTCGCCCATGTCGATGTAGACGACATCGAAACCTACAAATCGTATGTCGCTGCCAACGCGGCCCCTTTTGCCGAATATGGCGGCAAATTTCTGGTGCGTGGCGGTGAAAGAACCGAGGTCGAGGGCAAAGCCCGCGCCCGTACAGTCGTGATCGAGTTTCCCAGCTATGAACAGGCCCTGGCCTGTTATGAAAGTGCAGGATATCAGGCCGCCAAAGCCCTTCGCGATCCGGTTTCAACCGCTGATCTTGTGATTATTCAAGGCTATGAGGGCTAGCACCGCTTGGCGCGCCTCGAATTACGGAATATCTTGACCTCATGTTGAAAAAATTCTTCCAGGCCTTCCGGCCGCCGCAACATGACAAGTTGCCCGATCCTGATGCCGAACTGGCTTTGGGGGCGCTGCTGGTGCGCGTGGCACAGGCCGATCGCGACTATAAGCTGGAAGAGATCAGCCTGATCGACCGCATCCTTGCGCGTCTCTACCAGCACAACGCGATCGAGGCCGCCAAGGTCCGCGCCACTTGTGAGAAGCTGCACGCAGCCGCCCCCGAAACTGACACGTTCGGCAAACTGATCCGCGAAACCACCAACCTGAACGAACGTCTGGCGGCTCTGGACGCGCTTTGGGAGGTGGTTCTGGCCGACGGCAATACGGATGAAGGCGAGGTCAAGATCGTCGAAGAGGCCCGCATTGCCATGGGTCTCAGCTTCAACGACAGTAAGGCCGCACGCGAACGGATACAAAGCCGCTTGGAAGCGACCTAAGCAGCCTCTATATGTTTGACCATGTTCAGTGATTTCCTGTCCCGGCTCACGCAGCCGCAGCCCGACCCGCTTGTAGAAGATGACGCCCGTCTGGCCCTCACCGCCCTGTTGGTGCGCATTGCGCGGTCCGACAATGATTATGCCGATACCGAAATGGTCCGGATCGACCGCATCTCGGCTGAACGTTTTGGCCTGTCCCCGTTCGAAGCCGCCGCCTTGCGCGCCCGTGCCGAAGATCTTGAGGCCGAAGCCCCCGACACCGTCCGCTTTACCCGCGCCATCAAAGAGGCCATCGTCTATGATGATCGCCTAGCCGTGGTGCAGGCAATGTGGTCGGTTGCATTGGCAGATGGACACCGCAGCGGAGAAGAGGATTCACTGCTGCGTCTCGTCGTAAGCCTGTTGGGTGTCAGCGACGTGGATTCGGCACTGGCACGGCAAAAAGCAGCAAAGGCCTGAGCCAATTGCAGCACGGCCAAGCGAAAAGCCCAACTACGAAGCTGCTGGATAATTTTACCTGAGCTGAGAAAGGTTGATGTCGGCTTCGAGCCCAATCTAGACATTTACGATTGGCTATGCGCACTGTGAATCATGGCGCTGACGGAAGACCTGAAGCAAATTCTAGAAACTGCTCTGCCAACCGATCCCAGTTTTCGTCGGATCGATAAGGCCGTAATAGACAGCTGCCTTAGTGAAACCCGGAGATACGCCTCGGAGGGCTGCATCGAAGCCTTCTTGATGTCCGCGATGCGCCTATTGGCACTCCCCCAAAATGGGCACACAAGGCTGATCCCGAATGATGCGATCTCGGTGCTGCCGCTGAGGTTTGTGAGCGTGGGGCGTTCAGTGCAAGTCATGGGGGCGGCACCAGGGGTAATTGCACCGCGAGGAAAATTGATCGCGATCAACGGTGTGGCTTTGAGCCAAATCGAAGCCACGGCAGAGAGTTTTCTGGCGGGAACATGCCAAAGGAAAAGGGTCATCGGTCCGATCCTTTTTGCGTGGCCGTACGCTTTGGCACATTTGGGTTATTCGTCAAACGGCAAAGCGACCGAATATCGTGTGCAGGACGAAAATGGACAGATAGCGAATCTGAAATTGGCAAATGAACATACGGTTCCCGGATCGATGCTCTACCCGAGAAACGAGCACGGCAAGGCTGATCCAGCTTGGGAACCCGAGATTTTTGTGGAGATACAGGACTGGCAAGAGCTTGGGCTATCAATAGTGTTACCAAGCTTCTTTGATCCGAACGAAAGTGCGCTACCCAAAGCCATCTCAGCCGCAGTGGAACATGTGCGCGCCGGCTCGACCAAAACACTTCTGATTGACGTTCGCGGGAATACTGGTGGCGACTTTCTTCTAACGATGCCCTTGATCGACGCGATCTCGGAAAGCGCAAACAAGCAGGTTGTTGTGCTTGTCGATAAATTCACGTTTTCCGCAGCGATAGTGTTTGTAGCCATCCTTAGACATCGATTGGGAAACAGGTTCAAACTCATTGGGGAAGAAATGGGTGACGGATTGACGTTCTTTGCCGAGGGCGGGTTGCTCGATTTGCCGGTTAGCGGAGCGGTCGTTCGATACTCATCAGCCTTTCACGACTGGAAGAATGGAACGTCTGACGAAGCCACACCGCCCGATATCGCGCGGCAAATCGTACCCGCAGGAGCACTGAGTTTGGATTTGGAATGGGTCGCACGGCCTATTGGTGAGGATGGAAACGTCGCGTTCTATCAACAAATTCTCAAAAGCGTGAACGATTAGACGAACGGCCGGTAAGTCCCGCAATGTTGGCATTGGATATCGTTCATATGATGGTGGTGTCGATAGCCTGAGAACCGTCACTGCAAATCTCATAAGCTTACCTGTCTGTTCGCCCTAACGGCGCGCAAATCGCCCAACCAACTGACAATTCTGACAGCGTCATTGGCCAAATTGGCTATTTCTCAGCGTGAACTTGTTATTTGCGCATTGCATTAGCCCGATTTTTCAGCCCTATTACCGCACCAACAACAATCATATCTGGACAGCCCGTGACAGACGCCGCTCCCGTCATCGAGATCAAGAACCTTCACAAAAGCTTTGGCCAACTTGAGGTGCTCAAGGGCGTGGATATCACCGCGCATCGCGGCGACGTTGTCTCGCTGATCGGGTCTTCAGGCTCGGGGAAATCCACGCTTTTACGCTGCTGCAACCTGTTGGAAGACAGCCAAGAAGGCGAGATTCTGTTCAAAGGCGAACCTGTCCGCTGGGCCGGCAGCCACAATCACCGTCGTCCCGCCGACCCCAAACAGGTGCTGCGCATCCGCACCAACCTGTCGATGGTGTTTCAGCAGTTTAATCTGTGGGCGCATATGACCATCCTGCAAAACGTGATGGAGGCCCCCGTCACCGTTCTGGGCCGAGATCGATCCGAGGTTGAGGACAGCGCTCGCAGGTATCTGGAAAAGGTCGGCATCGGCGACAAATGCGATGTTTATCCGGCACAGCTATCGGGCGGACAGCAACAGCGCGCCGCCATAGCGCGGGGGCTGTGCATGGAACCGCAGGCGCTGCTGTTCGATGAACCGACCTCGGCGCTCGATCCCGAACTGGAACAGGAAGTGATCAAGGTGATCAAGGATCTGGCCGCGGAAGGTCGCACCATGATAATCGTGACCCACGACATGAAGATGGCTGCGGATATCTCGAGCCATGTCGTCTTCCTGCATCAGGGCCTGATCGAAGAAGAGGGCCTGCCAGAAGATCTATTCACCACCCCTGAATCCGAACGGCTTCAGGGCTTTCTCTCCGCCACTCAGGCGGCTTAATCAACGGACAGAACCAATAAGGGGAGTAACAATGAAAAACCTGATTCTGACCACTGCAGCACTGGCGCTGACCGCCGGTATCGCCATGGCCGATACCGTGCGCATGGGCACCGAGGGCGCCTATGCGCCTTGGAACTTCATCAACGACGCGGGCGAGATCGACGGTTTCGAACGTGAACTGGGCGATGAGCTGTGCAAGCGCGCGAATCTGGAATGCGAATGGGTCAAGAACGACTGGGATTCGATCATTCCGAACTTGGTGTCAGGCAACTATGACGTGATCATCGCTGGTATGTCGATCACCGACGAGCGGGACGAAGTCATCGACTTCACCCAGAACTATACACCACCGGATCCGTCTGCCTATGTTGCGCTGTCCGATGACGTTGACGTCGCAGGTGGCGTTGTCGCGGCTCAGACCGGGACCATTCAGGCGGGTTACATTGCTGAATCCGGTGCAACTCTGGTCGAATTCGCCAGCCCTGAAGAAACCATCGCAGCCGTCCGCAACGGCGAAGCCGATGCTGTGCTGGCTGACAAATCCTTCCTCGCACCGATCGTCGAAGAAGACGGTGAGCTGAAATTTGTTGCCGATGACGTACCGCTGGGCGGTGGCGTTGGCATGGGCATCCGTGAATCGGACGGTGAGTTGAAAGAAAAGTTCAATACAGCGATCCAGTCCATGAAGGACGATGGCAGCCTGAACGAGCTGATCACCAAGTGGGAAGTGTCCTCGACCTTCTGATCTTATGATCCAAGTGGCGCGCCCTGAACGCAGGGCGCGCCCCTGCAGCGCCCTTGCCAGTCTAAGAGGCCCGCCATTTTCTCGTATTGCTCCGATCCCGATACGCTGGGTACATTCCGTTGGTTCTCATGCTACCTGACCAACGGTGTCCACTGGTCGTTCTACGCCTCATTCCTCAAGGTACTGGCCTTGCTGGCGGTCACCGCCCCGGTTGCATTGGGTTTTGGCTTTGTCGGAGCCATGGCAGCGCGCTCGCATATCCCGCCGGTCAGCTGGTTGGGCAAAGGGTATATTGCGATTGTACGCGGCGTGCCGGATATCGCTTTTTTCATGTTCTTCGTGATCGCTCTGGATCAGGGTTTTGAGTGGGTAAGACACAAGATACTCTGCCCCGACTGGACCGATCCGATCCGTCAGGGCAACGATTTCCTCGTCTGCCAGGCCGCCAAACTGCCACTGGGCAGCGCCCCTGAATGGGTGCACGAAACCTATGGCTTTTTCCTCGCTGTCATCACATTTTCCATCGTGTTCGGCGCATTTGCCGCCAATGTCCTGTTCGGCGGCATGCGCGCCGTGCCGCATACGCAGCTGGAAACGGCAGAAGCCTATGGCATGACCCGCCGCCAGACCTTCTGGCGCATCCTCGTGCCGCAAATGTGGGTCTATGCCCTGCCCGGTCTGTCCAACCTGTGGATGGTGCTGATCAAGGCGACCCCCCTGCTGTTCCTGCTGGGGGTCGAAGATATCGTCTATTGGGCCCGCGAACTGGGCGGCACCAAAACCTCGAAATTTACGCAGTACCCCCATGGCGATTGGCGCATGTGGTACTTCCTTGGATTGCTGATCTTCTACCTTGGCATGACGCGTTTCTCGGAACTCGGACTTGAAAAACTGATGCGCCGTCTGTCCCACGGTCAGGCCACATCAGGCGGAGAGCTTCTGCGCAAGGAGACCACGGCATGAGCTGCATCCAGACCATACAGGATTACGGCCTCCGTTCGCTGGGCTTCGGGGAACGCCTTCTGCCCAAGACCGATTTCACATTGTGCGAGCAGTTCACCCTGATCGGCTCGGGCATGATCTGGAACGTCTATTTCGGCGCGATGGCGCTGGCGACCGGGTTCTTTTTGGCCACTGCACTGGCCGTTGGAAAAGCATCCACCAACAAATGGCTGCGCAAACCGTCCGAGTGGTTCATCTTCCTGTTCCGGGGGTCGCCGCTCTTCATTCAGTTCTTCTTTGCGTATTTCTTCTTCCTGTCGCTGAAGAAAACTTACCCGATGTTCGACGCTCTGACCTCGGCTTGGCTGGGCGCCCTGATTGTGCTGTTCCTGAACACAGCCGCCTATTCGGGCGAGATCTTTTATGGCGCCCTACGCTCGATCCCCAAGGGAGACATCGAAGCGGCAGATGCCTACGGCATGTCGGGCTGGTCTCGGTTCCGCCGCATCGTCTGGCCCACCATGCTGCGGCTGGCATGGCCCGCCTATACGAACGAGGCGATCTTTCTGTTCCACGCAACTACGCTGGTCTTCTTCTCGGCCTTCCCGGCCTGGCAGCAAAGGGGCGATGCGCTGTACTACGCCAGCTATTTCGCGGACAAGACGTTCAACCCGTTCATCCCCTACCCGATTCTGGCATTCTATTTCATCCTGTTGACGCTGGTGATTGTTTGGGGGTTTGGCATGATCAACAAACGCCTGAACCGCCACCTGCCAGCCGAGCGAAAAGCAAAGATGCGGTTCCGCCTGAACCTTGCCCGCTAAGCCCAGTCCACTGGATTGAGTCGGAACAGTTTCGAAAGCTGCTCGTAGACTTCTGGCACCTCGTGCTTCAACGCACGGGGGCGCTCGAAGAATACTTCGACCGAGACCGCAAAGAACTCTTCATGCCCCGTCGCACCATAGGGGTCGATTACCGTACGCCGCCCGCTCTCAACAGCGTGGACATGCGCGTCATAGGCGGTCAGGAAAACCTTTTCCCATTCGGCAAAACTCTGCCCTTCGCTCAGTATCGGCACACCATTGGTGCCCCCGGACAGATCATCGATTTGATGCGCAAATTCATGTAGCACCACATTTTGTCCATCGTGGTCATCCAGCGCGCCCTGTCGGCTGTGTGCCCATGACAAAATGACCGGCCCGCGATCCCAGCTTTCACCGGTTCGTACGATCTCTTTCTCTGACACAACATAACCCGAGTGTCGCTGCTGCTTCGACTTGAACGCATTGGGATAGATCAGGATCGTCGTCAGGTTATCGTACCAAAGGTCACTGTTGATCACGAGCAGACAAGCCTGCGCCGCAATCGACAGCTCCATCTCTTCGGTCACTTCCAGCCCGTCGCAGCCATAAAAGCTGACCTGATCCAGAAACAGATTCACTTTGCCATCCAGGTGGCTGCGCAATGAGGCGGGTAGCCGCCGGATGATGGGCACCTGTTGTTCGATGATGTCACCCTGATGCGAGGTCAGATGGGTCGCCAGCAGTGCCGCGCGGGCCTGCTTTTTGGACCAGAGGTAATAGCCGATCCCGCCTGCGACCAGTAACGCAATAGTAAGAAAGATGAACATACCCGAGACTATAGGGATCACCGCGCCAGGCACAATCAGGTGCCTGAATGTTGTACAACTCGGAAGAAAGCGGTTTTGATCCCTGTACAAGTTGGAAGATCTCCAGTTTCGGCCCTCGTCGCAATAAGCGTTGACTGATAATTTGATCAAATTTAGTGACAAGGCGCTAATCCTGATTTAAACCTCTCGTGACAAGACCACGGAGCCTACAATGGACCTGAGCGCCCTGCACACATTTCGCGTCGCCGCCTGTGACCTGAACGGACAGATGCGCGGCAAACGCGTGCCGCCCTCCTATGCCACCAAGCTGGATAAGGGGGCTGTTCGAATGCCGTTCTCAGCGCTCAATGTCGATCTTTGGGGAGCCGATATTGATGGCAGCCCGCTGGTCTTCGAAAGCGGAGATGCCGATGGCGTCCTGCGTCCGACGGGGCGTGGCCCAGTGCCGGTGCCCTGGCTCGACACAGCCACAGCTCTGGTGCCCATGTGCCTCTATCACGATGATGGTACACCCTTTGCGGGCGATCCCCGGCACGCGCTATCTTCGGTACTGGACCGCTATGCAGAACGAGGCTGGTCGGTTGTTGCCGCCACTGAGCTGGAATTCACTCTGCTCGACGCTTCAGGCGACCAACCGCAAGCTCCTATCAACCCGGTCACCGGCCGCAGGCTGCAGGACGAGGCCGTTCTTTCGATGGCCGAGATGGATGCTTTTGATGCGTTCTTCACCGATCTTTACGATGGCTGCACCGCAATGGGCATCCCGGCCCAAACCGCCATCTCGGAGAGCGGGATTGGCCAATTTGAGATCAACCTGAATCATCAGGACGCCTTGCGCTGCGCCGATGACACTTGGCTTTTCAAAGGCTTGACGCGTGGTCTTGCACGGAAACACGGATTCACTGCGACCTTCATGGCCAAACCTTACGCCGAGGATGCTGGCAACGGGATGCATGTGCACTTCTCGGTTATAGACGCTGATGGCCAAAATATCTTTGACGACGGGGGGCCCGAAGGCACCGAATTGCTGCGCTCAGCGGTTGCGGGATGTCTGGCCGCAATGTCCGGTTCAACCCTGATCTTCGCGCCGCATGGAAACTCTTACACACGGCTTGTACCCGGCGCGCACGCCCCTACTGGCGCCAGTTGGGCCTATGAGAACCGCACAGCCGCCCTGCGCATTCCGGGCGGTGCCCCTGCCGCCCGACGGATCGAACATCGCGTCGCTGGGGGAGACATCAACCCCTATCTCATGCTGGCCGCCGTGCTAGGTGCCGCGCTGCTTGGTATAGAGGACGGCTTGCAGCCACCTGCTCCGATATCCGGAAATGCTTATGAGGTTGCAGACCTTCCGCAGCTTGCTCCCGACTGGTCCTCGGCAATTTCCGCATTTGAGACAGACCCGTTGGTTGCGCGCATCTTCCCTGCTGACCTGATCCGCAACATGGCGATGACAAAACGGCAGGAAATCGCGCGCTTCGCAGAGCGGCCCCCAGAAAGCCACTGGCATAGCTATCTTGAGAGCGTATGAGCCTCTTGCCCGCCTCGTTCTGCTCCGCTAGAATAAATTTGATCAAATTTGGTGAACTATGAAAATCGGCATCCTTGTAACCGGCCACCCACCCGACGAATTGTATGATCAATTCGGGGAATATGATGGAATGTTTCGTGCATTGCTGGGCGGCAACGGCTTCGAATTCCAGGCATATGCAGTCGTCGATGGAGAGTTTCCTGACGACGCACATCAGGCGGATGGATGGGTCATCACGGGCTCACGCCATGGTGCTTACGAAGATCACCCGTGGATACCACCGCTCGAACAATTGATCCGGGACATTCAGAAAACCGGAAACCCGCTGATCGGTGTCTGTTTTGGTCACCAGATCATCGCGCAAGCCCTTGGTGGAAAAGTGGAAAAGTTCAAAGATGGTTGGGCCATTGGACGCACCGATTATCGTTTTGGCGATCAAACTGTCACCCTAAACGCATGGCATCAGGATCAGGTGACTCAACTGCCCGAAGGTGCTGTAGTCACTGGCACGAATGACTTTTGCCAAAACGCCATGGTCACTTATGGCGATACGATCTGGACAGTGCAGGCCCATCCTGAATATGGAAACGACTTCATTCATGGCTTGATGGAGACCCGAGGCAAAGGCGTGGTTCCTGATGCGTTGATGCAGGCGGCCGCGAACCGGCATGATGCCCCGGATGACAATGCCAAAATCGGTCGCCACATGGCAGAATTCCTAAAGAAAGCGAGGGCCTGATGGCCGACTGGACAGATCAACTGCCTGAAGCGGCACGCACCTATTTCGAAGGCAAACGGCTGGATGAGGTTGAATGCATCATCTCTGACCTGCCCGGCATCGCCCGCGGCAAGGCGGTCCCGGCGTCGAAATTCGCAAAGCAATCTTATTTTCACCTACCCGACAGTATTTTCTACCAAACTATTACTGGGGATTGGGGCGAAGCCGCAGGTGAAGATGGTTTCATTGAACGCGACATGATCCTGAAGCCTGATTTCTCAACTGCGTCGGCCGCACCCTGGACGGGTGACTGGACGTTGCAGGTGATTCACGACGCGTTCGACCGGGATGGGGAACCGATCCCCTTCAGCCCGCGCAATGTGCTTAAACGCGTTGTGAAGATGTACCATGACAAGGGTTGGAAGCCGGTTGTCGCCCCTGAGATGGAATTTTTCCTTGTCGCGCCGAATGTAGACCCGGCGCAAGGGATCAAGCCGATGATGGGCCGCTCGGGCCGTCCGGCGGCGGCGCGGCAGGCCTATTCGATGACGGCGGTCGATGAGTTCGGGCCGGTGATCGACGACATCTACGACTTTGCCGAGTTTCAGGGGTTTGAAATCGACGGGATCACGCAAGAAGGCGGGGCCGGGCAGTTGGAGATCAATCTGCGCCATGGCGATCCTGTAAAACTGGCCGATGAGGTATTTTACTTCAAACGTCTGATCCGCGAAGCCGCGCTACGTCATAACTGCTTTGCAACATTCATGGCGAAACCGATCGAGGATGAGCCGGGCTCGGCCATGCACATCCATCACTCGATTATCGATATGGAATCGGGTCAGAATATTTTCTCTGGCCCTCAGGGCGGAGAAACCGACGCCTTCTACAACTTCATCGCCGGCTTGCAGAACCACCTGCCCGCGGGGCTTGCGGTGATGGCGCCGTATGTGAATTCTTATCGCCGCTACGTCAAAGACCACGCGGCTCCGATCAATCTGGAGTGGGCGCGCGACAACCGCACAACCGGCATTCGCGTACCTCTGTCCGGCCCCGAGGCGCGACGGGTCGAAAATCGCATCGCAGGCATGGACTGCAACCCATATCTGGGCATCGCATTGTCACTGGCTTGCGGCTATTTGGGACTGACTCAGCAAGAACGCCCACGCCGCCAATTTTACGGCGACGCCTACGAAGGCGACGGCGATATCCCTCAGATCATGGGTGAAGCCCTGGACTTGTTTGATGAAGCAACAGCCCTGCACGAGGTTCTGGGCCCTGAATTCGCCCGCGTCTACGGCATCGTCAAGCGTGCAGAGTACGAAGAGTTCTTGCAGGTCATTTCCCCATGGGAACGCGAGCACCTGCTGATGAACGTCTAAGGCAACGACGCGATGAACCTGCTGTATTCCAATGATCGCAAGGCGGAGTACCCGCCGAGTTGGTACGCTGCGACTGCGCATCCATTCGACCGCTATCCGGCACTTGAAGGCGATCACACCGCAGACGTCTGCATTGTCGGCGGCGGATATACAGGCCTTTCGGCCGCATTGCATTTGGTTGAGGCCGGGTTCGATGTTGTTCTGCTCGAGGCTCACCGCGTGGGCTTTGGCGCTTCGGGTCGCAATGGAGGCCAACTGGGCAGCGCACAGCGGATGGACCAGGAGGATCTTGAGCGGCTCGTCGGCGATGACGACGCCTCAAAACTCTGGGATCTGGCCGAAGATGCAAAGGATCTGGTCAAATCACTGATCTCAAAGCATCAGATCGACTGCGATCTGAAGCCAGGAATTGCGGTTCTGGGCTTCAACGACTCGGAGCGCGCTGAGCTACATGGTCACGCGGCGCATCTGTCGGGCAGATACAAATACGACCAAATCGAAGCCCTGGATGCCGATGCCGCGCGCGGGCTTTGTCCCTCACCTGCCTATGCGGGTGGGTATCTGGACAATGGTGCGGCGCATTTGCACCCGTTGAACTATGCGCTTGGCCTTGCGCGCGCCGCGGTCGGAGCGGGGTTACGACTGCATGAAGACACCGAGGTTCTTGGCATCGATCAGGGCGCTCGCGTGACTGTGCGCACGGACAAAGGCAAGATCACCGCAGATCATGTTGTTCTGGCCTGCAACGGATATCTCGGCGATCTGAACCGACAAGTTGCATCGCGCGTGATGCCCATCAACAATTTCATTGCGGCAACCGAACCACTGGGCGCTGAGACGCAAAAGGTATTGGCCAAGGATATCGCCGTTGCTGACACGAAATTCGTGGTGAACTACTTCCGGTTAAGTGCAGATGGAAGGCTGCTGTTTGGGGGCGGCGAAAGCTATGGTTATCGTTTCCCCGAGGACATCGCCGCCAAGGTGCGCAAACCGATGACCGAGATTTACCCGCATCTGCGAGACGTCAAGATTGACTATGCTTGGGGTGGAACCCTCGGTATCACCATGCGGCGTATGCCCTACCTCGCCCGGATCGCACCGAATATCCTGTCCGCCTCTGGTTATTCCGGTCACGGCGTTGGCACTGCGACCCATGCGGGGCAACTAATGGCACTGGCGATTCAGGGACAGGCTGAGGGATTTGATACCATGGCCCGCGTTCCTGCGCTGCCATTCCCTGGTGGACCCGCATTGCGAACGCCCCTGTTGATCTTGGCGATGACTTGGTACGCTATGCGCGACAGGCTGGGTATCTGAACACATTCCATACGACGAATTGGTTAAATCTCGCTGACGATGCGAATTGGGACTTGGCTTGTCTGTGCATCGAATTTATATTTCCCAAAGATAAAATTCGGGAAATCCAAATATGACGCTTGTACCCAACGTTCATGAAGCCGAACCTATCCCCGCAGCCGCAAGAGACGCCATCGACGCCCTGATGCAATCCGGCGATCTGTTCCGCTATACCGCACCGCAGGATGCGCCTGTTGCCCTGCTGGAAACAGAGTTCGCAGAACTACTCGGCACGAAATACGCGCTCGCTGTTTCGTCCTGTTCCGCAGCACTATTTCTGTCGCTCAAAGCGTTGGGCTTACCCCGCGATGCGCGGGTTCTGATTCCCGGATTTACCTTTGCGGCCGTGCCGTCTTCAATCGTGCACGCGGATTGCATTCCGGTTCTGTGCGAAGTCGGCGACAATTATCGCGTCGATATGGCCGACTTCGCCGCCAAGCTCGACAGCGTGCAGGCGGTGATCATCAGCCACATGCGCGGTCATACTTCAGATATGGACGCCATCATGGAGCTGTGTGACGCACGCGATATCCCGGTGATCGAAGATGCAGCCCACTCATTGGGTACCACATGGCATGGGCGCAATATTGGCACCATCGGCAAGGTCGGCTGCTTCTCGTTCCAATCCTACAAGATGATCAACGCCGGTGAAGGTGGCATTTTGGTCAGCGATGATGCTGATCTGGTTGCTCAGGCGGTCATCATGTCGGGTGCGTACGAGCATAACTGGAAAAAGCACTCAGGTTCGCCCGAGCTGGAACAGGCCTTTGCCCGCTGGCAGAACCGGTTGCCACTGTACAATCTGCGCATGAGCAACCTCAGCGCCGCAGTGATCCGTCCTCAGCTTCCCGAACTGGCGCGCCGCGTGCGGGACGGTCTGGCGAACCATGACTACGTGGCCGATCGCCTGAACACCTCACCCTATATCAATGTCCCTGCCCCGCTTGCACCCGAGCAGCGCGCACCGGATTCAATCCAGTTCAATCTAGTTGACCTTAACGACGAAGAAATTCGCGCCTTCGCCGCTGCTGCCGAAGCGCGTGGCGTCAAAGTGCAGGTGTTTGGCATGAGTCAGGACAATGCCCGCGCCTTCTGGAACTGGCAATTCCTGCCCGAGCAGTTTGATCTGCCGCAGACCCGCGCGATGTTGATGAAGGCCTGTGATGTGCGCCTGCCTGTGCGCCTGACACGCGAAGAGCTGGACGTCATTGCCGACATCCTACTGGCCTCGATTGGTGAAGTTGTTGGTCCGATGCCGGTTTATGGAACCTAACTCTAACGCCTGCCCAGATCGAACTCCTGTATTGACAGAAACAATGCATCAATCCCATCGGGGGTTGGTGCAATACGCGATAGTATTCCTGCAACGGCGAGGCCCGCATCGGTTTGTACGAGGAACGGTGCACCAGAATCTCCCATCATGACCGGGCAAATCCCATGGAAAAGCCCATCACCTGACGGGTTTGGGGCACATGAGCCCGTTTGACTCAGCACATGTGGGCGCAATCCGGGATACCCTACGACCGAACCGCCCCTCTCAGCGGTCTGGGAAATTGGGAAAAAGCCCAACTGGGCTCCAATTGGTTGGTCCAGTTCCAATACGGCCCAATCCAGATCAGCGCGATTGTTGAAACGACCTCCAACACCCTGCTCTGCATCAAGTCGGTAGGCAGCGACGGATGAAACAGCAATGGCCTCACCGCGTTGATACCCCGCCGCAAAGCGGATGCTGCCAGGAGGGATCCAGCGCTGACGGGCAGTGTTGAACAGACAATGCGCTGCGGTCAGAACCAAATGTTCAGCGACAAGAACACCCGTGCAGTGCGAGCGTTGGCTACGACTGGCAAAATTGACGCGCCCTATCGCGCGCCAAGGTTCAGTCGAAGCGTCCAGAATTTCGCGCGCGCGGATATCATCGCAGCCCGCAGCGGAATCCTGTCCTAATGTGCAGACAGGTTCCCAGATCGACGTGAACTGCCCTTGTGCTGCAGTCTGGAATGCCCAAAGCAACGCGCACAGCACAAACAGCCAGCGCATCGGTAAAATCAGCTCAGCTTTGAAAGCTTCTGCTGCAAATCGGCAAGCTGCTTCTTGATGTCGTCCAGATCTTCTTTTGGTTCGGACGGTGCATCAGCCTCTTGCTCGGGGCTGGACCAGTTGCCAGCCAACCCCCCGGTCATGGCCTTCAGGAAAGCCTTTTGCTGCGCCTGCATCGCGTCGAAACCCGGCATCTGTGACATCGGGTTCATCGCATTCATGTTTTCCATCATCTTGGACTGGCTTTCACGCAGCATCTCGAACGAGCTCTGCAGGAATTGCGGCATCATACCCCCGCCCGGCACCATGTAGCTACGGACAAGATCATTTAGCACGTTGACCGGCAGCACATTCTCGCCACGGCTTTCATGTTCAGCAATGATTTGCAGCAGATATTGCCGGGTCAGGTCATCGCCGGTTTTCAGGTCAATAATCTGCACTTCGCGCCCGTCGCGGATGAAGCCCGCGATATCTTCAAGCGTCACATAATCGCTGGTCTCAGTGTTATACAGCCGACGGCTGGCATAACGCTTGATCAGCAGAGGTTTTTCTTGTTCCGACACCCTGTACCCTCCCCAAGGATGATGCGTTGCAGCAGAGGTTATGCGACTGCAGAACAAAAAGAAAGGGCAGGTCAAGCGACCTGCCCGCAGCGATTGCACCATTTGGGAGGAATGGGTGCTAAGTCGCAGTCTTATCTTACTTTGCAGTTGCTGCTTTCTTTGCTGCAGCAGTCACCTCGTTGGTGGCTTTTTTGACAGCTGCGGTTGCATCTTCTGCAGCGTCTTTGCCAGCCGCCATCAGCAGCTCAACGGTTTCGGTCTGAACTTTTTTCGCAATCTCAGCGAAAGCAGCCAGGTTTTCAGCAGCAACTTCAGCCGACGCGCTTGCGAAGTCGGTTGCGGCTTTTGCGTAATCTGCAGGCTCGGTTTTTGCTTTCGACATCTCGGTCAGTTTGGCCAGAGTTTCTTTGGTCCATTTGTTCGAGATTTCAGCCGATTTTTCAGCTGCGTCCAGAGCAACACCCGACAGCTTTTCGTTCAGCGAAGCGGTCGATTTGAATGCGTCTTCCAGAGCGGTTGTGTCAACCGGGAACGCGCCCATCATGTCTTTCAGGGTCGCGGTAAAGTCTTGGGTCTTTGCCATTGTCCTAAATCCTTCTAGCCGTTCCGGGCCCACCCCGGTTCTCATCAGCTTGAAGGCAATATGATTGCTGCATCGCAGCATTGCAAGTTTTTTCTTGCTGCGATGCAGAAAATTTTGAGTTTCATAATGATATCAGCGGTTTGCCTTGACCAAAACATAGGTCCCCGGAGCTGGACAAAGGCGGGGATGGTTCGAATCGCCGGTATCGCGTGCAGGAACCTGCTTACCTGACCGCTTCTTCAACCACGCTTCCCACATCGGCCACCACGAACCTTCATGGAAATCAGCCTCCCTCAGCCAAGTCTCAGCATCCGCTTTAAGATCAGGGTTGGTATAGTGGCCGTATTTCTTCTTACTGGGCGGATTGACGATGCCTGCGATATGACCGGATTCAGACACGACAAAGGATTTTGATTTCGAACCCATCTGCTGCACACCGCGATAGCAGTCTTTCCAGGCCGCGATATGGTCTGTTTCACAGGTAATCGCCATCAGAGGCACATCCACATCTTTGATATGCAGTTTATGCCCCAGCAATTCGAACCCATCCGTCACCAAACCGTTGCCCTGACATAAACCGCGCAGATACTGGATCGCCATCTTACCTGGCAGATTGGCCCCATCCCCGTTCCAGTAAAGCAGATCGAAGGCGGGCGGCGTCTCTCCCATCATGTAGCTGCGGATCGCCGGTGTGTAGATCAGATCCCGTGAACGCAGGAAAGACATCGTCCGGCCAATGATCCAGGCCTTCAGCACCCCGTCTTTTGAAACCTGATCTTCGATCCCATCTACGAAATCGTTTTGCAGGAACGGCGTAAATTCACCCTGCTCTCCAAAGTCCGTCAAGGTTGTGAAGAATGTAGCCGATTTGACCGATTTGTCGCCGCGTTGCTTCATCAGCGAAAGGGTTAGGCTGAGTGTCGTTCCAGCAATGCAGTAGCCTACCGCGTTGACCTGCTTGACCTTGCAGATTTTCTTCGCCTCTTCGATGGCAGTCAGAAACCCTTCCTGAATATAGTCTTCCATCCCGATATCAGCATGAGAGCTATCGGCATTGACCCAGCTGACCACAAACAGGGTATAGCCCTGCTCGGTCACCCACTTAATCAAGCTGTTCTGAGCCTTCAGGTCGAGGATATAGAATTTGTTAATCCAGGGCGGGAACAGAACGATGGGGGTTTCATGCACCGTCTCGGTCACCGGTTTATATTGGATCAGTTCCATCATCCGGTTGCGGTAAACGACGTCTCCGGGCGTTGTCGCGATATTGCCACCGATCTCAAAGGCGCTTTCGTCGGCGAGCCGAACAACCATCTCGCCGTCATTGGCCTCAAGATCGGATACGAGGTTTTCAAGCCCTTGTATTAATGATTGACCTTCAGTCTCGACGGCTTTCTCCAGGGCATCGGGGTTGGTGGCCAGAAAATTGGTCGGTGCCATCATATCGATGATCTGTTGCGAGAAATAACGCAGGCGCTGTTTGTCTTTGGTGTCTAGGTCATCAACAGATGCGACAGCCTGAGCGATCGCATCAGCATTGGTCTGGTATTGCTGGCGGATCAAGCGGAAATAGGGGTTGGTGTCCCACATCGGGTTGGAAAACCGCTTATCTTTGACTGGGGCGTCCGGCTCTTCGCTTTCGCCAGAAGTCATCGCTTTCTGCGCTTCGGCAAAGTTGAGTACTGACTTTCCCCAATACTCGATCTGTTGTTCCAGCAGCTTTGAAGGGTTTTGCATAACATCAGCCCAATAGGCTGTTGCTGCTTTTGCAAAAAGCTCTTGATTCGGGCCGTCTAACGCAGGGGTATGCGGCGTTTTTCCCGCCATGACTTCGACGAGGCGTTTGGACAATTCTTCGACTTTGCCCATATTTTCTTTAAGTCGTTCAATATGTTCTTCAGTCAATTCTGGCGTCTGGTCGTCGGTAGTTGTCATTTTAACAATTCCCCCCTAGTCTCGCTGCTGTGCAGAATAACGTCGTAGGCGTCGGGGGGCAAAGCGGCGAATGGTCCGAATTCTCAGGCTGATACTCAGGAGGCACATTCGATGCGCTACATGATGACTTACGACCTGATGGAAACCATGCGTAACACCAACCAATGGCTTGGTGCAACCGCAAGCGCGATGGCGTCCTATCCCCTGTTTTCGATGACACCCAATCCGGCCTTCAACTGGATGGCAGCCTGGGGTGAAGTAACCGAGCGAACATTCCAACGTATGATCGTCAAACCCGATTGGGGTATTCGCACCTTCACCTGCGAAGATGGTAAAGACCATTTGGTCGATGTCACAACAGTGCTTGAGCGCCCGTTCGGCGACCTGATTCACTTCCGCGTCAACGGGCGTGAAGAGCAGCCTCGCAAAGTTCTGCTGGTCGCCCCCATGTCGGGCCATTATGCGACGCTGCTGCGCTCGACCGTCAAAAGCTTGTTGGTAAATTGTGAAGTTTACATCACTGATTGGCATAATGCGCGCGATATCCCTGTGTCCGAAGGCAAATTCGATGTTGAGGATTACACCCTCTACCTTGTCGATTTTATGAAAGAACTCGGGCCCGACACACATGTTGTCGCTGTTTGCCAGCCCGCCCCTCTGACATTGGCGGCAACGGCCTATCTGGCCGAAGTCGAACCAAAAGCGCAGCCCAGTACACTGACCCTGATCGGAGGGCCGGTCGATCCCGATGCGACACCAACCGAGGTCACGGATTTTGGTCGCCGCGTTACAATGGGCCAACTGGAAGAAACCATGATCCAGCGCGTTGGCTTCAAATACAAAGGGGTCGGTCGCATGGTCTATCCCGGCCTGCTGCAACTTGCCTCGTTCATGTCGATGAATGCCGAACGTCACAGCAAGGCGTTTTCGGACCAAATCCAGCGGGTGATCCGGGATGAAGCTTCGGATCACGATGCCCACAACCGGTTCTATGATGAATATCTTGCAGTGATGGACATGACGGCCGAGTTCTACCTTTCAACCGTCGAACGGGTCTTTAAGAACCGCGAGATTGCGCGGAACGAATTTGTTGTCGCCGGACACAAGGTGGATATCGGCAAGATTACCGATGTCGCAGTGAAATCGGTTGAAGGCGCGAACGACGATATCTCGGCACCCGGTCAGTGCATTGCAGCGCTTGATTTGTGCACCGGCCTGCCGGACAGCAAAAAAGCAAGCCATGTCGAACCTGGCGCTGGCCATTATGGTATTTTCGCGGGCCGCAGTTGGCGTGACAACATCCGCCCGCTTGTGATTGATTTCATGAATGAAAACAGCCGCAAGAAACCACGCCGTCGCGCCGCCAACAGCAACAAAGTGGCATGAGCGGCACCACAGCTAAGGAACTTTCCTTCAGCTGTGACTGCGGCGCGCTTTCTGGCCGCATCACAGAGCGCGGCGTCAAATCAGGCACGAATGTCGTCTGCTTCTGCCATGATTGTCGCGCTGCCCAGCTGTATTTCAAACAGCCAGACCCGGCCCCCGGCCCTGTCGATATTTTTCAGATGGCCCCGGAAGAAATCGAGATTAACCGAGGAGCCGAGCACTTGGCTGTGATGCAGCTTAGTCCCAAGGGCATGTTGCGGTGGTATGCCAAATGCTGCAACGCGCCATTGGCAACAACGCCAATGACCCCCAAATTTCCATTCGCGGGGGTTATTGTGAAACGCATCCCCGACAGCAACAGTCTTGGTCCCGTTACCACACGCGGATTTGTGCCCGGGCCTGATGGCAAACAATCTCATGAAAAAATTCGCTATGCGGCCATGGGATTGCTGAAGCGGGTTCTAAAATCGCGCCTGTCGGGAAGCTGGAAGAAAACACCGTTTTTCGATTCCAATATGGGCACCCCCGTTGCTCAACCGACCATTTTAACAAAAGAAGAACGCGCAGCTTTCTACGACTAGGTCAGCCGTAGCGGAGTTTGAACCCAGTCCTGCAGCGTTTCAGTTACTGTGTCAGGAGCTTCCAGTGTTGGGAAATGTCCAGCTCCATCAATTACATGCAGCACCGCATGCGGAATGAGATCTGCCACGAAAATGTGTTTCCGCACCGTGTCTTCGGCATCATGAGCACCGCACATGATCACGGTCGGCATCTTGATCCGTCGCAACGTGCCTTGCTGATCCGGACGACGCTGCAATATTCGCATCTGTCGCATAAACACATCCGGCCCTAACGCCCCGGGCATCTGCAATACATCATCGAGAATCGGAATTCGTTGCGGTCCTTGGGGCCAACATGTCTGAACCGATCACTCTTCGCATGACGTCGTCCAACCGTCCCGCCTGCGCCCCTATGATCAATACTTCGCGGTCTGCAGCGATCTGAGGCGTGTCCGCTTGCACCGCTGCCGTAATCAGACATAATCGTGTCACCCTCTCAGGCGCGCGTCGCACAATTTCAAGCGCGATGCTTCCACCCAGACCAAACCCGCACAATGCGAACCGATGCGGTAGCTGATCCAGCAGACCCGACGCGATCTCTTCTATCCGCTCGCCACCGGTGATCGGTGCAACAGTGACCGCACGATCATTTGACATCGCTGTAATCTGCGCCTGAAACAACCGCGCGTCACAAATCAATCCGGGCAGCAAAACCAATGGCTCGATCACCCTGGCGCCCTCCGCTCGTTGTTTATTATTTTGTTACAGGATGAGAGGATTGCCAGGGGCGGGCAAGTAAAACTTCAGGGATAACTGATCGCCCTGAATGGCGGAAAATCCGCGTAGCGCGCCTGCCTTTGTGCCAGCGTTTCTTCCGGATCGGCCCCGGCTCGCAACAAGCAGCCGCGCGGCGCAATATAACTGTCGATCCGCCTAACAGGCTTGGGCCGCCATACCAGATTGAACGCGCAGAGTTTCGGAAAAAACCAGATTTCAGAGTAATCCAGATGGTCATGCAACCACCACGCAAGATCCCGCCAATCGCGCCCTTGTTCATACCGGTCGGCAAACCATGGTATAACGACCGAAGCACCCGCGACACGCGCGTCGCCTTCGCCCCAGTCCCAGATGTGGCACTCTAATGGGTTGTCATTGCGGGCGCAGTTCAACCTGTTCTCATTCCCGAACCGGTTCAAGGACCGCGAACGATAGCCCGAGCGTACAGCGACCCGCCCAAAGGTCTCTTCCAGTGGATCCATTAGTGTTTCACAAAACGCACGCCCCGTTTCGATCGCAAGATCGGGGTTGTCAGGTACGTTCTGTAACTCGTGAAAGTTTCCAATTTCGGAATAAAGGAAATCCCGCATGAAGAAATGCCGGGAAAGGCGCACACGACCCAGGTTCTCGAGGCTCCACATGCTGCCCGGCCGACGCACGATCAGTACCCGTTCCAGCGAAAGGAACCGTCCGCTGCCAAGGTCGAGAAGGGGTTGAACGCAATTTCCCAGATCGTCTGGTCCGGAGCGCGGAAATACCCGTGATGTCCGCCCCAGAAGACGTCCGATGCAGGCTTGAGCACCTCCGCCCCGGCATGTTCCGCCTGCTCAATCAGCGCCGCCACGTCTTCCTTCGCACGGCAATTGTGGCTTAACGTCATCGCACCACGTCCCAGAGTTGCGACGTCCACTCCCATTTCGTCAGCCAGAGCGGCAAGTGGATAGAGGCCCAGCGTTTGCCCGATCAGATCAAACGCAATCACCCCATCGGGACTTTCAACACGTTGCCAGCCCAATTTCTCATAGAAAACTGCGGCTGTTTCCAAGTCTTCCACGCCGATCGTGATCAGACTTACACGTTGCTCCATCACTGAATCCCCTGCTCCGATAGCCACTCCAACATACCTAAGACCGTTGCATCAGTCTGACCGGGCGACATCAACCGCCCCGCCACAACGTGCGAGGCTGGATCACTCCCGGGGCCCATGGTCACCAATGCAACCGAGGCCGGGCCTCCCCATGCCTTTGCCACCTCATGCGTTCTGTCCGGCCGCACGACTTGATCGTCATCCGAGAACCAGAATAGGGCGGGGATCCGTGCACCTGAAAAGTCCAACCCATAGACTGCATCTACGATGACAGACATCGGCACAACTGCCTCCCATGGGTAGATAGTTGTCCAATACCTATTCTTTTCAGCATCAGAACTGGATACATCCCGCTCGGCCCCCATCAAAAGAGGCAACCAATCTCGCGCCCATGGCAATGTTGGCACCCAGGCCGCAGCCATGTTCACTCCGAAGTTCGGTGAGAAAAAAATCAACGCGGCCACATCCGCACTCAGTTCGGTATCCAGCGCAGCAGCTGCCGCCAGAGTTCCGCCAGTAGATGTCGAGATTACAACTACCTGCTCTCCGACTGCCCGGGCTGCTGCCAACCCCTCGGCCGCATCTCGCATCCAGCCCGAGGCCGTCGCTTCGACCATCGCTTCACCGTCACGCCCATGCCCTTGAAGCCGGGTATAAACAAGGTTGGCGCCCAGCGACTCTGCGACTCGATCGGGCACCGGCCTGATCTCTTCTGACGAGGCCGAGAACCCATGGATATAAAGCACCGCGTACGGTGTTCGCTGCTCGTAAAACCCATCCTGCCAGATCACACGCTTTTCGACGCCCGGCACGACGTCTTCAAAGGCAGTTTCGATGCTTTCAAAATAGACCTGAACGCCTTCACCAAATTTGCGTGGATCGAAACGGGGATGCAGGTCTACCGGCTCACGGGGCCCAAATACGTAGACCAACCCACCAATAAGGGCCAATCCCAGCAGCAGACGCCCCAAAATCCAGCCAAAGCGCTGCATCAGGTGCCTCCTATTACATCCCGAACGGCCTGCTCGATCAAACCAAGGCACGGTCCGTCCGAGAACCGGTGATCTGCGTCTTTGACTAGCAGTAGCTGCATGTCTTGACCCGACGCGTGGTTAAGCAAGCCTACTGCTGTTTCAGTGGATACCGCGGTATCTGCCGTTCCCTGCAGGAAACGCACCGGAAAGGGCAATTCAAGTGGCGTACGCAAAACCAGACGCTGCCGCCCATCTTCAATCATCCGCTTGGTAATGACGTAGGGCTCCATATAGTCCGAAGGCAGCTCCACATGCCCAACGATCTCCAGATCAGATTTCTGCTGATCTGAAAACGAAGCCCAATACCCGTCCTCGGTAAAATCCGGCGCTGCGGCGATCGTCACCATACCCGCTATCCGCTCGGGCATGACCCGCGCAAGCAACAACGCCTGCCATCCGCCCATGGATGATCCGACAATAATCAACGGACCCGCAGTCAACCGTGAGACTGCAGCCAACGTATCCTCGTGCCAGTCCCCAATGCACCCGTCGGTAAACTCACCGGAACTTTCACCATGCCCCGAATAATCGAAGCGTAAGAAAGACTGCCCTCGCTCCTTGGCCCAGGCCTCAAGATGCACAGCCTTGGTGCCTTCCATGTCCGATTTCAATCCGCCCAGAAAAACGATGGTTGGCCCCGTTCCTTCAGACTTGTGATAAGCCAGCCGTCGCCCCTGCGCTGTCTCAAGAAATTTCGTCTCTGCCATGAAATCCTCTTTTCTTTTCCCGCATCATGCACGTCATCACGCGCTTCGCAATTCCCCGATCCCTTTTCATCCGGCCAAAAATATCCCGGGGTGCGCGAGCGGCAGCGCCCCTCGTTCCCACCCTTGACACGCGCATCCCCACCTGCCACATGAGCCGAACACACATAACCCGCAACCGGGCGTTCAGTGGGCGCCAAACCGACGAGGAGAGCCGATATGGCCTTGGACTCACAGTCAGTCTCCCTTACCTTTCCCGATGGCAATTCCCGATCCTTCGATGCAGGCGTCACGCCCGCTCAGGTCGCTGCCGGCATCTCGACCTCGCTGGCCAAAAAAGCCATCTCTGCCACGGTGAACGGCCAGCATTGGGACTTGCAATGGCCCATCGAAGCCGACGCGCAAATCGCCATTCACACCATGAAGGACGAGGCGCAAGCCAATGAGCTGATCCGCCACGATCTGGCGCATGTCATGGCGCGCGCCGTGCAGGAGATTTGGCCCGCTACCAAAGTCACCATCGGCCCCGTCATCGAAAACGGCTGGTACTATGACTTTGACCGCGAGGAGCCGTTTACGCCCGAAGATCTCGGCCTAATCGAGAAAAAGATGAAAGAGATCATCAACAAGCGTGATCCGGTGACCACCGAGGTTTGGGACCGTGACCGCGCGATCGAGTTCTACAAGGCCAACAATGAGCCCTATAAAGTTGAGCTGATCGAATCCATCCCGGGTGATGAGCCGCTGCGCATGTATTGGCACGGCCACTGGCAGGATCTCTGCCGTGGCCCACACTTGCAGCACACTGGTCAACTGCCGGGTGATGCGTTCAAACTGATGTCCATCGCCGGTGCCTACTGGCGCGGCGACAGCGACCGCGCCATGCTTCAACGCATCTATGGCGTGGCTTTCACCGGCAAGGAAAAGCTCAAGGCGCATCTTCACATGCTTGAAGAAGCCGCCAAGCGCGACCACCGCAAACTGGGCCGCGAGATGGACCTGTTCCACATGCAAGAAGAAGCTCCGGGGCAGATTTTCTGGCACCCCAATGGTTGGACCGTCTACACCCAACTTCAGGACTATATGCGCCGTCAGCAGCGCAAGGGCGGTTATGTCGAGGTTAACACGCCTCAGGTTGTCGACCGCAAGCTGTGGGAAGCCTCGGGTCACTGGGACAAATATCAGGAAAACATGTTCATCGTCGAGGTCGACGAGGAACATGCGCGGGAAAAGGCTATTAACGCCCTGAAACCGATGAACTGTCCCTGTCACGTGCAGATATTCAACCAAGGCCTGAAATCCTATCGCGATTTGCCTTTGCGTATGGCCGAATTCGGATCGTGCAATCGGTACGAACCCTCGGGTGCTCTGCACGGTATCATGCGCGTACGCGGCTTTACCCAGGATGACGGGCACATCTTCTGCACCGAAGACCAGATCGAATCTGAAACCGCCGAGTTCATTCGGTTCCTGTCCGAGATCTACAAAGACCTCGGGTTCGAAAACTTCTCGGTCAAGTTCTCGGATCGCCCCGAAAAGCGGTCTGGCTCCGACGAGGTATGGGACAAGGCTGAGGCCGCCCTGCTCAGTGCGACCCGTGCCGCAGGGATCGAACCGGAACTCAACCCGGGTGAAGGGGCGTTCTATGGCCCGAAACTGGAGTTCGTTCTGACCGATGCGATTGGTCGGGACTGGCAGTGCGGCACCCATCAGGTAGACTTTGTTCTCCCTGAGCGTCTGGACGCCACATATATCGGCGCCGATGGCGGCAAACACCGTCCGGTCATGCTGCACCGCGCGACACTGGGTTCGTTCGAGCGGTTTATCGGCATCTTGATTGAAGAACACGCAGGCAAACTGCCCTTCTGGCTGGCCCCGCGTCAGGTCGTAGTCGCCTCGATCACGTCCGATGCTGATGCGTATGTAGCCGAAGTGGTTGAAGCCTTGCGCGCTGCTGGTGTTCGGGCCGAAGCTGATATTCGTAACGAGAAAATCAACTACAAGGTCCGCGAGCATTCGGTTGGCAAAGTCCCGATCATTCTGGCCGTCGGTCACCGCGAAGTTGATGAGCGCACGGTCAGTGTCCGCCGTCTCGGTGAAAAACAGACACAAGTTCAGTCGCTTGAATCTGTAACAAAAGAGCTGGGTCAGGCCGCAACGCCGCCAGATCTGCTGTAACATTCGGTGCCAAATTGCCGAAAATCCGGCCCTGATTTTAGGGCCGGATTGAAACAAATACCATTTTTCAATTCAAAAACAGTTTGTTAACCTTCAAGGGGCCATGACGGTCTTTGACGGGGTTGTGAGACACGGGCTCGTGAATTCAACTCTGAGCATCAAGCTACTACCTTTGTCATTGTCACAAGCAGACACGTAAAGTCAGCAAAAGGAAAATCCGAGATGTCGAACACCGCAAAAACACTGGTTATCGCAAGCGCAGTTGCCGCCGCCGTTTCCGGCGCTGCAACAACGGCGACCGCTCAGGCCAAAGAGAAATGCTATGGCGTTTCGCTGGCCGGTCAAAACGACTGCGCGGCTGGCCCCGGTACGACCTGCGCGGGCACGTCAACTGTAGATTATCAGGGTAATGCATGGACTCTGGTTGACGCAGGCACCTGCGCGGACATTGAGTTGCCAAAAACAGCAGATGGTGCGGACCGCAAAGGCTCGCTCGAGCCGCTGGAACGCGATCTGCCTGCATAAGTCTGCCCGAATGAACCGGAAAGGGCGGGCACCATCGCCCGCCCTTTCTGTGATGATCAAGGGATTTGCACATGTTAGACAATGCTCTCAGATCAAATCGATTGCCCGCCGCCCCAGGCGTCGGATATAAACCGCAGCATTTCTCGCAAATACTTGAGCATGCGAAGCCAGTAGAATGGCTTGAGATTCATGCTGAAAACTATATGGGCGATGGCGGACGTCCTTTGGCACAATTGCGCCATCTATCCGAACAATTCCCCATATCCGTTCACGGCGTTGGCCTCTCCATTGGTGGTGAAACACCGCTGGACCTAGATCACCTCGCACGCCTGAAACACTTGGTTGGTTGGCTGAACCCAGCAAGCTTCTCTGAACATCTGGCATGGTCAACTCATGAAAGTCACTTCCTGAATGATCTGCTGCCGCTTCCCTATACCGATGCCACTCTGACCCGCGTGTGCGATCATATTGATCAGGTGCAAGGGGTCGTTGGACGGCAAATGCTGTTGGAAAATCCTTCCAGCTATTTGGCTTTCGAAGAAAGCACCTGGTCCGAGCCTGATTTCCTGCGCGAAATAACGCGCCGTACCGGATGTGGTTTGCTGTTGGATGTGAACAACGTCTTTGTTTCTGCCACTAATCTGGATTTCTCGCCTCAGGGCTATATCGACGCCTACCCGCTGGATCAGGTGGGTGAGATTCACTTGGGTGGTCACGACGAAGACGAAGACGATCATGGCCACCCCCTGCTGATCGATAGCCACGGGCGCGAGGTGGTTGATCCGGTCTGGGCATTGCTGGACTACGTTTTGGAAAAATCGGGACCGAAGCCGGTGCTGATTGAATGGGATACCGACGTACCTGACTGGCCAATCCTGAGGGCCGAGGCCGAACGTGCCCAATCTGCGTTGGACAAGATTCCGGCATGAACGTGTCTCAGACCACATTCCATGACGCTTTGCTGGACGCCAACAAGTCGGTTCCGGATGGATTGCTGGACGCGCAAGCAAACGCGGCGGGACGTCGTTTCAGCGTGTATCGCAACAATGTCGCCGTTTCATTGACGGAGGCAATGCATCAGGCGTTTCCAGTCATTTCTAAGTTGCTGGGATCACAGAACATGGATGGGCTTGCCGGGATTTTCCTGCGCCAGCACCCGCCTACCTCACCACTTATGATGTTTTACGGTGATGAATTCCCTGCCTTTTTGGAAGGTATGGAGCAATTGTCGCATCTGGGATACCTGCCAGATGTAGCGCGGCTGGAGCTGGCGTTGCGGCGGGCCTATCACGCCGCCGATTGCCAGCCCATTGACCCTGAGGCTCTGAACGTTCCACCAGAAGACTTGATGCGCGCCAAGTTGTCTCTTGCTCCGGCAACAACCGTGTTAAGATCAGAGTGGCCTGTGCACGCGATCTGGTTGTTCAACACTGAAGACAGAGCCCCGAAACCTGAAGCTGGCGCTCAGGATGTTCTGATTACACGTCCCGAATACGATCCTGCCCCGCAACCGCTGCCACAAGGCGGCGCGGCATGGATCGCACGCATTCGAAACGGGCAAAGCATCGGCGAAGCATTTGAAGCCACAGTCGCGGAAACGCCCGAATTTGACCTTGGAACCACTCTGGCACTGCTTTTGCAGGGCGGTGCAATAACTTCTGTGACTATCGAAAGGCTGGACACATGACTGCCCTGATCTCTACCTACAATGACACGATGGACAAAGTGGCGAACACGTCCGGCTGGCTGACGCCTACCCTCGCTCGGGTTGTCTTTATCGCTGTCCTGTTCGTGTATTATTGGAACTCGGCAACACTGAAGATTGACGGCTCAATATTTTCGCCATCCGCCGGGGCATTTGGGCAAATCTTCCCCAAGGCAGCCGAAGCCGTCCTGTATGACGTCAGCCAGATGACTTTCTTCCAGCGAATTGTCATCTTCTTTGGAACCGTGGCTGAGTTTGTATTGCCCGTACTACTGCTGGTCGGCTTGCTGACCCGTCTTGCCGCACTTGGCATGATTGGATTTGTCTGGGTGCAGACCCTCACCGATGTTACCGGACATGGTGTCAAACTAGGTGGCTTGTTTGACAACGCAATCACGCTGATGGATCAGCGCGTGATGTGGACATTCCTATTGCTGGTGATCGTGATCAACGGCGCAGGCCCGCTTTCGCTGGATCGGTTGCTGCGCCTGAAATGACCTAGAAATGCGCCTTGGGCTCGTCCGGTTTTCCAGCCGCGAGCCCAAGCACTCCTGCTACGCCGGCAAAGGCTATTGGGAACATCGTAAAAACGCCAAAGCCAAAGGCGTAGTACATGCCCGCCGCAGAAATAAGCAGTAATATGCCCGCGACCAGAGCACGTGAATGGGCCATCGCTCCACCCACTATCGCCAATAGCGGTGCCACAATCGAAGCGGTCTGGATCAGTTCCGGGTTATCGACTTGTTCGGCAATCCCTTCGATCTCACCAAATTGGTCGATCAGTTCCACAAATCCATAGCCGAAAAATCCGACGACCATTCCGATCAGCCCGGCAATCACACCCAGTATCATGGCAGCGTTACGCATTCACAGGTCTCCGCTTGTTGCCCATGTCACATAGGCAATTGATTAGGCAAGACCAAGGGCCTGACGCGTTTCAGGCGTCCAGCCCAAATACATCCGGCCATCAGCCTCGATCAATGGGCGCTTCATCAAGGTCGGATGATCAACCAACAGCTCAAGCACCGGCCGATTTCGTGTATCCTCATCCAATCCGCGCCAGGTTGTTGATCGCGTATTGAGCAAGGCTTTGCCGAAAGTCTCATACGCCTCCGACAGGATATTTTCGGGAACACCTTGCCCTCGCACGTCGACAAACTCCGCATTCGAAAGCGATTTCAATGCCTTGCGACATGTGTCGCAATTCTTCAATCCATAGAGGCGCATAGTTTGATTGATCCTGTCTTCGCTGCAAAATCGGGCAATTCCATTGGCATGGCCCGGTTATTCTTGATTTTTTACTTCACCGTGCAATGTTGAAAAAGGCGAAACACGCGACCCGGGCTGTATCGTGTGGGCGAACAGTGATGTGTTGCGGTATTGCCAACCACTACCCCCACCAATTTGTGGGACAACGTGTAAGTAGAAGGAGACACGGGAAATGCCAACTGGCACCGTGAAATGGTTTAATACAACCAAAGGCTATGGTTTTATTGCGCCCGATGAGGGTGGCAAAGATGTGTTTGTACATATCTCGGCCGTAGAACGATCCGGCCTGACCGGACTCGCTGACAATCAGAAGGTCTCGTACGAGCTGGAAGACGGACGTGATGGCCGACAGATGGCGTCTGATTTGAAGCCGCTGTAAGGCAAGGCCCGCCCCGGCGGGAAAGACAAATAAGGTTGGCGGCCAATTTCCGGCCGTTAACCGTTAGCTACCCCTAAAAAAACGCGCCCACCTAGGGACGCGCTATTTTCTTTTTTCCTGACTATTCAGCTTTCGCGGATAACGCCTTCGAACTCGCGCCACTCTCGCGCTGTCATGCCTGAATTTTCCTGAGTAACATTCTCACCGCTCAACATCCGACGCAGGCAGGTCACCATCTGAGCCGAGAGGTTGACAGCACCCAAGCGATAATCCTCGAACGCGCGATAGGCAAACGGCACCCAGTCAGCGACGATCTTGCACATGGTATCAGCATAAACGCGAATTTCGTACTGCGCATGAGGGTCAGCGCGTAGACGCAAGAAGTGGAACAGGTTGTGCAGATCCACCTTCCAATACCATTGTGTATAGATATTGGCTGGCAGGTTCATTCGCGCCAGTTCTCGTGCCAATCCTTGCTGGCCATCCTGACCAATCATAGCTTCGTAGTTGTCATAGCATCGCGCGCTGTCGGCCTTCAAAATCTCCAACACTCGTGCGGCCTCTTCGCCCTGCAACGAGTCGCCACGGCCCTGATTGTTCACCTCAGACTGTGCGGCCACATGTTCGGGCGCGGGGATGTAGAATTCCCGATCCAGAATCGAGTAACGGGCCGAGTATTCGTTCACATTAGCAGTCCGGTGGCGAATCCACTGGCGGGCGACAAAAACCGGCAGTTTGACGTGCAGTTTGATCTCGCACATTTCAAATGGGGTCGAATGCCAATGCCGCATCAGATAACGGATCAGGCCTTCGTCATTCTGCACCGATTTGGTGCCTTTGCCGTAGGATACCCGTGCGGCCTGACAGATCGCGGCGTCATCGCCCATATAGTCGATGACCCGAACAAATCCGTGATCCAGAACCTGATGCGCCGTGTACAGGTGATCTTCCATACCTTCGGCAACGACGCGGCGGGTCGGGCTCGATTGTGCGCGTTGCGCTTCAATCTCGGCCAGTTGGTCGGAAGACAGAGGCATGAAATTATCCTTTCCAGCAATGAGTCGCCCACCACTATATATCGGCTTATCAACCACCGGAACCGCGATATGTGCGGCGTAGCGCGCAATTTGCGAATTGTGTCATTCCTTCCCTCTCGACACCGCATCGCGGCGCGCTAAGGTGCTGGGCATCACAATCAATGTAAGGAAAGTCGCGATGGGGCTGACATACCTCCACACTATGGTCCGCGTGAAGGATCTTGAGAAATCCATGGCATTTTATGAGCTTCTTGGCCTGAAAGAGACCCGCCGCTACGACAGTGAAGCAGGTCGATTCACACTGGTTTTCCTCGCCCCTCCTGGTCAGGAAGACGCCCCGATCGAACTGACCTATAACTGGGATGGCGACGACAAACTGCCCAGCGACAGCCGCCATTTTGGTCACCTCGCCTATGGTGTCGACAACATTTATGAGACCTGCCAGCATCTTCAGGACAACGGGATCGTGATCAACCGCCCACCCCGCGACGGGCGAATGGCCTTTGTGCGCTCTCCCGACAACATCTCTGTTGAATTACTGCAAAACGGAGAAGCACTAGAACCGGCGGAACCGTGGGCAAGCATGGAAAGCACCGGTCACTGGTGATCCGCCGGATAACATCTCTGGGGTTGCTCGTTTCAGGCGGCCCCGTTTGGGCCGAGCAATGTCGCCTTGCACTTGCCCTTGCCATGGACATCTCAACTTCGATCGATGCTGTCGAAGATGCATTGCAGCGCAAAGGGTTGGCCGCTGCCCTGATCGCGCCAGAAGTGCAAGAGGCATTTTTCAGGTCACCGCAACCGGTTGCACTGGCGGTCTACGAATGGTCCGGCAGTTTCAACCAGAAGCTTCTTTTGGATTGGCTCTTGATCGAGACGCCTGCAGACCTGCTTGCTGCCGCACACAGCATCGGCGATTCCGATAGGTCTGCCAATGAATATCCAACAGCGATGGGGCACGCTTTGGCGTACGGTGCAACGCTCATGCAACACGCTCCTCGCTGCCTGTTCCAAACCATCGACATTTCAGGTGACGGGAAAAACAACGATGGTTACGGGCCTCAAATCGCCTACAAGCATTTCCCGTTCCAGAACACGACCGTGAATGGTCTGGTCATCAACGCTGGCGACTTTGAGGGCGAAATCGACCTGATCCCGTTTTTTCAGTCCAACGTCCTGCACGGCCCCGGAGCTTTTCTTGAAATCGCAAATGGATTTGAAGACTTTGAAAACGCAATGCGGCGCAAGCTGGAACGAGAATTGATGGGTTTTGAACTTACCGAGCTGCACCCCTGATGAATGTTTCACATCTGCAGGCATAAAGTGCCGCTTCATTGGCCGTCCAATGAAATTCGGTCTCTGACCTCTTAAACCGCTAGTAAATATAGCGAATTTGATCTGTCCAGTACCGCTCGACCCGTCGCAATGAACCCGATATCTCTTCAATTCATCCGCACCAATCACGCCACGATTTTGCAGCCCTTCTGCATGACGGGCAAATAGATCAGATACTATATCGCGAATCTCTCGCCCGCGTTGGGTCAATCGCACTCTGACAGAACGCCGGTCAATTTCGCATCTCTGATGGTGCATATACCCCATCTCGACCAGCTTCTTGAGGTTGTAGCTGACATTGCTGCCTTGATAGTAGCCTCGGCTCTTCAACTCTCCGGCAGTCACTTCATGATCGCCTATGTTAAACAACAACAAGGCCTGCACAGCGTTGATTTCCAACACGCCGACACGTTCAAATTCATCCTTGATGACATCAAGAAGCAAGCGGTGCAGACGCTCAACCAGCGCCAGTGCTTCAAGATAGCCCGTCATGAATCCTTTGGTCCCTGGCGCGGCGACCTGTAACGCCATACTCATCCGATCCTCCGATTCATCGCGCTGTTTCTGAAAACATGACGCGAATTTCCGAAAAATCGGTTAAGTTGAATTATCGCTTATTTCTGAAAGGTTTGCGCAATGTCCGCGATCAAATCTGACAGCTCAGTCGGAGGGCTGGCCTGACCGGTGACCCACTGATACAAATCTTGATCATTTTCGTGCAGCAACGCATCATAGGTATTCAGCCCGTCGTCATCCATCAAAGAAAGGTTGCGATCAGCATAGGCTGTCAGGATCAAATCCATCTCTTTGATACCACGTCGCATTGAGCGCATTTTCATGCGCTTGATCCGAGTTTCGCGGGATTCGGTCATTGACTGCGTTCCAGCTTCAGGCGCAGCGACTTTTCCACTCTGGCCAAGCGCTCTGAACTCGCGCGCATCTCACCCCTGATTGTACGCAGTTCTGCCACCAGATCGCGCAGCTCCGAGTCCACATCGCCGTTCAGGCTGGTCTCATCCATTCCGTCGCCTTCGCCGGTCAAAAGCCACATGATCGAGACATTCAACAGCCCGGCCATCATCGACAGCTTGTTAGCACGGGGTTCGGACAGATCATCTTCCCACGAAATTATCGTCGCCTTTTTAACCCCTAGACGACGGGCCAATTGTGTCTGGGTCATACCCGCAACCTCGCGCGCGCCCGCGACGCGATCTCCAAAGGTTGCAGTGTCCGGTCCGAACCAGTCCGTTTCGTCGTTCATTGGGGTCTCCAATAGGTGAGGTTCAATTGGCTTGATCGATATTTCGGCGCACCCTATGACAGTCAGGCTGAACATACAAACTGAGGCCACCCATGAGTTTCCTGTCTGCGACATTGTCACGCGTAAAACCCTCGCCCACCATCGCCATGACAGCCAAAGCGGCCGAATTGAAAGCCGCTGGGCGCGATGTCATCGGGCTGAGTGCTGGTGAGCCGGATTTTGACACACCGCAGAACATCAAGGAGGCCGCTGTTGCCGCCATCGCCGCGGGCAAAACGAAATACACAGCGCCAGATGGTATCCCCGAGCTGAAACAGGCGGTCTGCGCCAAGATGCAGCGTGACCACGGGTTGGATTATGCGCCCGCTCAGATCTCGGTCGGGACCGGGGGAAAGCAGACGCTTTACAATGCCCTGATGGCCACACTGAATGAGGGGGATGAGGTGGTCATCCCCGCGCCCTATTGGGTCAGCTACCCGGATATGGTCTTGCTGGCAGGCGGGACACCGGTGATTACTGAAACTTCGCTTCAGACCAACTTTAAACTGACGGCCGATCAGTTAGAAGCGGCAGTCACGCCGAAGACCAAATGGTTCATCTTCAATTCTCCGTCCAATCCAACCGGTGCGGGCTACAGCCGAGCAGAACTGAAAGAGCTGACTGACGTGCTGATGCGGCACCCGCATGTCTGGGTGATGACCGACGATATGTATGAGCATCTGGCCTATGACGGGTTCGAATTCTGCACGCCTGCACAAGTGGAACCGGGGCTTTACGACCGGACGCTAACCTGCAACGGCGTCTCCAAAGCCTATGCCATGACCGGCTGGCGCATTGGATATGCTGCGGGCCCGGTCGAGCTGATCGCGGCAATGCGTAAAGTGCAGTCGCAGTCGACGTCGAATCCCTGCTCGGTCAGCCAATGGGCTGCGGTTGAAGCGTTGAATGGGACTCAGGCGTTTCTGGCACCAAATAACGAGATATTCAAACGCCGTCGCGATCTGGTGGTCGATATGCTTAGCCAGATCGATGGCATCTCTTGCCCAACACCTGAAGGCGCATTCTATGTCTACCCGTCCATCGCTGGCCTGATCGGAAAGACCACCCCGGCAGGGACGGTGATTGACTCGGACGAAGCATTTGCGACTGCCCTGCTGGAAGAAGCCGACGTTGCGGTGGTGTTTGGCGCGGCCTTTGGTCTATCTCCCAATTTCCGTGTCAGCTACGCGACATCTGATGAAGCGCTGACCGAGGCCTGCACCCGTATCCAACGCTTCTGCGCGTCCCTGACCTGAGGTTTCCATGTCCACAACCCTGCCCGAATATTACTTCCGCGTACGCGAGAATGGCGCAGCAGTGTTCAAGATCGATACGGAAAACCGCCAACGTCGTATCGAGATGGATCAGATCGCAGTGATCAACATCCGCAATGGTGAGGTCAAACCGCAGGGTCAACGTAGTCTGTCCGATGCGGACAAAGCCGAAATCACGCGCTGGATGGAAGAGCGGAAAGCCCTGCTATCCCGCCGCGACTTGGATGATATTCATCGCGCCGTCGACCATCTGAATCTGACGACGCAATGGGCGCAGTCCAAGGCCACGGATGAGCAGTTGGAGGACGTCACGGATCGGCTATTGATGGCTATGCACGATCTGCGCTCGGTGCTTGTGCGCAAAAAATCAGATCGGATCAGCAAAGATTGATCCCTTAGGCCGGAACTTCGCCAACCTCGCGCACAGACCGCAGCCAGAATCGCGACATCAAAAGCACAGCGGCACAGGCAAGGCCCAGCACCAGGCCAAGCCACACTCCGATCCCTTCCATGCCCTGAACGAAGCCGAAGTAATACGATGCAGGTATCCCGATCACCCAATAACTGAGCGCGGCCATCACCATCGGCACTTTGGCATCCTGCAATCCGCGCAAAAGACCCAGTGCGATCACCTGAGCGCCATCGACCAATTGGAACAAAGCAGCCATTGCCAGCAGCCCGGTGCCAATCAACAGAATTTCCGGCCGTTGCGGATCATCAAATTCCATAAACAAGGAAATGAGAGGCTCGGCACAGGTCAAGAACAGAATAACAGTCAAGACTGAAATCACCAGCGACATTCCGGTCACTGTAATGGCGCCTTTTTCAAGATGTGCACGATCTCGACGACCCAATGCATTTCCCGCGCGGATTGTTGCTACATTTGACAGTCCCAGATGCACCATGAATGTCGCAGACGCGAGATTCAGAGCAATACCATGCGCCGCCAGTGGCACCGGACCCAGCCAGCCCATCATCACCGCTGAAACAGCGAACAAAGACACCTCTGCCAGTGTCGTCAGGCCGATCGGAACGCCCAAGCGAAGAACGCTCATAAACATTTCCCAATCCGGACGCCAAAAACGCTGGAACAGACTGTGTTCCGGCAACGCCTTCACCGCATAGATCACCACCGCCACCAGTGACACGATCTGCGTCACGACCGAAGCAATGGCTGCACCCATCACCCCCAACTCAGGCGCACCCCAATTGCCGAAAATCAACGCATAGTTCGTCAATCCATTCACAACAGCAGCAACAACCGTGATCCAGAGCACAATCTGCGTTCGTTCTAGTGCGGCCAAATAGGACTTGAGGGTCATCACCAACAATGCCGGGAACAGGCCCCACCCTGCCACACGCAGGTAAATCGCTGCGGTTTCAGCAACTTGCGGTTCTTGCTTTAATGCAATCAGAATGGGTTGTGACCACCACAGAAGGGGCATCATCACCGTCGCATAGATCAAAGACAGCCACAGGCCCATGCGGGTCGACCGGCGTATGCTGGTCTCATTCTCTTCAGCCGCAGCAGTCGCCACCATCGGCATAACGGCCAAGCCAAACCCTGCGCCAAATAGGAAAAGAACAAAGAAATAGCTGCTGGCCAGCGTCACTGCGGCCAGTGCCTCGACCCCGTACCACCCCAGCATGATGGTATCGGTCAGACCGATCGCATATTGTGCCAAATGCCCGCCAATCAATGGCACGCCCAACACTGTAATTGCCCGCAAATGGCCGGGATATGTCATCACTTTGTTCATCCCGCCAGCCTTAGGCTTGCCCGCAGCGCAAGACAAGAGCAGAACAGGTTTATTTCAATGTGAGACTTACATGACTTGTGCCAAGCGGGCCATCACCCTGTCTGGTGATGACCCGGCCCGTTAGCCAATTTTTGCATCTGGATGCAGTGCCGTTCCAAGAATATGGTCCGAGCGATGGATCACATGATGCGCCTGCCCAACGATCAGCGGGTCAGGTTCAACAACGAACTCGTGATCCTTGTCAGGATAATCCAACGTCGACAAAAAGTGACGCATGCAATTCAGACGCGCGCGTTTTTTGTCATTGGATTTCACAATGGTCCAGGGCGCATCCGCAGTGTCGGTATAGAAGAACATCGCCTCTTTCGCCTCGGTATAGTCATCCCATTTGCTCAGGCTGGCTTTGTCGATCGGCGACAATTTCCATTGTTTCAATGGGTCGGTTTCACGGCTCCGAAAGCGCCGTTGCTGTTCTTCCTGCGTGACCGAGAACCAGTATTTGTAAAGCTGAATGCCCGAGCGTACCAACATCCGCTCCAACTCAGGAGTCTGGCGCATGAATTCCAAGTACTCGTTGGGAGAGCAGAACCCCATAACCCGTTCGACACCCGCGCGATTGTACCAGGACCGGTCATAAAACACCATCTCACCCAAGGTCGGCAGCTGCTGCACGTACCGCTGGTAATACCACTGCCCTTTCTCTTCGTCCGTTGGCTTGTTCAACGCAACGACGCGCGCCTGACGCGGGTTCAAGTGTTCCATGAACCGCTTGATTGTGCCGCCCTTCCCGGCCGCATCGCGCCCCTCGAACAACAGCACAAACCGCTGGCCTGTCTCTTGGGCCCACAACTGAACTTTCAGCAACTCGGCCTGCAACTCGGCCTTCTGCGCCTCATAATCCTTGCGCGCCATCTTTCGGCCATAGGGATAGTTACCGCTTTCAAAAGCTTGCCGAATTTTTTCAAGCGTCGGCGCCGAGGCCTCCGCATTTGGGGCAGTTGCCGAATTAATATGAGGTGATTTCTGACTGATCTGGGGCGTTGCATCCATACATTCTCTCCTCGGTTTCCTGTCGAAGAGAAATCTAGCAGTTCGGCATGTTCAGCGCTTTGATTGGTGTCAAACAGACTTGTGTTTTAACTGAGCCTCCGGGCAGGCGCGCCGATCTGCCCTTCATCTGGCCAAAAATATCTCGGGGAGCGCGAGGGGCTGGCCCCTCGCTCCTGCCCTCACCGATGGCCCCAATCATCCGGGTTTTCGGAGTTGTTCGGCGACAGTCCCAGAACGTCCCCATCCGTCGAGCACCCTAACCCAAGTACGGTTCGGTTCGCATAGGAAAAATACGAACATACCTGATTGATCTCAAGAATCTCGCCATCATCCCAACCTGCGTTACGCAGGGCGATAACATCCGCCTCAACCAGATCTCCGGGGGCCTCAGTCAGTTTTTGCGCATAACCCATTGCCGCCACCTGCGCGGCATCCAGCGGGGCTGACGATGGATCTCGTGCTTCGATCGAGGCCCGGATTGCGTTACCCCGACCTTCATCCTTTAGCAGCCGTTGCAGACCCGCAAAGTGATGTTCAACGCAATACCCGCATCGGTTCAAGGCACTTACCCATACGCCCAACGTTTCAAGAAACCACTTGGGAACCTTGTTCGCCGAATGATGCAAAACGTTCTTATAGACCACCATATGGGCTTCCATCGAATGAGGCCGCAGAGAGTGCGCCATCATGATGTTGTCCACATTATTGTCCGGTCCGGTCACACGCTCATAGAGCTTCTTCAGCATTCCTGTTGCCTCTGCGAATGGAATAGTTCTGATCCAGCTCAATGTATCTTCTCCCCTGAAATTTGCTTCCGTAGCAAAGACTAACCGGCTTTTCTTTGCATTACGAGACATTGAACTGACCGCCCTGTTACAACAATCTGTTTCGCTTCACCGATACACGCTGGCCAGCTTCCCAGAATCTCTGATAGGTCGGTTTGAAACACCTTTCTGACAATGTACATTCAACCGTGCGCTTTCTCATTTGTATATTCGCCTTATCAGCCTTCGGCGCCGCTGCGGCCACTTTCACTCCTGAACTCTCGGAATGGATTTTGCTGGCAGGACCATGTGCCATAGTCAGTGCATTACTGCTGCTCCGAAAATGGCAGCGCCGCCTCAAGACGCCTAGGAACTGGGCTGTCGTCGATGGATCAAATGTTCTGCACTGGAAGGACGGCGTTCCGAACATCAGCACCGTGCGCGAGGTCGTCGATAGGTTGAAAGCAAAAGGGTTGACACCGGGTGTCGTTTTCGACGCCAATATCGGATACAAAATCTCTGACCGATATATGAATGACAAAACTCTCGCAGCTTTGCTTGGGCTGCCTGCAAGCCACGTGATGGTCGCGCCAAAGGGTACACCTGCCGATCCGCTGGTTCTCGAGGTTGCCCGGGATCATGGCGCAGCCATCGTAACAAACGACCGGTTCCGTGACTGGGTTGATGATTATTCCGATGTGCTTGAGCAAAACGCACGTGTCCAGGGTGGCTATCAGAACGATGCTCTTTGGCTGTCCTTGTAAACGCAATGGAATGTGGCACTGAACGACAATCAGCACACAACACCTCGCGCCCCTCTTCCCCCGGACCACATCACCTGCCATAATGGGGGAAACTCAAAAACAAGAGCAGCACCCATGCCCGACGATCTGTTGACACCAGAAGCGACCACAACTTATGACGCCTCGTCCATTGAGGTGCTCGAAGGGCTGGAACCGGTTCGAAAACGGCCCGGCATGTATATCGGTGGTACCGATGAGCGTGCCTTGCACCATATGGTGGCTGAAATCCTAGACAACTCGATGGACGAAGCCGTAGCGGGCCACGCCAACCGGATCGAGGTCGAACTGCATTCCGATTACGCCCTGACCGTACGCGACAACGGGCGTGGCATTCCGATCGACCCGCACCCCAAGTTCCCCGACAAATCGGCGCTTGAAGTCATCCTTTGCACCCTGCACGCGGGCGGAAAATTCTCGGGCAAGGCTTATCAGACCTCGGGCGGTCTGCACGGCGTGGGCGCGTCGGTGGTCAATGCCTTGTCGGATTCTATGGTCGTTCAAGTGGCGCGCAACAAGCAGCTGTACGAGCAACGCTTTTCACGAGGGATCCCACTGGGCCCCGTCCAAAAAGTGGGCGCGGCGCCCAACCGGCGCGGCACCACCGTTACCTTCCATGCGGACGCCGAGATTTTCGGCCATCACAAGTTCAAACCGGCGCGGCTGTTCAAATCCATCCGCTCCAAGGCCTACCTGTTCTCGGGCGTCGAAATCCGCTGGAAATCTGCCATCGATGACGGTGAAACGCCAACCGAGGCCACATTCCACTTCCCCGGTGGGCTCTCTGACTATCTGAAAGAAACCATGAACGGCTCGTCCACCTATGCCGAGCAACCCTTTGCTGGCACCGTGGACTTTCAGGAAAAATTCGGCACCCCCGGCAAGGTCGAATGGGCGATCAACTGGACACCCTCGCGCGACGGGTTCATCCAGTCCTACTGTAACACCGTCCCCACCCCCGAAGGCGGAACGCACGTGGCCGGGTTCTGGGCTGCGGTCCTCAAAGGCATCAAAGCCTATGGCGAGCTGATCAATAACAAGAAAGCAGGTCAGATCACCCGTGACGACCTGATCACCGGCGGCTGTGCGCTGGTGTCCTGCTTTATCTCGGAACCGGAATTCGTCGGCCAAACCAAAGACCGTCTGGCAACGGTCGAGGCGCAGCGGCTGGTCGAAAACTCGGTCCGTGACCATTTCGACAACTGGCTGGCGGCTGATACGAAATCCGCAGGCGCAATCCTCGACTTCCTCATCCTGAGGGCCGAAGAACGCCTGCGCCGACGGGCCGAGAAGGAAACACAACGCAAGTCCGCCACTAAGAAACTTCGTCTCCCCGGCAAGCTGGTGGACTGTTCCAGTTCAACACGGGACGGCACCGAATTATTCATTGTCGAGGGCGACTCGGCGGGTGGTTCCGCCAAAATGGGCCGCGATCGCAAAACACAGGCCCTGCTGCCCCTGCGCGGCAAGGTTCTGAACGTGCTGGGCGCAGCCAGTTCGAAACTGGGCACCAATGCCGAGATCAACGACCTGACCCAAGCGCTGGGTGTGGGCCTTGGCACCAAGTTCAATGTCGACGACCTGCGCTATGACAAGATCATCATCATGACCGACGCGGATGTGGACGGGGCGCATATCGCCTCGCTGCTGATGACGTTCTTCTTCACCCAGATGCGCCCGATGATCGACGCGGGCCACCTGTATCTGGCCTGCCCTCCCCTCTATCGCCTGACCCAAGGCGCCAAGCGCGTCTATTGTCTGGACGAGGCCGAGCGGGACGAGTGGCTTGAGAAAGGTCTGGGCGGCAAGGGCAAGATCGACGTCTCGCGCTTCAAAGGTCTTGGAGAAATGGACGCCAAGGACCTGAAAGAGACCACGATGGATCCCACCTCGCGCAAACTGATCCGCGTCACCATCGACGAGGACGAACCCGGCGAGACCGGCGACCTGGTCGAGCGCCTGATGGGCAAAAAACCCGAACTGCGGTTCCAGTACATTCAGGAGAACGCGCGGTTTGTGGAGGAGTTGGATGTGTAGTGGAACAAAACGTCTCTACTACTTCACCGGTCCAGAGCACGCTTTAGACAACGTTGAAATGCGTCGCTTGAAATTGTCGTTCCCAGATAAGGTGAACGATATCTTCGAGATGATGCCTTTTGACTTTGGCAAAGACAAAGCATCTAGAAAAGCCTGGAAGAAAGCAATCTCAGAGGTTTCACAGATTTCCGGGTTTATCTCTTTTAGTAGCGAATGGAACGGTCCATCTATGTGGGGGCACTATGCTCAATACCACAAAGGCGCTTGTCTTGGTTTCGAAGTCGCGCGCGAGATAGTTACGAAATTAAAATACAAAAAGAAGTTCGAGAAATTCAACTATGAGTTCTTTAAATCAAGCGGGCAGTTGTTGGACAAGGTGTCTTACGCTCAAAAAACAAAGAGTGTTCACTGGAAGTATGAAAAGGAATGGAGACTATACACTGGATTGACTACTGAAGAGAAAGAGCAAAAGCGCAATGGAACTGCCTTGTTCTTTCGTTCTTTCAATCAACAACTGGCGCTCCGAGAGGTTATCATAGGCGCAGATTCGCCGTTAACTTCTCAGCAGTTTCAGAAGGCCCTCATTGGTTACGATCAAGTTGAAGTGAAGACCGCTAGACCATCGTTTCGTGGCTTTAAAATCGTAGAATAGCAGTCCACAAGATTGCAAAAGTAACATCCAATTTATCTCTGGATGAGACATTTACTTTCGTACATTTTGAGAACCTCGCGCCCGACCCGAGGGTGGGTGCGGAACGCGCCCGCCCATGGGGGCGGGTCGGGCGCGTGCTTGATGCAAAGCATCAAGCAATGGATGTATAGCGCCACACATCTCCACACCCCGTAGGCCGGGCTTCAGCCCGGCACACCGCAAACCCCTTGCCTAACCCGTTGATCTCGTTCACACTTAACCTCAAACCGTCATCCAAGAACGACATTTGAGGTTCCGAGCGTCCAAGACCCAAATAAACAACCAACAATTTTCCGAACGGGAGGACGACATGAAAACACTAACCCTCGGGCTTGCCCTGACCCTGCTGGCCTCGGCAGCCCCCGCGCAGCAGATGCTCAGCACCGCATCACCCATTCCGGACGGCGCCGAGACGCGGTTTTGCTATTATGACGGCATGGCCTATTCGCCCGACGCCTTCATCCTGCTGACCGGCGACAATACCGTCACCTCAACCATCAGCACGCGCGAGGAACGGCTGCTGCGGTGTCATCGCAATGACGATGGCTCTCTGGTCTGGAAACCGCAGAGCACGTTTCAAACCAACAACTGAAGTAGGATGGGTTTCCAACCCATCAAAGCGTACCGGGAGCGATGGGGTAAAACCCCATCCTACCCCAGCTTCTGATCCAGCCAATCGGCGATCTGTCCGGCTGGGCCTTCCCAGCCCGGTTCCATGAACAAAAAATGCGCGTGGTTCTCTACGGGCAGAAACGTCGCGCGATCTCCGTAAAGCTTCGCCAGCGCGCGGCAGGTATTGGGGTTCACGGCCCGGTCCTCGGTGCCTGAGACGATCAGAACCGGGCAGTCGACCTTGTCGATGTCCACCTTCATTGCGTGGTGATCGTCGAACATCCAAAAGAACATCTCGAACATCACCCGCCCGCTTTCCGGGCCAAGCTGGTTAAACACCTCATGCTGCTGTGCCTCTGGCATCTTGTTCAGCGCAAAGGGGGCCATCAGGTCGAAATCGACGCGCATGGGCTGTTTCCAGAACGCCCCACCTTCCATCAAAGCGCGCGGCACGGCGCGTTCGTCGTCGGTTTCGGGCAATGTTCCCCAGGCTGCGTTCGGGTTAATCAGGACAATGGCGCTGGCCAAACCACGAGACGCCACCTGTTGTGCCACTACGCCCGCGATGGCATGGCCCAGCAGCACAGGTTTGCTGTCCAAACCCTGAACGAATTCAGCTATGTCATTGGCGTAATCCAAGACGCTGGTTTCGGTCAGGCCCGGATCAGGTTCGGCGTTAGGGTCGCCGCCATGATACCGCAACGCAGGCGTGTGTACCGACCAGCCGCGTGCGCGAAAGAACTCCGCGTAATTCTGCATGCACCACGGCCCGGCAAAAGCTCCGTGGATCAGAACAATCTCTTTTGTCATGAAAAACTCCCTCACCTGTGACCAATATGTGAGGTGAAGGATAGGGTCTGCAAGTCCATTACTGCACTGCACTCAAAGCACAGGAGTATTGTCCCCGCTCCGTTGGATGACATTTGGGTCGATGAAGGCACATTCGACGAATGTCTGGTTGGGGTATTGGAAACGTTCGGATGAATGCGTCTCGTAGGCCCATGTTGGTAGATTGTGTGCCTGACAGAGCGCCGCGCCTAGTGTAACGGGATCAAAAATTCGTCCAGTTTGATCGAGAAAACTCGACGAAAATTTTTTGCTAAGTTGCGACCGGCCCGCTCGCTCGCGGACCGGTCGAGTTGGGTCAGCCGTAGCGATAGGGCCGACCGGCCTTTTGCATTTCGGCGTTATATTTCTTGAAGATTTCAACAACCTTGGCCTTGGTCTCGGATTCAGCTGCAATCTCATCCCAGAATTTGACAGCCGCTTCTTCGACCTGCGCCCATTCGGCATCTGGAATTGTGGTCAGTTGCATCTTGGTGCCATTGACGCGAAGGTTGGCTTCACCACCCCAATACCACCACTGGCGATAATAGTGCGACTGATCACAGCAAGCGCGGAACAACGTCTGCAAGTCTTCGGGCAGTTCGTTCCAACGGTCCATATTGGCAAAGAAGTGACCCGCCCAGGCGCCCGATACGTTATTGGTCAGGAAGTAGTTGGTAACATCGGCCCAACCGACGGTGTAATCTTCGGTAATGCCTGACCACGCGATGCCATCCAGCTCTCCGGTTTGCACCGCGACTTCGATGTCTTCCCACGGCAGGGTCACAGGAACCACGCCGAACTGCGACAGGAACCGGCCAGCAGTCGGGAAGGTGAAGATGCGCTTGCCCTTCATATCCTCCAACGAGTTGATCGGATCCTTGGTGGCAAAATGGCAGGGATCCCAGGCGCCGGCACTGATATGTTTGACGCCGACCTTGGAATACTCCTCATCCCAGATCTCGTTCAGGCCCCACTGGTTGAACAGAACCGGCACATCCAGCGAATAGCGCGAGGCAAATGGGAAATAGCCGCCGAAAACAGTGACCTCGGTGGGTGAAGCCATCGAGTCATCATCCGACTGCACCGCATCGATGGTGCCCTTCTGCATGGCACGGAACAGCTCTCCGGTGGGCACAAGCTGATCGGCGTAGAACAACTCGATCTGCATTCGGTCACCGGCGATCTTGTTGAACATCTCGATGGCTGGATCGATCACATGGGCCGCAAGCGCTGGCCCTGCATAGGTCTGCATTCGCCATGTAATCGTACTTTGCGCAAGCGCCGGTGCGGCCAAAGGTGCAGCTGCAACCCCCACCCCAGCAGTTTTGAGAAACTTACGTCTTGTCGTCATGTCAATTTCCTCTCCGTTAAAGTTCAAGTGCCCGTTTGCCGGGCCTTCTGGTTAATTTCCGTAAACATATCCGGGCAGCCAAAGCGCTATTTCCGGGAAGATCATGATTATTGCGAGCGCCAGAACCATTACGCCCACAAAAGGAAAGATCGAGCGATAGATATCGCGAAGCGTAATCTCGGGCGGGGCCATCGCTCGCATCAGGAACAGATTGTAGCCGAATGGCGGCGTCATATAGGCGATCTGGGTCGTGATCGTATAAAGCACGCCGTACCAGATCAGATCAAAACCCAATGCGCCCACCAGCGGTACATATAGCGGAGCAACGATGACGAGCATCGCGGTATCATCGAGGAACGTGCCCATTACGATAAAGCTGAGCTGCATCAGGATCAGGATCATCCATGGTGAAAGATTGAGTTGTTCGGTGAACAGATTGTCGATGGCCTTAACCGCACCCAATCCATCAAATACGGCTCCAAATCCCAGTGCGGCCAGAATGATCCACATGAACATGCAGGATATGGCCAGCGTTTGCTTGGTGCAGTCTTCAAAGATTTTCCACGTCATCCGGCGTTTGAGAACCGAGGCCGCTAAAGCCGCCAGCGCCCCGATCGCTGAACTTTCAACAAGCGAGGTCCAGCCATTGACGAAGGGGATCATCATGGACGCGAAGATAATCAGCGGCAGAGCGCCTGCCCCCAACAACCGGATTTTTTCGGCCCGAGGCACTTCGTGCGCGTCCTCCATCGCTGGGCCGAGCTGAGGTTGAATGCGACAGCGTATCCATATGTAGAGGATGAACATTGACGCCATCAGCAGCCCGGGCACAATACCGGCCAACCACAGTTGACCCACAGGTTGCCGCGCGATCATGGCATACAGCACTAGAACCACGGAAGGCGGCACGAGAATCCCCAGGCTCGATCCGGCTTGAATGACCCCGGTCACCATGGTCTTGTCGTATCCGCGCCGCAAAAGCTCGGGCAAAGCAATTGTCGCCCCAATGGCCATTCCGGCGACACTGAGGCCGTTCATAGCAGAAACCAGAACCATCAGCCCGATTGTACCGATCGCAAGGCCTCCGTTCACCGGCCCCATCCAAACGTGAAACATGCGATAGAGGTCGTCCGCCAGGCGGCTTTCGCTCAGAACATAACCCATGAAGATAAACATCGGCAGCGTGAGCAACGGATACCACTTCATCAGTTTCATCGCGGCCGAAAAGGGAATATCCTGCCCGCCTGTTCCCCACAGTGCCAGCGCCGCAATCGCCGAAACCGCGCCGATGGCCCCGAAAACGCGCTGGCCTGTAAACAGCATCAGCATCATTGAGGCAAACATGAAAATGGCGATATATTCCTGACTCATGCCCGGCTGACCCCGATTTCCTGCCCGTTGATCCGTGCGATGTCTTTGAAGAGTTCAGAAATTGCTTGCAGCAGCATAAGAAAGAAGCCGAACACCATAATTGCCTTGACCGGCCAGATATAGGGCCTCCATGCAGTTGATGAGCGTTCAAGTCTCCCGATCTCTTCACTGCCGGTCAGAAGACCTGTGAAATAGGAAACCGGTTCATCGCCCCAATAGCCGAGGCTGTAGGCGGTCGAACCAAGTCCACCATAGAACAGCACGCCTAGATATAGGATCAGTAACAACACCGTGCAGGCGTCGAACCAAGCTTTCCGGCGCGGGCTCCAATTGTGATAAAACAGATCCATCCGGACGTTCGAACCCAATTGGATCGAGTACGGACCTCCTATGATGTAGTAGGTCACCATTGCAAACTGCGCCATTTCCAGCGTCCAGAGCGAAGGTAGAAAGAACGTTTTCGAGATCGAGGACCACAGCAAAATACCCATCATCACAAACAGGCCCCACATCATGACCCGCCCGATCCGATAGTTCACCGCATCAACGATGCGCACATATGCGGCCATCATTTTCATTGCCGCGCGCCCTCGCTTTGGATCGCGCTCATCGTGTTTTCGATCCAGTGCACCAGATCATCAGCAATCGCTTGTTGTTGCTCAGGCGTCTCGATCAGATCATTGCGAATTTCGATCATGACGTTCAGCAAACCTCTTGGTTTCGCGTGAACATCCAGCGTATGTGCCACGCCGTCGCGGGCTGAGTATGGCTCATTCAGGCGCGTCTTCAGCGGTAGGTCCGCAGGGGCTTTTTCCAGCATTTTCAACGCAAAGCGCTCGTCTTCGCCATGCAATAAGCCCAATTCGACAGTCCGTTTCTGTCCCCGATACACGGGCGTAAAGCTATGTATTGTCACCATCAACTCAAGCGTTTCGCGATGACGATCCAACATTCCTGCAAGTTCCAAACAAAATGGCTTATAGACCTCATCGACTCGGGCCTTGCGATCAGCGTCGGACAGGGAGGCGTTGCCCGGAATGGCGAAATCCTCGCTGTTAGCAGGCATCGCATCGTCGGCTTCAGGTGGCCGATTACAGTCATAAACAAGCCGCGAAACGCCTCCGTAGATCAATGAAGCAGACATTTGTCGTGCCATAGCCTGCGCGACAGGCAAAGCACCCGGATCCCATGCGATATGGCTGCGCAAAGCATCCGCGTTTAGACCCAAGTCCCTCAATTCTTTGGGAATCCGGCACGATGCATGTTCACAAACCACGATGACCGATGGGCTGTCCGCCGGTTCGCGTGCGTGAACAACTGATCCAAAATCCAGATGCCCGATCGGCGAAAGGTTGTTGTGCGATTCCATGGGGAAAAATTTCTACACCCAGCCTTAACCTGTCAATAATTTTCCTGTAAAATATCCCACACAACCGTTTCAGATGTCAAATATTGCACATTAGATGGTGGATAACCAAAGAGGATGTAATCCGTGCGCGTAACTGAAAGACTCCTTGCCCATCGCGAAACGATGACCCCATCGGAGCGGCAATTGGTGAATGTGCTGCTGGATGATTATCCAATGGCAGGTCTTGGCAGCATTACGGAACTTGCAAGCATCGCCTCGGTTTCAACCACGACAGTCGCGCGTATGCTACAGAAAACCGGATTTGGCGGCTACCCTCAGTTTCAAGCCGCTATCCGCAGCGAAGTGAAAGAGATGATCTCGGGTCCCGTTGCCAAGCGGGATGTCTGGCAAAATGATCTGCCAGAGGAACATATCCTAAACCGCTATTCCCGGCAGGCGCTGGACAACCAACGGCGTTCAATCGATGAGGTGGCTCCGGAAGAGTTCGACAGCTTTTGCCGCCTATTGTGCGATCCGGATCGACGCATTTTCATAACCGGAGGACGCATTACCGGGACGCTGGCGCAGTATCTATATCTGCACCTGCAAATGATACGGCCCGACGTGAAACTGCTATCAGATGCGGCCTCCTGGACCCATGATCTGCTTGAGGTGCGTGAAGGGGACGTGTTGGTGGCCTTGGATGTGCGGCGGTACGAAAACACCACGCTGCTGATCGGACAGCTTTGCCATGAACGAGGCGCCGAGGTCGTGCTGCTGACGGATCAATGGCGTTCGCCGATCCATCGGCTGGCAAAGCACACATTTGCAGCGCGTATCGCGGTTCCGTCTGCGTGGGATTCCATGGCCTCGATCCTGGTACTGTTGGAATGTGTGATCGCCGAAATGCAAGAACGTCTGTGGGACAGCGTGAAAGAACGTACCGAAGAGCTTGAGCAGGCATTCGACAGGACCAAACTGTTCCGCAAATTCGGCCAAAGCTCGGGATCCTGACGCCTTTTTCGTGGTGTCATGAGATACAACTGCGCGTGAACACTATTGTCTGAACAACCTCAGACCGTACATTCTGTACACATGACATTTATTGCCGACAATCAACTACCGTTGCTTATTCTTTCGTTTCTGATCGGCCTATTGGGAACCGGCTTCTTATTCCGGAAGCCAGCGGGACACCGAGCCTGGAAACTGGCAGATCTTGTCTGGGTGGTTTTGGGCGGGATCGGCGCATTGGTCGCCGTACTGGCGGGGCTCTACACATCAGACAGCTCACGATTGGATCGGCAAATTGACGTAGCCTATGCTGCAACTCTGGCCTTCGACCGCGACGCAGCACGCTTTCGACTGCGGTTTTGCGACCCGGCATATGATCCCGATACCGCCGTTTTGTGTGAAAAGGTGGAATTCTTGTCTGCCTCGACCGCCAGCAATGCCGATTTACCGCTCTTTATTGCGGTCACAAACGAAGTTGCACCGCTGCAAGGGCTGCATTTCCTGTTTGGCCGGACATCAAAGGACGAGATGGAAGAGGCTCGCGATATGGCCGCAAAGGCCGATGCTTTTGATATCCAGCAGTTTCTAGTGTTCACCTCTCTGGATGAAACCACGCAAGCCGCAGTTGACAACATGCGCCGCAAAGTACCTGCCATCGCAGGCGACTACCTGATCCTCGCCCAGAGCTATGACGATCTGATTGATCAGGTGGGCAAATTGAAGGAGGAATGGGAATATCTGCAGGCCAATGCGCATATTCTGGTCTTACAGATCATCGCCCTATGTCTGGTCAGTTTCGCGGCCCCGTTTCGCCTCGGCAAGTCCATTGTTGAACTGCGCACCGCCTTTATCCCCGATACGCCTTTGCCAACTTCGCCGGATCAGCCCCAAGAAAATAGCGCGCCAATGTCCAGAGATTCCGCGCACCCCGCCGAAACCAGCCCTGACGGATATAGCGTTCCGCATTCGTAACCGCATTCGCTTTTAACAGCACCGAGCGCGGCAGGGCGCGAACCAGGGCGACATCTTCCATCAATGGCTGATCCGGATACCCACCCGCCGACAGATAGGTCTGGCGCTGGACCAACAGTCCCTGATCGCCGTAAGGCAACCCGAACAGGCGGCTGCGCAAATTCGCCCAGCCAGCAACCCAGAGTGGGGCCACGCCCTTGGCGCGGAACCGCAAACGAAAGGCCGCAGGTTGGCCTGTGTTCAGATGCTCTGCAACCGCTGCGGTCCAGCCCGGTTGCAACTCGGTATCCGCGTGCAGGATCAGTAACCAGTCAGCCTTGGCCTCAGCGCATCCCCTCCGCAATTGCCCGCCGCGTGATGGGGCGCCTGACACGATCCTGGCCCCTGCCTCATCAGCGATCTCTAGCGTGTGATCATCCGAACCAGCATCGCTGACGATCAACTCGCGGATCAGTCCCTGTTGCAGACCTTCCATCAGCGATTGCAGTGTACTTGGCAGCTCCTGCCCTGCATTCAATGTCGGGATCACGATGCTGATTGGGGCGGACACGTCTGATACCCTCTGGTCATGGCGGCGCGTTCTCCTATATCACGAGGCCAGACCAAATGACGAGGATCAACCCATGCCCAATCGCCGCATTCTGCGCCTGGCCGGCAAGGATACTGACAGCTTTCTGCAAGGGCTGATCACAAATGACGTACAGCGGATGAATGGGGGGTTGGTCTACGCTGCCCTGCTGACCCCGCAGGGCAAGTATCTGGCTGATTTCTTTTTGAAACGGGACGGATCATCGGTTCTGCTGGACGTGGCAGAGGATCTGGCCGACGCGCTGAATAAGCGCCTGACGATGTACAAGCTGCGTGCTGATGTTGGGATCGAAGCGACCGACCTCAATCTGCAGCGCGGCACAGGCTCCGCACCAGAAGGCGCCCTGCCCGATCCGAGGCATCCCGATCTTGGCTGGCGCGGCTATTCTTCGGCACCGGAAGACGAAGATGGTACAGACTGGGATGCGATCCGCGTCCGTCATTGCATTCCAGAGACAAATATCGAACTAACGCCAGACAGCTACATACTTGAAGCCGGTTTCGAAGCCCTGAATGGCCTCGACTTCAAAAAAGGTTGCTATGTTGGCCAGGAAGTCACCGCGCGCATGAAGCACAAAACCGAACTGCGCAAAGGCTTGCGTGTTGTTGAAATTACGGGCGCTGCACCGATCGGAACCGAGATACAGTCTGGTGGAAAGCCCGCCGGAACTTTGTTTACGCAATCCAATGGCAAAGCGATTGCCTATCTGCGCCTTGATCGCGCCCAAGGGGACATGCTGGCGGGTGATGCGATCGTGCGTTTGACCGACTAACCCCACGGGTAACCTCGCGCCACGTTTTCGCTGGAACCCATCGCGCTGCGCGGTAACACTGGCGCCGGAACTGCAAGAGGGATGTAAAAGATGTTCCGGCTGTATCGGGCAATCTGGCGGGCCAGTGCGGGCCGGCAAGTAATACTTATCCTGCTGTCATTGGCAGTCGCAGCGCTAGCTGCAGTTCCGCTGGAATTTCAGCGCGACATCATCAACCATCTGACTTCGGCAGATGTCGGGGTCGAGCGATTGTTGACATTAGGCGCTGGCATGATGGCTGTCATTTTGCTGAGCCTTGCCCTGAAATGGGTGCTGGGCTACCGGGCGGGCACTTTGGGCGAGGACCTGATCCGCATGATCCGTCAACGCCTGTTGGTGCGCGCAGCTGACCTCAACCAAACCGGAGAATCCTTTCGTAAAGGAACCATGAGCACTGCCGTCTCTGCCGAGGCTGAAGAGCTTGGTAAATTTGCAGGCGGCGCCTTTTCCGACCCCGTTGTTCAGATCGGAACGTTGATCAGTGTGATTGGCTATATCTCATCCACACAACCCGGCCTGGGTCTGATCGCGTTTTCGATGATCGTTCCGCAAATCATTATTGTTCTGGTCTCGCAACGGCGCGTGAACGTCTTTGTCGCCGAACGGGTCCGTATTCTGCGCAATTCGACAGACCGTTTGACGACCGAAGATATCGAGGCTGTATCTCCAGATATCGACGCACTGTTTGATGAAATATACGAAACACGCCGTCGCATGTTCATCTGGAAATTATCTGCCAAATTCTTGCTGAGCGTGATCAACGGTGCCGGGACGGTTGGCATCTTGATGCTTGGCGGATGGCTGGTTTTGCAGGGGCGTACGGACGTCGGCACCGTGGTTGCTGCCACCAGCGGGCTAACACGCATACAAGGTCCAACCGCATTCCTAATCGCATTCTATCGCCAAGTCAGTGCCAATCGCATCAAGTTCGAATTGATGCTTGAACTGTTCGGTCCAGACCCCGAGCGATACCGGCGACCGCGCAACAAAAAAGACCGCACCTGAAGGATGCGGTCTTTCGAATGTGGTTGGAACAAGCTTAGGCGCGCTCGGAATATTCCATCGTTTCTGTATTCACGATGATCATTTCATCCTGACCAATAAACGGTGGAACCATGACCTTGACGCCATTATCCAAGATTGCAGGTTTGAACGAGTTTGCAGCGGTTTGCCCTTTGACGACCGGTTCGGTCTCGACAATCTTGCAAGTCACTTTCTGCGGCAGCGTCGCGTTCAACGCCTCGCTCTCGTAGAATTCGACAACAATGGTCATGCCGTCCTGCAGAAACGGGCGGCGCTCACCCAGCAATTCCGACGGCAGCTCGATCTGTTCGTATGTCTCAGAATCCATGAACACCAACATGCCATCGGATTCGTACAGGAACTGCTGATCTTTTTGCTCAAGCCGTACGCGCTCAACCTTGTCCGCAGAACGAAAGCGTTCGTTCAGTTTTGAGCCATTGCGCAGGTTGCGCAGTTCGACCTGTGCAAAAGCACCGCCTTTACCGGGCTTTACGTGATCCACCTTAACAGCCGCCCACAGCCCATCGTTATGCTCAAGCACATTGCCGGGGCGAATTTCGTTCCCATTTATCTTGGGCATGACTTAAATCCTTCACAAACGGTTGATGCGTCAGTTGTTGTCCCTATATCTGGCGTGACCACACCTGACAAGACAACGAAACCTAGTGCTGCACATGCAGCGAGCCATGCAAATGACGCAACGTAGTTATGCGATTTAGGTGTATCCGAATCGCATGTAATAGGTCATAAGGACCGTCACGCCGAAAATTGCAAGAGCAAGAAAAACAGGAAAAACGAGATGAGAGATTTCGTTGACGGCACTGCCTTCAATAACGAACAAGGCAATCGTGCACGCAAACTTTTCGCAGCCGTTGTACTGGCTGCTCTGGATGATGCCATCGCTGACGACAAGAAATACGGCAATGGGCCAGAACAAATTGCCCGCTGGGCCCGTTCGCGCGATGGTCGCGAAGTACTGTCCTGCGCCGGTATCGATCCCAATGAGCGGGTTGTTGGTGGATTGATGGAATTCGTCGGTCGCGGCGTCCGGACTTCGGTGGCTCTGTCACGCGAAGAAAGCGAACGCCGGAATGCGGCTCAGCAGGCCGAAGCGGCCTGATTGAACCCCGCATCCGATTGAAAAAACGCGCCCTGACGACGGGGCGCGTTTTTCTTTGGCCAGACTAAAAGTACATTATCCATTGCCTTGCAACCCAGAGCTCGGCCGCAAGAAAAACAGCAAAAAAGAGCTTAGCCCCTATCGAAAGGCCGCGTTGCCACAACACCGCATAGGCCGCCAAACACACCGCCATGGATATGGGCGCGACCCACATGGCTTGATGCGTGCTGTCCCAATAGCTGATGGGACTGTCGAAGACCCAAGAACTGAGCGGCCAGAATTGTGGCCGACCATCTCCTGCGTGCAAAAAGAAATCCATCACCAAGTGCAGCAGCCCTGCGGACGCACCTATGGTCAATAGGTGCCAACCTCGCCACAGCCCTAGGCCAAGCGCTGTTCCCAACACAAAGAACGAGTTGTCGACGGCGAACACCGTTTGCCAGGCTGGCGAAAAGTAAAGCTGGTCGAATACAACCTGTGCCGGGATGTTCAGAATATACAGCGAGGCACTTGCCATCACATACAACGACAAGTCCGGCAACAACGATCCAAGCAACGCTGCCCATAATGCGGCTCCTTGGGCTGGGCGTGCAAAAGCGGCGACGCCGATCAAAAGATGCGCAGGTGTGTTCATAGGGGGCTTTCCCTTTGCCCTTAAATCAGGTCATCTGCGCGTCAACATAGGAGACAGGCCATGGCGTGGTCCATCATGATTCAAGGCACCGGCAGCAATGTCGGAAAATCGGTTTTGGTGGCCGGACTGGCACGCGCATATACCCGACGCGGGCTGAGGGTTGCTCCGTTCAAACCGCAGAACATGTCAAACAACGCCGCTGTTACTGAAAACGGTGGAGAAATCGGGCGCGCGCAAGCCCTGCAGGCGCGGGCGGCGAAACGGCCGACGCATACCGACATGAACCCGATCCTGTTGAAACCAGAAACCGACACAGGCGCGCAAATCATCCTTCAGGGCAAGCGCGCAGGCACAATGAAAGCGGGCGACTACCGCAAAGATAAATCCAAGCTTCTGGGTGCGGCTTTGGAAAGCTTCGGCCGGCTGTGCCGCGATGCCGATTTGGTGTTGATCGAGGGCGCAGGCAGCCCAGCTGAGACCAATTTGCGCATGGGTGATATTGCCAATATGGGATTTGCGTGTGCCGCTGACGTTCCGGTTGTTCTGGTCGGCGATATCCATCGTGGCGGAGTGATCGCCCAAATCGTTGGAACACAGGCAGTCCTGGACGCAAGGGATCTCGAGATGATCCGAGGCTTTGCCATAAATCGGTTCAAAGGCGACGTGTCCCTATTTGACGAAGGTCGCGATGACATCGCGGCCCGGACCGGTTGGCCCTGCATCGGCGTGGTGCCGTGGTTTCACGATGCATGGAAGCTGCCTGCCGAGGATATGATGGACATTCGCTCTCACGCGGGCGGTGCGTGCAAGATCGTTGTGCCTCAGCTAGAGCGGATGGCTAATTTTGATGATCTTGACCCACTTTCGGCAGAACCGGGTGTGACGGTCGAGATCATTCCTGCCGGCCGCCCCCTGCCCGGCGATGCTGATCTGGTGTTGCTGCCCGGCAGCAAATCCACGATTGGCGATCTGGCCTATTTCCGGGCGCAAGGCTGGGACATAGACTTGTATGCCCATGTCCGTCGGGGAGGACACGTTCTGGGCCTTTGCGGCGGATATCAGATGCTGGGAAAAACCATCGCGGATCCGGATGGCGTAGACGGTCGCCCGGGTCACGTCGAAGGTTTGGGGCTGCTGGATGTCACCACCACTATGGCCGGTAAAAAGCAGGTTACATTGCGATCAGCGACCGCCCTACCCGGTAAGGAACCCGTCAGCGGTTATGAAATCCATATGGGTAGGACCGACGGTCCGGATTGCGCTCGCGCGTGGCTGCAGGTCGGGGGGAGGCCAGAAGGTGCCGCCAGCGCCGATGGACGCATACGCGGCAGCTATCTGCATGGCATTTTTACATCAGACGCGTTTCGCGCAAGCTACCTGTCCGAACTGGGCGTTGTATCAGAAAACGCCTATGAAGACGGCGTCGAACAGGTTCTGGACGACCTTGCTGACCATTTTGAGCGGCACATGGATTTAGACCTGCTTCTCTCGATGGCGCAGACACCAAATCGGGGCTGAGGATTAGTCTCGATCCCCAGTGGCCAACGCCCGCACAATTTCGCGCCGAACCATCTTGCGCAGGTTCTTAGTAATCCGCTCGCCCAATGCGCCTTGCAGCTCTTCTCGGACGATCTGCGCAACAAGCTCGCGCAACTGCTGCTCCTCAAACACTGCACCGGTGGGCTTTGGTGTCGGATCCGCTTTTACCGAAGGATCGCGTATGAAAACGGCCTCTGTTTTGGGCTCTGTGTCAGGTTGTGCGACCTTAGACTGCGCAAATCCCTTGCCCACTGGCCACTCGACAGCCTTTGTCTTTGTACCAGAGTACTCATCGTCGCTTTCACCATCCGGTTCCCACTGATCTTCAGTCCGGGCGATCGCGGCTTCCAAGGCTTCGATTTTTGCGCTCAAACTCCCCGCAAGGTCACGCTTTGGTTCTTCGGTGCTGACCTCTGTATCTTTGGCAGGCACAACATCGTTGGGCTGCAAACGCATCGGTTCGTCTGGGTTGTCAGGCGTATTCGCCGCCTGTCTTTCTGCCTCATCGCCTGCGTTGTTATGAGGCATCAAATTCAGAGGTGCCCGCTTCTTGGCAATCAGCGGTTCCTCGCTGACGCGCAGGGCGTCGGTCAAAACCAGCCGTCCAGGCTTGGACGCCGGGGGCGAAGGGACAAAGATAAATTCCGATTCGCCACTGGCGTCTTCGTCGACCATTCGTTTAACCGACGAGAGAACGTCCTGAATATTGGCGTTTACAACACGATCCGACATATTTTTCTACCGCCCTAACCTTGGTTCGATTGTAGCCAATCAAAACCATCGCCACAACAGGTAGCGATACTGTTTAATCCCGGCGCAATGCCTTGAGCACCCGATCCAAATCGCGGCTTTGCTTGCTAACCTGCGATGGCGCCTTTTTGACGAGGTTGTAATACAAGGTCGGGTCATAAATCTGCACCGCCAGCCCCAAACGTTCTGCCGTCAACAAACCCTGCGCCTGCAGCAACTCATACGCAGCACGAGACCGCTCAGTCCGAGACGCAACTTCAGCCAACTGTGCGTCCAACAAATCCTGCTGAGCGTTTAGAACATCCAAAGTTGTACGCGCACCTAGCGTCGCTTCTTCGCGGATACCGTCAAAGGCAACTTGCGAGGCGCGAACACGCTCGGTCGAAGCCCGCAAGCTGGCCGTAGCGGCCTGAAATGCTGCATAGCGATCCGCAACTCCTTGCGTGATGTTTTTCTGTACATTCAGCAAATTCGCGCGAGACGCGTCACGCGTTGCCATCGCCCGACGCACTGCAGCCGCCAGACCACCACCAGCATAGATCGGCTGGTTGAAATTCAACGAGATCGTTGCATCGTTGATATAATCGTCGTTGTCATAGCTCTCGGTAATACCTGCATCAGCATTCAAGCTGACATTCGGTCCAAGATTAGCTCGCTGTTGCTGTACGATCAGATCCAGCGCGCGAACCTGATGCTGCGCCGAAAGGATAGCCGGGTGGTTACGCTGCGCCAGATTGACAGCATCGGATTCCGAACGCGGCAGATTTGGCAACCTCGGCTGGCCAGCCGTCCTTCCGGGCGTTTTGCCAACTGCATTTACGTATTCAGCCTGCGCAATGCTCAGGTTACCACGGGCAACGGCCAAATCCGCTTGCGAACTGGCCAACTGTGCCTCGGACAGCGCGACGTCGGTACGTGTCACTTCACCAACCTCGAAACGGTCTTGCGAGGCACGGAGTTCCTCGGCCGACACTTCCACGTTGTTTTGGCGGATCGCGACAGTTTCTTCCTGCAGCAATACACCTAAATAAGCATTCGCTGCACGATTTAGGATTTGCTGTTCGATATCGATCAAAGACTGACGCGTGGAAAGAACGGTTTCCTGCGCCGATTGCTTGCCCAGAACCGAAGCGCCGCCGTCATAGATCAACTGGCTAAGCGTAAGGCCCGAGAAAAAACTGGAGGGTTCGTTCGTATTGATTAGGCCGCTTGTACTGGTCCGCGTGTAGTCGCTGCTAACACGCACTGTCCAATTGATGATGGGACGTAATGCAGACAGCGCAATTGCGACGTCTTCATCCGCTGCCCGCAGCAACGCACGGTTCTGTTCGAGCAGACCGCTGGTATTATACGCACCGATAAACGCATCTGTCAGATTGTCAGCCCAAACTGACCGTCCGGGTATTGCACTAAACGCAATACCAGCAGCCAAAGTGAGACCTTTGAGCAGCTTTCCTGTCGTCGTCCCGCGCATTACCAAATCCTCTCAAATCGAAATTACGCAACCACCGGAGCAGTTTGCGCTGGTGTTTTCAAGTAATCAAGGCATCAAAATACTTCTATTGCCAACTATAGCGAAAATGCACACTCTGCGCAAAACGCGGGCAAAACAGGAGCGCTGGCATTAAACGCATAGCGCCACGAAATCCGACCTGCAGCCTTAATACCTACCCGCACAGTCCCAAGACTGCCCTCCATGAACAGGCAGACGATCCGTCCACCATCCTTGAGCTGATCCAGCAGCGTGGCGGGCAACTGCTCAACACCGCCCTGAACCAAGATCACATCATAAGGGCCATGCTCAACGGCACCCAGTTCGAGAGGACCTGTGTGAACAATTGCATTATCTGCATCGGCTTCCATCAGAAGTGTCTGCGCTTCTGCCGCCAAATCGTCTTCTGTTTCCACAGCCACGACCAACTCAGCCATTTGCGCCACTATCGCAGTCGAATAACCCAATCCAGGTGCAATATCCAAAACCACTTCATCGTTGGAAATATTCACTACATCCAACATCTTGGCCAAAGTTCTGGGCTCCAGCAGGCAACGCCCGCCTCCCAATTCAATCAGATCACCGACATAGGCTGCCTCGCGCTGCGAATCCGGCACGAAATTTTCACGTGCCACTGACAGCATCGCATCAATGATCGGGAATTTTGTCACATCCGACGGCCTGACTTGAGTATCAACCATCGTAAGACGCCGGGCTGCGAAATCTGTCATTTGATCGCTCAATCCTTGTCATTCTGCTTATTGGCTTGTGCCACATCCGTCTGCCAGCAGCAACGGCTCAGACGGCAAATTCGGGCGCGGCAAAATGATCTTATCAGAGCGCTTCGGAATTTAGTACAAGAGCCGAAACAATCGCACTCAAAACTCTGGACGTTCACTCAGAAAGCTGTTAGAACGCCGACCACACCACAGCAAGTACTTGATATTGCTTGAAAAGGCGAGTTGGCGGAGTGGTGACGCAGCGGATTGCAAATCCGTGTACACCGGTTCGATTCCGGTACTCGCCTCCATTTTTTTGTTAAATCTTTGTATTTTATAAGTTTTTCAGTCCAGCGCACAACTTATAGATCATCTACCCACCCAAATCTCATGGGGCTGTTCGCTCAAAATGTATAAATGCATCAGTACTTTAGCCGCCCACCTGCGCCCTGAGAGTTACTTTCTATAATCAATTGAGCATCAGGATTAACAGATCGAGCAAGTACGTGCTAAATTGAGGCACCTCCTAGGCTCGGGCGACCAAACAACGGCGTCGCGTTGAAACGTGCCAAAAGATTATATATTGCACCGCTTCTTTGAGGTTTCTCGAGGAAATTGAGAGAGGTAAAGCGGATCCGTTGCCTAAGCATCCGCACCAGCGTATCTCACGCGTCTGCGATCGAGAGCTGTTAGGTCTTATAAACCCAGTCAGATCTGCCTAAGAGTAATACAGGCACTCAGAAGAGCTGGGGGAAGCAGAGATGCTATCTATTTTTCACACTATCCAATGCTGATTGGGCCGTTACCTCATCAACCACCAACGTGTTAATATGTTGGCCATTTAATGCAGCTAAGATCGGTTCGACTTTCTCTTTACCGCTCGCTACGCCAATTCGTATCGGAACCAACTTGGCGTCTAAAAGCGGTAGGCTGACAAGTCTGGAGTTAAGCGCACTACTGCACAACTCTCCTTCACAATCGACCAGATGCCCGAGCAGCTCAGCCCTAACTCCGCTGTTGTACAGCTTTACCCGTTCCTCGTCAGACAACGGATGAGCTTTGTAGTAGGTCGCGTCCTCATCGGTTACTGCACCCAGCCCCAACAACGAGACATTTGCGTTCCGTGCCTGATTGAGCACATCGCTGACCGCACGGACCGACAGGAGCATGTCGCGCTCTTCCTTGGTATCTGCGTGCAATGGAATGTGGATAAGAGTTGCCGTACCGCCAAGCCCGTCTGCAATGCGCGTTGCCAGATGGTTTACGTCTGTATAGTGCTGTCCCTGAACACCGCCCGTCATTGGTATGACAATGTTCGACGTAGCTCCTTGAGGTTGGAGGTGATTGGCAACAACGCTCAGGGCTTTGCCTCCCGAAATTGCGATGACATCGTCCTCTTTCACGATGTCCTGAAGATGCTGAGCTGCCGCCTTACCGACCAAATCCAGCGTGGTACCCGCATTCTCGGTGACGGTATCGACCACAAGAAACTCAACACCGGACCATCGCTGTTTCAGTTGGTTTTCCAGGTTGAACAATCGCTGAAACGGGCTGTGAATACGAAATTCGACCATACCCATTTCGCGGCCCTGTTTGATAAGCCGGTTAACCTTTGCAGTCGACAACTTTAGATTTTTTGCGATCTCGGCTTGCAGTTGACCTTCTTGAAAATGCAGGGTCAGGACACGTGCGATCAGGCGCAGGGTTTTTGGGTCAGGTCCGCTTGCGTTCAACTTTCACTGTCCTTTCTGCTCACCAAATGGTTCGACGCCGCTGCCAGCAACAACGCGGTGCCCACTACAAGAGTTTGGAAATAGGCGGGCACCAGTGTCAACATTCCGACGGTTAGGGACATAATTATCAGAGCCCCGATAAAGGACTTCAGAACACGCCCTTCACCGCCACTGAAGGCAGTACCACCCAACAGAACTACAAGTATAGCGGTTAACTCCATACCGTCACCTGACAATGGATCGCCCAGCGACATAAAACTGGACCGAGCGATCCCAGCCAGTGCAGCGCAGATGCCAACCAGCACGTAAAGGATGATCACGGTCCGCGCTGTATCGATGCCCGACAATTTCGCCGCCATTGGATTGCCCCCAGTCGCTGCCGCGTATTTCCCCAACTTCATCCGATCCTGCGCGACAATCATTGCGATCGTGACCAAAATGGCGACCCAGAATGCCCAAGGCAGACCAAAAAATACGCCATCGCGACCATAGTCGTTAAACCAACCCGGCATTTTCAACCCTCCGCCGGATTTGATGGCCGAAACGCCATCTTCGACCAACAATAGTGCGATACCTTTATAGAGACTCAGTGTGATCAGCGTGGCGATCACCGGCGTAATCTTTAATCGGATCACAAGAAAGCCGTTGATCGCACCCAACAGAACGCCGGCCAAAACTGTTGCCAGAAAGGCAGGCACAAAGGGTACACCGTTGATGGCCAACAGGGCATAGACCACCGCGCTAAGGCTCATGGCGCTACCTACGGAAAGGTCAATATAGCCCGAGATCATCAGCAGCGTGAACGCCCCTGCAAGCGTCAGGATCGGGGCCGAAACGCGCAGGATGTTGATGATATTGCGCTCACTCAGGAAGTTGCCGCGCTCGAACAGCGGGAACTTGTCCAGATTGGCGGTGCTGAGCACTACGACCACAAGGATCAGGACCAAATAGATGTAGTAGTCTTTCAGGAACCGTTTTAGCCGGTCACCGGAATTTGGGGATTGGGTCAAATCGGTCATCCCGCATGCCTCCGGGCCAGGGCCCATGTCTGGGCCATGATCGCGATGAACACGGCGATGGCTTTTAGAGTGAATTGCCAGTCTGGCGACAGCACCAACCCAGTGGCCGCCGAGGTCACTGTCGCAAGAATGATCGCGCCAAAGAACATTCCGATGACAGAGCCGAACCCGCCCGCGATTGCAACACCGCCCAGCAATGAGATCACCAGCGCGTCAAACTCCATCAATGTGCCGCGGTTCGAGAACCCGGATTTGAACTCGGACGCGAGCAGGATACCCACCCCCCCAGCCATCACTGCGCTGAACAGGTATAGCTTGACCACATGCCGCGCATTGTCGACCCCTGACAGGCGCGAGGCGACGGGGTTGGCGCCGATCAGATAAGTTAGCCGCCCGAAGACGGTCTTGCGTTCGACAAACACCGCCACAAGGATCAGGGTCGCCATTAGCACCACCGGCAGTTTGATCGAGGTGCCGAACATGGTCATGTTCCCCAATGTCCCGAAATCCGCCGGCAGGTTGGTGTTGCGTTGCGAACCTTGCGTGACCACCTGAGCGATCCCGCGCGCCAGCATCATCGTGCCCAGCGTGACAATGATCGACGGCACCCGCAGCGCGACCACAAAGGCGGCGTTGACGGCTCCGATCGACATCGCGCCGATCAGCGCGCAGACCATTGCCAGCCACGTGGGCATTCCCCAGCCCGAAGACAGCGTGTTGGCCCCATCCGTCGCCTGCGCGAACCACACAGCCAGCACGCCGGACAGCGCCACGATACCTCCGACCGACAGGTCGAAATTGCCCGAGACCAGCAGGAACGTGACCCCAACGCCCAGCGAGATCACCGCCCAGTTGTTTGTCACCAGATTCACAACATTCTGAAACTGAAAGAAATTCGGCACCAGAATGGACGCCAGCAGGAACAACGCCACAGCGGCCCCGGCCACCAGAGACGTGATGAACATCTCATCGCTCAGCCTGTTGTCCTGTTTGGCCAGCCTGCGGCCTGCAACTGCCTGATCGGTCATTTGTTTTCACCGCCCCCGCCGGTTACAACATTCAGGATATGCTGAATGTCGACCTCTGTCCCGTTCTTGATTTCAGCCTGGATGCGCCCGTCGTACATCAGGAATACCCGGTCGCAGATACCCAGCACCTCTTCGAGTTCGGATGAAAAGATGCAGATCGCGCGGCCATTGTTGGCCAGATCGCGGATCAGGTCGTAGATTTCGGATTTCGCGCCCACATCGACGCCGCGTGTGGGTTCGTCGAGCAACAGCATATCCGCATCTGCAAACAGGCATTTCGACAGGACTACCTTTTGCTGGTTCCCGCCCGAGAGTTTCTCGGCATATTTCTCAATCGAATTCGTTGCGATCCCCAGCTTGCCGACATATTCGCGGGCGACTTCTCTCTCACGCTCATCCTGAAAAACGCCGAAACTGGCCAGTTTACGGATCTTCATGATCGGAATGTTGCGCCGGATCGTGAGTTCGGTGAACAGACCCTGCGTACGCCGCTCCTCGGGCACCAGAGCGATGCCTGCGGCGATAGCCTCCTTGGGAGAAGCCGCACGTTTGCGGCCCTTGAAATCGATCCGCCCGTCGGCTTTGTCGGCCCCATAGATGGCGCGCGCAACCTCGGTCTTACCTGCGCCGACCAGACCGTAAAAGCCGACGATCTCACCCCCTTTCACGTGAAAAGACACGTCTTTCAGCAGGTGGTTGGTCAGCCCCTTGACCGTTAGCACCGGTTTACCCGCGATCTCACCACGCGGTTCATATTCATGGGTAATCGCACGGCCGACCATCATCTCGATTAACTCTGGGCGACCATTCACGTCTGCCAGAGGTTTTGTAGCGATGTGCTTGCCATCGCGCAGGACGGTAACGTTATCGCCCAGCTCAAAAATCTCATCCAATTTATGCGAGATATAGATGACCGTCACATCCGAGTCCCGCAGACGGCGGATGACCCCAAAAAGCCGTTCTACCTCGCGCTCCGACAGGGCAGCGGTGGGTTCATCCATAATGATAATATTAGCCCCGGAAGAGGCCGCGCGGGCAATCTCGACAATCTGTTTCTGCGCCACACTCAGCGATGAAACACGTGCTTTGGGGTCAATCGTCGGTTCTATCGCGGCAAGGGTTTCGACGACACGATCTTCAAGGTTGGACTTGACCAAAAAGCCAAACCGGCTGGCCTCCATCCCCAAGGTCAGGTTCTCAAGAACGGTCAGCTGATCGACCACATGCAGTTCCTGAAACAGCGTCCCCACACCGCTTTCGCGGGCGTCCTGCGTGCTGTTCGGCTCAAAACTCTGACCCAGAATGGCCATCGAACCGCTGGTCGGGGCCAGCGCGCCGGTCAGCATCTTTACAATGGTCGATTTTCCGGCCCCGTTCTCGCCGACAAGGCAATGCACGGTGTTGCGTTCAATGTCGAAAGACACGGTATCCACAGCCCGCACGCCAGGATAGTCCTTGGTCAACTCTCTGACAGATAGTGCTTTTTCCTGCGCGTTTTCGGCAAAAGCATTCTGCACGATCATCCCCTTTTTGCCCGCGCCGTTCCAGAAGGCGCAAAATGGCCGCGCCTTGATGTCAGCTTATCCAAGTTTGATTGTTTTGCCACCAACACCGGGACCCATACGCAGATCCCGATGTTGGACGAATGACAGATCAGCCGGTCAGCTGCCGAACTGATCTTTCAACCACTGTTCGGCCTCTTCTTTCGGCATCGACCAGTAGGACACGGTGTAGGCCTTGTAGAAGAATTCTTCAGCAGTGTCCGAGGTTGGCTGAACCTTACCATCAAGCACATCCATGATCAGGTCAATGCGGCCTTGTGCGGTTTCAACCGGCGGCAGACCCATCGAGACTTTGAGGCTGGAATTCGGGTCATAGACCTGGTCGAACTCGACCGAGTCAAAGTCGACGCTCGCCACGATTTCGGTCAGAGGCTTTCCGTTGTCGAACTTACCGCGCCCTAGTTGCGCCAGACCGGCCATTGTGCCAACGGTCAAGTTAGAGGCCTCGGAGTAAATCAAGTTTACTTCGGGCCGCTGCGTCAGCAGGTCCACGATGATCTGTTTCGCAGCTTCCTGACCCTTGCTCGAATCCAGCGCACCCAGATTTTCCGCATCCGGGTCAACCGACAGTACTCCTTCGGCAAAAGGCGCGGTCCGGCCCGAATTCACCTCGGTATGGTTCGGCCAACCCAACTGCACCATCACGATGGGCTTGTCGGGATGCGCCTCTTTCCAAGCTTTCGCCATCTGCGCGCCCATTTCGAAAGACACCGCCGCCTCGTCACTGCGCGCGGTCGGGATGCCGGTATCGGTAATTGGGCTGAAGAACGAGGTCATCACGACATCATCGGCCAGCGCGTCTTCAACGCCGGGCGTCGCGGCCTCGGCATCCCAAATATGCAATGTGGCGGCATCGAAACCACCCGCAACAACCTGATCGACATTCTGGGTCATCACGGCAGAATCCGCCTGCCCGTCAAACACCACAACCTCGGCCCCGTATTTTTCCTTGGCATAGCGCTCTGCTTCAGCCGCCTGAGACTGGTGAAACACGTTCGACAAGTCAGACACAAAGAACGCGATCCGCTTGCCATCCTCGGCAAATGCCCCTGCCCCACCTACAAACGTCAGTGTCGTTGCCAGCAGGCCCGCCTTTAGTACATTCCTCCGCTGCATATTTCTCTCTTCCCTTTTGTTTTCTCCAGAGTGCGGTCGATCCGGAGCGGTGCGCTACGGAGCCGCGATCCCAGCCAGCACCTCTCCTCAGGAACCGAGACTGAAATTTATTGCAGTAAGTGTTATTATTATCATTTCCTCTTACTGAGTCAACTTTCTTGACGACTCTTCAATGAAAAAAATTGACGTTCAAGATCAGCCCAATAATCCCACAATACACTGATAATAATAGATATTTTATCCAAGTGAACTCAAACACTCGGCAAACGAACGGACACTCTGAAATCCGGTTGGAAAAAGAGAGAAAAACCTTTCTGAAACTCTGCAAAAATCGAAAAAACGAATCCCGCAGCGCTTAAAGCTTCGCCAACTTTTGAACGGAAATTTGGGCCTTTCCGTTTACGGCCTCCTTGAACCGGACCATGTGTGACATGCGCCCGTGATTGATGATCGCCTGAGCGCCAGACCAAATCTCGTGGATTAGAAACTCTGACCTTCGGTTGGGTGAAACGAACACATCATAGCCTTTGTTGCCTGCCTCCTCACGGCTGGCAAATGCCAATTCCTCGATGGCGGCTCGCACTAAATCTGACTGACCGTCTTCCGGAATGATGCGTGCGATGATTACAATCTCGTTCATATTTCAAGCTCTCTTGCGGATCATATCCGCCGCTTTTTCAGCGATCATCACAACAGGTGAGGCCGTATTGCCCGAGACAATCTTGGGCATGATCGACGCATCAACCACACGCAATCCATCAAGCCCAAGCACCCGAAGGTCTGTTCCCACCACGGCTGAGGCATCCGAGCCCATCTTGCAGGTGCCGACGGGGTGGAAAATCGTGGTGGCGATATCCCCCACGCCTTTCACCAAATCCTCCTCGGATTCCATCGCCGGACCCGGCAGGATTTCTTCGGGCTGATAGGGTTCTAGCGCCTTTGCCGTCATGATCATCCGCGCCTGTCGCACGGATTTCGCGGCGACCTGCTTGTCATTGTCGGTCGACAGGTAGTTCAGGCGAATATGGGGCTGAACCTTGGTCTCCGCCCCCTTAATATGGCAGGTTCCGATGCTTTCAGGGCGCAGATTGCAGACAGAGACGGTGATGGCCGGGAAAGGATGCAGCGGGTCGCCCAGTTTGTCCGTCGACAGGGGCTGTACGTGATATTCCAGATCGGGCGTGGCCAGATCAGGATTCGATTTTGTGAACATTCCGAACTGACTGGGGGCCATCGACATGGGCCCTGATTTCGTCAACCCGTACTGCAGTGCGATCTTGGCCTTGCCAACCAACGAGTTCGCCATAGTGTTCAACGTCTTTGCGTTTTGGACCTTGAAAACTGTTCGGATCTGCAGATGGTCTTGCAGGTTCTCACCGACGCCAGGGCTTTCGTGGTGCAAAGCGATGCCATGTTCGGCCAGCACATCGCCGCGTCCCACACCCGACAGTTCCAAAATCTTGGGTGAGTTGATTGTCCCAGCCGCCAGCAAAACCTCGGCACCGGCAAAAGCATCATACCGTGTGCCCTTACGAACATAACGCACGCCCGTAACCTGTTTGCCGTCAAATAGCAGAGTTTCGGTTTCCGCGTGGGTCAACACCCGCAGATTTGGACGTTTCATCGCCGGTCGCAGGAAGCCTTTGGCCGTGTTCCAGCGCACACCGTTTTGCTGGTTGACTTCAAAAAACCCTGTACCCTCGTTGCTGCCGTCGTTGAAATCCGCGCGCGGCAGGATGCCGAATTCCTTGGACCCTTCCTGGACCGCTTTCAGGATGTCCCATTGAAGCCGCTGCTTTGAAACCTTCCATTCGCCTCCGCTACTGTGCATGGCGCTGTCACCGGCGTGGTGGTCCTCGGACTTCAGGAAATAGGGTAACACGTCATCCCAACCCCAGCCCATATTCCCCAGCTGCCGCCAGTGATCGTAATCCGCCGCCTGCCCGCGCATGTAGATCATGCCGTTGACCGAGGTGCATCCGCCCAGAACCTTGCCCCTTGGATACACCAGAGAGCGCCCATTCAGCCCCGGCTCAGGCGCGGTTTTCATCATCCAGTCCGTGCGCGGATTGCCAATGCAATAGAGGTAGCCCACCGGAATATGAACCCAGTGGTAGTTGTCGGATCCGCCGGCCTCAAGCAGCAGGACCCGCGTCTTGGGATCCTCGGTCAGGCGATTAGCCAGAACACAACCCGCCGTGCCCGCGCCAACAATGACATAGTCGTAATCCCCTTCAAGTTTCCGCGCGTCTGTCATGAATTCCTGGTCTTTCTGGTTAGTACGCGACGACAAGCTTGCCGATCATGCGACCGGTTTCAATGATCGCATGTGCCTTTTTTAATGTAGCCGCAGACAAGCCGTGCAGTGTTTTCTGCTCGGTCGTGCGGATGATCCCGTCATCGACCAGGCGGGCAACCCGGTCCAATATCTGCCCCTGCCGCGCCATATCCTCGGTACCGAACAGAGATCGGGTGAACATCAATTCCCACATCAGCGCAGCAGACTTTCCTTGCAGGGCTGAAATGTCCAGCTTATCAGGGGTCTCGACGATGGTGCCAATCCGGCCCTGCGGCGCGATCAACTCGCACATGGCGTCCCAATGCTGCGCCGTGTCGGCATATTGAGTGATATAGCTTACGGTTTCGTGTCCCGCCGCCCGTACCTCGGCAATCAGATCGCGGTGGTTGACCACCTGATGCGCGCCCATATCCCGGCACCAGTCTTCCGTTTCCTGGCGCGAGGCGGTTGCGATCAGATGCAGACCGGTCAGCTTGCGCGCCAGTTGCATGGTGATCGATCCGACCCCTCCGGCCCCGCCAATAACCAACAGACTGGAAGGCGCCTCGTTTGTCGGCACTTGCAGCCGGTCAAACAGCATCTCCCACGCGGTCAGCGAGACCAGGGGCAATGACGCCGCTGCAGCCGGGCTGACCGAGGACGGCGCCTGTGACGCAATCCGATGATCGACCGCCTGAAACGCAGCATAGGATCCGGCGCGATTGGCGTCGCCTGCATACCAAACCCGGTCGCCCTTGGTGAAACCCGTAACATCTGGCCCCAAGTCGCGCACAATGCCGACAGCGTCATATCCAAGAATGAACGGCTCCGCATGGTCCTGCTCCGCTGCGGTGCGGATGCGGCGTTTGGCATCTGCAGGGTTGACCGAGATCGCCTCAATCTCCACCAGAAGATCGTTGGGCAGCATCTCCGGTTCGGGTAGGTCCACATCCAACAGGCTGTCCTGTGCTTCAATTGGCAGTGACTTCAAAAAACCCACAGCTTTCATTTGCTTACCTTTCGATTGCTGTCTGAGCGGAGTCCCAAAACCCGCGCATCGCTTTGATCAGCGCGAGATACTGCGTATACCGGGCATCGTAGTGCGCTTGCATTTCGGTGTCCGGCTGGAACTCGGACTTGCGGCGGGTCATTTGGGTGATGGCCTCTTCGTACGATCCGTAGGTGCCTGTGGCGACCGAAACCCCGATGGCCGCACCCAAGGCTCCGGTTTCCTGCGCTTCGGCCACGTAAATCGGAACGCCGAGGCAATCGGCGAACATCTGCGGCCAGACCGGGCTGCGCGATCCGCCGCCGGACAACACCGCCCGATCGAAACTGACCTCTGCGGATTTCAGAACTTCAATGTGTCGGCGATGCTCGAAAAGCACGCCTTCGAACAAGGCCCGCAGCATATGACCTTCGCCATGCCAGCCGGCAACACCATAGAACCCGCCCCGGAATGACGCCCCCTGCCCCGAGCCATAGAGGAACGGATGAAAAAACGGATCATCCGCTGCGGGCGTGACCTCGGCCACTTTGACATTGCAATATCCGAACGGGTCATCGTGATGCGCACCGCGTTCGACAAATTCACGCACATACCATTCTAGATTAGCCGCCGAGGTGGCGCTGGCCTCGATATTCACGAAGCGATCTGGTCCGAAGCCCGAGACCATGAACAGATCGTCATTAACCGCCGGCGTATCCGAGAAAACCTGATTGATGCTCCACGTCCCTGCGATGATCGAGGCCTCTCCGGAGCGGACAACGCCTGACCCCATTGCGCTGGAAACTACGTCGAAATAGCCGCCGATCACAGGCGTACCTGCGGTCAGACCGGTTGCGTTCGCGGCCTCGGCGCTGACGGTTCCGGCAATCTCCGCCGGGTCGATCAGGCGCGGCAGCATATCGCGCGCATCGCCAAGGCCGTAGAGCGCCAGCAACCCGTCATCATAGGTACAATCCGGCATTTGCGTCAGGCCACAACCGGACATGTCTGAGATCTCACTGACCCGTTCACCCGTCAGTTTGTAGGTGATGAAATCCTTGCACAGCATGACCGTGCCGGTTTGCGCATAGACATCGGGCCGGTGGCGTTTGATCCAGGCCAGTAAGACTGGCGTCTGGGACGGCCACGGTTTTTGCAGGCACAGCGCATGCAGCGCTTCGCCTGCGGCTTCGGACAGTTCCTCGGCCAATCCGGCGGCGCGGGCATCCAGAGACTGGATGCCCACCAAAGGTTTGCCCGCCTTGTCCAGCAGATAAAGCCCGTTGCCATGGCCCGCGCAGCCCACACCGATGATCTGATCGGGCGCAACTCCGGCCTTTCCGATGCATCCGGCGATCACCTGCCGGGCATTGGACCATAGCTCATTCAGGTCGCGTTCCACATGCCCAGGCTGAGGGGTCGAGGATTGACCGTCGAGCGCCTGCATCGCCACGGGGCGGCCCTGCAGATCGAAGAGCACGGCCTTGATGACCGTATTCCCCGCATCCAGCCCCAGAATATACCCGTCCTTAGCCACGGTTATAGATATCCCACGCTTCTTCGCCACTGGCGCCATTGTGGATCATCGCCATCAGCGCCGCCACAACCGCCTTAGGGTTGTCGTGCTGATAGATATTGCGGCCATAAACCATCCCCTGCGCGCCTTGTGCCATAAGGGCCGCGGACTTCATTAGCACGTTCTTGAGATCTTCCTTGCCACCGCCACGGACCAGAACCGGCACGCGCGCAGCCTCGATCACGCGATGAAAGTCCTCGGGGTTTTCCGTGGGGTCGGCCTTGATGATGTCCGCCCCCATTTCCGAGGCCAGTCGCACCAGCGTCACGATCTTTTCGGCATTGCCATCCACCTGATAACCGCCACGCACATCATTGGGCAGCATGACCAGAGGTTCGATCATCAGCGGCATGCCATATTTGTGGCAGGCCGCGCGCACCTTGCTGATGTTTTCGACGCACTGACGGAACAGCTCGGGCTCATCTGGCAGCATGAACAGGTTCACGACTACGGCGGCCGCATCCATCTCAAGCGCGCCGATGATCGGCTCGTCGGCGTTTTGCAGCATCGACCACATGACCCGGTGGCGCAGATCGTTATAGGGGTTGCCCATGTCGATCCGCATCACCAGCGCGGGCTTGTCCTTTTCGGGCCGCGATTGCAGCAGATCCGCCTGACCATAGGCACACTGGATCGCGTCCGGCTTGGCCCCTATCAGCGTGTCCATGACACTGGCCATATCCTCAAGCCCAACCATGAAGCTGGGCTCATTACAGACCCCGTGGTCAATCGCCACGTCCAAACAGCCCCCATTGGTAAACATCCGGTTCATCCGGGCCTTGGTGCTTACACGCATTCTGTTCTCCGTTTCTTGTTTCGTGCGGCCAGAGCCTCGGCGGTTACGCCATAGAACTCGGACAATTCGTTAATAAGTGCTTGTTTTTGATCGTTGGTTTCTTGCGGGCTAAGGCCGCGCTCATGGGCAAAGACATCGGCAAGCTGTGCCAGAAGCGCGTTCGAGATTTGCCCCGTGATAGCCAACGCGGTCCGACGCAGTACGATGTCGGACAGGGTCTCGACATATTCGGTGCGCATCAGCCAGATGATTTCGGCGCGTGTATAGAAGCATCCTTGCGTGAGCGGTGCGTCCTGAACCGACTGGCAGAACTGCGCCACGTCATCCGCCTGTGTCCCATAGTGCTCCATCAGGTGATGCGCGCGCTCGGGTGCGATGCGAAAATCCGCAACCAGACGGGATTTCAAGCTCTCACGATCATCAGGGAATTGCGCACCGCCGCCAATGGGCAGCCCAAGGGTCGAGGCCCGGCGTGCGTGCTCCAACTCAGCCATCACCTCATCTGCGGTTTGTTCACCAAAGGCGCGGAACGTGGTCCATTTGCCGCCGACCATGCAGAATTGCGGCACATCCCCGTCCAGCCGCCGCGTATCATGCCCGCGCGAGATGCGCCCGGTGAAATCCTGATCACTGCGCGGCAGCGGGCGGATGCCGCTATAGCTAAACACCACCTGATCAAGCGTGATCTCGACCCCCGGAAACACCAGGCGCAGCGAACCCAGGATATAGTCCAACTCGTCGGGCTCACACCGCACCCGTTCGGCCTTGTCAACGCGGATATCGGTCGATCCGGCCAGGACCTTGCCTTGATAGGGGAACACGATGCACACCCGGCCGTCGGTGTTTTCAAAATATACCATGTGCCCACCAAGCGCCTGCAGCAGCGCTGGGTTGTCGATGATCAGGTGCGATCCCTTGGTGCCCGAGACCATTCGTTCATTGACCCGGCCACCTAGCCCATTGACCGTGTCATCAAGCCACGCTCCGGTGGCGTTGACGATCACTTTCGGCATCACTGGCCCAGTGGCACCGCTGCGCCGGTCTGTGACGGAATAGCTGTCGCCATCCCGCGTCATTTCCGCATAGTTCAGCGCGATGCAGTCCGAGGCCTCGGCCGCGACATCGCGGATCATCTCAACGCACAGCCGCTCAGGATGGGTGATCTGGGCATCATAATACACCGCCGAGCGTGTGGCCCTTGGGGTCAAAGCGGGCCAGTCCTTGCGGGTCTGGCCGGCGCTGTTGAAATGATGCCTGGGCAGGATGCGCCGCTTGCGCGTTACCCAATCATAAAGCGACAGGCCCAGTTTGATCGGCACTGCGCCCCGGCTCGAAGGCTTGCCCTGCCAGCCAACAAAGCTGGCCGCTGCGTTGAACATACCCGAAAACACCGAGGTGATTGGAATGACCGTCGGCAAGGGCCGCACCATATGCGGTGCGTTCTGAAGTAGGGCATCGCGTTCCTGCAGGGATTCCCGCACCAGATCGAACTCACCATTCTCCAGATAACGAAGCCCTCCATGGATCATCCGCGAGGGCGCAGCACTGCAGCCCGAGGCAAAGTCATTCCGTTCAACCAGAAGCACCCGAAGGCCCTGCAGGGCCAGCTCGCGGTAGACCCCAATGCCGTTGACCCCCCCGCCGACAACCACCACGTCAAACGCGGCGTTTTTGCGCAGATTTGCCAGGTTTTGTTGTCGTTGTTCTGACATGGTGGTCCTGTTTCTCGCGGGGTTCAGGGCTTAGCTGTCCAGATCGCTCAGATGCGCGTGGGCCTGGGTGTCGATTTCGGCAATCTCGGCCTCGGTCAGACGCAGTTGACCGGCCTTTGCATTCTCGACCGCCTGCGCCGCATCGCGCGCACCGCATAGCGAGAAGGTGATACCCGGCTGCTGCACCGTCCACGCGATGACCGCCTGCGCCAGCGTCGCGCCATGCGCTTCGGCAATGGGTGCGATGGTCAGCATCAGATCCGCTACTTTCTGCCGGTTCGACATGGAGAAACGTGGATTGTCCTTACGCTGATCGTCGCCCGTAAACTCTCGATCCGGCCCGATCTTGCCGCTGAGCAGGCCCAAGGCCAGCGAGGAGTAACTGAGAACCGACACGCCATTCTCACGACATACGGGCAGCAGCGTGCCTTCGATGTCGCGTTTGACCATCGAATATTCTTCCTGAATCGCATCCAGCTGACCGGCGGCCACATAAGCTTTGACCTCGTCTGCCGAGGTGTTGCTGGCCCCTATGGACCGGATCTTGCCCTGCTGTTTCAGGGTCTCCAGTGCCTCCATCGTCTCAGCGATGGGGGTGGTCGGGTCCTGCCAGTGGGTGATGTAGTGGTCGATATAGTCGGTGCCCAGTCGGGTCAGGCTTTGTTCGACCTCGTAGATAATCGCGTCCTTGCCCAGATAGCGATGCACCGGCTTGCCGTCATAGTCGAAGAAATGGTTGCCCTTTTGCGTGTGCCAAACCAGCCCGCATTTGGTGGCCAGCACCACCTTGTCGCGGCGGCCTTTCAGCGCTTTACCCAAAATATCCTCGGCCACGCCCTGCCCATAGGCAGGCGCCGTGTCGATGAGTGTCACGCCCGCATCGACCGAGGCCTGAATGGCGGCGATGGATTTGGCCTCATCCGTGCCGCCCCACATCCAGCCACCGATGGCCCATGTGCCCAGCCCGATGACCGAGGCTTCGATCCCGGATGCTCCGATTTCGCGAGTCAGCATCTCATGCGACATCTCGTGTTCCTTCCATTTCCTGTATGACTGCAGTCGCTGTATCTTCGTCCAGGATCAGCGAATTGAGAAACTTTCCGTTCAGCACCGCCTTGATCGGCAATACTTTTTGTGCCCCCGCACTAACACCGATCACTCGTGTGCATGGGGTCAGATCGGTCGGCGCAACCGAGACCAACCGCGAATTCAGCGCATAATTCGACACAGATCCGTCGATATGGATCAGATGAGCAAGGAACTCTCCGATCACGCCCATGCCCATCAGCATCTTGCGGTCTGCCTCGGGCACTGGATGCAAGTCGTAGTAGCTGGAACCTTCGGGCTCGATGGACCCGACACCCACCAGCGCCACATTGGCGCGACGGGCGAGGTCCAGCACTTCGCGGATCGTGGACACCTGTTCCAGCATATCGCGCTGATCGCGGCTTTCGGCAAACAGAGGCGCGTGAAGCAACATGGTTTTGCCGCCCAATCGGTCGGCCATCAGCGTCGCAAGATGGTTCACGTCCGTATAATACTTGCCCTGAATGCCGCCGGTCAGCGGCACTACGGTAACGTCAAAATCACGCTCGGCCTCCAACGCCTCGACCGTGGCACTGACCGCCTTGCCGCCAGTGATCGCGATGACATCGCCATCCCGCAGCGTCTCAATCAGATGGTTTGCGGCGGCACGGCCAACTTGCTGTAGGGTTGTTTCGGTACTGCCCGCGACCGAGGGGGTCACGATTGCCTCCGACAGTGTGGTCGAACGGGTCAGACCCCGTTCGATATCCATCAGCGTCTCGAACGGGCTCTCGATGTCGATCTTGACCATGCCCATCTTGCGGCCCTGAGTGATCAGGCGATTGACCTTGGAATTCGACAGGTTCAGGTCGCGCGCGATATCGGCCTGTTTCTTGCCCTCAAGGTAATGCAGGACCAGGACGGTGTGGATCTGCCGGATCAGTTCAAAGTCTTTCTTCTTGTCGACCATCACCCGCGCCTTTTGTTGAGGTAATGGTCGATGGTCACCGCCGCCAGCAGGATCGAACCGCGGATGATGTCCTGCCAATAGACTGACACATCTAACAGCGCCAATGAACTGGAGACCAATGACAGCAAGATCACGCCAAGGATCGCGCCAAGGATCGACCCCGATCCACCGTTCAGGCTGGCCCCGCCGATTACGGCGGCGGCGATGATGGTCAGTTCCAGCCCCAGCCCGAATGTGGGTTGCGCCGAGCCAAATCGAGCCATGTAGATGATGCCTGCGATACCGCACAGCGTCGAACACAGGGTGGTGGTCAGGAAGATCACCTTTTTGGTGCGAATGCCGGAATAGGCGGCGGCTTTCTCGTTGCTGCCGGTGTAGAACACTTTGCGGAACATGGTCGTCCGGCGCAGCATGAAGTCGAAGGCGATTACGAAGACTAGAAAGATCACGATCACGATCGGGATCGGGCCGATGGTGCCCTGCCCGATGAATTTGAACTCGGGCGGCAGGGTATAAAGGCCCAGTGGTCGCCCTCCGGTGAATAGCAGGCAAGCGCCCCGCGCGATCACCATGATCGCGAGCGACACGATGAAATGGTGCAGCCCTACCTTGGTCACGAAGAACCCCATAAAAGCTCCGATCCCCGTACACAGCGCAATCGCCATGGCCGAGGCGACCCAAGGGTCAATTCCGCTGAGGAACAGCCACCCCGCGATCACCATCGCCAGTGCCGTCACTGACCCCACCGACAGATCGATCCCGCCCGAAATCAGCAGGATCGTCATCCCAATCACCAGCAGGCCATCGACGGCAAATGCCATCGACATGGCGCGCATATTGGCCCAGGTCAGAAAATAGGGCGAAGCAAAGGACATAATCAGGAACAGCGCCAGAATGATGACGATCAGCCCGGTCTCGCGCATCCGAAACAAGCGTTTCAGCAGAGGCGTGTTGTCGGTTGCACCCGCTTGGGCCAGATTTACGGTGTTGTCCATATTCTTCTCTCCGCTCATGCAATCGAGGCCTGCGCGTCCATGACCGAGGCCAGGTGCATGATGTTTTCTTCTGTCATCTCATCGTCCGTGACCTGCCCGCTGATGCGTCCTTCGCGCACCACCAGCACCCGGTCGCAGACACCGATCAGTTCGGGCAATTCGGATGAGATCACCACGATCCCCACGCCATCATTGGCCAGATCGCGCAGGATGCGGTGAATCTCGGATTTCGCGCCCACATCAACCCCACGGGTCGGTTCATCCAAAAAGATCAGGCGCGGGTTGACCGAGAGCATCTTGGCCAGCGCCACCTTTTGCTGATTTCCCCCCGACAGAGATGAAACCGGATCACTCAACGACCCGCACTTGAGGTTCAGCTTGCGCCCCAACGCCTCGGCCTGCGCTTCCTCGGAATCCGACTGGATCAAACCGATCCCGTTGGCCACCTGTTCCAGCTTCAGCGCCGAAACGTTGGCGGCAATCGGCAGGTCCAGGAACACCCCATCCCCTTTGCGATCCTCGGACAGGTACACCATCCCCTTGGCGATACTGTCCTGGTAATTGCGCAGCTTCAGCTCTTCACCGTTCAGCCAGATTTGTCCGGTCACCTCGCCCTCAAGCTGGCAGATGCCCTTGACGATCTCGCTGCGACCAGCGCCGATCAGACCCGCAATACCCAGAATTTCACCCTTATTCAGCGTGAATGACACATCACGAAACCGCGTCGCTTCGGTCAGGCTGCGCACGTCAAGGATGACCTGATCTGAGGGCACCTCCTGTTTGTCGGGGTAGAGATTATCGATCACCCGCCCGACCATCGCGTTGACCACATCGCTGGGCTGAACATCGGCCACATTGTTCGTGACGATATGCTGACCGTCCCGGAACACCGACACCCGGTCGCAATTGTCGAATATCTCGACCATACGGTGCGAAATATAGATGATCGAGATCCCCTGATCCGCCAGATTGCGCATGATCCCAAAAAGGGTCTGAGCCTCGGTTTCCGTGAGTGCGGCTGTAGGTTCATCCAGGATCAGAATGCGGCAATCAAGCGTCAAGGCCTTTGCAATCTCAACCAGTTGCTGGTTCGAGATCGAGAGGTTTTTCACCAGAACCGATGGGTCGATATCGCTGAGCTGGCGAAACACATCCACGGCGTCACGTTCCAGTTTGCAATAATCCATCAGCCAGGACCGGCTGACATTGGTCTTGGCCATGAAGATATTCTCGGCCACCGACACATCCGGACACAGGGCGATTTCCTGATGAACGAAACCGATACCCAGTTGCTGCGCCATCGTTGGTGACGAGATTTTGACTGCTTTGCCGTTCAGAACGATCTGCCCGCTGTCCGGCTGCAAAATCCCGTCGATCACGTTCATCAGGGTCGACTTGCCTGCACCGTTTTCGCCTGCAATCGCGTGGATTTCTCCCTTGCGGAGTTCAAAATCGATCCCTCGCAGCGCCTTGACCGGGCCAAAGGACTTGCTGAGGTTCGATATCTGAAGGATCACGTCATCTTGCATGGCAGCACCTTCTGGGGTGTCTCTTATTTGTCGCTGGAACCGCCCGTGAAAATCGGAACTGCACGGGCGGCTCACTGGGGAGTTACCCGATCAGGCCGGATCGCGGCCTTCCATGTAGACGTTCAGATCAAAGCTGTCGGCATTGTCTTTGGTGATGACCGCAAAGCCATTGTCCATGAACGGGATCTGAACCGGGTTGAAGCCGCTGGTTCTCCAGTCATTGAACGGATCGAATACACCCGACCGGTTGGCCAGATGCACTGCCATGAAGCCCATGAAGCCTTGCACGCCCTGGTTGGGGTTCAGAGACATGTGGATGTTGCCCGCGCGAATATGCTCCAAGGTCGTGGGCGTCACGTCCGCATGCATAATCAAGATATCCGAATTGGCTTCCAGCTTGGCTGCAACCGCACCTTCCGCCGAGCCGGCTTCGGGGATCCAGATCGCCGCCACATTCGGGTTGGCCTGAATGATCGAAGCCGTCGCACGATAGGCCGCATTGCTGTCCTGGTTCGTGGCCTGACGACCGACCAGCTTCATGTTTGGATAGTTCGCCTCCATATACGCGATTAGAGCCGTCACGCGCAGGTCATGGTTCGACTGGCCCGGGTTCTCAAGAACCGCATATTCGGCGCTGTCACCCACTTGTTTAACAATCTCTTCGGCAGCGAACTTCGCTTCGGCATGGTTGTCCGACGTGATATAGCCAGTACGCTTGGAATTCGGGCTGTCGGCGGCGAATGTCACAATCTCAGTGCCGCCGTCGATGGCGCGATTGATTGGCTCAATGAAAGGATCGGATTGCATCGGATGCAGCAAAACACCCGCTGGCGACTTTACCAGATCCTGCTCGAACGAAGCGATCTGCTTGGTGATGTCATAGTCAGGCGTTCCTGAGAACACAGTATCGCAACCAAACGCATCGGCCGCTTGCTTGAAGCCCTGATAGACCGGAACCCAATAAGGGTGGCCCGAAACCATGACGTTCATAACATAAGTCTCGCCGGGTTCACACATGATGCCTTCGGCCTGCGTCGACTCGGCAGTGATTCCAGCAACTGCCAATACGGCGGATGCGAAGAATGTGTTTAATCCACTGTACTTCATAGATTTCCTCCCTGCAGAAAGCTCTTGCTGTTGAGGTGCCTTGTTCCTCCCCACCTGAATCGCAAGATATTTCATTAGTTGATGTTTATTGCACTTCCATTTTTAAGGTCGCCGCGAAGGAGGCGTCAAACACTTTCGGTATAAATTTTGTAATTTGAAATTTATTTCATACACGAAATTTGATGTGCATATGATTGGTTCCCGTTTCAACGAGAACGGGCCGATACCCAGAAGAAATCTTGATTTCGATTTGGGTGACCTCGCTGAACCTAAGCCACGAGTTTAGTTGGTCTTGTCTTGCTTCAGGTCCGACAGCCCGGCCGAGACGTGCGACTTCTTTGTAGATGAAAGATTTGTCGAACGACTTTTGAGGTTCCGAGTTTGCGTCGAGCCCCCTGACACCAGCACCCTCCCATTGCCGACCGTTGTGCCTGTAGCGAAAGACCCAGGATCGCCCGCCGGTGCCGGTTATCTGCAATGCAAGCCCGGCCACGCCGCCCACTGCGTGTACGCCGGGGCGTGTCAGCCGTTTCACTTCGAGAGATCCGAGCTCTCTGGCACGTTTTGGCAATACTTGCGCCCTCTGTTCGATCAGGGAATCGAACTCGACCCGGGGATTCCAACCCCATTCCTACCCGCCCAAACGGATGCAACCCATGGCTATTTCATGCGACGAAATGGAACAAGTAAAATCGACCAGGCCATTGAAATTAAAACGAAATGATACGAATCGCGACAGCGGTTCTCAAGTGGCACTCGCCTCCACTACTTTTCAATGGGTTAGAAGCATTGGCAATTCCTGCCCCAGCGCTTTTTACAATCCATTTTACAATTCCGTACACGCTTTGCTCTCCTTGGCCTCAATTAAAAGCGTCAAAACGTCATCAGTTTCACCCGGCGAAACCTGCGCGTAGCGCTCAATCATTGCCGCAGAAGTGCGCAGAGACCACCCAATACATCCGGCGATCTGAGAAAGCGATAAACCTGCCCGTAAAAGCCCCGTGGCTGTCGTACCACGGGCGTCGTAAATGCGCTGAAAGCGGAGTTTGCAAATTCTGGCTAGCGGACAAACCAAACGACCGGCTGGAAAGGATCAACAGACATTTTCGCCCCAAGGCTGCCGTTTTGTAGGCCTGAGTTCTCTGGTAGCACGAGCTATCTGTTAAAAAACCTAAAGCTGGGACCCAATTGGCAAAATACTTAGAAAACCAGCAACTAAGTGATCCCAAGCAGATCCCGTCGGCTCGGATTGGTGTTCAATTACAGTGCCATCATCGCCTCTTGTCGTCCATTTAAGCTGACCAGCTTTTTCGAGCGTTACGTTATATGTGTATGCGGGTAGCGCGTCGTCCAAGGCATCCATGGTCTGTGTCGCCAATGCTGGCGAGTCAATCAGAATTCCCATCTCGGTGTTGATGTTAACAGATCGGGGATCCCAGTTGAACGACCCTACGAACAAGTATCGGTCATCAACTGCAAACGCCTTGGAATGTAGACCTGACCTCGATTGCGCCCAATTGATACCGCGGCGTTGGACCTTATCGGCGTCCGGTCGCAGCTCATATAGTTCTACTCCACCGCGTAGAAGTGCACGGCGTTTCTTGGCGTAGTGCGCGTAGACGGGTGCGACGTCATTAGATGCAAGTGAATTGGTTACAACCTTTACGTCGACGCCGCGGCTTTCCAATTCGGTCAACCATTTCACACCGTTGTTGCGCGGCACGAAATATGCAGAGACGATGTTCACCTCACTGCTGGCATTCTCAAAGTACGGAAGCAATTGAGATGCCAGAACGGGACCTGAGTTCTCGAGACCGGCGGCTTTTGACGGCGGATCAGCATAAAGCTTCGCAGGCAGCCAATCCAGTGACAGGGCTCCATCTGCGAAGTTCTCTTGTGCTGACTTTCTGAGAGCCGCGCCATACTGCGTTTGCTTCGCTTCATCGACCAGTTCGTTCAACCTGACTCGCGCATCACCAAGGTCAAATTCCTGAGGTTCTCCAACAACCGCCCGAGCTGGTACGGCGAATTCGCTGTTCCAGTAAGAGTCAAAGCTTCGCGACACCTCGCGAACAACCGGGCCTGCGGCCAGAACATCCAGATCAGCATAGTTCATTTCTTCCCGTGCGAGAAAATACTCGGCGCCGATGTTTCTCCCACCCACAATCGTGAACACGTTGTCTGCTGTCATTGACTTGTTGTGCATTCTGCGATTGATGCGTTTGAAGTCCGTCAGCCCCGCGATCAACAGGCTTTGATCTCGCCAAAATGGATTGAACAACCTGATCTCAATATTTTTGTGATTGTCCAACGCGGCTGTCATCGCGTCATAACTGGACGTATCCATGTCATCCAGTAGCAATCGGATGCGAACACCCCGATCTGCCGCCTGCAAAAGACTGGCTGCAAAAAGGTGGCCCGTTGGGTCGTTGTGCAGAAGGTAGTATTGCGCGTCTATCGTTTGCTCAGCCGCAGCCGCTAACAGCAAACGTGAAACAAGCGCTTCTTCGCCATCACTAATCAGCTTGACCCCCGACCGACCGTCTTTGGGATCGCCAAGCCGGTTGGCTGCCTGACTAAGAGCTGTGCGCGAGTTTGCCGGAAGTGAGGCCGATACCGTCTTTTCATAAGTGCGAGTTTTTGGCGCGCAAGCGACAAGGGTCAGCGTGCACAAAATACAGACCACTAGCTGCCATCGTGTCATCAGTTTCCTCCATCCCCGTATCCTAGATGACTACGCCTAGACGGGTGATTGCAAGTTTGTTCTGTGAAGCATTTGTGCAAGGTTCGACTGGACTAGAAGCAACCGTCAATGTAGCCGTCTGTCAGGGTGCATTGCTTTGAAAAGTCGGAAATGCAAAGTTCGTTTTTGAATGTCTGCATTGGGCTGCGATCTTCCGAATGCAACTGCAGCATGCCTTAAACTTCACGTGGCTGGTCTTGGGCTCAGAGCGGTCATGACATATTCAGTAGGACATTGACCCGGTTCCAACGACCCCAAAACCTGCTCTGCGGACGAAGCCGCCGTTATGAAACCTAATCTCTGGTGATGGGTTTTGTGGATGCACGGCGCGGAGATCCAATCATCATTAATAGAACCATGGCGTTAGATGATACGCGGTCTTCAATGAGTAAGTCCGAATATCTTTTCGGGCTTCTGCATCCCCTTCAAGATATGTGAACCAAACTCGACCGTATCTTTACCTAGCAGTTCCGCGACAGACTCAGACATCAGGACATCCTGACCAAGGGGTTTACACAGTCCCTCAACCCGGCTGGCAATGTTCACGGCCTCCCCGATCACGGTAAAATCCAGCCGTCTCGCAGAACCGATGTTGCCAAAGAACACCTCGCCGACATGCAATCCAATGCCGGTTCTTAGTGGACGCCAGTCTTCGTTTTTGGCCATCGTCGCGTTTAATGTGGCGAGGTCACTTTGCGCCTGGCCTGCTGCAGACACTGCAGCCCGCGCTGCCATGTTCACGTTTTGAAAGTCCGACAGCGGGAAAATGGCCAACATCCCATCGCCAATGAACTTCAATACGTCGCCGCCGTTGATAATCACGGCCTCTGCAAGTACTGAGAAGTAACGATTAAGCACGTCTGCGACCGTCTCGTTTTCGGCACTCTCCGAAAGGCTAGAGAAATCCCGTAAATCCGAACTCCAGACGATTGCTTGAATGGGCAAACCTGCGCCCCTTTTGATCGTACCGTTAACCACTCTCTGGCCTGCTTCGCGGCCCAAATAGGTGAGCGAGATGTTCTCTGCAATTCGGCTGGCGATGTGGCGCTCAACGTGTAGCGCGAAGATATCGAACAGCCGCATGAGCGTGCTCCACTGCCCTTCATTAAAACCTCCCGGTTCCCGGGTCGAAAATGTTGCGGCATTGTACTTCTGACCCCGAGCAGACAGTGGCAGAGCGACATATTCCGAGAAACCATCTTCCGCGAGCTCGGTCATGAGTGGGCTGCGCGCATCTTCCATCTCGCCGGAAAGCATTACGCGTACTAACTCGCCATACTCCACAACCCTGTATATCGGATTGTCTCGGTACGCGGCTGAAGTCAGCGTCTCTTCACCGACTTGAATCTCGTCGCAAATGCCGTCTTGCATGTTCCAGGTCCAACCATAGCGGCGGATCTGTGGATGCAGAGTACCGGCAACTACAGTAAACCTATCAACACCAAAGCCACTTTGGGCCAACTGACCCGCAAACTCAGCTACAAGAGCGTGGGCGCTCGCGGTCTTGCTTGCCTCACCCAAAAGCCAGGTTTCGACATCCGCCGGAGTTATCAACTTCTCAAGATCTAGCTCGAACCGTTGCCTTTGAACTAAACGAACTCCTGGAGCATATTTTCGAGGATAGTGATCCTCGCTATGTGGGGGCTGTGCTTGTTGGTAACCTGCGCCTTCTGACATTGGTATACCTTTCTTCAGACTGCCGGTTTATTGATTGTGAGAGCCGCATCCGTAAGCCGAATGTCGGCTCAGGAGGTTAAGCTACTGCAATAGCAAGATCATCTCAATTCTAGCAATAACCGCTTTCGGGACCGGGTAGGAATGCGACCTGCTGCGTCGCCGCAAGCCCGCTTCGAGCCCAAAGCGGTCGCGCTTTCTTGATGGGACCTCTTTGCTCTAACTACCGGGCTGACATTGCTCTCTCTACAAGCTAGCTTCCAACAAGCGGGGAGAGAAACATGGAAAAGAGGCTTGCTGCGGTGCTGGTGGCTGATGTCGCCGGATACTCGGCGTTGATGGATCAGGATAGTGACGGGACACTCAACGCGCTCAAGGCTTTCCGTGAGGATCATCTGATACCCGCTTTGAAAGCCCATGATGGGCGACTGATCAAAAGCATGGGCGACGGATGGATTGTCGAGTTTCGCTCCGCATCAGCCGCGACAGAATTCGCGATTGCTGTTCAGCTCGCTGACCGACCAAAGGAGATCCAAATCCGCATCGGTATACATACCGGGGAAGTCGTTTCGGAAGGCGAGGACATATTCGGTGACGGTATCAACATAGCTGCCCGCCTGGAGGCATTAGCAGAACCGGGGCAGATACTGCTTTCAGACACAGCACATAACAGCTTAGACAGGAATGCCGCTGCGTCGTTCTCTGGTGGTCAGCAGACTGAGTTGAAAAACATTACTCGTCCCGTTGGTGTCTGGCAGTGGCCTGTCGGTTCGGCGACGACAAGTGCATCTGTCAAATCTGAGAAACCCGGTATTGCTGTGCTTCCGTTTGACAATATGTCTGGCGACCTTGAGCAAGAGTTTTTTGCCGATGGAATTACAGAGGACATCATAACAGAGTTGTCTCGATTTCGTTGGTTGATGGTCGTGGCGCGAAACTCATCTTTCACGTTTAAAGGAAAGAGTACCGACATTCGCGAAGTCGGGCAGGCGCTCGGCGTGAGATATGTGCTCGAGGGGTCGGTAAGGCGAGCAGGCCAGCGTCTTCGCATTACAGGACAGTTAATTGATGCAGAGAATGGCAGTCATCTTTGGGCTGACCGTTTCGATGGAACGCTGGACGATGTTTTTGACTTGCAAGATCAAGTCACACAGGAAGTTGTCACGGCGATCGAACCGTCCGTTCGCCATGCCGAGACGGTCCGCGCTCGGGCGAAACCGACGGAAAACCTGGATGCCTATGAACTTTATCTTCAGGCTCAATCACACTTTCATCTGCTGACGGACGAAGACAACCGTGAGGCCATTCGCCTTACGCGTCTGGCGTTGGAGCGCGATCCCGACTACCCGTCGGCAGCTGGATTGCTTGCGTGGTTGCATATCCAAAGGATGGTGCAGGGGCTGAAACCGATTGACGAAGGGCCAAAGGCTGCCGTCGCCGCAGCGGAACGTGTATTGTTAAGTGATCGCGCGGATGGAATTGCGTTGGCTTACGCCGCACACTCGATCTCGATGCTTGCACAAGACCTGTCGCGCGCGCGCGCAGTTTTCAAACAAGCACTCTCTGAAAATCCAAACGCTGCGATCGTTCATATGCTCGCTGGCATCAATCTGAATTTTCTCGACAGACCCGAAGAAGCCCTAGAACACGCTACACACTCGATCAATCTCAGTCCAAAAGATCCGATGCGGCACGCAGCCTATGTCGGGCAAGCCTCCGCATTTTTTCAACTTGGGCGCTATGCCGAAGCTGTAGAGGCCAATCGAAACGCCTTGGCCATTAGGGCGAAATTCGTGATTACGCATCTCATGCTCATCGCATCCCTGGCTCAAAACGGAGACCTTGAGTCAGCAACGGCTGCGGTCGCTGAACTGAAGGAACTTCGTCCCGATCTCGACATCAAAGAGCAAACGAGACTGCCCATTTTCAGCGTTCCCGAATGCTCGGAGCAATGGCGGGAAGGATGGTTAAATGCAGGCCTTCCAATCTGAGAAAGTAAAATTAAGCAGGCGATCCAATCCGGATGTGCTTTAGCTCTCAACTCCGGCCCATTCACTTGCTGCATCTGCTCGGTTCCGAGATGAAGCACTTCCGGATTGGGCTCGAACCAGACCTTCGATGCGGCTGGCGCAAATGGCGGCTTTGGGCCGTCCTCAGTGGCAGTATTATGTGAGGCAGGGTGCTTGCCGCACTTGCTCCGAGGTCTGCGATGAGCCGAGGCTGTGTGAAAACTCTGACCGGTTGGCAAAATATGTCGAAAATACACTTTATGTGCGTTCTCCCGCGCTTTTGAGAGAGCAATTTACACAGGCGCTGAAAACGAGCTCGACGAGAGAGTTGGTGAGCCGGAGTTTTCACACAGCCTCAGCCCAAACTACCCAGATATCGCACTGCGGCGAATGTCCTGTTCTCAAACCGCAGTCAGATGTGCTCCGCTTCTAGTCCGTGATGACGCCCGCTATGCTGTTCGATATCGGAGGGAAGCGGTGTGACGCATCTTCAGAAACCCGTAACGGCTGATCGTTCAGTTGTAGAGCGCGCGCAAGGACGGCTGACGCGTCGCAACGAAGACAGATTATTCTGACAGATTGGGCAAGGCGGTTTTCGAGAACGGAGGCACACTGGACAAATATCTGGGCGACGGGCTGATGGCGACCTTCGGGACACCAGAGCCCAGTGAGAACGACGCCAGAAATGCACTTCAATGCGCCTTTGACATGCTTGAGGCATTGAGCATCTGGAACCGTGACAGGAGTGCTGAAGGGCTTCCTCCGGTGCGCATTGGGATTGGCATCCACTTCGGTCCCGTTATCTCAGGTGACATCGGAAACCGACACCGTCTTGAATACAATGTCATCGGCGATACCGTGAACGTCGCAAGCAGGCTTGAGTAGCTGTCCCGGAAACCAAAAACCTCTTTGGTGGTTAGCGATTTGTTGATCGAGGCAATAGATCCGACGGACAAGGTCGAGCAATCTTTAATCAAAAGATTGGTTCCCGCCGGAGTGCGAGATTTGAGAGGAAGACGCGGAAAGATCGGCGTTTGGACCTACATATCGAAATAGAAAGTGTTTGTTCTTGGCTTTGCCATTACCCTGAATTCAACTTTCGCAACCCATTCAGTCGGACCCACTCATTGAGCCTATCAACGCCTTCCGTTTCCACATGGTCATGCAGCGTGTGACGATCGTAAAATAACTCGGGTCTGGAAAGTCGCCTCATCCACGACGTTAAATCGACATGCGGCATTTACCAGAAACCGGTTCAGCGGATCACGTGGACTGAACATTTGGCGTGGTGAACGACCCGGTTCGCAGTCGACCCAATAAATAAGTTTTCGATTCCCGGCTTGTGTGAGGCCAGCACTATGCAATCGATGTCGTTTTCATTTGCGAAATCAACGATCGCTCGGCCAGCGCTCCCCGAGATAAGCCGCGGTTTCGCACCCGGTAGCTCTGCAGCGTTCCGATGTAGGCCTTCCTGAAGCTCTTTTCGCGTGTTGGCCAGAACTTCCTCGGGTATCTGGGATGCCACATATGCAGGGATCGGTTCCTGCACATGGAGCACTGTGAATTCCGCATTTGCATTCGCCAGCAAACGAGCAGCTTCAAATGAAGCCTGTGTATCATGATCTTTGTCCAGCGCGACCGGTACCAGAATGTTTTTATACATATTAGCTACCTTCCATTGCTCCAGCTACGATCTATTTGGCCTCCGCAGTGATGCGGCACTCTAAACCGGTTCTGATTTCGAAGACTTACCCGCTTTCTTTGCTGTGCTTGCAACATCATCTATCGTCTTTTCTACTGCTTCGGCTTCGGTTTCCGCTGCATATCCTGCACATCGGGCAACTGTTTCGAACCATTCCTGTGCGTCAGCTACAAGGCGTTCGGCTGAATGCTTCTGCCACTCTGCTATGGTTTGCAGTGCTTTCGCCGGATCAGTCGGGTCTGCGGTAGACGCCGAACGCGCAGCTTCCAGTGCGGTTCGAACAGCCTCGTGACGCCTCTCAAACCAATGTTGAGCAAAGGCCTCTGCCTCTTTAAGTGATTTTTCCTGCGTGTCCCAGAATTGCTCAAGCTGAGCGCCTAAAAACGGATTGGCCGTGGTAGTCGGCTGCATCTGCTTAAAAACATCGACAAGTGGGTTGGAGTAACATGATTTTGGCTTCTCTTCAGGCATTGGAGATTCCTCCTCATCTTCCAAATGCTGAATGTTACCAGATCTCGCAAAAAATAACCTTAATGTAGATCAACCAGTGTCACCAAACTTAGGCAGTGGTGCTCTACAATCTAATGGCGGCATTTGTACCATCCTACTCGATTTGAATAGACTCCAGATAATAAATTACATTTGCCAACGGAACACCTGCGAACATCGGCTGGCCGTCAGGCATGGTCAGCGCAACTTTTTGATCCGAATCCAAAGCTGGTCCGAAAATGGGCATTTCTCCGCCATGCGCGAGCAATGGTGCGCGACCATCAATTTGACGCGCCACCGCCTCAATCGGAAAAACGCCGTCGTTTTGGGCCGCGAGCCTCGTCAGATCAGGTGTCCTTATTGCCAGCATCTCCGCCATTGGACCATCTCCTGTGGCCTCGAAACCATGGCATTGCCAACAATAAGTTCGGTAGAGATCGTGCCCATTTTGAAGGTCTATGTCCTGCGCCAGTGCAGCACTTGCAGTAAAAATTGACAAAAGAAGTGTGCGACAAACTAACATCTGTTCCTCCGACAAGTTCAGCATTTCGAGTTGAGAATACGCGATATCGAATGAATGTTTCATTGATCTCGCTCATATTCAGCCTTTGAGTACCAACTGAGAAAAACCATCACGAAAGGACGATCGTAGCAGTCGAATCCGCCTCGCTGATCGGGTCTTAGCGCCTAATGATATAGATCAATGCCAAATTAAGCATTACATATCAAAGTATGAATGTTTCAGCGGAAGCTCGGCATGAGTGGTGACGAGCCCTTGATTTATGATTGGGGTGCTTGTTTGCGGCACTGCTTCGGTACCCAGGCAATTGTCCATCAAGGAGTGAGGTGAATGCATACAGTTGATCCACCGGCACCTAAACTCCGGCGTTCTCTTACCACCCCGTTGCTTACACTATATGGGCTCGGTGTTACCGTCGGTGCGGGAATTTATGTGCTGGTCGGCGCTACCGCCGAGGCCGCGGGCCCTTATGCTGCAATTTCGTTTCTTGTTGCTGCTCTCGTCGTTTCGCTGACGGCTTTGTCATACGCCGAACTCGCGACACGCTTTCCCGTAAGCGCGGGAGAAGCGGCATACGTTGAAGCGGGATTTCAAAGGGCCTGGATGGCGGTTCTAGTCGGTCTTGCCGTTGCTGCGTCTGGGATCATTTCAGCCTCCGCTGTTGCGATCGGGGCGGCCTCATACCTTCACACCCTGACGGGGCTTGGCACCGCGTTGCTTACGATCGGCGTTGTGTCGGTCATGGGTCTGATTGCACTCTGGGGCATTACACAATCGGTATTTGTGGCAGCCGTGATCACGGTCATCGAGATTGCGGGGCTTCTTTTTGTGATTGGCTGGGGCATGTCCGTGCATGAAGCGCAAGGCTATGAAATTAGTGAGATGGTGCCGGGACTCGAGCTCAATACCTGGCGCGGTATTATGGCGGCATCTCTGCTGGCCTTTTTTGCCTTTGTCGGGTTTGAGGACATGGCAAACGTCGCCGAAGAGGTAAAAGACCCAACCCACACAATTCCAAAGGCCATCCTTTTGACACTCGTTCTGGCGACGGGTCTTTATCTGGCGACATCAATGACGGTTCTGCTTGTTGTTCCTATCGATGCCTTGTCAGCTTCGGCAGCCCCGCTTACCCTGGTTTTTACGAACGCACCCGAAGTGATTAAACAGGGGTTCGCCGCAGTCGCGGTTGTTGCGACAGTCAACGGCGTCCTGATCCAGATGATCATGGCGTCGCGAGTTATCTATGGCCTTGCCGACCGGGACCATCTGCCGAAAATACTGGCGACTGTCCCGCAGGTAACCCAAACACCGGTCGTCGCAACACTGTTGGTTGTTGCGATAATCCTTCTGCTGACGCAAACTCTGCCAATCGGAATACTGGCGGAACGCACATCCCAGATCGTTTTGGGAGTGTTTGTTTTGGTCAATATCTCGCTGATATTGCTGAAGTCCCGGCCTGGGTCAACTCGGGAACATTTCCGCGTACCTCTTGTTGTACCAATCCTTGGGGTGCTGACCAGCGCCCTGCTTTTTGGTGCCGGATTTCTCTGAGAGGAAAACCGACAGCACAGGGTTACCAGAACGGGGTCCGACTGACGCATGAACACTGACCGATCAACACTTGGAAGGCGGATTTCAGGCTGGTGGCACCGGACCTTTGTTGATCTGATCGAGCAATTGCAATGGTCTTACCTACCACCATTGATGGTTTACTTTGCGGCCGGGGTTTCGGGACTAACATCCGTCGTCGGTGCGTTTTTTCTTAAGGAATATCTGAATCTATCCGCCGCTTTTGTTGCGGGATTGGCATTCTGGGCCGGGTTACCGTGGATTCTAAAAATGCCGCTGGGTCATCTGGTTGATCTGTTCTGGCGCTGGAAATCCCTGCTGATTGTCGTTGGCGCAACCCTTATCACGGCGTCATTGCTCATCATGTACAGGCTTGTGGCTGCGCCTGACCATATGGCCGGCATTATGCCACTAGAGGATTGGTACGTCGTTGCTTTGATGTTGGCTCCTTCAGGTTATGCCATTCAGGATGTCGTTGCTGACGCCATGACAGTAGAAGCGGTGCCGCAATCGGACCGCGACGGACGCGCTTTTGCGCCGGAAGAAGTTCGTGCACGGCACACCACAATGCAGACCCTCGGCAGGATCGCGATCATATCCGGGTTTGCAGGGGTCGCAGCGGTTAACATCTGGATTTTTTCGGGGTCAGAAGATCTGGAGAAAGGCGATCGTTTGGTTCTCTACGGTCAGGTCTATCTTGTCGCTCTGGTTATCCCCTTGCTTTCGATCAGCGGAGTGGTTCTTCACGCTCTGATACAGCGTCGCCTCGTTCGTCAAGGACACCTTCCGCACAGACCAGATCAAACCACCGAAGTCAGGTGGCCGATACTGCTGGGCGGACTTGCGTTTGTTGTTCTCAGCATAGTGTTGGGAACCGCAAATTTTGCCTTCGCGCAAGAGACCGTTTTTGCGGTGTCGCTCACGGTCATTCTCTACCTCATGTCGCGTCTGCTGAGAGAGCTGGACTCGAAACAGGCCAAAGTTCTGATCGGGACAGCAACTATCATTTTCGTTTTTCGAGCAGTTCCCTTGCCAGGACCGGGCCTGACCTGGTTCGAGATCGACGAGCTTGGGTTTGACGAACAGTTCCTGGCCATTCTAGCGCTTCTGACCTCACTACTTGCTCTGCTTGGCCTGATTATCCTCAGGCCATTTATGGCAAGTCGTTCGATTGCGCAGGTTGTAGTGTTACTCACGATTGCCGCAGGAGTGCTGGCCCTGCCAAACCTTGCCTTGTACTACGGGGTGCATGAATGGACGGCCGCGCGCACTGGTGGTGTCGTGGATGCAAGGTTTATCGCCATACTCGACACAGCAGTCGAGTCACCGCTGGGTCAGATCGCGATGGTCCCAATGTTGGCCTGGATCGCGCGCAACGCCCCAACACATCTGAAAGCTACCTTTTTCGCAGTCATGGCGTCGTTCACCAACATGGCATTGTCAGCAAGCAGCCTCGGTACAAAATACCTGAATCAGATCTTTACCGTTACCCGCGCGGTTACCGATCCCAGAACGGGTACCGTTGCCTCCGTCGCTGACTATAGCCACTTGGGGAACTTGCTGATTACCGTGGCCTTGATCTCTGTTATCGTTCCTCTGGCTGTGGTTTTTCTTGTGCAAAACTCGTCTTATCAGACACGCGATTAAATATGCGGATCAATCGCTTTCATCGAGAAGTGTCTTGAGGTGTGACACCGGAACGCCAATATTCGAGCCGCCAAATTCCGGTAAGATCGCGGCATTGATGGCAACCACCTCGCCGTTTCGGTTCAGGGCAGGTCCGCCGCTTCCGCCGGTTGTGGTTTCCGCATCATAAACGACCGCACCAGGGCTGGTCTGAGCGACGATCCCCCGGCTGGCCAGAGGCCGGATCTTGTTCTGCTCTGAAAGGTGTTTTGCAATCGTCCAGAAATCGACGGTGCCATCGCTCTCAAGCGTTTTCAGAAAGTCCGGCCCGGCCTGCACAATCAAAGCCTTGAGGCCAGTTGGAAATCCAAGCAGGAAAACTTCTTCACCTGCCCGCGGCGGGTCAGGTGCCAGTGAAAGCCCGAGCCCTTGAACCCGGCTCGCATCAACAGACAGAAGCGCCAGATCGGCCGTTTCGGTTGTCTTATGCAACACCGCCTGCATCGGACCCGTCTGTTCCGGCAAATAAACCAGCAGGCTAAGCATCTCGGCGTCAAGCCCTGCGGCCTTCAGGGCCTGCGCCCGATCCCCGGTAGTCCAGGGCAAGGCGACATGACGGTTGGTCACCAACAGAGAGGTGCCATGCAGCAGAAACCCGGTTCCGGTGAACTGAAACTCTGCCGGCGCACCTGTTGCATCCGGTTCAATCCATGGTTTCCCGAATGGAGTTTTTAGTTTCTCCCCGTCCGGACCAAGCACATGCCGCAGCAATTTACCGCTTTCGGTTTGTCGCAATCCGTAGGCCCCTTGGATAAAGGCAATGGATCGCGTCGAGGCCGTGACTACCCGCCTAGACGCACCTGCACGGTCTTCCAATGTCCCAAGGCGCTGCTCGGTGGAAATTACCTGGTTGTCAAACGCCTCTCTGAGCGCGACCAGATCATCCGCCGTCAATGCATCTTCTCGTGTCTGCGCGAGCATCACGGCAACCGCCTCGATCTTGAGAGATTCCTGTTTAAGGCTGTCCGCCAGTTTCCGGTCGTTCTGAAAAAGCAAATAGCCAAAGGCAAAGATCAGAAGAAGCACACCGATAACGGCAACCCTGAACAAAACCGTGGTTTGTGATGTCAGCCGACGCCCGCCTTCGCGCAGCGCACCGGACATTTTTCTGGCGAAGGGTCGTCGGCTGGAGCGCGTATACACATAAGCGTCACTTATTATGTCTTCGACCGTGTGATGTGCAGGGAATGAGTGGTCACACACCCTGTAGCGCGACATGGGGCCCTCTTCACCGAATTCAATCATGTCGCCATGCCCAAGAATTGTAGAAGCGGTTTTTTGACCGTTGACCCAGATATCCCGGCCGGGCAACGCGTTTAGCGTGTAACCGCCTTGCGACCACTGAATGGTCGCCACGTCTTCGTCATGCGGGGGCAAATCCTCTTTCCGCCTGAACTTCAGGATACGATCAGGACCCACCGAAGCAGCCAAAGCGTTGCCGACAAGCCAGGTAACGGTTCCGCGGGACGGCCCCGTCAAGCTCTCCAGAAATGCACGGACATCGCCCGTTTCACTTTCCACATCGCTTTTGTCAGGCGTCCGCATCGTCCATCTCAGTTCTCCAGCGCTATTGGCACATTATCATGCCCAGCAGTGAAACCGCTATGGTGGGCAATAATGTGCTCGTTTTAAGAACACCAAGGGTCCGCGCATGCTGCCCGGACCATGATGGTTGCGCGTGCGCCTCCATCGCGCCTATTTCGATGAGACCTTAATCTTTCGGCTGGGATCCTGAGGTTCGGTTTTCGGCATCGTGACGTGCAGGACCCCTTTGTCGAACGCAGCAGAAATCTCCTCGATATCGACTGCATCAGGCAGCGTCATTGTCCTGGTAAAACTGCCATAGCTTCTCTCACTAACGCGCAGATCGCCCGTGTCATCATGCGTGACCTTCTTCTGGCCTCGTAGGGTCAATCTGCGGTCCTTGATTTCGACTTCGACATCGTCTTCTTCGAGGCCCGGCAATTCAGCGGTGAGAATTATCGCCGCATCCGTCTCGTGGATGTCAATCGCCGGCGAAATCGCACCCGTCATGTCCAACGACGGGAAGCCCGTGCGTTGCGCGGCTGTTTCCAGTGGCAGGAATGGCGCTGCGCCCCCGAAAAAGCGTGACATCATGGATTCCATTTCGCGTCGAAAATTATCAGATAGCGGATGTGTTCCAGCAAACAGTTGCGGGTTTTTTTTGTCTTCAAGCATTTTCTGATCCTCCTCCTTTGGTGCGATTGGGGTGAGGCAGCATTATCGCAAAAAATGCATCTAATTACCTTGATCTTGCGCAACCAAGCGTCCTCGGTATCGCGTCAAAAGACATCCCGGTCGTATCGGCATTGCGAATGAAACAAGGCGCATTACCGGTCAGATCTCCAGGCCAAGCATCACGCGGTAGAAACAAATGCCCAATTGTCCATCCATCGCGTCAAAGCACTTACAAGCCACACTTCCAGCGTGCGGATGAAACCAACACTGCGTCAGTATTGCGGATTGCCGCTCCTACTTCGGCAACATGAAGAACTCTTCCAATACAATCTTTCCGTCTGCTACCGAATAAACAGCAATCTCGCTCAAGGCGATACGTTGCCCAGTCTCCTTCTGCGTTACCTTAGCCTTGTATCGCACACTGAAGCGGTTTGGGGGATGAACATAGGGGCCATCGACGTCGAGTTCGATGATTTCATGAGCTGCCAGCCAATCCTCTCTTTTCCCTTTGATAGCATCACGGCCTTTGGTAATGCGAAACTGTCGAACCGGAGGCACAACCGCTTCTATGGATTGAGCGTTCTCGGCATACATTTCATCAACATTTGCAAGGCCCCTGCGATCACGCATTGCCTGAACAAATGTTCTTCCAATCTCGACTAATTCTTTCATGATAGCCCCCATTTTTGGCATCAACTGTATCACATCATACATTTTCCAATCTTGACGAGGATCAATGAATTTAGATGTTGGCGAAGAATCCTGTTCGGGAACGAGAGGGCAACTAGTGCAGTGGCAACGAGCGGCCCAATTCCCGGTGCCGTCATAAGCCAGTGCGCCATCTCCTTGCCTCGTGGTCGGTGAGTTACCTCCGCATCCAACTCTCATATCTGACTGATCAACCGACCCGCATCCCAATCAGCGGACTTAGGCAAGCCTGGGCCGCTTCCCCTCGTGTTGCACCATCATGCGACAATCGATATCGACCGCGAAGACAAGCCAATGAACAATTTCAACCAACAATCCCGCGACATTCACAAACCCACGTACCGCCAACATTTCACTAAAAAATTGTTATTTATTAAGAAATAGAGTTCCTTTACGCGGGTTCGAAATTGGTACTCGCCTCCAAAAGAATTCAATAGCTTACACGACCTCCCCAGACCGAGCGATACAAATGCTTGTTCTTTGGGGTCACATAGGGGAAATGTAGCCCGATTTGGGCTTTTATCGCGCCGCAAGACTTGCCGTGTGATTCCATGCGCAATGCCCATTTTCTTCTACAATTGGGCGACTCGATTTCAGACCAAGTCCCGCAAATTGAGATATTGTCTCGTTGTGTGATAGTCTCGTTTCATTCTGGTTTGCTTAAGGTGATGTATGTGTGGGTAATGCGTGCGAGATGGTTGTTGATTGGTGCAATACTGTTTGTGTTGGCCTTTTCCGTTTGGAGTCTTCTTCCGCGAAATAGCGAGCAAGAAGCGTTCTCCCTGCTTACTCCAGCTGAAATGGTAGAACTCGACAATCAACCTAAAATTACTGAGTCTCTAGACCGGGGATTGACCGTTACTCAATCCGATGGCCCCTTCGTAAATTTCAATTCGCCCAAAAAGGATATTGTCCAGTCGCCTGTCAATATTGATGTAGACATTAGCCCGAGAGGAAATACGGCAGTTGATTTGTCGTCAATTCGGATCGACTATCGTATGGGTCCAGCATGGATCAATGTGACCAAACGAATAATGAAGCACGCCTCAGTCGAAGGTTCGCGCCTGCTCGCACGTTCGGCTGAACTGCCGGTTGGGCGGCACACGATGCGACTCTCCATACAGGACGAAGATAAAAGGCGGACGAGGGTTACTGTGTCGTTTGTCGTGCAGTGAACTGTTAGAAGAAGCAACTACTCGCGATATTACTCAACCGGCCACTCAACCCTGCGCAACTACCAACGGCGGCTCCTTCGGAAACGGACTGATATCGGACCACTTGAAACATTTTTCTGTCAGGATTGCGCTTGTCTCCCATGTGTTGGAACGCTCCCGCCGTTCGGTGCCGTATTGCATCCCCGATCGATAGACCCCAAGAGCGCTAACGCTGGCGACAGTGCGGCCAATAAGCTGTGCCTCAGCGTCTTTGAATGGTGCCCCGTCAAGACTTCTTACGGCCCTGAGATGCGTCAGCGACCGGGGCCCATGGTCTTGTACCGGTGCAAAAACTCTCGAAATTCCACCCAGTCCGGTCTTTGATTTAGCTCGACAATTTTCTGCGCGTGCCAAGAGCACGCGGCGGCATGCAAGGACGCCAGTTGGTCATCAGACATCAAACGTTCCCGCTCTACCGCAGCCTTTTCCCAAAGCGGCAAGATCGACCGGTCCTCAACCAAATTCGCGTTCATATTGTTCCAATAGGATTCGGCCTGATCATCGTGAATATGATTGGTTTTGCCCCGATCCCGTTTAACCATGAACGACCCGATTGAACGCGTCACATAGTGATGGATACGCGCAAAATCATGGCGGTAGTTGGATGTGGCACGCCAGGTCACAGCTTCGGGGTCAAGTAGTTGCCCGCCACCATCAACCCATCTGATCTCGGACATGCGCTCAGGCGCAACTCCTTTGGGGCGATGCGGACCATATCGGGTGAATAACCCGTTGTTGCGCGTTATACTCTTCAGCCCGCCCGCAACGCCCGAATAAAAGCCCTGCTCAGTATCGCAAAGAAAGAACTGCTCAGCCACTGGAATATCGCTGAAGTCTTCGACGCCACCGCATCCGAATAGTTTCCAGGCAAAAGAGGCAACATCAAAAGGCTCTCCTGCGGTTTCCTGCAACTTTTCCAGCAACTTGTGCATGGAGGGATCAGGAAGGCGGATGTTCAGATATTCATCAACGTCCAGCGAAAAGGTCCAGTCCGCATCAAGAAACCTCGGATGTGAACGAACTCGCCTGAGCATCGTGTTCTGCGGGCTTTGCTTTGGCTTGACCGAATTATCAACATGGGTTGCAATGCCCAGATCCCCGAGCCGTTCTGCAATCAGATCGGTGCCGTCATCACAATCGTTGGTGTAAATGAGGAAATGGTCAATGCCGAGTGACAGGTAGTAGGACACCCAATCAATCATGAACGGGCCTTCGTTCTTCATTGTCGTGTAGACAACGATCCTGTCAGTCATTGCAAGTCCTGCGGTTGAACCAAAGTGGCGCCATCTTCTGTAGGTCCTTCTCGGGTGCCAACATCCTCAATTCGATATGAAATTGGTTTCATTAATTATAGCTTTTGAACCGCGACCTGAGCGCCTTTGATCGCCTTAAGACGCAAGCCCGCCGAGTTTGCGCCTAAAAACTCGTGGAATGCACGCATCACACCATCTTTCCACCATCCCCTCCGATGGTAGTCATCCAACATGATGACACCGCCTTCAATCATCTTCGGCAATACCGCATCCAGATCCGCTTTGACCCCTTCATATGAATGGTCGCCATCAAGATAGGCGAAACCGATACTCTGATCTTCGAACAGGCGCAGTGCAGGAACCGAAAAATCGCGAATTACCGAAACTTGACCCTTCGCTATCTCAGAGGCGTATGTGTTTTTCACCGCTTCATAGATGCGGTCCATATCGTTTTGGCTACGCGCTCCGGCCAAAGATGCGCCACCATCTGCGTCGGGCTGCACGCCCCATGGGTCGATGAGGCACAGCTTAGAAGGCTTCAATTCATCGAGTAATATCCGCGAAAACTCGCCCCGCCAGACGCCGATTTCGATGCTGAGCTTTCCGTGCGGCATTGTCCTGAGCATTTCGCGCCTCAGCGCATCTTTCCGCTCGCGCTGCAGGGCTTGTTTCTTGCGGCGGTCCTCGGCGGATACGGTTTCAGCCATGGGCGTCTTCTCCGATATGAGAATTCTGCAAGGCCTCAACCAAATCGAGCCAATCAGGTCTGGCCTTCAACTCTGCGGCTTTTGCACTATGCCATTCGCAGGCTTTGTGGTGAAGCTCGGCCAAATGAGGATCAGCCATCATCTCGGCTTTGATGTCATGCATGGCGGGCATGTGGCCCAAGATCGAGCGATCTTCGACATCATTGTGATTCATTACAAGCCAGTATTTCAGACCTTGGTCCTGGCCAACATGGTTAGTCCGGCCCCGTTCACGTTTGACAAGAAAGCTATCGGTACTTCGTACTGCATAGTGGTGAATACGCGCGAATTCATGGCTGAATCCGCGCCAAGCCTTCCATTTCACCTGATCTGCCGGGTAGAGGTTTCCGCCTGCATCTCTCCACAACACCCCTTCGTACGGTGCGTCGGGATTTGGAGCGTCCTCTGGATTGATCCGAGGACGGTGGGCGCGAAACCGACTAAACTTGCCGTTATTTCGGAATAGCGTTTTGAAACCTTTCGTCCGGTGATGGGGGTAGCTGTCTTCGGTGGCCGCCTGAAAGAACATCTCAGGGACAGGTCGATCGACAAAGTCATTTAAGCCGGCATTTCCGAACATACGCCAACAGATCGATATTGCATCAGCTTCACCGCTTGCCTCTACCAGTGACTGAACATTGCCTTCAGGCAAACGGATGTTGACGTATTCATCCACATCCAGGCTCATAATCCAATTTGCGGACTGATAGCTTGGATGACTGCGAGATCGGGTAAAAGCCCGGTTCTGGGGCGCAGCGCGTGGTCCGACCTTGTTGCGTTCATGATGCGCCCAGCCTAAGGCCTGCATCCGATCACCGATGACATCTGTGCCATCAGAACAGTCGTTGGTGTAGATCAGGATATCATTGAACCCGATTGCGCGGTTGTAAGCCACCCAATCGATCATAAATGGCCCTTCGTTCTTCATCGTCGTCACGATGAGAAAGGTCTCGTTTGCCATAAGTTAAACTCTTGCCTGTGCCATTCTCGGACTATTGTTGATCTAATTAGAATAGCCTTAGGATTTTGTCCAATTCGCCGGTGACTTCCGCGGGGGCTACTTGCCGGGCCAAATCAGACATTCGGGCCTGCGCTATTCGCCATTGCTCTCCACCAAATTCTGCGGACGCACGCTCAACTCCTTCGACAATAGCCGCGCTGTCAGTGCTTTTCACAAAGTAAGGGTAATCTGCACCCAGATAATATTCGGCATCGTGAACCTGCCGATTTACCAACACATTTGCCCCAATAACAGCTGCGTTGAAACCCTTAGTGAAGGGCTTAGAGGACAACACTCCGCGAGTGAGAACAGGGCTCGGGTCACGCGTGCAAATGTGAAAGTTTGCCTCTGATAGTCTTGCGATGAAGGCCTCCACATCACCTTTACCGTCATAACCGGGCACTACTGACTGCTCTGCCAGAGCGGGCGGCAAGACAACGTTATCAAGCAGTCCGAAATAACCCAAATTGAATTCCGCCTTGGGTGCAGATTCCGGAACGAGTCGCGGATCCGCATGATGCCTCAGATGGCGCACCTGAACACCCGGAGTCGGATCAAGCGCGGGCAATCCCTGGCACAAGCTACGCTCACCCTGATACGAAGCAGCGATATGGACGTCCACAAAACCGGCTTCCAGTTGCCCGGCAATGACATCCAGATGATCAACGCAAATGCCTGCCGCGACTTTCTTCAAGGACGCTCTAAACTCCTGCCCCAAATTTGATGCAGCACTTTTGTGAAAAATCACAATTGCGTCCCTGCAGGAGTCTACAAATCGCCGACACGCATGTACCCGAGAGGCTTTGGGAGCCAACACGACTTCGAATGTGTATCGCTCCGATAAATGCGCGCGCGCCATTGCAGCCAACTGGTCAACACGCATCGCCTTGCCACCCATTGTTTTCTGGCCGATGCGATATGCAAAGATCACTTTCATGTCCGAGTTGCTAAGCTACGCATAGCGCAACGTTCCTCCGAAGCGGGGCCAACTCTCTGAAACTGCATCGCAAATTGAATTGGGTTCGTGGCCTCTGGATCAATTGTCAGAGTGTTATCCAACTGATCAATGAAAGCTACTTCCAAGTCGAGTGGTTTCCAATCCAAATCCGATCGCTGCAACCAGGCAATCAACTCCAATTAATGTGCTTAATTCTTGCAACGCCAGAGCTCAACACATCACAAAGAACCAAAGAGTTGAAGGGCCTTCATCAAAATCAAGTAATCTCTTTATCTTGACCTCAAGCACTCCGTCGATATTGCGGGATCACCTCATAGCCCGGCTTTTCTGGCTCATCGTCCAGCATCTCGGCTGGAAATCCCGGTGCCCGAATCTCAAGCCCGGTCGCATCCTCCAGCCGCCTGATGATGTTGGGAGATAGCTCTCTCTCTCCATAGCGAGAGATCCCGTCCTCAAAAATCTTGATCATCACCGGGTTTATCTCCAGCGGCACCCCGGCGCGGTCGGCGACCTCCTGAAACAGACCGATATCCTTTTTGACCAGATCCATGGTGAATGAAATATCGCGGGACCCATTCAGAATCACTTGGCTTTCCGTTTCGTGCACAAATGATGTACCCGACGAAATTTTGATCGCCTCATAGGTCGTGCCAAGATCCATCCCTGCGGCCTTTGCGGTCACCAAAGCCTCGGCGCAAGTGATCAGATTTGCGGTTGCCAAATAGTTTGTCAGCACCTTCAACACTGAGGCCGATCCCAAATCGCCTGTGTGCAAAACGCGGCGCCCCATCGTCGTCAGGAACGGCAGAATGCGCTCAAATGTTTCTCGATCGCAGCCTGCGAAGATCGAAATATTGCCCGTAGCCGCCCGATGACACCCGCCCGATACCGGGCAATCGACTGCAGCCCCCCCACGTTCGATCACCGAAGCACCCAATCGTTTTACTTCCGATTCGTCTGTGGTGGACATTTCCATCCAGATCTTACCGGATGTCACTTCGGACAGCATCTCCTGCATTACCGCGTCCGAGGCGGCAGGAGATGGCAGACAGGTAATCACGGCGTCACAATCACGCATCAATTGGGCGGGGCTTTTAGCTGCCTTCGCACCCTGCGCGACAAAACCAGACACAAGATCAGGGTTGAGGTCATGAACGGTCAGGTCAATCCCATTGCGCAGCAGCGAGCCCGACAATTTTCCGCCCACGTTTCCCAGCCCGATGAAGCCTACTTTCATATGACGCTCTCCCTGTTCGTCTTTCGATGCACATGCGAACACGCCTGTTGACCTAAGTCATGCCGTCCAGCGACCCTCAGAGGTCGCTTTTTTGCCCCTGTACGCACAGTTGAGCGAGACTCGCTTGACAAGGGGGGTGATGCTGTCCCAAGAGCCAAGTGTTGGTGTCTGCAGCAGCAGATGAAAAGGGAATGCGTCAGCGGATTTTCCGTCAAACGCAGCCGCCCCCGCGACCGTGACCGGAGAGGGTGCCCAAGCCACTGGCGAATGCCGGGAAGGCGGGACATCCGACAGAGCGCCGCTCTGACATCCGCAAGCCGGGAGACCTGCCAACGCCCGAAGATGAAACCGGACGGGGTGTTCCGGTGTGGGGCTTTGATCGGCCCGCATGAAACCCCGTCCCCCACGAAGAGGATTTGGGGGATGAGAGACATGACCGAGACCACACCGGTCGAACTGCTGGTCTGCACCACCTGTCGTCGCGGCCTACCCGTCGAAGACGACGCCCAACGCCCCGGCACATTGCTGCACAAAGCGCTTGAACAGGCCGCCCTGCCGGAAGGCATCACCCTGAAAGCAGTAGAATGCCTTTCAAACTGCGATGAGGGTTGTTCTATCGTGCTGCGTGGCGGACCTGATCGCTGGACATTCGTTTACGAACACCTCAGCGAAACCGATCACGTCGAAACCATCATTGAAGGTGCCACCAAGTACCTTAATACCGAGGACGGGCTGGTCAAATGGCGTGAACGCCCCGAACACTTCCGCAAGAATTGCGCGGCCCGTATTCCCCCGATTGGAGCCCTGAAATGAGCAATCTCGAAAAACTGCCCGTCACCGTGATCACCGGCTTTCTGGGCTCGGGCAAAACGACGCTGGTCAAGCATTTGATGCAGAACCCGCAAGGCAAGCGCTTGGCTGTTGTAGTCAATGAGTTCGGCGATGTGGGTGTCGATGGCGATATCCTGAAATCCTGCGCAATCCCGGATTGCCCAGCAGAAAACATCATGGAACTGGCCAATGGCTGCATCTGCTGCACTGTGGCCGACGATTTCATTCCCACGATCGAAGCGCTTATGGCCTTGGAGCCGCGCCCCGATCACATCCTGATCGAAACTTCGGGCCTGGCCCTGCCCAAGCCGCTGCTTAAAGCGTTCGACTGGCCAGACATTCGCTCGAAAACCACCGTCGACGGCGTGATCGCTTTGGCCGATGCCGAAGCTGTTGCCGCTGGTCGGTTTGCACCCAATGTCGAAGCGGTAGACGCCCAGCGCCTTGCCGATGAGTCGATCGACCACGAGACGCCACTATCGGAAGTGTTTGAAGATCAGATCTCCTGCGCCGACATCATCCTGCTGACCAAGCCCGATCTGGCTGGTCCCGAAGGTGTCGCCAAAGCCAAAGAGGTCATCGCGGCCGAAGCCCCTCGCCCCCTACCCGTCGTCGAAGTCGCAGAAGGTGTCGTGGACGTGCGCGTTGTCTTGGGCCTTGAAGCTGCTGCCGAGGACGACATGGAAGCGCGTCCCAGCCATCATGATGGTCATCACGATCACGAGCATGACGATTTTGAAAGCATCATCGTCGAACTGCCGGAACAGACTGATCCGCTGGATCTGGTCGCCAAGATCGAACGCCTGGCAAAGGAACTGAACATCCTGCGCGTCAAAGGCTATGCCGCGGTTCAGGGCAAGCCCATGCGCCTGCTGGTACAGGCCGTCGGCTCGCGGGTACGTCATCAGTATGACCGCCCGTGGGAACCTGGTGAAGAGCGCCGCTCGCGCCTTGTGGTCATCGCCGAGCATGATGATATCAAAGAGGCCGAAATCCGTGATATCCTTGTGGGTGTGACCGAGGCCGCCGAGTAAGATTCATGCACGTCGTCTTCCGCGAAAGCCACGGGTTAGAGGAAACCGAGACCCCAACCGATCTGGGCCAGAGCCCGGCGGACTTGGTGGTGCTGTCCTTTTCTGACAGTGATCTTGGCGCTTTCGCGGCGGGCTGGCATCGCGGTGGCGGGCCAGACGGGCGCATGCCAACCCTGCGGTTGGCCAACCTGACAGCTCTAAAACATCCCCTGTCAGTCGACACATATGTTGAACAGACGCTCGAGGGGGCCAAAGGCATCTTGATCCGCCTGATTGGCGGCGTGCCATATTGGTCTTACGGCTTGCAGCAGGTTCTGGCACTGGCACAGGCCAAGGGGATCGCATTGGCTGTCCTGCCTGCGGACGGGCGCGAGGATACGCGGCTGGATGAGTACTCCACCCTGCCCGTCTCAACCCTGCGGCGCTTGGCGCATCTGTGTGATACCGGCGGAGAGGTTGCGGCACAGGCCGCGCTCGCACAGATGGCGCTGGCGGCGGGACTATATGCCGGTCCGGTGATGGGGGCAAAGACCATACCGGATTACGGCGCCTGGTGCCCGGATCGTGGCGTGATACCGGCGGACACAGCTTTTTCGGGCGATGCAAAACGCATTATTGTAACGTATTATCGGGCCTACCTGACCTCTGCCGACACTGCCCCAATCGCGGCTTTGATCCGCAGTGTGAGATCGCGTGGATTCGAGGCCATTGGCCTGTTCGCCCCGTCGCTCAAAGCGCCAACCGCCGCTGACTGGTTGCGTGAGACGATCGTGGCGCTGAAACCTTCAGCGATCATCAATGCCACCTCCTTTTCGGGCAAGGGCGCATCAGGCACTTCACCCTTGGATGCTGCCAATGTGCCCGTCTTTCAGGTCGCCCTCGCGACCTCGCGCCGCAAAGCCTGGGCAGAAGCGGAACGCGGGCTTTCGCCTGCTGACCTCGCCATGCATGTGGTGCTGCCCGAGGTCGACGGGCGGATTAACGCGGGCATCGTGTCGTTCAAAGAACCGGGCAAGCGCGATCCTTATCTGGAATATTCGCGTTTTGCCCACCAGCCCGAACCTGACCGGATCGAAGCTGTCATCGATCGGGTCTCTGGCTGGCTGGACCTGCACGAAAAGCCCAGTTCGGATCAAATACCGGCGCTGGTTCTGTCGACTTACCCGGGTAAGGACTGGCAGATGGCGCATGCAGTTGGCCTTGATGCGCTCGCTTCTGCCGAAGCGATGCTGACCGATCTTCAGAATGAGGGATATGCAATCGCACCGGCCGAGCCGATTGCCGAAACCCTGCTGGGCGCCCGGATTTCATGGTCATTGCAGGACTACCTGATTGCGCATGCAGAGCTACCCGATCAATTGCGCGCCGATCTGCAGGCGGTCTGGGGAGACCCCGAGGACGATCCAGCGTTCGCAGATGGAGCATTCCATTTCACGGCCCTTCGGCGTGGCAACGCTGTGATTGCGCTGCAGCCAGAACGAGGCACGCCAGAGCTGCGCGAGGATGACTATCATGACCTTTCGCGCACGCCTCGTCACAGCTACGTCGCCTTTTACCTTTGGCTGCGCAAAGGGATAGGCGCGGATGCTTTGATCCATATTGGTGCCCATGGCACGCTGGAATGGCTGCCGGGTAAATCGGTCGCTTTATGCAATGAATGCTGGCCCGAGGCGTTGATCGATAAACTCCCGGTGATCTACCCGTTCATCGTCAATGACCCCGGCGAAGCTGCGCAGGCCAAGCGCCGGATCGGCGCAGTTACGCTGGGCCATATCCCGCCCCCGATGAAAGAAAGTGGTACGCCGGATCGCATGGTTCGGCTGGAAGCACTGCTGGATGAGTTCTCGAACGCGGACGGTCTGGACCCCAGGCGCCGTGACCGGTTACAGGAAGATATCCGCGACGAGGCCCAGGCCATTGGGCTGGCAAGCGACCTTGGCCTCGATCAGGCCACCTGCATCGCCGAGGCGATCACGCGCATTGATCGATTTGTCTGCGATATCAAGGAAAGTCAGTTCGGCGACGGCCTGCACATCTTTGGACGGGTTCCAGATGTGACGGGTGATTTCAACCCCGCGCCTTCTGCCCAAGCTGAGCGCAATGCTCTGGTCGATGCGCTAGCTGGCAAACGAATCGAAGCCGGACCTTCAGGCTCTCCCTATCGCGGACGCTCAGACGTGCTGCCTACTGGGCGGAATCTTTATACCACCGACCCGCGTTCTGTGCCCACGCGTGCGGCCTATACTCAAGGCGTCAAGCTGGCAGAGGAGTTGGTGCGTCGACACCTGCAGGAAGAAGGCGACTATCCTAAGGGGCTGATCGTCGACCTGTGGGGCTCGGCCACGATGCGCACCGCAGGCGAGGAATTCGCCATGGCGCTGCACTTGCTGGGTGTGAAACCGATTTGGGACAAAGGCTCGGAGCGTGTTTCAGGCATCGAAGTGCTGCCGATCACCGACCTCAGCCGTCCGCGTCTGGACGTGACCTTACGGGTCTCGGGCCTGTTCCGTGATGTGTTCCCAACGCTTTCGGCGCTTTTTGGTCAGGCCGTACGGACACTGTCTGATCGGGACGAAGCGCCCGATTGGAACCCCTATGCCGGACAGGAACCGGCGGCGCGGGTCTTTGGCCCCGCCCCCGGCAGCTATGGCGTCAACATGACCCAACTATCCGAAATCTACACCGATGAGGCCCGCTCAAAGGCGGGTGAGGCGTGGTTAGATGCCAGTTCCTTTGCACTGGAAGGTGAGCATATCACGAAGGACGTCGATGGCATTACGCGGCGTGTCGCCAATGCTGACAGCTTTGTACACCTCCAGGACCTGACCGAGACCGACCTGCTATTGGCGAATGACTATGCCACGCATGAGGCCGGGTTTGCTGCCGCCAAGAAAATCACCGGTGGTAACGCTCAGCTCTATCACCTGGACAATACCAACCCGGAAAATCCACGCGCCCGTACCTTGCCCGAAGAGATTAGCCGCGTGGTTCATGCGCGCGCCGCCAATCCAGGATGGATAGCGGGGATGCAGCGGCATGGTTTTCGAGGCGCGGCCGAGATTGCAGCGACGCTTGATCACATGGCCTCGTTTGCACATTTGTCTGGCACCGTCGCGCCGCATCTGTTCGATCTTTATCATGAAGCCACGCTTGGCGACGAAGACGTCGATGCCTTTCTACAAGAGGCGAACCCGCGTGCGCATCAAGCGATGCAAGACCGTTTCCGCGCCTTGTTGGATGCTGGATTATGGAATACGCGCCGAAACTCGATCCGTGCCGGTTTGGAAGGTCTGGGATGAGCGCTCTCACCGACAAACCTGTCGTCCAAGGCTGGTGCCCCGGCGCCCATCGCCCGATGATGTCCGGCGATGGGCTGGTCGTGCGCGTACGCCCGCGGTTGGCGCGGCTTAGCGCTCAGCAGGCTTTGGGTCTGTGCGAATTGGCCGACCGTTTCGGCAATGGCACTATTGACCTGACCAACCGTGCGAACCTGCAACTGCGCGGCGTCAAGGAAGCCGACCACCAGCCGCTATTGGCCGAGCTGTCTGATCTGAACCTTCTCGATGCCGAGCCCGGCATCGAGATCAGACGGAATATTTTGGTCACACCGCTCTACCGTGCAGGTGATCTGACAGCGCGACTAACGCAGCATCTGATTGACCGCCTAGCAGAGTTGCCCTCGCTGCCCGCCAAGTTCGGATTTGCAATTGATACTGGACCCGAGCGCCTGTTAGCCGGAGACTCGGCTGACATTCGCGTGGAAACCGGCGAAAACGACCTGATTCTGCGTGCTGACGGTGCTGAGACCGGGCGGTCTGTTTCTGAAGCCGATGCCATCGATCGACTGATCGAACTGGCAAAGTGGTTCTCTGAAACCTACACGCCCGACACACGCCGAATGGCCCGCGTGATCTCTGCGCAAGACCTTCCGCTTGAATGGCAAGGCAGCCCGCCCGGCCCAATAGGTACCCTGCTACAGCCTGGCGCTTGCGAGTTGGGAACACTTTTGGGCGCGACGTTTGGGCAATTGCCCGCAGGCCCGCTCTCGAAACTGATCGAGAGCAGCGGTGCATCTGCCCTGCGAATTACACCGTGGCGGTTGATCCTGCTGGAAGGCGGAGCAGATACTCCCGCACCAGCCTTCGTCACAGACGGTACTGACCCGCTGATGACCACCGACGCCTGCCCTGGCACGCCGTTCTGTCCGCAGGCGCAAGTGGAAACGCGAGAGATCGCGCGCGTTTTGGCGGCTCGAGTGCCCGGATCTCTGCATGTCTCGGGATGTGCAAAGGGGTGCGCCCGGATGGGCCCTGCAGATGTCACTTTAGTGGGATGCAACGGACGATTCGATCTTGTCAAACAAGGTCGCGCAGGGGATGAGCCCTGCCAACGCGGCCTGACCGAAGAAAAACTTATGACCATGGACTTCACCTGATGCCCTATGAATACGAAACCGACGGCGCGGCGATTTACAAACAGAGCTTTGCCACCATACGCTCGGAGGCCGATCTCGCTCGGTTCGATGCCGATGAAGAGCAAGTGGCCGTGCGCATGATCCATGCCGCTGGAATGGTTGGGCTGGAGGAGTTCGTGCATTTCTCGCCCGGCTTCGTCACAGCGGCCCGCACCGCGCTGGAAAATGGCGCACCGATCCTGTGCGACGCGCGCATGGTCAGCGAAGGTGTGACCCGCTTCCGCCTGCCTGCGGATAATGAGGTAATCTGCACTCTGCATGACGAACGCGTGCGCCCATTGGCCGCTGAGATGAGCAACACGCGCTCTGCCGCTGCGCTAGAGTTGTGGCGTCCGCATCTTGGCGGCGCGCTGGTCGCGATCGGTAACGCTCCGACTGCGCTATTCCATCTGCTAAACATGCTGGAAGACCCAGATTGTCCGCGCCCGGCCGCCATCATCGGCTGCCCTGTGGGCTTTGTCGGCGCAGTCGAATCCAAGGACGCCTTGTGGGAAGCGCAGCCTGTGCCCTCCTGCATCGTCAAAGGTCGCTTGGGTGGCAGTGCAATCACCGTTGCTGCCATCAACGCCATCGCGAGTCGTGCGGAATGAGCGGGGGCAAGATCTACGGCGTGGGCCTTGGCCCTGGTGACCCGGATCTCATGAGCGTCCGTGCAGACCGCCTGTTGCGCAATGCGCGGCACGTGGCGTTCTTCCGCAAGCCGGGCCGCACGGGGCAGGCCCGCAAGATCGTCAATGGAATGATCCCCGGCGACGCTATCGAGTTTGCGATGGAGTATCCCGTAACAACCGAAATCCCGGTGACGGACCCGAGGTACAACGAGCTGCTTTCCGTGTTTTACGAGGATTGCGCCGCGCACCTGAAGTCGTTGACTGAGAATGGTGAGGATGTCGTGGTCCTGTGCGAAGGAGACCCTTTCTTCTACGGGTCATTCATGCATCTTTACAATCGATTACGGGATATATCTAAGGTCGAGGTCGTACCAGCCATTACCGGAATGTCGGGTGCCTGGACCGCTACCGGCGATCCAATAACCTGGGGTGATGACGTCCTGACGGTTCTGGTCGGTACATTGTCCGAGGACACGCTGACCGAACGCATGACCCAAACCGATGCGTTGGTGGTCATGAAGATCGGTCGCAACTTTGACAAGGTAAAACGCGCCTTGAAACGGGCCGATCTATATGACCGTGCATGGATCGTCGAATACGCCCAGATGCCGAACCAGCGGGTTTGCAAACTCTCGGACAATTGCGAGGGTATAACACCCTATTTCTCGATCATCCTGGTTCACGGTCAGGGCCGTCGCCCATGAGTGGCTGGGTCAAAATAGCCGGCCTCGGACCGGGAGACGAAGCTCTGGTCACGCCCGAGGTTACCGCTGCTCTGGCCGAGGCGACGGATGTTGTTGGATACATCCCCTACGTCGCACGCGTTGCTGAGCGTGAAGGGTTGACCCTACATGCCAGTGACAACCGGGTCGAGATCGACCGCTCGCAGCACGCATTACGGATGGCGGCCGAGGGCAAGCGTGTCGTGGTAGTTTCCTCCGGAGACCCAGGCGTGTTCGCGATGGCCGCTGCCGTGTTCGAGGCCTTGGAGAATGGTCCCGCTGAATGGCGAAGCATTCAGATCGACGTACTGCCGGGGATCACTGCGATGCTGGCCGCTTCCGCCCGTGCGGGCGCGCCGATGGGGCACGATTTCTGCGCCATCAACCTCAGCGACAATCTGAAACCGTGGTCCTTGATCGAAAAGCGCCTCCGTCTCGCCGCACAGGGGGATTTCGCGATGGCATTCTACAATCCACGCTCGAAGTCACGCCCAGAAGGTTTTGTAAAAACACTGGAAATCCTTCGCGAGGAATGTGAGCCAGAACGCCTGATCCTGTTCGCCCGCGCAGTGTCGCGTACGGATGAAAAGTTGCGGATTTCAACACTGGCCGAGGCCACGCCAGACATGGCGGACATGCAGACCGTCGTGATCATCGGCTCGTCATTGACCCGCGTTATCGAGCGCGACGGCGCGCCGATCGTTTACACGCCGAGATTCACACCTGACAAGGATCAGGTATGAACCAGCCAGTCCAAGACCTGCGAAACCTTTTCGAACTCAGTCCGCTGCGGCAACAGCGGACGGTCGATCATCAGAACCGGAAGACCCAGCGCCCGTGCGGCATCCAGCTTTGCGCGCGCCCCGATGCCACCCGCGTTCTTGGACACGACCAACTGCGTCCCGTGACGCTCCATCAGCCCCCGGTCTTCAATTTCAGTGAACGGACCGCGCGAAATAATGACGTCTCTATTTGGAAACGGCACGGTTTCAGGCTCATCAACCAGCCGCAAAAGATAGTGATGCTGAGGCTGTGCTGCAAAGTCCTGAAGATGCATGCGACCAACGGCAAGGAACACGCGCTGAGCGGGACCGGAAAGCGCGTCGACGACACCGTCGATGTCCGGAACATGCTGCCAACTGTCGCCATCTTGAGCGACCCAGGGAGGCCGCGTCAGCGCCGCCAGCGGAGTGGCGGTCGAGGCGCACGCTTCCACAGCGTTTCGGCTCATCAGCGCGGCAAAGGGGTGGGTAGCATCTACGATATGGCTGATCTCATGATCGCGGATGTAGCGCGCCAGCCCCTCCGTTCCTCCGAAACCGCCCACGCGTGTTGGAACGGGCTGCGGGCGTGGCGTGTCGACACGGCCCGCGTAGGAATACGTGGCCGGAATACCTTGTTCGGAAACGGATTTTGCCAGAGCATTTGCCTCGGTCGTCCCGCCAAGAATCAGGAGGTTGGGCATGTCTGAAACTCCGTGGCTAACCGTATTGGGTTTGGGTGAAGATGGACTGGATGGCCTTTCCGCCGCAAGCCGTCAAGTGCTGGATCGTGCCGAGATCGTCATGGGTCCGTCTCGCCACCTATCATTGATTCCCAAAAGCAACGCCGAACAGATTGTATGGCCAGCTCCATTTGACGATGGTCTTCCAATACTGACCGGATTACGCGGTCGGCAAACTGTTGTTCTGGCCTCGGGTGATCCGTTCTGGTTCGGGGCCGGTTCCGTCATCGCGCGAAATTTCGATGCGAGCGAATGGACCGCCCTACCGGGCCAGTCGACCTTTTCGCTAGCGGCTGCGCGGCTTGGTTGGCCGCTTGAAAACACGTTAACCTTTGGACTGCACGCCGCCCCCCTGACCCGTTTGCGCCCCCACCTGGCGTCGGGCCTCCGCGCCATTCTCTTGCTGCGTGATGGAAAAGCGGTGGCTGAGCTTGCAACCTATTTGGGCGAGACTGGTTTTGCCGATTGTACCCTGCATGTCATGGAGGCTCTTGGCGGCCCCCGTGAACGCGCGCGGAGCATGTCGCTGACCGAAGCGCTGCTGGGAACATTCGAACATCCGGTCTGTGTCGGGCTGGACGTTGCGGGCACAGGGCGCGCCTTTCCCAAAGCCTCGGGCAAGCCTGATGATATCTTCGAAACCGACGGACAAATCACCAAGCGCCCTATCCGCGCACTGACCCTGTCGTCCCTTGCCCCGCGAAGAGGAGAGCATCTGTGGGATATTGGCGGCGGCACCGGTTCGATCAGCATCGAATGGCTGATGTGCGATCCGACGCTGACTGCAACGACAATCGAGCCGCGTGAAGATCGGGCCGAGCGCATTCGCCGAAACGCCGATGCGCTGGGGCAGGATCGGTTGCGGGTCGTTCATGGTTTCGCACCTGAGGCGTTGGTTGACCTTGACCAACCAGATGTCGTTTTCATCGGAGGCGGCCTGAGCGCGGAGCTGTTGAACTGGCTACACGCAAATCTCCGCGCCGGTACGCGGCTTGTCGCCAACGCAGTGACATTGGAAAGCGAAGCCTTGCTGGCTGCGTGGCACGACAAGATGGGCGGAGACCTGTTGCGCATCGAACTTGCGCAGGCTGCTTCGCTTGGTCCTCGGCGGGGTTGGAAATCTACTTATCCAGTTGTGCAGTGGAGCCTCACGTTATGATCGTCGCCGGGCTCGGATTCTCGTCTTCTGCTACGCTGGCCAGTCTGCGCGCTGCCTTTGATCTGGCCTCGACAGGAAAAACAGTCGATGCTCTGGCAACCGTTGCAGACAAGGACGGACATGCCGCACTTGTCGCACTTGCAGAGGTTACTGAGCTGCCGGTTCATTTCGTCCCGGCACATGATCTTGCCGGGCAACGTACCCTCACCTGCTCGCCCCGCAGTCGTGCCACATACGGCACCGGCAGCGTGGCCGAAGCATCCGCTCTTGCTGCCGCCGGGCATGGCGCGCGGCTGATTTCACCCAGACAAATCTCGGACGACCGGCTTGCAACCTGCGCCGTCGCCATCGGAGGAAAACAATGACCGTTCATTTCATCGGCGCCGGACCGGGTGCTGCCGACCTGCTAACCCTGCGCGGGCGCGATATCATCGCCTCCTGCCCTGTGTGCCTCTATGCAGGCTCATTGGTTCCCGAGGAGATTTTGAGCCACTGCCCCGACGGCGCAAAGATCGTGAACACGGCTCCGATGGATCTGGATCAGATCATGGCCGAGATCGAAATAGCGCACAAAGCCGGGCAAGACGTGGCGCGGCTGCATTCCGGGGACCTCTCTGTCTGGTCCGCGATGGGAGAGCAAATCAGACGTTTGAAAGAGATGGGAATACCGGTCAGCGTCACGCCCGGTGTCCCGTCTTTTGCCGCCGCAGCCGCTGCTCTAGGAACTGAACTCACCCTTCCGGGACTGGCGCAATCGGTGGTGTTGACCCGGACGCCTGGGCGCGCGTCCTCGATGCCTGAAGGTGAGACGCTGAAAAACTTTGCTAAAACAGGTGCTACTCTGGCCATTCACCTGTCGATCGGAAATCTGGACAATGTCATCGCCGACCTGACCCCTGCCTATGGTGCGGACTGCCCGGTCGCCGTTGTCTACCGCGCCAGCTGGCCGGATGAACGGATCATCCGCGCGACTCTGGCCACGCTGAAAGAGGCGCTGGACGAAAGCATCTCGCGCACCGCACTGATAATGGTTGGTCCGGCGCTCGCAGGTGAAGGGTTTGACGAAAGCTGCCTGTATTCAAAAACTTACGACCGTCGCTATCGCCCTCAAAGCGCCGATAGCCCGTGGTCGAGCTGGAGCCACGGCGATGACTAACCCCCCGGGATTACTGATTTCCGCACCGTCATCGGGCACGGGCAAAACCACGGTCATGCTGGGGTTGCTCCGGGCGCTGGCTGAGGACGGATTGACCGTGCAGCCGTTCAAAAGCGGGCCCGACTACATAGACCCGGCCTTTCACCGCGCTGCGGCAGGCCGCGCTTCGTTCAATCTGGATAGCTGGGCGATGGGAGATCCGCTGCTAAGCGCGATCTCAGAGCAGGCAACGGGCGCGGATATCGTGGTGGCCGAAGGCTCGATGGGTCTGTTTGATGGTGTCGCCAAACCCGGAGAGCTGGGGCATGGGTCGAGCGCTGAAACGGCGCTGCGCATGGGATGGCCGGTCGTGCTGGTTCTGGATGTCGGCGGGCAGGCGCAATCGGCGGCGGCGACCGCGCTTGGGTTTCGGATGTACAATCCCGATCTGCCCTTTGCCGGTGTCATCCTGAATCGCTGTGCCAGCCCCCGACATGAGCGCCTGACACGGTTGGGCATGGAGCGTGCCGGATTACCCGTTCTTGGGGTCCTTCCGCGCCGGGGAGACCTTACCTTGCCCGAAAGGCATCTGGGCCTGATTCAAGCCGTCGAGCACCCTGATCTGGAAACCGCAATCGCCGGGTACGCCGCGTTCTTACGTGAACATGTTGATCTGGATGCGATCAAAAAGGCGGCCTCCTCAGGCCCCAATGGGCCATCGTCAGCCGCGCTGCCGCGGCCCCCGGCGCAGCGGATCGCACTGGCCCGAGATGCGGCGTTTTCGTTTACCTATCCGCATCTACTGGAAGGATGGCGCAGGGCCGGTGCCGAGATACTGCCCTTTTCCCCGCTGGCCAATGAAGCGCCTGACGCTAATGCCGATCTGATCTGGTTGCCGGGGGGATATCCAGAGCTGCATGCGGGAACATTGGCGGCGGCAGATACCTTCTTGACCGGGCTGCGGAAACACGCGGAAACACGGCCCGTCCATGGTGAATGCGGGGGGTACATGGCATTGGGGGAAGTCTTGGTCGACAAGGAGGGTACCCCATATCAGATGGCGGGATTGTTGGGCCTGCAAACCTCGTACCAAAAGCGCAAATTCAATTTGGGCTATCGTAAGGCTGAACTTTTGGCTCCGATGCCCGGCTTTGCGACAGGTACCGCCTTGCGAGGGCATGAGTTCCACTATTCCTCGATCATCGAACAACCTGACGCCCCTCTTGCGCGGGTCTTCGATGCCGAAGGGGCTGAAGGCCCTCAGACGGGATCGCGACGTGGCAATGTCACCGGCACATTCTTCCATCTGATTGCGGAGGCCTCGGCATGAGTGGCTTTGTCTCATTCATCGGCTCCGGTCCGGGTGATCCGGAGCTACTAACGCTCAAGGCCGTCGACCGGATGCAGAAGGCCGATGCGGTGCTGTTTGATGATCTCAGCAGTGGCCCGATCCTGACCCATGCGCGTGACGATGCTGATCTGGTTGGCGTAGGTAAACGCGCCGGTCGCCCCTCGCCCAAGCAGGATCACGTCAGCCGGTTGCTGGTTGAGTATGCTCAGACCGGCCAGCATGTCGTGCGGCTGAAATCCGGGGATGGAGGATTGTTCGGTCGACTAGAGGAAGAACTGGTCGCGTTGCAGGCCGCCGGTATCAAATACGAGATCATTCCTGGCATCCCCTCGGCTGTCGCGGCGGCAGCGGCTGCGGGAATCCCGTTGACCCGGCGCCTGACTGCGCGTCGTGTTCAATTCGTCACCGGGCATGACGCAAGTGGCAAACTGCCTGCCGATCTGAACCTTCCCGCTCTGGCTGATGCTGGCGCGACAACGGTCGTATTTATGGGTAAGCGCACTTTTCCATTGCTTGTAGAAGCGCTGAACGCGCATGGCCTGCCGCTGGACACACCTGCCTTGATGGCCGAATCCGTTTCGACCCCCGAGCAATCGTTACATAGCTCCACCATCGGAGACCTGTCCGACAAGCTGCGCGCCGAGATCGGAACCGCCCCGGCCCTGATCCTGTATGGGCCGCTGGCAGAGTTCGAAGATGTTTGACCTAGCCCTGATCGGAATCGGCACCGGCAATCCCGACCACCTGACCTTTCAGGGGGCACAGGTGATCAGATCAGCGGACCTGATCCTGATCCCGCGTAAGGGAGAGAACAAAGCTGATCTGGCCGGTTTGCGCGAAGACATCATCGCGCAGGTCACCGATAATCCCGCGCGAATCGCCTATTTCGACGTTCCCAAACGTCGGGCAGATGACGGCTATCTACGAGGTGTCGACGAATGGCACGACGCAATTGCCCTGCGCTGGCACGAAGCGATATCAGCCCACCCCGACGCGCAGAAGGTCGCGTTGCTGATCTGGGGTGATCCGTCGCTGTATGACAGTTCACTCAGGATTGCGGCTCGACTGAACCCGCAGCCGCAGGTCCGGGTTGTGCCGGGCATCACCGCGTTGCAGGCGCTGACTGCGGCCCATGCGATCCCAATCAATGATCTGGGGGCACCCTATGTCGTGACCACAGGCCGCCGCATTCGCGATGAGGGGTGGCCTGAAACGGCATCGAAAGTGGCTGTTATGCTGGATGGCGAATGCTCGTTCCAAAGCCTAAAGATGGCCGATTATGACATCTGGTGGGGGGCATATGTGGGCATGAAAGAAGAGATTCTGATTAAAGGCCCATTGGCGGATGTGGCGCAAGACATTCTGGACACGCGCGCGCAAGCCCGTTCTGATCACGGCTGGATCATGGATATCTATCTGCTGAAGAAACGTACTGCCTGACGTGCGCACAGGATTGTGAGCCCCGTTTCAGCGGTTTTCTGTCATCTATTCTCCAATCAACAGGAAGGGATAGAACATGAGGGTGCTTTCTGCTGCGATCTGCCTGCTGTCGATGCCTGCTTGGGCCGACGGCATCGAACCTCTTGCCGGATGGGCGGTCTACTCCAGCGGAAAAAGCTATGTGAGCCTCGTGGAAGACACAAAGGCCGCGGTAAAGGAAAACGGTCTGATCGTTGTGACACAAGCTGGGCCGACCAAAGCAGCGGCATCGCGCGGCATTACCATTCCGGGCAATCGGGTGATCGGCGCATTCAACAACGACTACGCAGTTCGGGTCCTTGAAACCTCGACGAATGCGATGATCGAAGCGCCCATCCGTTTCTACGTGACCGAGAACAAGGATGGCACTGCGACCCTATCCTATAAAACGCCAAGTTTTGTGTTCGCCCCATATGCGGATAAAGGCGGTGAGGCGCTGCGCGAGATTGCTGCCGAATTAGACGAAACGTTTCAGGCCGTGGCGGAAAGCGCCGTCAAATAGTCACACTGACGTGAAGCTGCTTGCGTCCGGGCGCGTCCTCCGCAATCTGCTGAAAGATAAACTTGTCGGAGCTTGATTGATGCAGGACCTATCCCCGCGCGCTGCGGATCTGTTGGCACAACGTCTTTTCGAGGCCGGATGCCGCCACGCGTTCGGAATGCCCGGTGGCGAGGTTCTGACATTGGTGGATGCGCTGGAAAGCGCAGGTATCACCTTTCATCTGACCAAACATGAAAACGCAGCCGGTTTCATGGCCGAAGCCGTTCATCATCGCGATGGTGCACCTGCGATTCTGGTGGCCACGCTTGGCCCGGGCGCAATGAATGGGATCAACGTGGTCGCGAACGCATTGCAGGATCGCGTTCCGATGATCGTACTGACCGGATGCGTCGATGCGGACGAAGCGCTGACCTACACTCATCAGGTGATGGATCACTCGCAAGTCTACCGCTCGATCACCAAGGGCACTTTCATGCTAACTGCTGACGGGGCCGATATCATCGCCGACAAGGCGGTATCGCTTGCGAACCAGCCGCGCCCCGGTCCGGTGCACATCGATGTGCCAATCTCGGTGGCCGATACGCGTGTATCGGGGGTTAAACGCCGTCGTCTCGCGAAAATCGCACCCGTCGCACCTGGCGCTGAATGTCTGGAAAAGGCTCGCTGTTGGGTGGCCGAGGCCGAACGCCCCTTGGCGATCATTGGTCTCGATATTCTCTACGACGACTCGCGCTGTGTCGTGCGGGCGTTTTTGGAGCATTTCAACATTCCCTTCGTCACGACCTATAAGGCCAAGGGGGTGGTGCCCGAGGATCATCCGCTGTGTCTGGGTGGGGCGGGTCTTTCGCCGCTGGCCGACAAGATTCTGGTTCCGCTGGTAGAACAGGCTGATCTGGTACTGTGCCTGGGCTATGACCCCATAGAAATGCGCCCTGGTTGGCGCGAGATTTGGGACCCGGAAGACAAGCGAGTGATCGACATTGCTGCTGTAGTGAACGATCACTATATGCATCAGGCCGGATTAAATTTGGTGGCGGACACCAGCGCAACACTTGAGGCCATCGCCAAGGGCAACCCTGCCCGCCAGACTTGGCCGAATGGTGAACCGGATCAAGTCAAGACAGCACTGGCAGAAGCCTTCCCAACCGATGAAGACTGGGGACCGGCGGCGATCATCGCGGAAACCCGTGCAGTGCTACCAACTGAGACACTCGCCACCGCCGACAGTGGCGCCCATCGCATTCTGCTCAGCCAGATGTGGGGGTGTTCAGAGGAGCGCGGGCTGATCCAGTCTTCGGCGCTTTGCACAATGGGGTGCGCTGTCCCTATGGCGATTGGACTGAAACTGACTGAACCGGACCGCCCCGTGATCAGCTTCTCGGGCGACGCCGGGTTTCTGATGGTCGCCGGAGAGCTTTCGACTGCCGCTGAAATGGGCGGAAACCCGATCTTTCTTGTGTTTGTCGATGCCAGCCTTGCCCTGATCGAATTGAAGCAACGCCAACGCCAGATGGGCAATCGAGGTGTCGATTTCGACCGCCATGACTTTGCCGCCATGGGGCGCGCCTTTGGCGGGTACGGTCATACGGTGCGCAACCGCGACGAATTGCGGGCAGCGCTGGATCAGGCGTTGAAAGCCGACAAATTCACTGTCATTGCTGCGGAAATCGACCGTGGAGGATATGATGGCCGCATCTGAAGGACCCCTGAAGGGCGTCAAGGTACTGGATCTGTCGCGCATTCTGGCTGGTCCGACCTGCACGCAACTGCTGGGTGATTTGGGAGCCACCGTCATCAAGATCGAAAACCCCGCGACCGGAGGTGACGACACGCGGCAATGGGGCCCTCCCTACGTCGAAGATGCGGATGGCAACCGCTCGGATCTGAGCGCCTATTTCATGTCATCCAATCGAAACAAGAAATCGGTCGCTTTGGATATCGCCTCGGCGGAAGGACAAGCGGAAATCCGGCGGCTGGCGTCTCATGCGGATATCCTGATCGAGAACTTCAAGCCAGGCGGACTGGCGAAATACGGGCTCGACTACGCCACCCTGTCCAAAGAGTTTCCCAGCCTCGTCTATTGCTCGATCTCGGGTTACGGGCAGACCGGTCCGAACGCATCGAAACCCGGTTATGACCTGATGGCACAAGGCTATGGCGGGGTTATGTCACTGACTGGAGATCCCGAAGGCGCACCAATGAAGGTGGGTGTTGGCATCGCCGATGTGATGTGCGGCATGTATGCCTGCGTCGGTATTCTGGCCGCTCTGCGACATCGCGATCTGACTGATGAGGGCCAGCAAGTCGACCTTGCGCTAGTCGATTCGCAAGTGGCTTGGCTGATCAATGAGGGGGTGAACTACCTGACCTCGGGCAATGTGCCTCAACGGCGCGGCAACGGGCATCCAAACATTGTCCCTTACGACGTATATGCAACCAGCGACGGGCACGTGATTCTTGCGGTCGGAAACGACAGCCAGTTCAAAAGATTCTGCAGTTTCATCCAACACCCAGAGCTTGCTGACGATCCGCGATTTGCCACCAATCCTGCCCGTCTTGAAAATCGTGACGCATTGAATGCAATCCTTCGCCCTGCCGTACAGGCGCTGGATACCAGCCGCGTTATTGCAGGACTGGAAGAACTGAAAGTACCGGTTGGTCCTGTGCAAACACTTGATCAGGTCTTTGCCTCTGATCAAGTTGCTGCCCGGCAGATGCAGGTCACCATGCAAGCCGACCCCGGTGAGGTGCAATTGATCGGAAACCCTCTGAACCTGTCCCGTACACCTGTAACATATCGCAGTGCACCTCCAGTCTGTGGCGCTGACACACAAGCTGTTCTAAACGCAGAAAATCCCTTCGAAGATTGAAACACTCTGCCTGATTAGGCGGCAAGTTGCTGAAACATGCCCTTGAATCGGCGGTTTTTTTCGCGTTTTCCACACACGCGTTTTCACCAATTCGAGAGCAGGGTCGATACTGTTACGACCCCGCGGCACACTCTGTTACATCAAACACTATAGAATGCCGCAATCAGATTGGACCCGAGCATGAAACAAGACGTCTTTGGACAGATGAACACCCTGACCCAGCCCGCAAGCGTCGAGGCGTGGGATGGTGTTCTCCTTGGGTTCATGGCGCACGCAGCCGTAACGCCGCAGCATCTGGGCAAGGTGCTGGAGCTTGAGCCGGACTTTGCCCTGGGTCACGCGATCAAAGGTCTGTTCATGGTCCTGCTGGGTCGCCGCGAGATGATCGCGGTCGCGGCCGAAGCGCTGACCGCAGCCAATGCAGCGATGGAGCGTCAGCCGGTTTTGGACCGTGAAAAGCTGTATGTCGAGGCACTGGCGATGTATATGGCTGACCTCCCCACGCAAGCGATACAGAAATTCGAAGAGATCCTTCGGGCGCACCCCACGGACACCCTGGCGATGAAACTCAGCCACGCCACTCGGTTCGTTTTGGGAGATTCGCAAGGTATGCGCCGTTCGATTGAGCGCGTGATGCCCGCTTACGAACCCGACCACGCCGGGCGTGGATATCTGCTGGGCTGCCATTCATTTGCTCTTGAGGAAACGGGTGCCTATGAGAAAGCTGAGATCGCCGGGCGTCAGGCTCTTTGGATGGTTTCCGACGATGCTTGGGGATTGCACGCCGTCGCGCATGTGCATGAGATGACGGGAAATGCTCAGTTGGGCCTTGACTGGCTTGCGGGGCGCGAGGATGCCTGGGCGCATTGCAACAATTTCCGCTATCATGTGTGGTGGCACAAGGCGCTGATGCATCTGGATCTGGGTCAGGTCGATCAAGTGATGGCTTTGTATGATCACCACATCCGTCAGGACAAGACCGACGATTACCGCGATATCTCGAATGCGACTTCGCTGCTGTCCCGGCTAGAGCTTGAAGGGGTGGATGTCGGCAACCGCTGGGAAGAACTGGCCGATCTCAGCGCTGCCCGAACCGAAGACGGCTGCCTGATCTTTGCCGACCTGCATTACTTGCTGGCCCTGACTGGCGACAACCGTTCGGATGCGACCAGCAAAATACTGCACCGCATCCAGAGCGATGCCCAGCGTAACCAGGGCGATACGCCGATCCGCATGTCTGATCCCGGCGTCGCTGCGGCCAAGGGGCTTGAGGCCTTTGGCGAAGGCCTCTATGGCCAAGCCTTTGACTTTTTGTCAGACGCACGTGGTGGAATGCAGCTGGCTGGTGGCAGCCACGCCCAACGTGATGTATTCGAGCGCATCACAATTGATTCAGGCCTGCGCGCCGGCCGTCTGGATGCTGTCGAGCGCATTCTTGACGACCGCCGCGCCAAGCGCTCCGGTGGCGAAGACAACTATGCCCTCGCCCGCCGCGCATTGATCGAGGCCGCACGCGACAATGGCGACGCACAAAGCGTCCCCGCCGAATAAGAACAACAAAAAAGACCAAGAAGGACAGAAACCGTATGGCGACTGCATCGCCCGCTTCTGATTTTGCTCCGGTGGCGTCTCAAAGCGCTGCCCCTGCCCGCACGCGCGACCCGCGCCTCGATTTCTATCGCGGGATCGCGATGTTCATCATACTGATTGCCCATATCCCTAACGATCCTTGGGCTAAGTGGATTCCCGCCCGGTTCGGGTTTTCGGATGCAACCGAAATCTTTGTTTTCTGCTCCGGCATGGCCTCGGCCATCGCCTTTGGCGGAGCGTTCATGCGCAAGGGCTGGTTGTTGGGCACCGCGCGCGTCTCGTTCCGTATCTGGCAGGTCTATTGGGCCCATATTTGTCTGTTTTTCTTCGTCGCTATGACCATGGCAGCGCTGAACCAAAGCGGGCTGTTCGAGAAAAACTATATCTCGTCGCTGAACCTGCAGCATTTCTTCAATGACCCTGCACCGCAGATCGTGGGACTGTTCACTCTGACCTATGTGCCCAACTATTTTGACATCCTACCGATGTATCTGGTGGTGCTTGCGATGATGCCGCTGTTCATGGGGCTCTATCGCGTCGGATTCTGGGCAGTCGCGCTGGCATCGGTCACGATCTGGCTGATCGCGCAATACGATTACCTTGATCTGCCTGCAGAGCCCTGGTCGGACCGGCAATGGTTCTTCAACCCGTTTGGCTGGCAATTGCTGTTCTTCACTGGCTTCGCGTTCATGCGCGGCTGGATTCCCGCCCCGCCGGTTTCAAAAACGTTGATCTGGGCGGCCTCATTATTCCTGATCTTCTCGATGCCGTTCGGTTCGTGGAAGGTTTTTACCTGGATAAATGCTGCAGCACCCGATCTGGCCGATGAAATCCGCAAAGTCTGGCCAGTAACCAAAGAGTTCCGCAACAAGACAGACTTTGGCCTTTTCCGATATTTGCATTTCCTCTCACTGGCCTATCTGGGCTGGGTTGTTGCCGGTGAGCATGGCCATCGCCTGATCGCCACCGGTCAGGGAGCCGCAGCGAGGGTTTGGCAGTTCCTGCTGAGTGTCATCACCAAAGTCGGGCAACAGTCGCTTGCGGTCTTTGTATTTTCCATGGCTGCAGCACGACTTATCGGCGTCGGATTGGACCTGAGTGGGCGGGATGTTGCCAGTGTCTTTGTCGCCAACATGATTGGCTTTGCCATGATCATCGGCGTGGCCTATCTGGCCGCGTGGTTTAAGTCACACCCTTGGAAGACTAAGAAATGAATTTTACACGCCGCGCTTTCCTCGCCTCATCAACGGCATTGATCCTCGCTCCGGCAGCTCATGCGACCGGCGGTAAGGTCGTCTTTGACCGCAACACAGTTATCGAAATGGCGCGCGATCTGGCAAGCCGACCTTATGTAGAACGAAAGATGGTGCCGCAAGAATGGCAGGATCTGAACTATGAGCAATATCGCTCGATCCGGTTCCAGTTGGAAAAAGGCCTTTGGTACAACACCAAGTCACCGTTCGAAGTCGATTTCTTCGCACCCGGACTTTACTTCCCTCGCGCAGTGCAAATTTCAACCGTCGACCATGGTCATGTGACACCTGTTGCCTTTGATCTGGACATGTTCACAAAAAGCGAAGACGTTCCCTCTTTGCCTGCAGATGAAACACTGGGCTTTTCGGGGTTCCGCCTGCGTGCCGAGATGCATCGGCCCGGGTTAACCGACGAGTTCTGCGTCTTTCAGGGTGCCAGCTATTTCCGCGCGATCGGTTTGCACGAAGCATATGGTTTGTCAGCACGCGGTTTGGCGCTGAAAACCGGCGATCCCGATGGGGAGGAATTTCCCGATTTCATTCGCTTCTGGCTCGAAAAGCCTGCATCGGGACAGCGGAACATGGTGGTCCACGCCCTGATGGACAGCCCCAGCGTCAGTGGTGCGTACCGGTTTGAAATCACGCCAGGTGACGACACCATCATGGACGTCAGCGCAACGCTGTTTCCACGCACCGAACTGTCCCATGTCGGCATCGCACCAGGCACATCCATGTTCCTGTTCGATCAGACCAATCACAGCCGGTTCGATGATTTTCGCCCCGCAGTTCACGACAGCGACGGGTTGCTGATCCGGAATGGTGCGGGCGAAGTCCTATGGCGGCCATTGGCCAATCCAACCCGCCTGCAGATCGCCTCCTTTGTGGATATGAATCCACGTGGCTTTGGCCTGATGCAGCGTAAGCGCGAATTCTCAGACTACGCTGATCTTGAGGCCAACTATCACAAGCGCCCCAGCCTGTGGGTCGAGCCCAATGGGGACTGGGGCAAGGGGTCTGTCACGCTGGTAGAAATACCCGCAGATCAGGAAATCTATGACAATATCGTCGCCTACTGGCGGCCGATGGAACCGTACGCAGCAGGCAGCCAGGTTGATATTTCCTATCGCCTGATCTGGGGCGAAGAGCCTCAGCGCACACCAGTTGCGCGGGTCATCAATACGGCCATGGGCGATAATACCTTTGGCGAAGGACGGTTGGCCGTGATCGACTTTGAACCAAGCGATCTGTTTGACGACCCCGAGGAGATGACTGTTTTTGTCGACTCGCCTCATGCTGAGACATCGGACGGGGTGTTGCAGCGTAATCCTGATACCGGTGGATTGCGACTGGCGTTCTCGTTTGAACCTGGTGATCGCAACCATGTCGAATTGCGCGCGCAATTGCTGAAAGACAAACAGCCGGCCTCTGAAGTCTGGCTATACCGTTGGACCTCATGAGCCGCGATCTTCATATCATGCCGCCCGAGGCCCCTCTGGCGATGCCCGCGCAGAACTTTGCGCAGGGGTTCCGCGATGCGCAGGCCCCGACTGGCGGCCGGAGACCATCAGTCGGATTCTGGCGTGCGCTGGCCTTTTCACCAGCAATGGCCGCGACGTTGGGCCTGCTCTGGGTCATGTCTGAATGGTTCAGCGCCGAAGGGATCAACCTTGTCGAAGGTATCCTGCTAACGTTGATCTCTTTCAACTTCTTCTGGATTTCATTCACGGTCTGTACCGTGTTGCTGGGCATGGTTTCGCTGTCCCGTCAGGAGCAGCCCAAACGTGAGGGCCGACCGCAGCCGCTGCGCGTAGCGCTGTTGACGCCGGTCTACAACGAGGTGCCCTGGAACGTTCTGGGCAATGCTCGCACAATGCTTGAAGACCTGCAGCAACGCGGCGGTCAGCACCATTATGCCATGTTCATTCTATCCGATACCCGCGATCCAGAAATTGCGGTGCAAGAACAGGCCAGTGTCGAGGCATTGCGCACAACCTTGGCACCAGGTTTGGAACTTTACTATCGCCGTCGCCCTGCAAACACGGATCGCAAGGTCGGGAACATTGCCGATTGGGTCAGCCGCTGGGGCGCGGATTGGGATGCGATGCTGGTGCTGGATGCCGACAGCTTGATGACAGGTCGCGCGATCAGCCGTTTGACCGACGCGCTGGCGCGTGATCCGGGTGCAGGCCTGATCCAGAGCTATCCGCAGCTGATCGGCGCGCAGTCGGTTTTCGCCCGGATGCAGCAATTTGCCAATGGTGTCTATGGTATCGCATTTGCCGAAGGTCTGGCCCGCTGGTGCGGGCAAGAAGGCAATTACTGGGGCCATAACGCCATCATCCGCACAAGCGCTTTTGCCTCCAGCGCGGGCTTGCCGAAGCTGAAATCTCTCAATGGGCAGGACAAGCTGATCATGAGCCACGATTTCGTCGAGGCCGGACTGCTGCGTCGCGCCGGATGGGCCGTGCGCTTTTTGCCACGCATTCGCGGATCGTATGAAGAAACACCACCCACCCTAATCGACCACGCCATGCGCGACCGCCGTTGGTGTCAGGGCAACCTGCAGCACCTGAAACTGCTTGGTTCGACGGGGTTCCGTGCGGTCTCACGCTTCCATATGTTTCACGGTGCGGTCGGATATCTGATGTCGCCGCTATGGTTTGCGCTTTTGGTGATGTGGGCTTTGATCGGCCAGGGCAAGGATGCCTCGGTTCTGCATTACTTCAGCCCCGATAATCCGCTTTTCCCGCAATGGCCTGAGATGTCCGAAACACGCCACGTACTGATCATTTTGGTGATGTACGCAATGCTGCTGGCCCCCAAGGTTCTGGGCGTGGCCGCACTGCCCCTCAGCGGCGTACGATATTCCGATTTCGGCGGCACCCGTAAGTTCTTTACTTCATTCCTGTCCGAGGTCGTTTTATCAGTTCTCTATGCTCCGATTTTGATGGTGCAGCAGATGATCGCGGTTTTCCGGACTGCTCTGGGCATTCAAAAAGGCTGGTCACCGCAGGCCCGTGATGGCGGCAGCTATGGGCTGCGGACCTTGATCTTGTGTCACGCGCTTGAAACCGTAAGCGGTGTGGCATTGAGCGTTGGTATTCTTGCTGGTCTCGTCTCAGTTTGGTTGGCCCCAATCGCGATCAGTCTTGCGCTGGCAATCCCGCTTTCGGCGCTGAGCGGCGTATCAGCGGGCGCTGCGCGTCGTATGGTCGGGATGCGCGAAGACGTCAGCGAGCCTGCTATCACCCGGTCAGCACGGCGCTATCGTGATGAGTTGAAGCACCTGATCGAAGGCAAGGGCATAGTCACCCCAGCAGAGTAATCAACTGCCGGGTAAGCCCTCGTACCAATCCACCATCATATCGGCCCAACCTTTGGGCACTGTATGTCCACCTGGAAACAGCGCGAATTCCAGCGCGCTTCCTTCAGCGCATCCCATCCAGTTCCGACGCATGAACTGGCCAGTGGTTGAAAACCCGCTGGGTTTGGTATCGACGCATTCATTGGCAACGCGCCAGATCTCCAATCCGGCAAAGATATCACCTTGATGGAACCGACCTCCGCCCAGTATGCGCCCTTCCAACGGAACCACATTGTCTGTCCAACCGTGGGTGTGAAACAGACGGACCGGTCCTTCGCAAGTCTCCGGATGCGGCCTCCAGAAACCGCCTGAAACCGGTGCATAGGCCGAGAACGTTTCCGGCGCTGCGCAGGCAAGGTAATAAACCATAAATGCGCCCGCTGAAAAACCGCTTAGCACCACGCGACCGGGGTCTACGTCAAACCGCTTGGCCGCATCCTGAACGGCTTCGGTCAAAAAATCGGCCTCGTCACGCCCGTCCCAACCAGGAAAGAAGTTCCAGCTTTGACGACCATTCCGCTCGGAACCTTCCGGGGCCATCACGGCGTAGCCGCGATTCAGGAGCGGATCGACCATTGCCCTGTTCTTGAGTGTCCCAGTACCCGTGCCACCGTAGCCATGCATGAATACGACTAGCGGCGGATTGTCAGCTGCCGGCAACTCGATCTGATACGCGCCTGCATCAGTCTTGCAAACCCCATCTTGATCACCGCAAACGGCCAGAGCGGTTTCCCCCGTGAAGGCAAGGCCGAACGCCAGCCATAATCTCGCTCGCATTACGTATCCTCTTTGTAATCATTGACTGGCAGACCCGCGCGAACCCAACCTGGTCCGGCGGCCGACCCCAGCATACCCTCAGGCACATCGATGACATTGGTGAAGCCCGCTTTAGTCAGTTGGTTGCTTAACCGGGCAGAACGTACACCACGCGCGCAAATCAATGCCACCGGCGCGGTGCGATCGCCCTCGAGCAATTGATCCAAAACGGGCACAAAATCTTCGCGTCGCATGTCGAGCGGATGGGCACCTTCACCGATCCCCGTTGCGCGCCATTCGCGAGGGGTACGGATGTCGATCAGAACAATATCCCCCTGCCGCACGTGCTGGTGGGCCGTGGAAACCGCGATCTGATGTCCTGCGTAATCCTGTGGAATCAAACGGTATTCCCGGAGCGCCAAGCCTCCGGCTATCACCGTTCCTGCTCCAAGCAAGACCCATCGACGGGTTTTGATCGCGTGTTCTGCCAAATTGCGCCTCCTGATGTAAACTTGGGTCATATCACAAGCACGCCACCTTTTCGCGCCCCAGTTCGCGCGCGTTGTTCAAGATATCGTCATCGCGCCCGAACAACTTTGCAATGGTCAATCTCTTCGAAAAAACAGCCCAATCTCTGGACAGTTCGGAATTTTTCCCTACAAAATCAGGACTAACTTGACCGCACAGACCGGAGTATCGCACTTGTCCCTATTCCTTATCGCGGCCCTTCCCTTCCTCGGAGCTGTTTTTCCAGCCCTCTTGATCCGGGCAGGACGAAACGCAGCAGCTTCCGCGGCAGGGCTGACCACATTCCTCGCCCTGATGGGACTATTGATCCATATTCCCAGCGTCATGCGCGGCGAGGTGGTGACTGCGCGATTTGACTGGATACCGGGGCTGGGGCTGAACGCGAATTTCATGCTCGACGGGCTGGGTTTTCTGTTCGCGCTGCTGATCTTAGGGATCGGCTTGCTGATAATCCTGTATGCGCGGTTTTACCTGTCACGCGAAGATCCGATGGGGCAGTTCTATACCTATCTACTGTTGTTTCAGGGCGCGATGGTCGGTATCGTTCTGTCTGACAACATATTACTTCTTCTTATTTTCTGGGAACTTACGTCCCTAAGCTCATTCCTTTTGATCGGCTATTGGAGGCATCTGCCCGAAGGGCGGCAAGGTGCCCGGATGGCGCTGGCTGTCACCGGCTTAGGCGGGCTGGCGATGATCGCCGGGATGCTGATCCTGGGCAACATCGTTGGCTCCTACGATCTAAGCGTCATCCTGCAGAATAAAGAACTGATACAGGCGTCGCCCTACTACCTGCCCGCGCTGATCCTGATACTGCTGGGCTGTTTCACCAAGTCGGCACAATTCCCGTTTCATTTCTGGCTACCGCACGCCATGGCTGCACCGACACCAGTTTCAGCCTATCTGCACTCTGCCACGATGGTAAAAGCCGGTCTGTTCTTGATGGCCCGGATGTGGCCGGTTCTGGCTGGGACGGATGCGTGGTTCTACATCGTCGCCACCACCGGGCTGATCACCATGCTGCTGGGTGCAGTGATTGCGCTGTTCAAGGACGATCTCAAGGCACTGCTTGCATTTTCGACAGTCTCACACCTTGGATTGGTGACCATGCTGCTGGGTTTTGGCACCAAGATCGCGGCTGTGGCAGCCATCTTCCACATCATCAACCACGCTACATTCAAGGCCGCTCTGTTCATGACCGCTGGTATCATTGACCACGAAACCGGCACACGAGACATCAAGCGCTTGGGTGGATTGCGTCACCTGATGCCGATCACCTTTACGATCGGTACCATTGCAGCGCTGTCGATGGCTGGTCTGCCTCCGCTAAATGGTTTCTTGTCGAAAGAGATGATGCTGGAAGAGACGGTGCACACAACCTGGCTGAACTCGCATTATCTGGTTCCCGGTTTGGCGCTATTGGCCGCGCTGTTCTCTGCCGCTTATTCCTTCCGCTTTGTCGCGCATGTTTTCCTGGGGGCTGAACGCAAAGATTATCCAGCTCACCCGCATGACCCCCCTATCGGGTTGTGGCTGGCGCCTGCGTTCCTTGTGGTTCTGGTGGTCCTTATTGGCCTCTATTCCGCGGCGATCGTCGGCCCTCTGGTCGCGGTTGTCTCCAGCGCCGTGATTGGTGGTGAGAAGCTGCCCTATTATTCGCTGAAACTGTGGCATGGTTTCACGCCCGCGCTTTACATGTCAGCGGTAGCAACACTGGGTGGTTTATTCCTGCTGTCCCTGCATCGCAGGGGTGAGCAGATCTGGAATGCCCTGCCCCGCCCCGAGGCCAAGGTGATCTTCGAAGCAGTCATCAGCGTGTTGACCCGCCTTAGCCAGTGGATCACGGATGAGCTGCACAACGGCGTGATCAGCCGCTATGCCATCATCCTGATCGCCTTCACGGTCGGCATCGGTTACTACGCCTTTGCAACTGGCACGATAGGCATAGAAACCAGGGTGCCGCTCCCGGCCCAGATCATTCCCATCATCGGTTGGATTTGCCTTGTCGCGGCGACACTTGCCATCATGTGGTTTCACCGCAACCGCCTGCTCTCACTGGTGTTGATTGGGGTTGTCGGTCTGATCGTATCCATGGCGTTCAACTATCTCTCGGCCCCCGATCTGGCACTGACGCAGATTTCAGTTGAAGTTGTAACCATGATCCTGTTGTTGCTGTCGCTGAACTTCCTGCCCACCGAAACGCCTTGGGACAGCAGCGCCGCACGGCGCTGGCGCGATGCAGCGATTTCGGTTGTTGCCGGGATCGGCTCGGGCGCGTTGATCTACGCGCTGATGATGCGGGATTTCGCCTTTCCGACGATTTCAGATTTCCATCTTGCGAATTCCTACAAAGGCGGTGGCGGCACCAATGTGGTGAACGTAATCCTCGTCGACTTCCGGGGATTTGATACGTTTGGCGAGATCATCGTGCTGGGTATTGCCGCCCTGATCATCTTTGCCCTGACCGAAGCGGTTCTGAGCACCAACGTGCGCGGCTATTTGCTGAACCGCAAACCGCACTGGCCGCAGTCAGGTGACTCGCATCCTCTGATGATGGTTGTCGCCACACGGGTAATGATGCCAATTGCCTTGATGGTTGGTGCCTACATCTTCTTCCGTGGCCATAACCAGCCCGGAGGTGGCTTTATCGCAGGCCTCATCGTCGCCATCGCATATCTGATGCAATACATGGCCAGCGGATACACATGGGCCATCGAACGGCAACGGTTCTATTACCACGGCACGATCGGCTGGGGCGTCCTGATTGCCGCCGCAACCGGTTTGGGCGCGTGGTTTAATGAGCGCCCGTTCCTGACAAGTGATTTCGGTTATATCCACTGGCCACCTCTGGAAGAGTTCGAATGGGCCACGGCAATTCTGTTCGATACCGGAGTGTTCCTCGCCGTATTGGGGGCGGTGATGCTGGCGCTCGACAGCCTGTCGCGGTTCGCCTGGCAGCCGGGCATGGCGCAGGAATTCCCGATGGATATCAATCCGTTGCGGGACAATCCTCCGGAAGATGAAAATGAGAAGGAGCAGGCCTGATGGAAGCGCTCGTAGCCTCTGCCGTAGGTGTGATGACCGCCGCCGGGATTTTCCTGATCCTGCGCCGCCGAACCTTCCCGGTTATTCTGGGCCTGTCTCTGATCACCTATGCCGTGAACGTATTCCTGTTCGCCACAGGACGTTTGGCGCTGGACGCCCCGGCCGTTCTGAACAAATACGAAGATGTGCCCTATACCGATCCGCTGCCGCAAGCGCTGGTTCTGACGGCAATCGTGATCTCGTTCGGAATGACCGCGGTGATCGTGATGATCGCCCTGTCTGCCTATCTGTCCTCGAAGGATGACCATATTGACATGAGTGCGAGCGACAGCGTGGATGCACCGGGAGAAGACGCATGAACCACTGGATCGTTGCGCCGATCGTCCTGCCCGCGATCCTGGCCCCGTTCATCATCATGGTCCTGCGATATCATCTGGATTTGCAACGCATATTCTCGGTCGCGGGGGTAGTCGGGCTGCTGGGGATCGCACTGACCATCACAGCGCAAGCCACAACCGGGGAAATCCAGGTCTATGAGCTGGGCGATTGGCCTGCGCCATTCGGCATCGTGCTGGTATTGGACCGGATGTCGGCCATGATGGTGCTGCTTACGGCGTTGCTGGCCCTGCCCATCGTTCTTTACGCCATCGGATCAGGGTGGGATGATAGGGGCAAGCATTTCCACGCCCTTTTCCATTTCCAGCTCATGGGCGTTTGCGGGGCCTTTCTGACCGGGGACGCCTTTAACCTTTTTGTGTTTTTCGAGGTCCTTCTGATCGCTTCCTACGGGCTCATGACACACGGAGGCGGAGCGGTCCGGCTGAAGGCAGGGGTGCAATACGTCACCTACAACCTGCTGGGTTCTACCCTTTTCCTGTTTGCGCTTGGAACTATCTACGCCGTCACCGGCACGCTCAACATGGCTGATCTGGCTGTTCGGGTCGCAGAAATTCCACCCGAGGATACCGCCCTGCTACGGGTTGGGGCCGTTCTGCTGCTGTTGGTGTTCTGTATCAAGGCTGCCGTGCTGCCGCTGCATTTCTGGCTTCCTGCAAGTTATGCCAATGCGCCGCTACCTGTGGCCGCCCTGTTTGCAATCATGACAAAGGTTGGGGCCTACTCTATCCTGCGGGTGTATACTCTGGTCTTCGGGCCGGACGTTGCCGCAACCGAAGGCCTGGTTGGTGCGTGGTTGCAACCTGCAGCATTGGTCACCTTGGCGGTTGGTGCCGTAGGCATTCTGGGCTCACAGCATATCGCACGGATGGTTGCCTTCTGCGCCATTACTTCGATGGGAACATTGCTCATCGCTATCTCACTATTCAGCGAGGTCGCAACGGCGGCAGCCCTATATTATGTCTTCCATTCGACTCTGGCGACCGCTTTGCTGTTCCTAGTGGCGGATATGGTGATGGAACGTCGTGGAGGTGCCATCACGCCAACTGCACCGATGCCGCAAACCGGGCTGATCTCGGCCCTCTTCTTTGTTGGTGCAATTGCGATGGCAGGAATGCCCCCACTATCCGGTTTCATCGGCAAATTGCTTGTTCTTGACGCCTCGCGCGGGGCGCCGGATGCCAATGCGGTCTGGGCTGTGATCTTGATCGGATCATTCGTGACCATTGTCGGACTGGCCCGTGCCGGCACGCTCATTTTCTGGAAGTGCCACGACGTACAGGCAATCCCGCCAACTGAACCAGATTCCGAAGAAGAACCAGTTGCCACCGCAATTGCGCCTGAACCACACGCAGCCCTTGCGTTTACCTCAGTCTTTGGCGCGGTTCTTGGTCTGGTACTGCTCACACTATTTGCTGGCCCGGCACTGCAGTACACCAGTAAAACCGCAGAACAGTTGTTTACCCCCGAGAACTACATCTCGGCTGTGCTGGGGAGGGAAGAATGATTAAGCTGCTACACCGGATATTCCCCCACCCTCATCTGACCGTACTTCTGACGATCGTCTGGATTTTACTGGCGAATTCGCCGTCGCTGAACTCGCTTGTATTCGGACTGTTGCTGGGGATCATTATTCCGTTCATCACGCAACCCTATTGGCCTGACCGTCCCAAGCTGCGCAATTGGCCAATGGTCGTGGAGTACATGCTGGTCGTGCTGTGGGATATCGTGATGGCCAATATCGCAGTCGCTCGAATTATCCTGTTTAAAAAGGATGCCGACCGCCAACCTGGTTTCGTTTGTGTCCCGCTCGAACTGCGTACGCCAGAAGCGATCACAGTACTTGCTGGAACTATCACCATGACACCCGGTACCGTTAGCTGTGATCTGTCCGCGCAAGGGCACAATCTGCTGGTACACTGCTTGGATGCGCCAAACCCCCAGGAAGTGCGCGACCAGATCAAAAGCCGCTACGAGCGCCGCCTTAAGGAGATTTTCGAATGATCGAATATGCGATATATTTTGCATTCGCCTGTTTCGGAGCGGCGATCATGATGTGCCTTTGGCGGATCATCACTGCAGATGGCGTGGGCACCCGTGTACTGGCACTGGATACTATGGTGATCAACACCATCGCATTGCTGATACTGTATGGGCTGAGCATCGAAACCGAGATTTTCTTTGAGGCCGCGATGATCATCGCCATGCTTGGCTTTGTCTCAACCGTGGCCTACGCGCGCTTCATGCTGCGCGGCAACATCATCGAGTGAGGGCGGCATGACATTCATCTTCGAACTGCTCATTGCCTTCTTCCTGATCGTCTCGGGCATATTCGGCTTTGTCGGCTCCTTTGGAATGATTAAGCTGAAAGACCCGATGTCGCGATTGCACGCACCAACCAAAGCGACAACGCTGGGTGTGGGAGGTGTACTCCTGGCTTCGATCGCACATTCAGTACTGCTTGAGGGCAAACTTTCACTGCATGAGCTGTTGATTACGCTGTTCCTTTTCCTGACGGCACCGATCACGGCCCTGTTCATTGCCAAATGGCACATTCATCGACATGAAAAGCCCAGTGATTTGCCTGATGCGGGCGAGGATGAGCTTTGGGCCACCCACGCCGTTGAGCAGGTTGAAGACGTCCCGGACCACAGCGCGAACTAGTTACAATGCACACTCCACCGCTGCCCCTGACCCGCGATCTGGTTCTGATTGGCGGGGGTCACACCCATGCGCTACTGCTACGCAAATGGGGGATGAACCCGTTGCCGGGCGCACGTGTTACGGTGATCAATCCCGGCCCGACCGCGCCCTATTCGGGAATGTTGCCGGGCTTTGTTGCTGGCCATTATCAGCGTTGGGAACTTGATATCGATCTGGTCCGTCTCGCCCGCTACGCAGGGGCTCGGGTAATATTGGGCACAGTTGAGGGGATCGATCCGGACAGACGTCAAATCCATGTTCCCGGACGCGAGCCGGTGGAGTTTGATGTCGCCTCGGTCAACGTGGGGATCACGTCAGATATGCCTGCCTTGCCTGGGTTTTCTGACCATGCGGTCCCCGCCAAACCCCTTGGCCGCTTCGCCGCACAATGGGAGGAGTATCTTTCAAAGACAGGCCCCGCCTCGGTCGCGGTGATCGGTGGCGGTGTTGCCGGTGCTGAATTGGTCATGGCAATGGCCCATGCCCTGCGTGCCAAGGGGCGCACGGCAAAGCTCACTTTGATCGATAATGCAACCGCCCTGTCCGCAACAGTTCCAAAAGCCTCAGCAACCATCCGTCAGGCCATGAAGCAATTAGGGATCGAGGTTCTTGAGCACGCTTCCATTCAACAAATTTCAAAGGAGCGAATTGATCTGTCAGACGGTCATCAGGTCGCTGCCGAATTCATCACCGGAGCGGCAGGCGCACGGCCATATGATTGGCTTTCCAACAGCAGCCTCGCGCTTCAAGATGGCTTTATCCAGGTGAACGCGTTCCTGCAATCCAGCGATCCTGCGATCTTTGCCGCCGGTGATTGTGCGCACCTCTCAGATAACCCGCGTCCCAAAGCCGGGGTATACGCGGTGCGCGAGGCACCGATCTTGTATGACAATCTGCGCGCGGCGCTGGGTGCCGGGAAGATGAGGCGGTATGCCCCTCAAAAGGATTACCTGAAGCTCATCTCGCTTGGCCAAAAATCTGCGCTGGCCGAACGATTGGGAACCTCGTTCAGCGGACCGCTCATGTGGAAGTGGAAGAACCGCATCGATCAGCGTTTCATGAACAGATTTCGTAAACTGCCCCAAATGCCCGCCCCCCCTCTGCCTCGGTATCACACTGCTGGGATGCAAGAGGCACTGGGAGAAAAGCCGATGTGCGGTGGATGCGGTGCCAAAATCGGTCGAAGAGCGCTGCAAACCGCGCTGGCCGAACTGCCGCGGCTTGAAAAGCCTGACATCACTCACCTGCCCGGCGACGACGCGGCATTGCTGAAGACCGGTGGTGTACGACAGGTTATAACTTCGGATCATCTGCGCAGCTTCACCAATGATCCGACATTGATGACCCGGATTGCCGCCGTTCACGCACTTGGTGATGTTTGGGCGATGGGCGCGCAGCCACAGGCCGCGACGGCCACAATCATCCTGCCCCACATGTCCGCTGAACTCCAGCAACGCACGATGGCCGAGATCATGCAGATTGCCAGCACCGTCATGCATCAGGCCGGTGCTGAAATTGTCGGCGGGCACAGTTCGATGGGTGATGAATTGACCATTGGCTTCACGTTGACAGGTCTTTGCGAAGCCGAACCCATCACGCTAGGCGGTGCGAAATCCGGTGATGCCTTGATCCTGACAAAGCCACTAGGCAGCGGTGTGTTGATGGCCGCTGAAATGGCCGGGCAAGCAAAAGGAGATTGGGTCGTTTCCGCTTTCGAGCACTTGATTCAGCCGCAAGGCGAGGCATCCCACATCTTAAGAGGCGCCCACGCGATGACCGACGTCACAGGATTCGGTCTGGCAGGTCACCTGCAGGGCATGTGTGAGGCTTCGGGATGTGGCGCGACCCTGTCTCTGGCGCAGGTCCCGGTTATGAAAGGTGCAGTTGAACTAAGTGATCAGGGCATCCGATCCACAATCTACGCCGATAACCGCGCCATAACACCTGAACTTCCAACCGGAGGCAAAGCTGACCTGTTGTTCGACCCCCAAACAGCCGGAGGCCTGTTGGCAGCTGTTGCATCCGAGGAGGCTGAACATCTATGTGCCCAACTGCAGGCCGTCGGCTATCCTGCTGCTCTGATCGGCCACCTGAACACGACACCGGGCCTGCACGTTCACAACTGATCGAGTATCCTTACGATCTGTTCCGCTGTCGCGGACAACCCCTTGCCATCAAGTGACGAGGCATCAATCTGGGCGATTACCTCAGCGTGTTGTGCTTTACGGGATTTGGCGTAAGCTGGATCATAGTGCTGCTCCATCAGTGCCTGAGTCAGAGCCCTTTTGTCCCCCGCGTCAATCAAATCCAACCAACCATCGACAATATCATGGCCACGATGAAGCCGCAGCGGTGACAATCGGTCTCGTAGCCTTTCTCTATCTGACAAGATGTCGTCATAGGCCGAAACCAGATAAGCCGTGCGCGCCTCGATCGGCGCATTGATTTGAATTCTAGGTGCCGAACACAGGGCAGACCAAAGGCTGGGTGGCAAGATCAGGCTTCCGATTTTCGACGATTCCGCCTCAACCACTATGGGCCGCGTCTCGTCCAATTCAACCAGAGCTTCGGTCAAAGCGGATTCAAACGCTTTCTGACTGGGTTGGCCGCCGGGCATTTCGCCCAACAATGATCCTCGGTGATTGGCCAACCCTTCCAGATCAACCACCTGAACACCTAGTGTCCGCAAGTGCGCCAGCAGGTCAGTTTTGGCCGTCCCGGTGTATCCGTCCAGCGCGACTAGCCGATAGGGCAGCGCATCATCATAAAGATATTGCTTCACCATCCGGCGGTAGGACCGGTATCCGCCTTCAACCACCTCGGCACGCCAGCCAATCTGTTGCAGCATCCAGCCGAAGGACCCGGATCGCTGACCACCACGCCAGCAATAAACCAAGGGTTTCCAGTCTCCCTCATGGTGGCTAAGTCGGTTCTCAATGTGACCCGCGGCATTGCGAAACACCAGTGCCGCACCCAACTTGCGGGCCAGAAACGGGCTTTGCTGGACATACATGGTGCCAACCCGCGCACGCTCTTCATCGTTCAGAACGGGAAGGTTGATGGCGCCGGGCATGTGATCCTCGGCGAACTCAGCTGGGCTTCGCACGTCAATGACCGTATCAAACTCGTGGCTGTAAAGCTGTGCCAGACTGGAGAATTTCAATGTCATACCAACGGTCTATCGCGCCTATCGGCAGAAGAAAAGCAAGCGGCCATCAGTGACACCGGAGCGCCGCATTGATGAGCCATTGCAATACGCGTGCGCTTGGGTAATGAACTTTCTAAATAGATTTCATTCATGGGACCTGCGCTCGAATGGCACAACAGACCCCGAACTCTCTCAAAAGCAAAGCACTAAGTGACCTTGAGGCGGGAAAGCTGCCTCAGGCACTGAAAAAGGCGCAACTGGGCATCAAGAAATTCCCCAAGGATTCAGATTATCAAGCCATTGCTGGTTTTGTGCTCACCGAGATGAAGCGGTACAAGCAAGCCATTCCCCATTTCGCCGAAGCATCGCGCATGAAGCCTGACGATGTGCAATTTGTTGAAAATCTGGCAAATGCGCTGATGCAAACAGGGCAAATCCCACGCGCGCTTACGTATGCCGAACAAAAGCTGGCGCGTTTCCCCAACAGCAAAGAACTGGTTCGTGTCATCGACGAAATCCAGCTCAAAGGGCAGAACTGGCGCTTGATCATCGATCATGCCACGCAAAAATTGGCGACTGATCCTGATAATGCTGATCTGCTATCATCGCGTGCCCGGGCCTATGGGCAGATCGGCTTTGCGCAACAAAGCACCGAAGATATTTCACGCGCCTTTGAGATAGCACCTGAAAAAGAAGACATCGCCATCCGAAAAGCAGTGAACCTGCATCAGGCTGGCGACAAGGGCGGGTCAAGGCAGATCTTGCTCTCTGTTCTTGCGGCAAATCCTGTTTCAGCTGCGGCGCTATACCAAATGTCCATGGTAGCGGATGAAAAGCAAGCAGAGGAACTTGCCGACACAATTGAAACCGCGATTTCACAAAGCGATCACGACGATTCATTGCTTGGCTTTGCAAAGGCAAACGTGACTTTGGCACGCAAAGGGTTGCATGTGGCGTTGCCTCTATTCGCGCGCGCCAATGCGGCACAACATGCGACAAACCCGTATGACTTTGCAATTGAAGAGAAAAAGCAAAGCGAAATTTGCAGCCTGTTCACCGATGATATGTCTTCAATTGGTTCGATGCCTGACGGCGACCCGAGACCGATTTTTGTGGTGGGGCAGCCCCGGTCGGGCACGACATTGATGGAAATGATGTTGAGTTCCCTACCCGGTGTTGTTGGCTGCGGAGAGCTTATGCTGGGGGCTGATCTTTCAAATTCCTATCTGGATTCGAACACGCCTTTTGACGCGAAAGCAGCCGCAGACTTTGCACAGGAATTCCGCAGACTAATGCCACCGCCCCCCAAGGGTTCAACTGCATTTGTCGACAAGATGCCTCACAATTATCAGCGGGTTGGATTTTTATTAGCGGCTTTCCCTGAAGCCCGGGTTATCAACATGATCCGTGATCCGCGGGATGTGGGCCTATCCAAATGGATCAGGCGTTTTCCTGAACCGGGGCTGCGCTATGCGTCTGATCTTAAGGCAATTGCGCATTCAGCCAACCTGTACAGGTGCTATATGGCGCACTGGAACAACATCTTCGGGGACCGTATCCTGTCGGTATCTTACGAAGAGCTGGTCGCCGATCCTGAAACTCATAGCAAGAACATTACAGCGTTTTGCGGCATCGGATGGGACGAACAGATGATGCACCCTGAAAGAAACACACAGCAAGTGCGCACTGCCAGTGTCGATCAGGTACGCCAGAGAATCTCGACCCGTTCCATAGGCGGCTGGCGTGATGTCACAGACCACATTCAACCTATGTTAGACGGCTTCGACCAAGCGCTTTGGCCTGAGTACAAGTTCGACTGAATCAAAAAGGCCGCCTGTAGTGGGCGGCCTCTCCGTTTGTTGTGCGAGCCTTACTTTTGTTTGATACGACCGTCCAGATAGGGCTGGTATGGGGCGTTCTCGGCAAGGTATTCGGCCGTTACATCCGCCAAATCGGGGCCAAAGTCATAAGCGTTCTTGTCATCGCCCGAGAATACGCTGTACCCGTCACCACCGTTGCGGACATAGTTGTTTGTGACAACCAGATATGTCGCCGCCGGATCGATAGGCGCAAAGCCGTCACCGTCGGCGACCATGACCTCGACAATCCGGCCTTCATTCGGTGCGACCGATGGATCCCAGGTAAAGGTCATGCCCGCCACCTGCGGGAAGCGACCTTTGACCTCTTCAACCTGGCTCACGCCATTCTCAAGTGCGTCGATGACACCCTGGCCGCTGATCTCAAAGGTCGAGAGCGTGTTCTGGAACGGCAGAACCGTCAGAACTTCGCCCATGGTCACTTCGCCTTCATCGATTGAAGCACGCAGCCCACCAGCGTTGGCGATAGCGATCTGAGTACCCTGATCTGCCACACGCGCAAGCATCGCGTCCGCAACCAGATTGCCCATCTCGCATTCCTGCACACGGCAAACATCACGAGATCCTTCGATGGTCGCGCCAGAATTGGCAACAACACGCTGCTTCATCTCTTCAATCGGGGCGCCCATTTCCGCGACACGCGCCGCGATATCTGCATCTGGAGTGACCGAGGCATCCAGCAGGATCGGCTCACCTTCTGCCGAAATCAGGTTGCCGTCATCGTCAAATGTCAGCACGATCTCACCCAGATATTTCGAATACGCATAGGCCTGAACCACCGGGACGTCGCCCACCATTGTCGGGTAGGCGCCTGCGGCGTCTTCATTCGTGTTCGACAGCAATGTGTGCGAATGCCCGCCAACTACGAGGTCCAGACCCGGCACTTTCTCGGCGATCTCGATATCTTTGGGCAGCCCCACATGGGTCAGCGCGATAATAATGTTCACACCCTCGTCCTGCAGGGCAGCGACATCGGCCTGAAGGCTTTCAATTTCGTCTTGAAAAACGACGTCTTTGCCCGGGCTCGAAGTTTCAACGGTATCCGTTGCGAGGGCTGAGATGATGCCTACTTTCTGGCCGCCGACGTCCAGTACAACGTGGTTATCCACCTTGCCCTTCAGTTCAGCCGAAGAAGACAGGTCCAGATTGCCAGAAATCACAGGAAAACTGACCGTATCTACGAAAGCGGCCAAGCCCGCAGGGCCGTCATCGAACTCGTGATTGCCAACCGCCATCACATCGTAACCGATGGCTTCCATAAATTCTGCTTCGGCAGCACCTTTATAGGTCGTATAGAACAACGAACCCTGAAACGGATCGCCCGCGTCCAGCAGCAGGACATTTTCGTCCGCCAATTCGCCGCGCTTGGCATCCACAATTGTCTTCAGGCGCGCAACGCCGCCAAAGCATTTGCCTTCGGCCTCACCCTCGGCGTCACAGGTCGAATCGTATTTGTTAATGGATTCGATGCGGCTGTGAATGTCATTCGTATGCAGAATCGTAAGCTTGTATTCGGCCGCTGCCATACCGGCTGTCAGGCCCAATACAGCGACCGAAGTTAAAAATCGGGTGAACATCTCAAAACTCCCTATCGTTGTTTTGTCGTGATCGTGCGCGTTGCGCAGCAAAGAGTCAAAGGGGGAAATCCAGCTTGATTCCATCAGCCGCGCAAGGCATCAGACCGATATGCTGATTTACAAGATTTTCCGGGCCGACGAGTGGGCCGACTTGCAGGCACACGGAGCCTCGAACGGGGCTCCGATTGATGTGACAGATGGGTTCGTCCATTTCTCAACCGCAGAGCAGGCTGAGGAGACTGCCGCCAAGCATTTCGCTGGTATCGCGGGGTTAACACTTCTGGCATGTAATGCCGATGCTATGGGCGACGATCTGAAATGGGAGGTCTCGCGCGGCGGCGCGCTGTTTCCTCACCTTTATCGTCAAATTCGAATGTCGGACGTGATTTGGTCGCAAGACCTGCTCTTTGATGGTCAAGCCCACCGGTTCCCGGAGGGGATGGAATGACCCGCCTCATCGACCCGGATCGGGAACAGTTTGAGGCATTCAAAGACCTCAACCGTGACCATCCGATCGAGATGCTCAACCTGGTGAAGTTCCGCGAGACAGCACAGTATCCGTCGGATCATCCGCTGGCTAGTGCTGGGTTGACCGGAGCGCAAGCCTACCGCAACTACGGGGCAGAGACTGCCCCAATCATCGCCCGCATAGGTGCAACGATCCTTTGGCGCGGTACGTTTCAGACTACGCTTATCGGGCCGCAGGATGAAGAATGGGACGAAGTGTTTATCGCCCGCTATCCGACCGCCCATGCGTTTCTTGAGATGGTGACCGACCCAGCTTATCGCGCTGCCGTGATGCACCGGCAAGCCGCCGTTGAAACCTCGCGCCTGATCCGTTGTGCGCCGACAGAAGGTGGAGATTCCTTCGGATGAAAATGACTGAGAAACTGGGGTTGGCCGCCCTGCACCGCCTTGACCCTGAAATCGCGCATGGGCTTTCGATCAAGGCCCTGACCTCGGGGCTGGCACCAACGCCCGGGCCGGTCACATCGGATCGGCTTAAAACCGGTGTTGCAGGCCTGGAATTGCCAAACCCCGTTGGACTAGCTGCGGGGTTTGACAAAAATGGTGAGGCACTGGCACCACTTTCGCGTGCTGGATTCGGGTTTATTGAAGTGGGCGCGGTGACACCCCGCCCACAGCCCGGGAATGCAAAGCCGCGCCTGTTTCGCCTGACCGAAGACCACGCGGCGATCAACCGCTTTGGTTTCAACAATGAAGGTATGGAGGTCATGGCCGCGCGTCTGGCGCAGCGCCCCAAGGACGCGGTGATCGGGTTGAACCTTGGGGCCAACAAGGACAGTGACGATAGGTCAGGTGACTACGCCAAAGTGCTCGCCCATTGCGCCGCACATCTGGACTTTGCCACCGTCAATGTGTCTTCACCCAATACCGAAAAGCTGCGGGACTTGCAGGGCAAAGCGGCGCTATCTGCGCTACTGAGTGATGTGATCGAAACCCGAAATGCGCTGCCCCGCCCGATCCCGATCTTCTTGAAAATCGCCCCGGACCTGACCGAGGCCGAATTGCAGGATATCGCCGATGTCGCCCGTGAAACCGGCGTGGACGCGGTGATCGCCACTAACACCACGCTGTCGCGCGATGGCCTGCGCAGTGCACACAAGGATCAGGCCGGTGGCCTATCCGGCGCGCCCCTGTTCGAGAAATCGACGCGAGTGCTGGCGCAGCTCAGCCAGTTGACGGGCGCAGATATCCCGCTGATCGGGGTTGGCGGCATCAGCACGGCAGAACAGGCCTATGCCAAGATCTGCGCCGGAGCGTCCGCAGTGCAGTTCTACACGGCGATGGTCTATGGCGGGATTTCTCTGGCCGCTGAAATCGCGCAGGGGTTGGATGACCTGCTGGCACGCGACGGATACACCTCGGTCGCGCAGGCGGTGGGCAGCAAACGAGAGGACTGGCTATGATCGAATATTGGCACAACCCGCGCTGCTCCAAGTCCCGCGCGGGGCTGGCATTGCTGCAGGAAAACGGTGCACAGCCTGAGGTGCGCAAGTATCTTGAAGACGCGCCCTCGGCTGATGAAATCCGGACGGTTCTGGCCAAGCTGAATATCCCGGTGATTAGCATGATGCGCACCGCAGAGAAGACGTTCAAAGAGCTGGGTTTGACCAAGACCTCGCCCGATGACGAGCTTATTCAGGCCATGGCCGACCACCCGATCCTGATCGAACGTCCGTTGGCCATCGCAGGCGACAAGGCCGCTATCGGACGCCCGCCGGAAAACCTGCTGGGCTTGCTTTAGGCGATCTGTGCCTCAAGTCGAGGATAGCGCCAACCAAGCGTAAGCCCACGCGCGATGTTCAAGACCATCAGCGCGGCCCAGAGGCCATGATTGCCCATCGTCGGCACCAGCATGAATAACGCCACCACGTACAACGCGACTGACTGGATCATCGCGTTGCGCATATCGCGGGTCCAGGTGGCGCCGATATAGATACCATCGAACATCCAGCTTGCCACCCCGATGACCGGTGCCAGAGCAGCCCAGAACAGATATTCGCGTGCTGTCGCCCGAACCTCGGGCGATGTTGACATCAGATCGATCAACGCCGGCCCTGCCAAATAAAACACCAGCCCTAGCCCGATGGCCCCGCCAACGCCCCATTGCGAAGCCATGACCGACGCGCGCCGGACCTTGCGGCGGTCGCGTGCGCCGACAGCTCCTCCGACAAGAGCTTCAGCCGAAAAGGCAAAGCCGTCCAAAGCAAAGGCAGTGATTTCGAGAAACTGCAACAGCACCTGATTGGCCGCCAAATTCACGTCGCCCAGATCGGAACCGACAAATAGAAACGTTGTGAATGCCCCGGTCAACAAAACCGAGCGCACCATAATATCACCGTTTACCTGCATCATCCGACGCAAACGCATTGGGTCAAAAATTCGCGGCCAATCCCGCCACTGTTTGCCGCCAAACGCCTCTCGGCACAGCCATAAGCCCAGCGCAAGGCCTGTCCATTCGGCGATCAGAGTGGCAATGGCAACGCCTTCGACACCCCATCCAAGGCCAAGCACGAACCATAGATCCAGCGCGATATTCAGCCCGTTCATCCAGATCTGCAGGATGAATACGCCTCGCGTGCGTTCGACTGCGATCAGCCAGCCTGTCACCGCATAAAGGGCAATCGTGGCCGGAGCGCCCCAGATGCGAATTTCCAGATAGGCGCGCGTCAGAGACTCGACCTCGGCGCTGGCTGGAGACAGTACAAAGGCGCCTAGAAACAGCCAAACCTGCGCAGCGATAAAGACCAATCCGGCCGAGGCGCCCAGCAGCAAGCCGCGCATGAGCAAAGCTCCGGTTTCTGCTGTATCGCCCGCTCCGCGCGCCTGTGCGGCCAGCCCGGTGGTCCCCATCCGCAGAAAGCCAAAAATCCAATAGATCGCCGACAGGATAACAGCACCCATGCCCACTGCCCCGATAGGTGCTGCCAGCCCCATCTGGCCAACAACGCCGGTATCGACCGCGCCAAGGATCGGCACGGTCGCGTTCGACAGCACGATCGGCATCGCGATTTTCAAGACGCGCCGATGGGTGATGGGCGCGTTGGCCTCCTCCAAGCTCACGGCTTTGTCGGAGGCTGCGGCATTAAGAAATGCCCGGTGCCTTGCGCAAAGAGTTTGGCGTGGTTGTCCTGCCAAGCCTCGACCCGGACAGAAGCATAACGTCGACCCGATCGGTTGATGAATGCGCGTGCATAAGCGTCTCGCGGCAAGCCAGACCGCAGGTAATCGACCGTGAAGTCGATGGTTTTGGGAAAGCGGATATTCTCGTCGGTCAAGATATCTTCGGCACCGATCTCACCGCTTTCAATCCTGGGGAACATATGCTCCCAACTCAGCGTGATAACGGCAGTGACTTCCAGGAACGCCGCCGTCACACCGCCGTGGATGGCAGGCAGAAAGGGATTGCCGATCAACTTCTCATCGAAATTCAGTACACCTGTCAGTTCGTCCCCACGCCGGTCGAATGTAATGTTGAGGAACCGAATATACGGCACACCTTCGACCAAAGCGGTCAGAGCGGCATCACGGCGTTGCTTGACTACCTGCATGGGTTCGGGGCGAGGTCTTGCCATCTCAGCGCCCCTCCACGGTGAATGCGCCAGAGGCAGTAGCAACCGGTCGGTCGCTGTCATCATCCGTCGCCGTCGCACGAACAAAGGCCACATTGCGCGTGATGTGATAGCAGGTCGCCCGCGTCCGGATACTTTGACCGGGCGTCGCGGCCCGCATGTAGTCAATACGAAGATCGATTGTAGCGGTTCCTCCGGGGGCCGATGGGTGGCTCATCACCGCAGCACCACAGCAAGTATCAAGCATGGCAGAAACCGCGCCACCATGGATTACTCCGGTTCTGGGGTCGCCGATTAGTTGCTCGTTGTAGGGCATCGAGATTTCGGCCTCACCCTCTCCGATGTGGGTCAAATCAAGCCCCAGGGCTTTTGCATGCGGAATCGCCTCGATGAACTGCCGCGCTAAAACTGTCTTATCGACCATGGGGTTGGGTCCTATCCTTATAGCCGCCCCTTTATGGGCCTGCGTTTACGCCAAGGGCAAGCCCACCTGTTGCGCTTGCCGCAACGACGCCCTAGGTTGCAGCCGAGGAGACCCAGAATGTCCGACACCCGTTTGTCATTCAAAGAGATGTGCGCCGAGTTCGACGTGACCCCGCGCACCCTGCGCTATTACGAGTATATCGAGTTGCTGCAACCGGACCGCGAAGGTCGGTCGCGGTTCTATGGTGCTCGTGAATGCGCAAGAATGAAACTGATCCTACGTGGTCGCAAGTTTGGATTTCCTCTGGAAGAGATTCGCCAGTGGTTGCTGATCTACGAAGATCAGGGCGATCAGGCCCAGATGGCGACCTTCATCGAGATGGCAGATCGACAAATGGAAGAGCTACGTCAGCAACGCGCGCAGTTGGATGAGGCGATGGATGCGTTGCAGCAATTGCGCGATCAGACTGTCGAATTGCTGAAATAGCCCCCTTCCCTTACGGCAACAAAATTGCCGAAACCCCTGTTTACGCGACCGGATGTTACGTCAACTTATTTGTGACGCAGCGTCCGCATTACGTAAACGTCACTTGTGTGTTGTAAAACGCTCATCGACTGCGCAACTCAGGTTGCATGACGCCAGTGATGAGAGTTTGAACCATGACCGAAGATCTGCTGACCATCCGCGAAATGTGCGAGACATATGATGTCACGCCCCGCACATTGCGGTTCTACGAGGCCAAAGAGCTTTTGTTTCCGATCCGCGAGGGCCAAAAACGCCTGTTCACCAAACGGGATCGTGCACGCCTGAAACTGATCCTGCGCGGCAAGCGGTTTGGCTTCAGCCTCGAAGAAATCCGCCAGCTTCTGGACCTGTATCACGTGGGTGACCAACAGCTGACACAGATGTCCCGCACATATGAAATCGCGTGCGAGCGCCTTGCTGACATGGAATCGCGCCGCGAAGAGCTGACACAGGCCATCGACGAGTTGAAAGAGCAGTTGCGCTGGGGCGAGAAGGTGATCGCCTCGATGAAACAGGAAAAGAAGGCGGCTGAATAAACCCGCCTCCGGACATATGAATTAAGGGAGCTTCACATGCCCGTCTACAACGCGCCAACCAAAGACACGCAGTTCATCCTGCACGACGTTTTGAAAATCTCACAGTCGGATATCCCCGGCTATGACGAACTGGAAGCCGAGTTTACCGGCGCGGTTCTGGAAGAGGCTGGCAAGGTTGCCTCCAACGTATTGCACCCGCTGAACGTGGTGGGCGACACCGAAGGGTGCCGGTTGGAAAACGGTATTGTGTACACTCCCACAGGTTTCAAAGACGCCTTTGAGCAGATGAAAGAAGGCGGCTGGACGGGCCTCGACATGCCGGAAGAGTATGGCGGCCAGAATATGCCCTATGTCATCGGTACAGCGGTGGGTGAGATGTTCTCGGGCGCGAACCAGGCATTTGTGATGTATCAGGGCCTGACCCACGGCGCGGCCTCAGCCATTCTGGCGCACGGCACTGACGAGCAGAAGAACAAGTACCTGCCCAATATGGTCAGCTGCGAATGGACCGGTACCATGAACCTGACGGAACCGCATTGCGGCACCGATCTGGGCCTGATGCGCACCAAGGCGGAACCGCAGGACGATGGCAGCTATAAGATTTCCGGCCAGAAGATCTTTATCTCGGCTGGCGATCACGACATGGCTGACAACATCATCCATCTGGTGCTGGCCAAAATCCCTGGCGGTCCCGAAGGCATCAAGGGCGTATCGCTATTCATCGTCCCCAAATTCATCGTGAACGAAGACGGTTCGCTGGGCGAGCGCAACGGTGTTTCGGTCGGCAAAATCGAAGAGAAGATGGGCATCCACGGCAACTCGACTTGCGTCATGAACTATGACGAGGCAACCGGCTGGCTGCTGGGCGAAGAGCACAAAGGTATGCGCGCCATGTTCACCATGATGAACGAAGCGCGTCTAGGTGTGGGCATGCAAGGCCTGTCTCAGGCCGAAGCGGCCTATCAAAACGCCTTGGAATACGCAAAAGATCGCCTGCAGGGCCGCGATGTTACAGGCGTGAAAAACCCGGACGGCCCCGCCGATCCGCTGATCGTGCACCCCGACATCCGCCGCAACCTGATGGATCAAAAAAGCTTCACCGAGGGTGCACGTGCGTTCATCCTGTGGGGCGCGACCATGATCGACAAGGCGCACCGCTCGGGAGACAAAGACGCGGACGGGCTGATCTCACTGCTGACGCCAGTCATCAAAGGCTTCCTGACTGACGAAGGCTACGACATGACTGTTCAGGCGCAGCAGGTCTATGGCGGCCACGGCTACATCGAAGAATGGGGCATGTCGCAATACACCCGCGATGCCCGCATCGCGATGATCTACGAAGGCGCAAACGGTGTTCAAGCGCTGGACCTCGTGGGTCGGAAGCTGGCCCAGGACGGCGGCAAGCATGTCATGGCCTTCTTCGAGATGGTCAAAAGCTTCTGCAAGGAAAACGGCGGCAAGGAAGAAGCTTACGATAAAGCCTTCATCGAACCGCTGAAGGCCGCTTCCAAGGACCTGCAGGCCGCTGGCATGTACTTCATGCAGGAAGGCATGAAGAATCCCAACAACGCTCTGTCCGGGTCATACGACTTCATGCACATGTTCGGCCATGTCTGCCTGGGCCTGATGTGGGCGCAGATGGCAAAGGCCGCTCAGGACGCGCTGGCGGGTGGAGCCTCGGACAAAGAGTTCTACGAGACCAAGATTAACACCGGTCGCTTCTACATGGCCCGCCGCCTGCCCGCGACAGCCATGCATCTGGCCCGCATCCAGACAGGGGCGGACACGGTGATGGCACTGGACGCGGCGAACTTCTGATCTCAGTGTGGGCTCGGTTATAGCAACCCGAGCCCACCAATGGAGGAGACAAGATGCCAAAACGCTTTCGCCTGACCCGCCGATTTCCGGTCGCGATGACTGAGGACGGCTACCGTAAGCTCCGCGGTTTCGCACGAGAGGCGGGATTGGATGAAGGTGAGGCTTTGTCGTTCCTTTTTGAGAACTTCAACAGCGTGATCGATCACGAAAACCTGACGCATAGGCTGCGCATATTTAATTCAGAGCTGGAAGCTCGAAAACGTTAAAACTTCGTGCTGGCCACTGAAGGTAGCACCGAAAACATATCTTTTTGCCTTGGGAGGGGCGCATTCATGACCATTCAACTGCATTGCTTTGGTGAAAGCGGAAACAGCTACAAAGCCGCGCTTGCGTTGGAAATGTCCGGTCTGGACTGGGAGCCGGTCTTTGTTGATTTCTTCGGGGGTGTGACGCGCACCCCTGAATTTCGGGCAGAAGTGAATGAGATGGGTGAAGCCCCCGTGATGGTGGACGGTGATTTTCGCACCAGTCAGTCCGGCGCGATTCAGGCTTATGTGACGGAAAAATCAGGAAAATTCGGCGGCAAAGATCGTGATGAAAATTACGAGATCTTCAGATGGGTTCTGTGGGACAACCACAAGCTTAGCTCAATGGCCGGGCTGACCCGTTTCCTGATCAACTTTTTGCCCGAAAAGCACCGCAACCCGGATGTGATCGCGTTCAATCAGGGTCGCCTCAAGGCAGCTTATCAGACGCTGGATGCCCATCTTGACGGCCGTGACTGGATCGTTGGCAACGGCGTGACCAATGCTGACATCAGCTGCTGCGGCTACCTTTATTACCCCGAACCATTCGGCTTTGATCGTGCTGACTGGCCCAACATTGACGCCTGGTTGACGCGCCTCAGCGAACAGCCCGGCTGGAAACACCCCTACGACCTGATGCCCGGCAATCCGTCGGATCGAGCTTAAGGAGAAGACCCCATGACCGAAGCCTATATCTATGACGCCCTGCGTACTCCGCGCGGCAAGGGCCGCAAGGATGGCAGCCTGCACGAGGTAACCTCGGTGCGTCTGTCGGCCCTGACCCTGAACGCAATGAAAGAGCGCAACAATCTGGAAGGTCACGCCGTCGAGGATGTGATCTGGGGCAACGTCACGCAGGTGATGGAGCAAGGTGGCTGTCTGGCACGCTCAGCAGTTCTGGCTTCGGATCTGGATGAATCGATCCCCGGCCTGGCGATCAACCGTTTCTGTGCCTCGGGCATGGAGGCCGTGAACTTGGCCGCAAACCAGGTCAAAGGCGGCGCAGGTGAAGCCTATATCGCAGGCGGTGTCGAGATGATGGGCCGGGTGGCCATGGGCAGCGATGGTGCGGCGATTGCCGTTGACCCGTCTTTGGCGATGGAAACCTATTTTGTGCCGCAAGGTATCTCGGCCGACATTATCGCAACCGAATATGGGTTCAGCCGCGACGATGCGGATGCGCTGGCCGTTGAATCTCAGAAACGCGCGGCTGCTGCGTGGGAAGACAACCGCTTTGATAAGTCGGTGATCTCGATCAAGGATCAGAACGGCCTGACCATTCTGGACCGCGACGAATACATGCGCCCCGGCACAGATATGCAGAGCCTCGGCGCGCTGAACCCATCCTTCCAGATGATGGGCGAGCAAATGCCGGGCTTCGACAAGGTTGCGATGATCAAGTACCCGCATCTTGAGCGCATCAATCACATCCACCACGCCGGTAACAGTTCGGGCATCGTGGATGGAGCGGCGGCTGTACTGATCGGCAACAAGGAGTTCGGCAAGAAATACGGCCTGAAGCCGCGCGCGCGCATCAAGGCGACCGCGAAGATCGGTACCGACCCGACGATCATGCTGACCGGCCCTGTTCCTGTGACCGAGAAGATTCTGGCCGACAACGGCATGAAGATCGGCGATTTGGACCTGTTCGAAGTGAACGAAGCCTTCGCCTCGGTCGTACTGCGGTTTCAGCAGGCATTTGATGTCGATCCTGCGCTGGTAAACGTCAATGGCGGCTCGATCGCGATGGGTCACCCGCTGGGTGCGACTGGTGCGATGATCATCGGTACGCTGCTGGACGAGCTGGAGCGCCAGGACAAAGAAACCGGTCTGGCCACACTCTGCATCGCGTCCGGCATGGGTGCGGCAACCATTATAGAGCGTGTCTGATGCCTAAAATTGATCTTTCCAAAATACCGTTTCGGAACGGTTCGGGCTATCCCGGCAAACTGGCAAGAGCGGGCGATGACCGCTACGTCCAACCCTTGGGCGATGCGAACGGTTTGACGCAATTTGGGGTCAACATCGTACGGCTGGAACCGAACGGCCTGTCCTCGCTGCGCCATTACCACATGGAGCAGGACGAGTTTGCCATCATGCTCAGCGGCAAATGTGTGCTGATCGATGATGATGGCGAGCATGAGATGCTGCCCGGTGACTGCGCCGCCTGGCCTGCAGGTGACGCAAATGGCCATCACCTTGTGAACAAAACCGACGCGCCCGCATCCTTTCTGGTGGTGGGCACACGGACCCCGACCGAGACCGGCTATTACAGCGACATAGACATGATGGTGAAGTTTGAGGGCGACGACTTTCGCTTTACCCGCAAAGACGGCAGCCCGCTGACGGCTGACCAGATTGGAGATGACAATGACTGATTTCACCCTCAGCAAAGACGCCGACGGCGTTGCCTTCATCACCTGGGACGTTCCGGGCAAATCCATGAATGTTCTAAGCCGCGAGGCTTTTACTTTGGTCGGTGAACTGATCGATCAGGCGCTGGCAGATGATGAGATCAAAGGGATTGTTATCACCAGCGGTAAGGAAGGGTCGTTTGCGGGCGGCATGGATCTGAGCACCCTCGCCACGATCCGTCAGGAAGCCGGAGACGAGCCGGCTCAGGCTTTGTTCGACTTTGTCATGAGCGGCCACAACATCCTGCGTCGATTGGAGCTGGCGGGCATGGACCCCAAGTCCAAAAAAGGCGGCAAACCAGTGGCTTGCGCCATCAACGGCACTTGTGCTGGGATCGGGACCGAGATCGCATTGGCCTGCCATCACCGCGTGATGACCAGCAATCCCAAAGCTAAAATCGGCTTACCTGAAATCCTTCTGGGCATCTTCCCCGGCGGCGGCGGCACCATGCGCTACAGCCGGATGGTTGGTGCAATGGCGGCGGCTCCGGTGCTGCTGGAAGGCAAGATGATGGACTCAAAGAAGGCCAAAGGCGCGCAACTGATCGACGCCGTGGCGGACGATCCGGTTGCCGCGGCCAAGGAATGGGTTCTGAACGCCGAGGATGCCGATCTGGTCAAACCATGGGATGCGAAAGGCTACAAAATGCCCGGCGGTGCGCCCTATCACCCTGCAGGCTTCATGACCTTCGTCGGCGCAAGCGCAATGGTGAACGGCAAGACCCTAGGTGCATTCCCCGCCGCCAAGGCTCTGCTGAGTTCAATCTACGAAGGCGCTTTGGTTGACTTTGACACCGCCCTGAAGATTGAGGCGCGTTGGTTTACAAACGTCCTGATGAACCCGTCCTCGTCGGCGATGATCCGGTCGCTGTTCCTGAACAAGGAAGCGCTGGAAAAAGGCGCTGTGCGGCCCAAGGATGTGCCCGATCAGAGGGTCAAGAAGGTCGGCGTTCTGGGTGCTGGCATGATGGGCGCAGGCATTGCTCTGGTCTCGGCTCAAGCGGGCATGGAAGTTGTTCTGATCGACCGTGATCAGGGAGCAGCCGACAAAGGCAAAGCCTACTCCGAGGCCTATTTGGACAAGGGTATCAAGCGCGGCAAGGTTACGGCTGAGAAGAAAGAGGCCATGCTGTGCCAGATCACCGCGACCCCCGATCTAGAGAACCTCAAAGGCTGCGATCTGATTATCGAAGCCGTGTTCGAAGACCCGGGCGTCAAGGCCGAGATGACCAAGAAGGTCGAAGCGATCATCCCTGAGGATTGCATCTTTGCCTCGAATACCTCGACTCTGCCGATTACCGATCTGGCCAAGGCGAGTGTGCGGCCTGAGCAGTTCATCGGCATCCACTTCTTCTCACCAGTTGAGAAGATGTTCCTGGTTGAGATCATCAAGGGCAAGGAAACTGGCGATCGGGCAGTGGCAAAAGCACTGGATTACGTGCGTCAGATCCGCAAAACGCCGATCGTGGTCAACGACGCACGCTTCTTCTACGCCAACCGCTGCATCATCCCCTATATCAACGAGGGTGCTCGGATGATCACCGAGGGCGTCAGTCCGATCTTGATAGATAATGCCGCGCGGCAGTTGGGTTTCCCGGTAGGACCGATCCAGTTGACGGACGAAACCTCAATCGATCTCGGGGCCAAGATCGCACGGGCCACGAAAGCAGCGATGGGCGATGCCTATTCTGATAGCCCTTCGGACGATCTGATCTTCTGGATGGAGGAACAGGGGCGTCTAGGCCGCAAGGCCAATGCCGGATTCTTCGACTATGACGACAAGGGTAAGCGCGTCGAGTACTGGAAGGGTTTGCAGGACAAATACCCGCTGGCTGCCGAACAACCCGACCTGATCGAAGTGCAGGAACGCCTGATGTTCGCGCAGGTTTTGGAAGCGGTTCGCGCGTTGGAAGAAGGTGTTCTGGAAGACATCCGCGAAGGCGACGTGGGTGCGATCCTTGGATGGGGTTTTGCCCCTTGGTCCGGTGGTCCGCTCAGTTGGCTGGACATCATCGGCACGCCCTATGCGGCTGAGCGTTGCGACCAACTGACCGAGGCCTATGGCGAGCGTTTTGCGTGCCCACCGCTCCTGCGCGAAATGGCCGAGAAAGGTCAGAGTTTCTATGGTCGCTTCAACCCGGCGGCCAAAGCTGCCTGATATTGAACTGCTGGCGCAACCTGTTTTGCGCCAGCAGATTACGTTCAGATGCGCCAGTCCGATCGCAGAAACAAGATCTGGGCATTAGGCCGCCCTGGCCGCCCTGGACGCCCTGGACGACGGATGCCCTTGGGAGGGCGAATAGGGCATATTGGTTCTTGCGGGATGGGCGCAGGAAGCGCACCCAATGGGTTTGCAAAAACCGATATGTCGCCTTTCATGGCCACCGCTTCGATCAACAGATCAGCATCTTCTTGGTCGGCAACTTCGTATGTGCAGACCGGTCCCATACCTCCCGCAGGACAGTAGGCTTGGAAACCTCCCTCGATAAAGACAATCTCATCCTGATCAAAATACAACGACGTCACATCAAAGGTTTGCGCCGGAGTATTTGATCTGAGATTGCCAACACCGCTTAGCATGCGCGCAGGAACAATTGAGAGCCCCTCAATTCCCAGATCCAGTTTAGTCTGATCCAGCGCCATTCCCTGCTCTGGCATCAGCCAGACCGGCCGCCCATTATACGCGGCGCGAGCCGGGACAAGGACCGGCAGATACTCTGGCCTGCGTTCCCCCCCTGGAACCACAACGCTATCGGCGCAGACACGGCGCAATTCTCTAAACCCGTGATCCAGCGTTCGCACCAGTTCGCCAGAAACCAGATTTTCAACCGGCTTCCAGCCACTGGTTGTTGCAACCCTGGTCCCATGCAGCAATCCACCGCGGCGCACTGAAACGGCTGACTCTTGAACAGGTTGCGGGCCTTGACCCTCACGTTTCGAATACCCCGAAACACTCACTAACTCTAACACTTGCGCCCCCCTCTTGGCACTTCGACATAGTTCAGATTGACTATGCTAATGTGCCACGAGCTGGCTAAGTTTTGCCACAATTGCGGCGAAACAAGGACCTTTTGGCCATATTTCATGTGATCAACCGGAACAATGTGGGCAGCAAAGATCGCTTTGCACGACACCAGGAAACTATAGGCGATATGCAAGTAATTTTATTTTATCTACACACGCTCTCAATTTGGCAGAGCTTTGGGCAGCTTTCCGGCAGCGCGCTTCTCTCTCCATGCCAATAAAATTCCTGCAGTTGCGATCATGCCAATACCGACGATCTGCATCACTCCTACCGATTGTCCAAAGGCAATCCATGCAAAGAGGGGTCCGAATATCATGACCGAATACTCGAATACGGCGACGTAGGAAGGCTCTCCTAATTGGTAAGCTTTTATCAGCATGAAAACGGCGATCGTAGACCCGATCGCCTGCATCACCACCCAAGGCAGGGCTTCATGTATCGGCCAGACCCAACCGCGCATGGCAAACCCCTCTGGGCCTTCGGGCACATCAACCGGAAATACAGCCAGCCATATCAGACCAATCAGCCCAGCCAATCCCAGAGTCACCACCATCGCGGCCAGCAGGGCGACGGTGCTTTCATCACGGCAATGCGTGCGGGTTACAACGGCGCTGAGAGCATAGAAAAAACCTCCAGCTACTGGGATCAGCGTCTTGAGATCAAATGAATTGGGGTCAGGCTGCAAAACACTGAGTATTCCGGCAAAGCCCAAAAGAACGGCCACGATCCGCCAGGGGCCGATATGCTGCTTCAGAAAAAGCGCGGAAATCAGCAGCACAAAAATCGGTGAGGTAAACAGCCCTGCCAACGCCTGCGCAATCGGCATCAGAGCCAGAGCTGTAAAATAAAAAAGCATCGCCATGGTTATCAATACGCTACGCACCGCGACGATGCCGTACCGGCGCGGTTTCAAACCGCCCAAGCCAAGAACCGAAAGAAGCGCAATCAGGGGTAACATCAACGTCGCGCGGCTTAGATGAAACTGCCATAGCCCAATGCTTTCGGCGACCCGGATCACAAAGTTATCGATGACGCCGATAATGGCCATCGAGGCGACCATCAGTAAAGACGCCAGCATCGAATGGGATTGTTGTTGTAACTGCATTCCCGCCTCTGCGCTTGATTAGCCAGTGCTGGCCAGAAAACTACCCGCTACAATCAGCACATTTCACAAACCTGACGCAACAGGTTTGCGCCACTGGTTTTTGCCATGCTAAGCTTAGCGCAAAATAATACTCGAGCAGCATTAACCGATGACCGCACTCAAACAGTACCAGCGGATCGAAGCCACCGGTTTGTGGCGCCCTTCGCCCGATGAACAGCGGCGTGAGGTTGTGGTTTCGATTGGCGAAGCCACTCTGACGATCTCGGATTTCAATGACAGCGCGCTCACGCATTGGTCTTTGGCTGCGTTAGAGCGTCAAAACCCGGGTGCGTATCCCGCCATCTATTGTCCCGACGGCGATCCTGGCGAAACGCTGGAACTTGCAGAAACGGAAACCACGATGATCGAGGCCATCGATCGTCTGCAACGTGCCATCGACCGCGCCAGACCGCACCCCGGTCGTCTGCGCTGGCTCAGCGTTGCGGGGGTGGCGCTGGCCGTTGTGGCAGTTCTTTTGCTGTGGTTGCCCGGCGCTTTGCAGCGTCATGTCGTTTCAGTCGTGCCAGAGATCAAACAGCAAGAGATCGGCGATACGATCCTGCAGCGCATTGAAAGGGTATCAGGCAAGGCATGCAATTCACCCGAGGCGCAGGACTCATTGGACCGGCTTGCAAAACGAACTGGTGTTCGACAGATCGTGATTCTGCCCGCAGGTTTGTCCAACAGCCTAAGCCTGCCGGGGGGGACTGTATTGCTGAATCGCGCGCTGGTGGAGGATCATGAAGACCCCGCCGTTGCCGCGGGGTATGTTATCGCCGCGCGCGCTCGCGCGGCACAACAGGCACCGTTGGACGACCTGTTAGATCGGACGGGCCCAACAACCGCGTTTCGACTGTTGACGACTGGTGAGTTGACCACTGAAATCGTCGATACCTACACCGAAGAAATCCTGGCAGAACCTCAAACACAGATTAGTGATGATGATCTGCTGGCAATGTTCGCTCAGGCCGCCCTTCCCTCAACACCATACGCTTATGCTGTTGACATCACAGGCGAGTCCGTTCTCGGGTTGATCGAGGCGGACCCCATGGCAGGTCGAACTTTGGAACAGGTATTGCCGGACCGCGATTGGGTCCGGCTGCAGAATATCTGCGGGCAATAGCGCCTATTTGGTGCCGAACATCCGATCCCCGGCATCGCCCAGGCCCGGCATGATGTAGCCCTTGGAGTTCAACTCACGATCCAGCGCCGCAGTCACGATTTTGACATCCGGATGCGCCTCTTTCATGCGAGCCACGCCTTCGGGGGCAGCCAGAAGACAAAGGAAACGGATATCTGCGGCCCCCTGCTCCTTCAGCAGATCGATCGCTGCGGCCGAGCTGTTGCCAGTTGCCAGCATCGGATCAACAGCAATGACCAGACGGTCCTTCAGCCCTTCGGGGGCTTTGAAATAATACTGTACAGGTTTAAGCGTCTCTTCATCGCGATAGAGACCCACAAAGCCGACCCGCGCCGAGGGGATCAGCTCCAACACCCCGTCCAGCATCCCGTTTCCGGCCCTCAGGATCGAAACCAACGCAAGCTTCTTGCCCGCCAATATGGGTGCGTCCATCTCTTCCATCGGGGTTTCGATGTGGCGCGTCGTCAGCGGCATCTCGCGGGTGACCTCATAGGCCAACAGCAACGTGATCTCGCGCAACAACTGCCGGAACACGGCGGTCGAGGTGCCCTTGTCCCGCATGAGCGTCAGTTTGTGCTGCACCAGCGGGTGGTCGACGACGGTCAGGTGATCGCTCATGATGTCTCCAGTCTTTTCTTGACCCGCGCGCGGGTCTCTTCATCACAAAAGGCCGCATTAAGGGCCGTTACATTAAGGGCTGCAAAATCCTCGGCCTTCCAGCCGAATGCTGCACCCAACATCTCATATTCGCGCCGCATCGTGGTATGGAAAAACGGCGGATCATCAGTAGATACGGTGACATTGACACCTGAATCGCGCAGCTTCGCAATGGGATGCGATGCGAAATCGGGGAATAGACCAAGAACCACGTTCGAGCCCGGACACACTTCCAATGTGATATCCCGGTCGATCAATTCATGCACAAGGTCCGGGTCTTCGATCGCCCGGACGCCATGGCCCACACGCTCGACCCCCAGATCGCGAATTGCATCCCGAACGCTTTCGGGGCCGCCAAATTCGCCGGCATGTGTGGTCAACTGCAGCCCTGCCTCGCGCGCGCACTCAAAGGACCATTTGAATTCACCCTGAGTTCCCACAGATTCATTGCCGCCCATGCCAAATCCGGTGATCCAGTTACCAGCAGTTTCGGCCGCACAATGTGCACTGCGCTTGGCTTGCTCGGGTCCGAAATGGCGCACACAGGTCACGACACCGCGCAGCGTAACCCCGAAGTTGCGCTCGGCCTCATCAGCGGCATCCTGGATCGCGGTCAAATAGTCCTTCCATGCATGCAAATCTCCTCCGCCGCAAAAATCGGGGCTAAGGAAAGTTTCAGAATACACCACCCCGTTGGCTGCGCTCTCTTCGAGAATGGCCAACGTCAATCGGCGAAAATCCTCTGGCGATTTCAGAACCTCGCAGGCAGCCTCGTAGACACTGAGGAAATGTGCAAAGTCGCGAAAATCATACGAACCATCCGGCTTGAAGATCCCGCTCAGATCCACGCGCTTTTCATGGGCCAACTGACGAATAAAGGCGGGTGGCGCTGCACCTTCGTGATGCAGGTGAAGTTCGATCTTGGGTTGGTCAGCCGCTGTCATAGAAAACTCCGCCCCGGTCCTTGCGCCGGGATATTCAGGTGATGCGCGATACTGGCAGCGACATCGGCAAAGTTGATTCGGCCGATTTCACCTGTGCCATGTCCGGCAATCAATATCGGCACTTGTTCGCGCGTGTGATCGGTTCCGATCCAGCTGGGATCATTGCCATGATCAGCGGTCAGCAGCATCAGGTCACCCGGGCGCAGTTTTCGCAGTATGACCCCGACCTCGCGGTCAAACCACTCCAACGCGCGGGCATAGCCGCTGATGTCCCTACGGTGGCCATAGATGCTGTCGAACTCGACGAAGTTGGCAAATGTCAGGCTGCCGTCTTCGGCCTCATCCACCAGATCAGAAAGGTGGGCCATCAGTTCGGCATCCGAACCTTTGCGCAACGTATCGATCCCCTGCATCGAGAAGATGTCGCCGATCTTGCCAACTGCGTACACGTGCCGACCCGCGTCCTGCGCCCAGTTTGTCAGCACCGGGCTTGGGGGTACGATGGCAAAATCCTTGCGGTTGGTGGTGCGGGTAAATCCGGTTTCCGGTGTTCCTATGAATGGCCGAGCTATCACACGGCCAACTTTCATTTCGTGAAGCTGCGGCGCAAGCACCTTGCACAAATCCAACAAACGGTCGAGGCCAAAGCTCTCCTCATGTGCGGCAATCTGGAACACACTGTCGGCAGATGTATAGCAGATCGGCCAGCCGGTTCGCATATGCTCAGCCCCCAATTCAGCGATGATCGCCGTGCCAGAAGCGTGGCAATCGCCCAGAATGCCCTCGGTACCTGCAGCCTGCGCCGCTGCCCGGCTCAGCTCGGTGGGAAAGGCAGGTGTCGTATCCGGGAAATAGTGCCAGTCCCACGGCACCGGAACGCCTGCCAATTCCCAATGGCCAGAGGGCGTGTCCTTGCCCGGCGAATACTCTCGCGCGCATCCCCAGAGACCTGCTGGTTTGGCTTCTAACCCCGGCGTGACATCATTTGAGGCCAGTCGCGTTGCAGCGCCTAGTCCCAGAGCGTCGAGATTTGGTAAATGCAATGGGCCGGAGCGTCCTTCTTCTGCGCGCCCTTTGGCACAGACCTGCGCAATATGAGCCACCGTGTTTGCACCCGTATCGGGCGTGGTGCCGTTGTAGAACTGATTGGCATCTGGTGCGCCGCCGATACCAACCGAATCCATAACAACAAGGAAAGCGCGGCTCATGCGCTGATCCATTCGTGTACATGCGGAGGTTGTTCTACTGGCGCATCGCCAAGCGTTACGGCATTCAATACCGCCTCGGACGCAAGTCGCGCTGCATCTTCTCGGGCTGCGTGGACCACGGCCAATGGCGCGCCCTTCTGAGCGTGCTGACCCAACCGCAAGATATTCGACAATCCAACCGCCGGGTCAATCTCATCACTCTCAACCTGGCGTCCACCACCCAGGGCAACCACCGCCAGCCCCAGTGCCTCGCCATCTATCGCAGAGATGTAGCCATCGCGCGGCGCAGGCACCTCTTGGATTACGTTTGCTTCGGGCAGGAAACGCGCCCAGGTATCGACGAAGTGCACAGGCCCTCCGACAGCGGCCATCATACGGCCAAACCGTTCGGCGGCGCGCCCGTCACGTATTACTTCTGCGATCCGCGCCCGGCCCTCTTCCGCCGATGCGCACATACCCGCATCTGCCATCAACACGCCACCCAGTTCAGCAGAAATTTCGGCCAAGGGTGAGGTTTGCCCGCTGGTCATGACCTTCATCACTTCGGCAACTTCCAGCGCGTTGCCAAGTGCTGGAGCAAGCGGTTGATTCATGTCGGTGATCACCGCTGAGGTCCGGCACCCCGCGGTATTTGCCGTTTCGGTCAGCGCCCGAGCAAGCTTGCGCGCCTCATCCAGCGTCTTCATGAACGCCCCGCTGCCCACCTTGACATCCAGCACCAGCGCATCCGGGCTGGCGGCCAGCTTCTTTGACAGGATCGACGCAGTGATCAGATCAAGACTTTCCACCGTCGCCGTCACATCGCGGATCGCATATAGCCGTTTATCCGCCGGTGCGATCTGCCCCGTAGCGCCGACAATCGCAGCGCCGGTCTCATTCAGTATCTGCGCCAGCCTTGTCTGGCCGATCTGCGTTGTCACGCCGGGGATTGCTTCGAGTTTGTCCAAAGTGCCGCCGGTGTGGCCCAGCCCCCGGCCCGAGATCATTGGTACATAGGCCCCGCATTCGGCCAGGGCCGGGGCGAGAACCAGGCTGACGCAATCCCCGACTCCACCAGTCGAGTGTTTGTCGATCACCGGGCCATCAACATCCCAGTTCAGCACCTCACCGCTGTCACGCATGGCAACCGTCAAATCTGCCCTGCCCTGAGCCCCCAGCCCACCCATGCAGACCGCCATTGCAAAGGCTCCCGCCTGCGCGTCACTTACGCCGCCGTCGGCCAACCCCTGTGCGAACCACTGCAATTCGGCTGATGTCGGTATCTCGTTACGGCGAAGCTTGGCGATAATCGAACGCGCATCCATCTGATCAGGTGTCCCTCATATGCGCGGCACCAAATGCACCCGGCAACAGATCAGCTATTGTGGTTTTGGTTTCCAGACCGTCGGCAGTCGCCATAGTGACCACCACATCGCCTTTTCCGAATTCAGCCAGTTTCTGACGGCATCCGCCGCAGGGTGGCACCGGATGCGGACTGCTGGCAACCACGTAAACTTCGGTCAGTTCTTTGTCGCCTGCGGCGATCATCGCGGCAATCGCCCCGGCCTCGGCGCAGGTTCCTTCTGGGTAGGCTACGTTTTCGACATTGCAGCCGATATACACCGTGCCTGAACCTGCCCGGATCGCCGCACCGACCTTGAAATTCGAATAAGGCGCGTGCGCATTTTCACGAACAGCCAAAGCAGCATCTTTCAAAGACATGACGATTCCCAATTTTTGATCACTTGGTCAGAATGTCATACCCTAAATGAAAGCGCCGGGGAATTTGAAGCCCCCGAGCGCGGATAATCACAAGCATTTAGCCTAGAGTCGTGTTGAATGTGCCGGGCAGCGTTACTTCTAATAATTCGACATCGTCAGTTGGATCAGACAAACGAGTTCTCATGCCAGGTGGAATGACGAAGGCGTCGCCCTGTTCCAGCCGATAGGGTTCGCGCCCCTCACCCTCAAGTGTGACCTCGCCATCCATCACAAAGGTAAAGTGGATATCAGTATCGTGGCTGGCCCACATTGGCTGACCTTGCCCGCGACGGACGACCTGCACACCCGCGACACCCTTGGTGTTTTCGGCAATGGTTGTGTCGCGACAGACATATCCGGGCAGACGGAAAGGTATCCACTCCGCGTCTTTGGCCTGATTATAAACAAACCGTTGGCCCTGCCATTCCCGGTCCGGTCGGAAGTGTGGTGTTGGCAGGTCCATCTCGTGGTCGATCTCGGTCACATGTTCAGCCGGTACACCAATCTCGATCACCTGCACGTTGTCCGATGCCTCAAGCACTCGGTGACGGATTTCGGGCGGTTGAATAAAGCAATCACCCGCTGTCAGGCGCATTTTCTCACCCTGATCCTCGTAAACCACGTCCACCCAACCGTGGATGCAGAAGATAAGCTGAAACCCAACCTTGTGAAAATGCACCATGTCCGGCACCGGGCCGCCATCGGGAATGCGGATATGACTGGCGATGATCGAACCGCCCAACCTGTCAGGCACCAGATCGCGATAGTGCATTCCTGCCCGCCCAATGATCCAAGGCGCCTGATCTTTGAGGCGGCGAACAACAAATGAATGAACCGTTTCCGGCATAACCAGCGGTGGATCCAGTTCCTCAATTTCGATCCGGGTGCCATTTGGTGCGACAAGACTGCGCTGGCCGTCAGCGAACCTGTCGGGGTCAGACGTCAAAATGCGCAAGGTCCCAGGAGACTCGGGTGCGTCTTTCTCGATCCGCAAACGCAAACCATGTCCGGAAAACACAGCGGTATTTGGATCGTCGGCTGGATAGATCATGTCCATCCGCATCCCCAGCACCATGGTATAGAACGGAATATCGTTGCGGAGTTCCTGCGTCGGCAGGCGGATTTCAGCGCGCGTCTGGAAGTCTTTCGGATCGCTTGTCATTCTGTATCTCTTCGGATCTGATTTTTGGCCATCCGATCAGAACAGCGGCCAAAATGCCAATTGAAAAGTACATTTCCAGCGTTTCTTCCAGCACGAACAGGCGTGTAGCCATCGTGACCGAAAGGCTTTCCGAGAAAAATCCACTGACTTCTTCGAGTATCTGCGCCAGTACCGCAACACTTCCGGCTAGGGCAAAGACCATCAGAAATGGTGCGCGGATCTTAAGTGCCCGTACTCCGTTTGGTATCCCGTGCCGAAGCAAACCACCAATGACAATCACGCCCAAAGCGATCCGGACTGTGGTCGCATCAAGCAGTAAATCCAGCCATTCTAGCACGACGAAAAGTACGCTGCCTTCGGTGTAGACCTCTGCTTCCAGCTCGCGCTCGGCCAACAGTAGGCAGACAAGTGCAATATATAAGCGTGAGAGGCCTGGAAAACGCACCAGCGCAACCAGCCCGGCAGCCAGCAACGCAGTGGCTGAAATTGTCTCGATCAAGCCGCCCTCTTGGTTGAATGCTGCGGCCTGCAAAGGCCAGATCATGATCACGCAAAGCAGAACAACAGCCAAAGAAAGCGAACCAACCAAGGCACTCCCTTTGGTGCCAAGCCTGTCAAAAGCGGTGGCCGTTTGCGCATCAGCACAAGCTTTGTTTTTATTGCGCATAATCAGATCCGTCGCTTCTGAGGCCCGTTAGATTGTCGGGAATTGACTGTACATAGAAGCAAAGCATCAAATCTCAACCAGCGACCCCTTAACGTATCCGTGAGACCTTATTTCGACAGCAATCCGAGGCGACATAGCCAAGCGTTGAGAAATGGTTTAACCATCAAACGAATATTGGAACGGAGTTGAATTGCCGATGTCTGACACACCGAACCTGCGACAGGCTGCGCTTGAATATCATGCCCATCCAAAGCCCGGAAAGCTTGAGATCAAGGCCACGAAGCCGATGGCAAACGGCCGGGACCTTGCACGCGCCTATTCGCCAGGTGTGGCCGAAGCCAGCCTCGAGATCAAAAGCGACGCAGCCAATGCCGAAAAATATACTGCGCGCGGCAATCTGGTGGCGGTTGTTTCGAACGGCACTGCGGTTCTGGGGCTCGGCGACATCGGTGCTCTGGCATCAAAGCCGGTGATGGAAGGCAAGGCGGTCCTATTCAAAAAATTTGCTGGCATCGACTGTTTTGACATCGAGGTGGATCAGCCTGACCCCGAAAAACTGGCAGATATCGTCTGCGCGTTGGAACCGACTTTTGGCGCGATCAACCTTGAAGACATCAAGGCACCGGATTGTTTCATTGTTGAAAAACTGTGCCGAGAGCGGATGAATATCCCCGTCTTTCACGACGACCAGCACGGCACCGCGATCGTTGTTGGCGCCGCTGCCAAGAACGCCCTGCATGTGGCAGGCAAGAAGTTTGAGGATATCAAAGTTGTCTCAACCGGTGGTGGCGCCGCAGGGATCGCCTGCCTCAGCATGTTGGTGAAGCTTGGGGTCAAACGCGAGAATATCTGGCTGTGCGACATTCACGGTCTGGTCTATGAGGGCCGCGCCGAGGATATGAACCCGCACAAGGACCAGTTTGCCCAAAAAACCGATCTGCGCACTCTGGATGATGTGATCCCGGATGCCGATCTGTTCCTGGGGCTGAGTGGACCGAACGTGTTGAAGCCCGAGATGGTTGAAAAGATGGCCAAAACCCCGATCATCTTTGCATTGGCCAACCCAACTCCGGAAATCCTGCCACAAGCGGCACGCGAAGTTGCGCCAGATGCGATCATCGCAACCGGCCGCAGCGATTTCCCGAACCAGGTGAACAATGTCTTGTGTTTCCCGTTCATATTCCGGGGTGCCCTGGATGTTGGTGCGACTGAAATCAATGACGAAATGCAAATCGCCTGCGTCGACGGAATTGCCGACATGGCCCGTGCGACAACCAGCGCTGAAGCTGCGGCAGCCTACAAGGGTGAGCAGTTGACCTTTGGGCCGGATTATCTGATCCCCAAACCTTTCGACCCGCGCCTCGTCGGTGTCGTTTCGTCATCTGTTGCGCAAGCAGCCATGAAAAGTGGGGTCGCAAAACGGCCCATTGATGACCTCGAAGCCTATAAAGAACGGCTGAATCAGACTGTGTTCAAATCGGCTCTTCTGATGCGGCCAGTATTTGAAGCCGCAGCAGTTGCTTCCCGGCGGATCGTTTTTGCGGAAGGCGAGGACGAGCGGGTATTGCGTGCAGCTCAGGCTATTTTGGAAGAAACCACGGAAACCCCGATCCTGATTGGTCGCCCGGACGTAATCGACGCGCGATGCGAACGACTGGGGCTGACGGTTCGGCCTGGGCAGGATTTCCAGATCGTGAACCCGCAGGACGATCCGCGCTACTACGACTACTGGAACTCATATCACCAGATCATGCAGCGTCGGGGGGTCACTCCGGACCTCGCAAAAGCCATCATGCGCACCAACAATACTGCAATTGCTGCGATCATGGTGCATCGCGGCGAGGCTGACAGCATGATCTGCGGTACATTCGGTGAATACCGCTGGCACCTCAATTATGTTGAGCAAGTTCTGGATGATGGCGATTTACGCCCGCACGGCGCGCTGTCACTTATGATTCTGGAAGACGGCCCCCTATTTATCGCCGACACGCATGTACGGCAATTGCCAACCCCCGAGGAACTGGCCGAAACGACCATCGGCGCAGCTCGACACGTACGGCGGTTCGGACTGGAGCCGAAGATTGCATTCTGTTCGCAATCGCAATTCGGCAATCAGGCAGAGGGATCGGGCAAGCGCCTTCGGGCGGGCCTTGAAATCCTCGATTCTGAGCCGCGCGATTTCAGCTATGAGGGCGAGATGAACTTGGACCTGGCCCTTGATCCTGAATTGCGTGCACGTATTTTCCCGAACTCGCGTATGGATGGCGCTGCGAATGTCCTGATTTTCGCACACGCGGATGCAGCAAGCGGGGTGCGTAACATCCTCAAGATGAAAGCGGACGGGCTAGAGGTGGGGCCGATATTGATGGGGATGGGAAACAAAGCCCATATCGTAACGCCATCAATCACTGCCCGGGGGCTGTTGAACATGGCGGCCATCGCCGGAACCCCAGTGGCACATTACGGGTAAGCCGGGCGCGGCGGTAAGAGGATATACACGACCGGGCTCCGGATCAGTTGCCCAAGTTGATTCTATTGGTACTGTTGCTTTTGCAGCGATGAGTTTGCAGATTTGCAAAACCTCATATGGGTCAACTAGAAGGTCATAAATATCAGAGAATTTGCAAAACTTTGCAGTCCAATCTGAAAGGTTCTGCAAAGATTTTGCGATAAACTGACGCGCCGCATTCCGCGTCGCTTGCCCGAGGCACCTTCGGCGCCTAACACAAAACGCGAGGAATTTGGGAGGAGGCCATCATGGCATATCAGGACGTCTACGAGAGCTGGAAGAACGACCCCGAAGCATTCTGGATGGATGCGGCAAAAGGGATCGACTGGGTTCAAGAACCCAGCAAAGCTCTGTTCGACGACAATGCGCCTCTCTATGAATGGTTCAGCGATGCCAAGGTAAATACGTGCTGGAACGCAGTCGACCGGCATGTGGAAAACGGTCGTGGCGAGCAGACCGCGATCATCTATGACAGTCCCATCACACATACCAAACGCGAAATCTCCTACGTCGAGCTGCGCAACAGGGTCGCTAATCTGGCCGGTGCGCTCCGCGCGAAAGGCGTTGAGAAAGGGGATCGGGTCATCATCTATATGCCGATGATCCCCGAAGCGTTGGAGGCCATGCTGGCCTGCGCCCGCCTTGGTGCGGTGCACTCGGTGGTGTTCGGCGGCTTTGCCAGCAACGAGTTGGCCGTGCGTATCGATGATGCGAAACCCAAGGCGATCATCGCCGCTTCATGCGGGATGGAACCGGGTCGTGTCGTGCACTACAAACCGCTGTTGGATGGCGCGATCGATCTTGCCAGCCACAAGCCCGAGTTCTGCGTAATCTTCCAGCGTGAACAGGAGGTTGCACAACTTATCGAAGGGCGCGATGTCAATTGGCATGGGTTCCAATACGGAACTGAACCCGCAGAATGTGTGCCTGTAAACGGCAACGATCCGGCGTATATCCTGTATACCTCGGGCACCACCGGAGCTCCAAAAGGTGTCGTGCGCCCGACCGCTGGCCATCTGGTCGCGCTGAATTGGACGATGAAGAACATCTACAACGTTGATCCAGGTGACGTATTCTGGGCAGCCTCAGATGTGGGCTGGGTCGTGGGGCATTCCTATATTTGCTACGCTCCGCTAATCCATGGCAATACGACCATTGTGTTCGAAGGCAAACCCGTTGGCACGCCAGACGCTGGCACCTTCTGGCGCGTGATCTCCGAACATAAGGTCAAAAGTTTTTTCACGGCCCCGACAGCCATTCGCGCCGTCAAACGCGAAGACCCCAATGGGGAGTTGATGTCGAAATACGACCTCTCCCACCTGAAGGCGCTATATCTTGCAGGTGAGCGGGCCGACCCGGACACCATCATCTGGGCGCAGGATGCGTTGAATGTCCCGGTCATCGATCATTGGTGGCAAACCGAAACCGGATGGACAATCGCGGGTAATCCACTTGGTATCGAGGAACTTCCGATCAAATTGGGTTCACCTGCCAAGCCCATGCCAGGCTATGACGTTCAAATTCTGGACGAAGGTGGCCATCCCATGAAACCAGGTGAACTGGGAGCTATCGCGGTCAAGCTGCCATTGCCCCCAGGTACGCTGCCGACCCTCTGGAACGCCGAGGCGCGGTTCAAGAAGTCGTATCTGGAGCATTTCCCGGGCTACTACGAGACCGGTGACGCAGGCATGATCGACGAAGACGGTTATCTTTATATCATGGCGCGCACCGATGATGTCATCAACGTTGCTGGCCACCGTTTGTCGACTGGCGGAATGGAAGAGGTGCTGGCTGCGCACCCCGATGTGGCAGAATGTGCCGTGATTGGCGTGTCGGACCAACTAAAAGGGCAAATGCCGGTTGGATTCTTGTGCCTCAATGCCGGATCTGAACGGAACCACCAGGATGTGGTGGCGGATGTGGTCAAGATGGTCCGGGACAAAATCGGGCCTGTCGCTGCGTTTAAGAATGCGGTGGTGGTAGATCGCCTACCCAAGACGCGATCGGGCAAGATCCTGCGAGGCACGATGGTGTCGATTGCGGATGGCAATGAATACAAGATGCCTGCCACCATCGATGATCCAGTTATTCTGGACGAGATCAAATCGGCCCTGCAAACCATCGGTTACGCGCAGTAACTTTGCAATGGAATCTAACAGTGCACCAAAAAGGCGCACTTGATTTGCGCTAAAGCGCGAACGCGAGGCTCTGCCTCGCGCTCCGGGATATTTTCGGCCAGATGAAGGGCGGTTCCGTTTTGTCTTACTGGGGCTTGTCATTGGTCCCGCCTCCCCTCAGGTTGAGGTGAGGAGGACGAGCATGACAAACGGCGAGATCTGGCGTCTGAGTGCGACCGAACTGACTGTTCTGACAAAAAAGGGCGATCTGAGCGCGGAGGAAGTCGTCAAGGATGCATTGGCGCGTATGCATCAAGTGAACCCCGAGTTGAATGCAGTTGTGGAAGATCTTGGTGTGGAGGCGATGGAGCGTGCATCCGCTCTTGACCGTGCCCGTCGTGATGGTGCTTTGGCTGGTCCGCTGCATGGTGTTCCGGTTACGATCAAGGTGAATGTGGATCAGAAAGATCATGCAACCACCAATGGCGTGGTGGCCCTGAAGGATGCCATTGCACCAGATGATGCTCCTGTGGTCTCAAACTTGCATAAAGCAGGTGCGATTGTCATCGGGCGGACCAATACCCCCGAATTTTCATTCCGTGCTGATACGGACAACCCGCTTCATGGGCGCACGCATAATCCCTGGGGCCGCCATATCTCACCCGGCGGATCGTCTGGTGGCGCCGGCGCGGCCGTTATGGCGGGAATAGGCGCTCTGGGTCATGGCAACGATATCGGTGGTAGCCTGCGTTTTCCCGCCGCAGCCAATGGTGCGGTGACGGTGAAGCCGGGGCTTGGCCGCGTACCCGCGTGGAACCCAAGCCAAAAAGCCGAGCGGGGAATGCTGGCGCAGTCGATGTCGGTTCAGGGGGTGATTACCCGAACGGCCGCAGATTTACACCTGTCTATGCCAAGCCTGATTGAACCAGACCTTCGGGATCCCTTTCACGTACACCTGCCCTGGCGCGACAGTATGCAAGACGGACCGATCAAGGTCGCCTTCACAAAAAACACGTTTGGCTACGCATTGCATCCAGAAGTAGACAAGGCGCTGGATACGGCACGGGATGCTTTAATCGATGCCGGATATCTGGTTGAAGAGATTGATCCGCCAGATGTTTTCGAATGCGGCAGGTTGGGCTACCGCGCGCTGATGGGCGAAGTGCTGACCTTGATGAAAGGTGATATCGAAGCTGCCGGATCGCAAATCATCCGCGACATTTTTGAAGTTTATTTCCAAGAGTTTCCCCCGATTGTCGGAGACGATCTGATTCAGGCCCTTGCGCAGCGCAGCCACCATGCGCGCGAATGGTCATTGTTCCTGCAGGATTATCCGTTAGTCCTGTCTCCATTTCTGCCGCAGCCATTTTTCAAGCCTGATCGAGACACCGAAGGCGCGGAGGGTGTTCATGAGGTGCTGGGCTGTGCAGTATATTCTTATGCGATGAACTTTCTGGGGTTGCCCGCTGCCAGCGTTCCCGCACGCCTTGCGGAATTGCCGGATGGCCCGCAACCGATCAACATTCAGATCGCCGCCCGGCGCTGGCGCGAAGACATGGCCGTAGATGCCGCAGCCGCCATCGAAGAGCGCGTTGGGCAGATGGCCCCGATTTTATGGGAGCAAATGAGCAATTAGGTCCAACTTGTGCCTACGTAGCAGCTTGCTACAAAAAATAGACCCCGGGGTTTTGTGCCCGGGGTCCGCATAATAAAATATGCCCGGATTTCAGAAGACGAGCGTAGCACCACCCACCCTCGCCAGCGCAAAAACTGCGCAATCAATCGAAAACACCGTCAGATGGCCACTCACTTCCACCTTGGCGTGTTCTCCGGGCAAGTTGAAGTTAACAAACCATTATCGGTGTGCATGTGAACTGGTTCACACAAATGACAGGAAATTTATCAATTCGCTCACATTTATGTGAACTGCTCGGAAATCAGTCGCTCCTCCAATCCATGCCCCGGATCAAAAAGTATCCGGTGTTGGATGCTTGTTTCAGACCTAATTTCGACCCAGTCGATATCTGGAAAAGAGATTGAATCAGCCGCAACGATGACCGGGCGCTTGTCAGCATCGATCACGTCGAACCTGACTTTTGCCATTTTCGGCAGCAAAGCACCGCGCCACCTTCGCGGGCGAAATGCCGCGATGGGTGTCAGCGCCAACACGTCTGCGCCAATCGGAACAATAGGTCCATGCGCAGAGTAGTTATAAGCCGTTGAACCCGCAGGCGTGGCGAGTAATGCGCCATCACACACAAGCTCGGCCATGCGAACACGCCCATCCACACTAATCCTGAGTTGCGCTGCTTGCGGTCCTGCACGCAACAGCGACACCTCGTTGATCGCCAGCGCTTCGTGTTTTTGACCAGACTGATCAATCGCGGTCATTGCCAATGGGTTGACGACCTCTTCCTCTGCCTCGGCAAGCCGAGCCATCAGATCGGTCTCGCCATATTCGTTCATCAGAAACCCGATGGTCCCGCGGTTCATGCCGTAGACTGGTGTATTCAGATGCTGGATACCCTGCAGCGTTTGCAGCATGAAACCATCCCCACCCAGCGCGACAACCACATCCGCATCCCTGGGTGCGGCGTTTCCATAGCACGCCACAAGAGAGTCTCGGGCAGTTTGCGCCACTTTGGCATCGCTGGCCAGAAAGGCGATTCTCTTGGTCATGTTTTATGGTTTCCAGTGCTGCACATTTGGTTCCGAAACAAACATACCTTTCCGCAATAGGCCAGACTTGACGCCATAGCAGGCCAATTCGTCGCTTTACAGCCTTTCTGAATTCTATCGTTTCCGATAGGAAATCCGCCAGATAAACCCCAGCCCTGTGGAGCCATTATGAACGCCAATCTTCGTGATACCGGTTTCTTCACCCAATCCCTTGCCGATCGTGACCCCGAGCTGTTTGGCTCGATCACATCCGAATTGGGCCGCCAGCGCGATGAAATCGAGCTGATCGCATCGGAAAACATCGTCTCTGCCGCTGTCATGGAAGCGCAGGGCTCGGTCATGACCAATAAATATGCCGAAGGTTATCCGGGCCGCCGGTACTATGGCGGTTGTCAGTTCGTCGACATTGCCGAAAATCTGGCTATCGATCGGGCCAAGCAGCTGTTCGGCTGCGAGTTCGCCAATGTCCAACCGAATTCGGGGTCGCAGGCAAACCAAGGTGTCTTTCAGGCGCTGATCAAACCTGGCGACACGATTCTGGGTATGAGCCTGGATGCAGGTGGTCACCTGACCCACGGTGCAGCCCCAAACCAATCGGGCAAATGGTTCAATGCAGTCCACTATGGCGTGCGCAAGCAAGACAATCTGATCG